>JADFHF010000052.1 GCA_022567305.1 Bacteroidota bacterium | reverse complement strand
AAAGGATGCACGCTCTATGTCACACTTGAGCCCTGTCCAATGTGTGCAGGATCGCTGATCCTGGCAAGACTGGATCGTGTTGTATTCGGGGCACTGGACGAAAAGGCAGGTGCGGCCGGTTCGCTGTACGACCTTCCCGGAGATGGTAGACTCAATCACCGGGTAGAGACGATATCGGGTGTCGAAGCGGAGGCTTCCGCAGAGTTACTCCAGGCCTTTTTTAATAAGAAGAGGCAGGGTCCGAGTGCTCGTTAGGGTTCGTTTTTTACCTTTGAATCCTGATCTTAACGCCCACGTTTATCACACCGACGACGTACCAGTCAATGATCCCCCCTCTAACGTGAGATCATCAATCGTACGCTACAGTCCAAAATCGACATTGGTCGCGAGTCTTCTCGTTCATGCGCTAACACTTGCGGTAACGCGTCAGCACAGTCGTTTGTGTTAAAGACCACGGAAGCAGGCTTAGGTGATCTTGCGGGTCTCAATGGCGTTTCGGTGGCTGATTACGACATAGATGGCGATCTGGATCTCTACGGCGCGAATGGATTTCTTCTGCAGCCCGCGTTTGAGAACCGCCTGTTCATCAACTCGCTTTCCAATACGGGCGCGGTATCGTTCTCGAGCGAATCCAACCTTGCGGGTACAAATGGCACGGCCGAGGCTAGAGCGTTTGTTGTGTTCGACTACGACGACAGAGATCTGGATTTGATTGTTGCCAATCACCAGCGATCCCGTATCGTTAATTCCGACGATCCCTGGCCGTACCTTTACGAAAACGTCAGTTCGACCTTGAACTGGATAAAAATTGATCTGGAAGGCACGATATCCATTCGTAGCGGATTTGGTGGACGATTTGACTCGTTACCGAACAAGACACGTTATACCGGCATAATGACGGTGTCGGCTTTCTGTCTCAGAGTATTCGACCCGTGCACGTCGGTGTCGGTACGGCAACACTCATTGATGAAATTCAGGTGTTTTGGCCAAGCGGTCTTGTGGAATCGTAGGTGGACGTGCCGACCAATCAAACCGTACATCTGTTGGAGGGGCAGGGTTTGCATTGAGCTCTTTAACCTACTAGGACAAAAGGTGCATTCGGCCGAGATCATTGGGCTTTATGCAGGTTCTCACCGAACCCATCTTGATATGAGCGATCTGACACCCGGTATCTACTACTTCCGACGGTCGGAAGGCGCCAGAGAAAGAATCACTCCGGCGTACCCGTTGATCAGGCTTCAGTAGGAAGGACGTGGTAACGAGGATTCCAGACGAGATCTTGGTAACAGAGAAGGGGCGGTGCTGATTGAATCAGCACCGCCCCTTTCATCTCTACACTGGGTAAAGACTTCTCGCCTATAGACCAACCGTTACTGTAAAGTACTGCAGGTTATCGCTAAAGAAATCTACCGGAACGATCGCGTAGTCGATCTTCACGTGCGTATCCCCGAAATCAAGCGCCAGGCCAGCTCCGTAGCTCGCTCCTGTGTACATCGTCTTGTCCCGGTCTTCGGTCATTTGGTAGCCGCCTCTGAGATAGAAGAGGTCCTGGAAACCGTATTCCACTGCAAGTGAGTACTGATCCTGATCGGAGGAATTCGAACGGAAGTTACCGAGGAACGTGACAACGCTTGCGGCCCCAAGATTCCTTGAGTATGCAGCGCCGAAATTAAGCAGCGTAGGCAGCTGAACGCCTTCCGCCTCAAACGCAAGTGCGTTATTGTTAGCGGTTGGTTCCTGGTCGCCTACGCGAGCTTGTCTGATAAGACCATTACCAGAGTACTGAAGCTCCGTACCTACGTTCTTCAGAGCGACGCCCATTCTCAATCCGGATTCGCCCACTACGTAGGTCATTCCAGCGTCAAATGCAAACGTCGATGCAGAAACGTCGTCTATGCTCTCGCTTATGATTTTAATCGTGGTTCCTGCAGAGATTCTGTCCGTAAGCTGTTTAGCGTACGTGAGTCCTGCAGTTACGTATGAAACGTCGAACGTTACATTTGAAATTTCCGGAACGACTTCTGTTTGCTTAAACAGATCGTTTCCAAAATCCCAAGATGCGATCGTCAACGCGATGCTGCTACTGGGGCTAATCGTCTGGGCAATACCCACGTAATTAACACCAATATTTGCAACGTATTCGAGCCGACTGAACATAGCCTCCGTCCCCGTATTGAGCGCCAGGCCTGCGGGATTCGCGAAAAGCGCTTCCAGCCCTCCCATACCCGTCAATCCACTTGCTGTCGCACTTCCAAGTGCCGTCGAGCGAGCGGTTAAGGGAACGAGAAGTTCCGTGGCACCAGCGGTTCCGGTACGCTCGCCGGACTCTCCAAGTGATCCACCGCCTGATCCAACATCCTGTGCGATTGCAGCAGGAGCGGTCAGGACTACGAGGCAAAACAACATTAAGCCAATCGGCACATATTTTGCTTTCTCCATGATACCGTACATAGGATAAATCCTCCTTGTATTCGTGCTAATAGTATGTAGAACTGTTGTCTTCATGACATTAGCTCCGTTAGAAGGTGTTTAACTGAACGCGCTTCTTGATCACAGCAAACTTAATCACCTTTGATCCAACCTCTTTAACGTCAATGTGAATCAAGTACATGCCGCTCGCAAGGGGAAGGCTGTTATCTGTGGTCAGATTCCAGGCCTGATTGCGAACGCCTTCAGGTTTAAAGATCGTCTTGATCAAGCTGCCGTTCAGAGTGAAGACGTTAATGATTGTTTCTTCTACTGGCATACCCGTGAATCGAACTTCGTCAATCAGCTGACTGCGCTCGTAGGCCGAAGAACCTTTGTAAGGGTTCGGAACGATTCCAATCAGATCCAGGCGTTCCTGCTTCGTAGCGAGCGAAGCAGCCTCAACACCGTAGGAGATTTCTCCCTCCGTCGTCGAGAACGTGAACGAATCGCCCGGTTGGTTCGGCTTCAACGTGATCAGTCGAAAAATCGTACCGTCTTCTGGACGCGGTGAGCCTAGCATAAAACCGTCCCCACAAGCGGTATCGTAAGCGTCTTCGTCACAGCCGGCGGCTAAATAATTATCTACGCTTCCGCCGTTCCAGTTCCAGAATACCAGACGACCCATCACCTCGTTGCCCCAGTGCTCATTGTTCCCGGTGTTCTCTTCGATTGATTGAGCCGCCCATGTATCGTATCCAACCGATCCTGGTGTCCGATCTGTCGGATTGTAGATATAAAACCGGTCTGTGAATGGGTCGTTATCACCACCTGATCCCGGGTGGTCTCTCACCTGTAGATCCCATACCCTAAAATCACCACCATCGTCGAGCGGAGCGATAATCATACGGTAGTCATCGCTCGGATCGTCTGGCGTAGCGATACCAATATTCCACATTTCGAATGGTAACGGTACGGGCCCAATTTCCTCTGCGGCAGTGAACCACTCGTAAGCGAGACTTGTGCCCGTAAACCGCATCTCAAAATCGAAAGGTACGACTGGATCCCATCCGCCACGGTTAAGCACGGACCGAGTCACAAAGGCGGCATAAGAGCCACCGAGGTCAATGCTACCGGTGCCTATTGCCCAACGACCTCCCTGAGGACCTGCCTGCTGTGTTCCACCGTCTCCTGGATTCCCAAGAGAGTTAGGATACCCCTGGAAGCCGACTGCGGCACTGGACAGTGTAGGACCAGCCGAGTTCTGTATCACCAGGAAGTCAGCGAAGTCCGGCTCGGGACCGGTTATGCTGAACTGAAGACCATCCAAAACAACAATGTTTGGAATCTGCGGCGGAGGAAAGTCCGCAGCCGATCCATCAAAGACCGTCTCTGTTCCGCTGTCATCTGTCCGGGAGACGTCGTAAGTCGTCGCCATCGCAGACTGCTTTGGCGCAACCCGGTTATTACCGGCTTTAACGTCGTCACTTTCGCCAACATCTACGTTGGCAGCCGTTGAGCGTTTGCCCGCGAATTCTGCTTCGTAGAAGTGAGTTCGGTATGTGGCGTCCTTCTTGATGAGAGCAGGATTGATGATGTCGGCCCAAACCAGACCCTGACCAACATTACCTGTATCATCTCCTTGAAAGTCTGCCTCGTCAAAACCTAAGAATAACAACGCAGCGTCGCTAGCCTCATCCGAAAGAATGTCGGTGGAAGGCTTTGGTATAACCGTTACACGAGCGATAGGGCTCGGATATATCTTCGGGAATGACGGCTCATTGAAGGCGTAAGCCTGAACACCGAAGTAATACGTCTGATAGTTAATGAGACTGGAAATGGAGTGGAATTTCACAATCCCACTATCTGTCCCCCTAGCTACCACAAACGTGGGCTTGAACGGAATACCGTCGATTACTTCCGTAACGTCATTAATGATGTCATAGGTCGCAATAACTTTTCCGATTTGGTCCGCTACTTCTGTAAACTGATAGATCTTGTATCCCTCGAAGTCATAATTTTGGTCTTCGGGCGGAGCAAATGGATCCTCCTCCGAATATGATTCGAGATAGTTATTCGAACGATCAGCTCGGTTGGTCCATTCGAGAATGATCTGATGATTCAATTCAGTCACGGTGACATCTGGAGCATTCGGAGGCTGTGCCAACTGGAAGTTCACGTCAAACGCAGACTGAGCGAGCGCATCGGCCTCGCGTAGAGCCCTGACCGAATCAAAATTGTCATCCCCCTTTGCAAAGATGAGTCCAAAGATAATCTCCTGCTCGTCGCCGGGATTAATCGTGAATGGACCCGTTGAGAGTACAAATCGACGGTCTCCAGGCTCGATGGAAGTTCCCAGGTTATCGGAGTTACGTTCCGACCAGAACTGGTTCGTCGACGGGTCGCCCGGAAACACGAAATTGGTCGGGTCTTCGGAGAAGTCACGGCCATTACCACCAAAGGTGAATTTCTGACCGTCTTTCCATTCAGCCTTCATGTAGCCGTAGTAGTGAGGACCCGTCGTCGGGTCTTCCGTGACACCACCACCGTTGTTGTAGAAAATGAACGACGTCATACCCAGGTTCTTGAAGTCCGGAACGGCGACTCCACTCACAAAAGCGGTATCTCCTACGGCCGGAACAATCGGCCCCTGGAAAAAATCGTACCCGGCAGCCGGTGGAGGCGTGCCGTAGCCTTCACCACCACCATCCTCGTTGTCGGCATTGTATACAAAGCCCACCCCGAGGGTGGTATCCGATCCAATCCAGTCGTCATCAAAGTCGCCCAGATCGGGATCGGAAAAGATGCCCATATACGTTTCCGTCAGAGGTACATCACCCTTGTAAAAGATGTTGTACTTGTAAAACGTCGCATCACCCAGAGCACCAGCCGTGTTGAAAGCAAATGCGTTCAAGTGTACTTCAATACCAATTGGAGGTGCGTCTGTTGAGTTATGGATGTTACCCCGGTCGTTCATAACCATCCAGACCGACATATCACCCAGAATGTCCGGGCGCTCACCGGCGCCGAGATCGATCACCCGACCGATACGACTGGCCAGAGGCTGATCCAGCAGATTGATCTTATTCCCGTCGGCGTCCACGGTGGGAGCGCCGAGACCCGTTGGCCAGTCCGCAAGGTCTGGAATCGCACTACCGGTAGCTTCGTAGTCGGCCACGTTGTCGCGACTGACCTTATATACGCGGTCGAAGACCACGCAGTCTACGGGAGGGTTGCCTGTATCATCCAGTGGGCCCGCCCACAATTCCCATTCTCCATATCGGGAAGCAGATGCTCTGAGCTGTCCGCCAACCTGACCGGCGAGCCAAATACCCGATGCGAAGATCGCATTCGAGCCGCTCCCTTTGGGAACTTCATACACGTGAGGCTCTCCTCTGTAGAACAGGCCTCCCGTATTAACGATTCGTGCACGAACGTTGTTGACGTCGAGGAACTGCTCACCCAACGAACGCGGACACGTACTGGTAGCCTGTGCTTGTACCGTCGGTGTTTCTCCAAAGAGAAACACACCGAGTATAACAAGCAAGCTGAGTTTCTTAAAGTATCGCATAGTACTGTAACTACGTCTTCTATGGTTAAAAACTGAATTCCAAACGCGTATCGGTCAGCCGGTCCAGCACAGTTGCTGGACCGGTTTTTGACACATTAATGTGCTTAGAAGTCAACACGTACACCGACTCGGGTAAGCCGGGGGAATCCAACCCAATCGAGTGGGCGATTCCGATGTCGATAAATCTTCTCAGCTCCTACGGGTTTGTCCGCGAGGAAACGAGCTCCTTGAGCCGTAGCGAGGAATCCATCATTGTCTGGAAGACCTGTAAATCTCCAAACGTTGTTGGTATTCTTCTCATCCAGCAGGTTCTGAATCCAGATGAAGGCAGAGAGTGATGTACCCTGGCCTATTCTGAATCGTCGATCGAAACGAATGTCGATTCTGGTGTTACCCGGCATACGGTCGCCATTGATGACGCCGCGTGGGTTGGCGGCACGAGCCGCACCAGCCAGGTTAAATGGCTCCTCAACCGCTGTAAAAGGGAATCCGCTTCCAGCTGTGAACAGAACGTTGAATCCGAAATTTTGCAGCAGCTTGGTACCTGCAATCGTTGGACCCTCGCCCTGTCCAAAGCGATAGTCAAAAGACGCGTTCAGCTTGTGGCGCTGATCGAAGTCAAGAGCACTGATGAAGTTTGGCGGCGTTTCGTCGACCCAAACAATCGTGCTTGTCGTACGATCGCCTGAACCCGTGCCGTCTGCGAAGGCCAGTGTATAGTTGACATTTGCCGAGAAGCCGCCGGTCCTGCGAAGGTCGAATCCAAACTCAACACCCTTTACCGTTCCAAAGTCTACGTTCTCGAAAGAGCTGTAAACACTTGGCGAAGCACCGCGAATCTCACGAAGCTGAAGCTTGTTCTCGATCTGCTTAAAGAAACCAGAGATCGTGAACGCAGCCCGGGCGCCAACACGCTGGCGGAACCCGAGTTCGTAGGCCGTGGTTTTCTCCGGCACGAGAGCGGTATTGCTGATTCCACCCGTACCAGAGAATCCTGCGAGATCCTCGAAATTACGACCGGTTGGACGCTGCGTTACCACGCCGAAGCTGGCGAAGAACAATGCCTGGTCGGTGACCGGGAAACTCACACCAATACGCGGCATGACGTTGACTTCCGGATCATAATCCGTAAACATGGCCTCCGTGATATCGCCCTCCGTCTGGGTCGGCTTTCCGGACAAAATGATGTCGCCCGGGTTTGCAGCAGCCCCGAGTTCATCAAAGAAACCGCCGTTCAGGTCGCGGTAGCCAACGACGTCGTCGCCTGAGAAATAGATCGCGAAATCCGAACCCATGTTCGCTGGATGGCTACCGCCGTCACGGACGCGCACGACTGGGCGACGCGAGAATTTGTCGATGAGAACCCGCGTGTTGTTGTCGAAAACATCAACACGTAGACCGAGGTTTAAAACGATGTCGCGGAACTCAATCTTGTCCTGAATATAACCGCCGTAATAAATCGGCTCGTATGGGATTTGATTGAAGCACTCAAGCGGCTTCGTTTTGTCGTTCACACGATCCAAGTAGCACTCGAAGTCTTCGGAGTCGACCTCGTTTTCTCCTCGGATGTCATAACCCGTGTTGAAAGTCCCAAGAGACTGGAGCAACCAGTTAGGAATCTGGTCATACGACGAAAATCCAGCTGCCGGGAGATCCGGGTCAGTAGCCGAAATCTGCTCAGGCCCGTCGGCGTCTGCAGCGTACCTCGCATAAAGGTCTGCACGTGTGCTCCAACTACGCTGTGTACGCGTCTCGTATTCACCGCCGAACTCCAGTTGGTGAAGACCAACCTGCGTCGTCGCAGAGGCCGTGAACCTGAACTGGTTGTTGTGGAACTTCGAATACGTATTGAAACGACCACCCGGTATCTGGAGCATGGTTGCGACCACCTCATCACGACCGGACGGGCCGGACCCGTCATCGTACGTGTTGTTGTACGTCGGAATCAGCGTCGGATTGTCCAGGGCGTCTACACGGATGGGGTCTTCTTCCAACGCTAGATTCTTGTAACCACTCAGCGTTAAAAACTCGGGGTGGTCGAGGTCTCCGTAGTTGAAGAAGTCCTCGAATCCGGTTCCGAAACGTGGATCGTATGTCTCTCCCACACGATCTGACCAGTCAATCTGGAGCTGGTAAAACGTATTGTTGGAAAGATAGTGCGTCCATGTACCAAAGAGCTGTACGTCGTCTCTCGTGAAGAAATCAGCCATTTCCGGTGCGAAGACCACACGACGGCTTCCAGTGGAGGTAAACCGCGTGCCGGACTGAACACCGGTATCTCCTTCATCTGCGTTATAGCGGCCACCTACGCGAAGGCGAGCGTTGCTGAGAACTTGCACCGTGAAGTTACCGGCCAGGCGAAGGTTGTTCGACGCGTTCTTGCGTTTCAGCCTTCTCACCGAGTATTCATCGTTGATGAGCTCCGCAGCCAACTGGGGCCTGAGATTCCCGAACGATACGGCACTTCCTATAGGAATCGTCGTCCCATCACTAAACGTGATATTACCGCCATCCGTGACCGGAACGCCTTCATCGTCTACGGTCATCGTAGCACCGTCAGCCAACGAGGCAGGAATTTTTAGAAAAACATCGTTGCCCTCGGCGTCAGTTGCACCAAACACCGTTGGAAATGCACGCAGATCGCTGAGCACGTCGTCAGAGACATAGAGTTCGCCAAAGGAACTCGGATTGTCGTCGTCCCGATCCAAATATTCAGCCGAAAGGAAGAAATTCAGCTTATCACTGCCAATTGGACCACCAATGGCACCCGAAATGAGGTTGTAGCCCCAGTCATCGAGTGACTCAGAGGTAATTCCCTCGAAGGAACCAAAGAATTTGGTTGATCCCGACTTGGTGGTGATGTTGATAATACCGGACATCGCGTCGCCGTAGCGAGCACTGATGCTACCGATCAGCATCTCCTGTTCCTGAACCGCTGATTGCGGTACACCAGCCGATCCGAAGACCTTGATACCGTCTATGTAAAAGGTAACCTCCTCGCCTCGGCCGCCTCGGATATTCAACGTACCAGATCCTTCCTGACTGACAACGCCAGCCTGAATCTTTGCGATGTTGGCCGTACCGCGAACCGGCAAATTCACAATCTCCTCGGCCGTAACAATCTTTGGAGCACCGATGGCGTCCTTCTGAATGAGCGGCCGCTCATATTCAATGATGATTTCGTCGAGTTCCACGCCGGGGGAAAGAATGAAGTTGACCTCCTGGGTATACCCAGTCGATACATCTACGCCTTGAACGATATGGTTCTGGTAACCGACGAAAGAAGCTTGTACGTCGTAGTTACCGACCGGAACACCGATGATAAAGTAATTACCATCGACGTCGGTGATCGAACCCAACTGGGTGCCGACTACGAGGACGGTGGCACCTGGGAGTGGGTCTCCAGTGTCGCCGTCAGTTACCAATCCAGCGAGCTTACCCGTGTTCTGGGCAAAAACTAGGACGGGCGTAGCTAGCATCATGAGTGCGATCATGCCCCATTTGCGTAACATATGCTGCCTCCTTGTGTGATATGATGTGTGGCTAATAATTGAATGCGCTACGAAACCGTAGCACGCTAAAAAGTCGCGTCTAAACACGAATATCTTTGATGCCGTAGCATCCACAGACAAGATGGTTAACGCCCACCGAGAGAAGAATACATCTCAATATTCCCATTCACTTCCTGTCCTCGGCACATATCCAAAGGGAAGAGCCACAAACGGATAAACCGCTCGCGACTGATTTCAGGGATAACTTGAAAGGTGGGGTTGGAAAAGCTGTAGCCTTCTTCCAAAAGCGTTAGTCTGCTGTGAACGTACTATGACATCCAAAATTCGAGTGCAAATATAGAGGGGGGTTACTCGTTTGTCAAGCGAATCTGGTCCCAAATAGCAACAGGGCACGCCGTTTTACCGTGATCTCCACGTGCCCCTAAAGCCGAATGGGGCGCACGGAAGACACACCCTCCAGGGCCGAAATCAGATCCAAAACCCTTTCTGGAATGAACTCGTCGACGCTGATCGCCGTCAAAGCTTCCGTCCCGGGCTCCTGTCTTCCAAGAGCCAGCGCTGCGATATTTATCCCTTCTTCGGCCAAAATCGCCCCCACACGAGCCAACATCCCTGGTTTGTCTATATTTCTGTACAGTAAGATGCTTCCCGTGGGTCGTACGTCCATTCGAAATCCCTGGATGCGAACGATGTGTGGTTCACGGTCTCCAAAAAGTGAGCCTGACACGGAAACCGGGAAATCACGGCTGTCTATATCTACATCGATTCGATTTACAAAGCCGTCTTCAACCGGATGGGTTTCTACCCCAGATTTTAATCCGATGTCCTCTGCCAGAATAGGTGCATTGATCAAATTCACGGGGCGGGTCGACAGACCGGACAGAATTCCTTTCAGAACGGCTACTTCGATCACTTCGGCGTGTCGTTTTGGGATTTCACCCCGACACCCAACGCGAATGCGACCAATGTGACTGTCGGTCATCTGTTGCGCGAACTTTCCCAACTTCTCGCCGAGATTCACATATGGTCTTACCTCGGGCTGTGAAGCCATTCGAATGGCCAGTGCATTGACCGACGTCTGCACCGTTTCATCGTTTAGCGCTCGAATGACTTGCTCGGTCACGTGCCGAGCCACTTTCTCTTGCGCTTCTTCGGTCGAAGCCGCTATATGCGGGGTAGCCACGACCAATGGATGATTGATCAGCCTATGGATGGGTGTCTCGGGGCCTGCCGGTGGGGGCTCTTCCGTATACACGTCCAATGCAGCACCGCCCACCTTCCCTTGGGTCAACGCCCTCAGCAACGCATTTTCGTCGACGATTCCACCGCGAGCACAATTAACAATGCCTACGCCGTCCCGGCATTTTGAAAACGTCTTATCATTGAGCAGACCGCGGGTCGAATCATTGATGGGCGTGTGTATCGTGATAAAGTCTGACTCTGCCAGAAGATCATCCAACGACATGAGTTCGATTCCCAACGAAGTGGCTACCTCGCTGGAGAGTACCGGATCGCAGCCGATCATTCGCATTTCAAATCCTGCCATTCGAGCGGCGACGGCTCTGCCAATCTTTCCAACACCGATCACACCCAGCGTTTTTTCGTAGAGCTCAATACCCGTGAACTCTTTTCGTTTCCATTCGCCACCCTTGAGCGAGCTGCTAGCGGCTACGATTTTTCGTGACAGCGCAAGAAGCATGGCAACCGTGTGCTCGGCAGTCGAGATGGTATTGCCTTCCGGCGAATTAATTACGAGTATCCCTCGAACGGTGGCGGCATCCAGATCCACGTTGTCAACACCGACACCGGCTCGCCCGATAACACGAAGTAAAGGAGCCGCGTCGATCAGGTCGCTGGAAATCGTCGTACCGCTTCGAATGATCCATGCGTGGGCCCAAGGAGCCAATGCAAGCAACTCGTCGTGCGTCTTACCCGTGGCCATTTGGGCTTCAAAACCCGCCGTTTCTAGAAGCTCCACACAGATAGGGTGGATGGAATCTGTAACGAGGATGCGTGGAATGGACGAGCGGTTCACGGGTGCAAATAAAAGGGTTGAATCACGAGTGTGAGAGTACGCAACGTACCGCCGACGAAATTTTGATAAAACCGGATTAAAAGAGAATCTGGAGAAATTCTACGGACGGATCGGCTACGTACTTCGATTACGCGAGCGTGTGTACCCATTTCAGTGTTTCCTTTTTGCCCCGCGCCGTTTTTGACGACGTCAGAATGACGGGAATCTCCGTGTGATAGCTGTTCAATATCTCGAGCGTACGATCCACCGATTTGGCCCTCTGATTCCCCGATAGTTTATCTCCCTTTGTCAGGAGTATGATCCGTGCCGCCGGGCTCTCTTTCAGCAGGAGCATGACTTCCCGATCCAGGTCTGTCGGTGAATGTCGACTATCAATGAGCTGAAAAACGATTTTTAACGGCTCTCTCTCCAACACGTAGTTGCCAATCATTTTCTGCCACATTGCCCGACTTCGTTTGGACGCGCGTGCGTAGCCGAATCCGGGCAGGTCCACGAAGTACATGGACCGGTTCACCAGAAAGAAATTAATTTCCTGAGTTTTCCCCGGGGTACGGCTCGTTCTGGCAAGGCTTTTTCGCCCGAGAAGCATATTGATGAGCGAACTCTTGCCAACGTTCGACCGGCCTACGAAAGCAATCTCCGACTTACCGTCTGTGGGCATACCATCCGAAGAGACGGCGCCGGTAATAAAGCTGGCCTCTCGAATATTCATTTTGGTCTTTCGTTCAGACTCCGGCGTGGTCTGCTACCGACTTTCCGATTGCTGCCGGATTGAGAATGATGGTCGCACCTGCGTCTTCCAGCGCCGAAAACTTATCCTCTGCCGTTCCCTTGCCGCCCGAAATAATAGCCCCGGCATGGCCCATTCTCCTGCCAGGAGGCGCGGTTCGACCGGCAATAAATGCAAACACCGGCTTTCCCATCTCGTCCTTTATGTAGCCAGCGGCTTCCTCTTCCGCGGTACCTCCGATTTCTCCGATCAGAACGACGGACTCCGTCTCATCATCCGCTTCGAACATTCTTAAGATGTCGATGAATCGAGATCCGATAATTGGATCACCTCCAATTCCGACGGCGGTGCTCTGCCCCAGGCCGTGACGGGTTAATTGGTCCACTGCTTCGTACGTCAATGTGCCTGAACGAGATACTACACCTACTGGGCCCGACGAAAAGATCATACCGGGCATGATACCTACCTTGGCTTCTCCGGGAGTGATTACGCCGGGACAGTTGGGTCCGATGAGGGTCGAGTCCACGCTCTTTACATAGTGGTACACCTCTACCATGTCTCTGGCGGGGATTCCCTCTGTAATACACACGATCACTTGAATTCCAGCGTTTGCCGCTTCCAGAATGGCATCGGCAGCAAACGCCGGTGGTACGAAGATGACGCTTGTGTTCGCTTCGGCTTCTTCAACGGCTTCGCGAACCGTATTGAACACGGGTTTCCCCAGATGGGTTTGCCCCCCCTTTCCTGGGGTTACCCCGCCGATCAGCGGTGTGCCGTACTCGATCATTTGCTCTGAGTGGAAGGTACCCTCCTTACCGGTAAAGCCCTGCACGAGTAGTCGGGTATCTTTATTGACGAGTATGCTCATGGAAGCTATTTGACCGATTGCTGAGTAGAAAAATTTGGGGGCATGATCTGAAATGCATCTGAACCGCATCTGATATTGCGTGTCAAACCCGGACGCGCAAGTTTAGGGTACGCCGATCGGATCTTCAATCCGGCCTATGTAAACAGCGTTCGAAGAATTCACCTCCGAAAATCCTGACGGGGAACTGCCCGGAGCGCCGATTAATCTGAAGTGGCGTTTTCTATGGCGCCGCCGACGCGCAAAAGGCGACCCTCTTCGAACGCGGGTGCGAGCAGTTGAATTCCCACAGGTAATCCGGCCTTATCCGTTCGCGTCGGGATTGAAATCGCAGGGATCCCCGCCAGATTCGCCGTCACCGTGTACACATCGCTCAAATACATTTGAAGCGGGTCGTCCATTTTTTCGCCGAGCTTGAAAGCAGTCGTGGGCGTCGTGGGGGTCAGGAGTACATCCACTTTCGAAAACGCCTGGTCAAAGTCGTTCCAGATGAGACGCCGCACCCTCTGTGCTCTTTCATAGTAGGATTCGTAATACCCTGCTGAAAGAACATAGGTGCCCAGCATGATTCTGCGCTTAACCTCGGCACCAAAACCACCGGATCGACTCGCTTCATACATTTCGCGCAACGACGCGGCTTCCGCCCGGAATCCGTATCGAACTCCATCGTACCGGGCCAGATTGCTTGACGCTTCGGCCGTAACCAACACGTAATAGGCTGCAATCCCATATTCCGTCATCGGGAGGGAAACATCTATGACCTCTGCACCCATCGATTGAAGCGTGTTCGCAGTCTGGGTGACCGCTCCCCGAATATTTTCATCGAGACCCTCATCGAGGAATTCCTGTGGCAATCCCACCCGAAGTCCACTCAATGAGCTTCCGTCTGGGTCAGAATCCTTTGGAGGTTCGGCGTTCGCGCTCGTCGCATCTCTGGGGTCCGCGCCCGAAATCACTCTCAGAACGCGAAACGCGTCTTTGATGCCGTTTGCGAACGGACCAATGCAATCAAATGAAGAAGCGTAGGCCACCAATCCGTAGCGACTCACGCGTCCGTACGTTGGCTTGAGTCCTACCACACCGCAGAACGCCGCGGGCTGGCGAATCGATCCGCCCGTGTCGGTTCCCAACGCCGTATGACAGAGCCCTGATGCCACCGCAGCGGCCGACCCACCCGAAGACCCACCCGGGACCCGCGAAGGGTCGTGCGGGTTGGCGACCGGACCAAAGTGGGAGAGTTCATTGGATGAACCCATGGCAAATTCGTCGCAATTGGTGGCCCCGATCATGATAGCCCCAGCCTGCTCGAGGCGCTCAATCGCTGTTGCGGTATAGAGTGACTTGAACTCGGATAGCATTCGGGACCCACAGGTCAAGAGGTGATCTTTTCGACAAATGACATCCTTTACGCCGACAACCATCCCTGTCAGCTCGCGATAGTTCCCGTGCGCTCGTTCCTCATCTAAAGTTCGGGCCCGGTCGAGCGATGCTTCAGCATCGACACGCAGAAAGGCATTCAGCTCCGGATTCTTCTTTTCGATTCGATCCAAAAAAGAAGAGACCAGCGCTTCGCAACTGGTCTCACCGTTTTCGAGGGCGCATCGCGCCTCAGCATAGGTCGCTCCGTGCATTCCCTTGCCGAATCAATTAAAAGGGGGCCGCATTCATCCGCTTAAGTTGACGCCTCATGTCCCGAATCGGGATTCGATGGGGGCGGAGCCTGCTCTTGCGCGGGTGTCGCCGGCGGTGTGGTCTGATCTGCAGGTTTTGCTACAGTCTTTGCTGCAGGTTCTGGCGCCTGATAAGCCTTATCCGACCTCGGAGCCGTCGTGCCCTGTGCAGGTTTACGCGGTGCGTCAATCCGATTGACGACATCCGTTAGATTCAGCTCACTCGTAATATCCTTTGTAGCTGATTTGAATTCCTTAATGCCTTTTCCAAGTCCACGTGCGATTTCGGGAATTCGCTTTGCCCCGAATACGAGAAGGACGACCAGAAAAATGATGATGAGCTCGGGGGCTCCAATACCACCCATGACGGTCTCTTTATCGAATTAATAGGATACGTTCAAAGTCAGCGGTTGCCGTTTCAGAAAGCGGAACCGTGCAAGTATAATCAGTAGAATCGTTTCCTGCGACATCGTACAGATCAGCTTGCCAACGCTTTACGATCCCATTTAGAGCCGGTTCCTTAATATATAGGGCGGTGAACCATCCCATGTATCTCATAATAATATGCCAGTTCAGACTCAGCTGACACGGGACGAAATTTTTTCTTGGCCGAAAGCCGAATTGCACACCCATCTCGATGGAGCGATGCGACTGGAAACCATGCTCGAGCTAGCGACTGAGCAGGACAAGGCGGATTTAATCCCGGCAGACTCGGTCGAAGGATTGAGCCAGGCCCTGGAGAAGATCGACGAATCAAAGGATTTAATTGAGTACCTGACCTGGTTTCGGTACACGATTCCATTGATGCAATCCGCTGATTCGCTTCGCCGAGTGGCTTTTGAGATGGCCGAAGATTTTGCCGAAGAGAATGTTCGCTACCTGGAAGTGCGTTACGGACCCATTCTGCACACAGAAGAAGGGCTATCGCTGGCCGCTGTAAACGATGCCGTGTTGGATGGACTGGCTGCCGCCGAGCACGAGTTCGACATTAAAACTTCCGTCATCATCTGTGGATTGAGAGATCGGTATGAAAGTGCTTCACTCAGACAGGCCGAACTCGCTGTCGAATTTCGACATCAGGGGGTCGTCGGGTTCGATCTGGCAGGGGCCGAAGCCGGAAACCCGCCGAAACAGCACCTGGGCGCATTTTATTACGCGCGTAACCACTTGTTGAATCTCACCGTACACGCCGGAGAATCATGGGGCCCTGATTCGATCAGGCAGGCGCTGTTCTATTGCGGAGCGCACAGAATCGGGCACGGGATCACTCTAGCACAAGACGAAGAGCTGTTGCGCTACGTTGTCGAACACCAGATTCCGCTGGAACTCTGTCCAACGAGTAACGTGCAGACGCACGTTGTTGAGAGCTTCGCCGCTCATCCCATCAATCAACTCGTCAATGCGGGCGTTCCGGTGACCGTGAATACGGATAGCAGATTATTCAGTCGAACGAGTACGACGGAAGAACTCTACCGTGTACATACCCGGTGTGGCATTACCGCCTCCCAATTGCGAGAAATTGCCCTGAACGGCTTCAGGTATGCGTTTCTTCCCTGGGACGAGCGTCAAAACCTGCTTCGACGGGCCCTCTCTGATTTTCCGATGTCACCCACTAGCGACACGCCGGTCTGGTAGTCATTGCTCCACTCCGGAAGTCATATTGCCAGAGTTCGACCCGCAAGTTCGGTAATCGGAATCGTAGATGTACCGTCAGATAAATCGATCGCCCATCGGGCAGCGATCTTTTCGGCACTTGCGGAAGGTGCATCCCGTCTGGTCGACTACCCCACGTCTGACGACCCCCAGTCGACGTTGTCCTGCTTAAAGCAGCTCGGAGTTGAGGTTTACGAGGAGGACGAAATCCTGGTAATCGAAGGCAAGGGGCTCCATGGACTCACGTCCACGGACGCCGATCTGTACTGTGGAAATTCCGGGACGACCATGAGACTGCTGTCCGGGATGCTTGCCGGGCAGTCTTTCTCCACGACGCTGTCGGGCGACGCATCACTTGCACGGCGTGATATGAGCCGCATCAGAGACCCGTTGAATGCGATGGGGGCATCGATTGAACTCGTCGAGAATCATTCGCCGATTCGAATTGCGGGTGGCCGGGCTCTTAAGGGCCTTCACTATGAACTCCCGGTCGCCTCAGCCCAGGTTAAATCAGCGGTGCTACTGGCGGGGCTGTACGCAGAGGGAGAATCGTCGGTTACCGAGTTCGCACGCTCTCGGGATCATACCGAGCGAATGCTGGGGTTGGATATCGTTGAGTTTGCCGACCGAAGAGTGATCACGATCAAAGGTGGAATGGATATCAAAGCCCGAACGTGGTCCATTCCTAGAGATTTTTCGGCGGCGGCGTACTTCATCGTAGCCGCTCTCGTGCTTCCGGATTCCGCGCTTCGTATTCCGAGAGTCGGCCTCAACCCGACCAGAGCCGGCTTGCTGGACGTCCTGATTGCCATGGGGGCGCGTATCTATATCGAGAATGAACGCGTAGTGGGTGGTGAGGCTGTCGGGGACCTGGTCGTTTTTTCTTCCGAACTCTCTGGTATTGAGCTCGGTGGCGACTCCATTCCCAACCTCATCGATGAACTCCCGATCCTTGCCGTCGCAGCCACTTGCGCCGAAGGAAAAACCGTTATTCGCGACGCAGGCGAACTCCGGCACAAAGAATCCGACCGAATTCACGTTCTGGCAGAGGGTCTCTCGTCGCTCGGAGCTGACATCGAAGAGCTCGACGACGGAATGATCATTAACGGTGGGAAACTGTCTGGCGGTATGGTAGACAGCCGCGGAGACCATCGGATCGCAATGTCACTCGCCATCGCCGGTTTGGTCGCCGACCACCAGGTTTCTATCAGAAACGCCGATTGTACAGCCGTTTCTTTCCCGGGATTCTGGGAGGCCCTGGCCGAACTCGCCTACGCGGAAACGCCTGAAAGTTGAGCGAAGACTCCGGCTTCCAGAGAAACCGGTTCATCATCACGCACCCATCCGCGTCGAACTCAATACCCTCACTGCGAAGCAAGTCTTCCATAATAAAAGGGCCGCCGAAATGGAGACTCCCGCTCAGTCCACCGAATCGATTAACAACCCGGTGGCAAGGAACAGGAAGTCCTGACGCCGCATTCAGCGCCCACCCGACCATGCGGGCCGACCGCCGAGCACCGAGGTGCTCGGCGATAAGCCCATACGTGGTCACTCGACCTAGCGGAATTTTATCGACCACTTCCCAGACACGCGAATAGAAATCCGATTCCGTTTGAGAATCAGAATTCGATTTCAAAGATCTCTCCGAAGCCATAAATGCCGAGTTTCGTCCGAGAATGATCAGTTGTTGCCTAAGATAAGCGGAAGACCATCTGCCCCACCGCCAATGATGACCGTCTTAGCATTCGTAGAAGTTGCCAGAAGCCTTGTGGCTTCGATTCCCTTGAACCGTAAGAACTGATTCGTAAGACTGGCCGTAATGATCCGCTGGTATTGAGCTTCGCCCGTCGCTTCAATTTCTTTCCTTTGGGCTTCCAAACGTTCCTTCACAATCGTGAACTCGTACCGTTCCGCTTCCTGCTCCTCTTTCAGCTTGTTTTCGATGGCTAGCTTGATCTGCTCCGGCAGCGAAATATCACGAATGAGAATCGCTGTAACGTCCACAAACTCAGGCTCAACAACACTTCTGACGCGCTCGAATATTAGCTCTTGAAGCTCTGTTCGGCGCGAAGAATACAATTCCTCGGGAGTGAACTGACCGACGATTTCGCGCACGGCGCTTCTGAGTTCAGGCTGGACCAGCTTCCGGTAATAATCCACTCCGTACGTGACATGTAGTTGGGCAACATCATCGCCTCTCGCGCGCCACCGGATGGAAGCGTCCATACCGATGGAAAGTCCGTTCGACGAAAGGGCGTTGACCACTTCGAGCGACTCCTGCACACGAAGATCATATTTGTACAAGGTCACCCACGGAAAATGGATCTGTAATCCTTCGCCGAACTTGGAGTCCACATCCGTGCCGCCAAAGACACTGTACTTGACCGCTCCCTGGCCGGAACCGATCGTCGTCGTCATGCATCCGCCGGCCATGGCAGCTACAACAACGAATATGATTCCGAATACCGCGAACCGCATGGTCGCGCGCGTTAAA
>JADFHF010000051.1 GCA_022567305.1 Bacteroidota bacterium | reverse complement strand
GATGCCACTGTGTTGGCCGACCAGGTGCTGTCAGTTTGGGGGGCCGAAGATGAGCGATTCGTGGTCTGCACCGGTGGCGAGCCTCTCCTTCAATTGGATTCACCGTTGATTGACGCTCTCCACGATCGAGACTTTGAGATTGCCGTCGAGACGAACGGAACCCTCGAGCCTCCCTCCGGCCTTGATTGGATATGCGTTAGTCCGAAGGCCGATACAAATCTGCTTATTAGTACGGGTGATGAATTAAAATTGGTTTATCCCCAAGAACGGGCACAACCGGTCCAGTACGCTGATCTGGAATTCGACCAGTTTTATCTTCAACCCATGGATGGTCCGGACGTCGAGGCAAATACAGTCGCAGCCATGGCCTATTGCCTGAACCATCCTCCCTGGAAACTGAGCCTTCAAACACACAAGCTGCTCGGTATACGTTAGCGCCACATCCCCACCCAATGAAATTTATTTCTGCCGCACTCTTGTGGTGTACGCTCCTTGGGTGTGCCATTTCCGAGCCCGAAACGGTCCGCATTATGACGTTCAACGTCGAGGATGTCCGGACGGATGATCTGCTTCGCCCGGATCACCCAAGACTTCGGGCTGCTGCGCGAATTATTCAGCAACTTCAACCCGATATCCTGCTTATCAACGAGATCGCATACGATCAGGAAGGAGTTCCTGGATATGAATCTGGCGCGGTTCCGGGACAAAATGGGAAACGCCTTGCGGAGAATTTCTTTGCTGTTTCGCAAGGAGAGAGCCTCATCGGGCTCACGTACGAGGCGTTCATGGCACCCAGCAATACGGGCCAGGCAAGCGGTTACGATTTGAACCACGACGGCAGAGCCGTAACGAGCTATCCAGAACCGGAAGAGGCCGCTGAAGACGGTACACCGGCGCCCCAAACGGAGGGCGGTCGAGCGTACGGAAACGACAACTGGGGTTTTGGTACGTTTCCCGGTCAGTACGCGATGGCCTTATTGGTCAGAGAGGGCCATGAAATCCTGGTAGATGAAGCCCGGACCTTCCAACACTTTCTCTGGAAGGACCTTCCCGGCACAGACAGGCCCATTGACCCGGCGACGGGAGAATTTTGGTACGATGATGAAATATGGAGTCGGTTTCCTCTCAGTTCAAAGAGTCACTGGGACGTGCCGATCCAGCTTCAGGGCGGCAAAGTGATTCACGTCCTAGCCAGCCATCCGACTCCCCCGGCGTTCGACGGGCCTGAAAGGCGAAACCAGCTTCGTAATCGGGCCGAGATCATGTTCTGGACTGCATACATCTCGGGCGAGTCCTTCATCGTCGATGACAACGGGATCAGTGGTGGTCTTCCACAAGGTGAATCGTTTGTAATAATAGGAGACATGAATGCCGACCCCGATGAGGGCGGGTCTGTGGACGACCCCATAGGATCCCTCCTGTTCTCACATCCGGCGGTCAACGATCGGATTGTCCCTCGGGCGGATTCGATTGGGATTGCTGCATTCCCCAATCTGGACGACGACGATACGGCAGAGTGGGGTTTGCGGGCGGATTACGTTCTGCCGTCCATGGACCTGGACATAGCGGGAGCATTCATTTTCAGATGGCCTAAAGGGGTCAGAAGCCTGGTCGGTGACCACTTTCCTGTGTACTTGGATGTCATTGTAGACCGCTAGTCTTGACTCTGTGCGCCTATTTGGCTGGACTGCAGACTATCGCTGTTAGTGCCGGCACATCAAGTTCCAAGATTGCAGGATCGCTCGGTTCATCTCCTCTGTTCGCGTTAAGAGTCTCTGGGCCACTCCCATCTCCCCCGAACATTTCCGACTGACTGTTGAGTTCAACTCTCCAAGATCCATCAACGGGTACTTGGACCGCTACCGTTCTCATTTCTTTCGAGAAGTTCAGAACGAAAGCAAGAAAGGATTCTCCCTTTTTCCGAAGATAACTCGCGGTGCCACTCTCGGGGTCGGATATATCGAGCCACTCGAATCCGGACTGGGAATCGTTCCACAGGGCCGGATGATCTCGATAGAGGGTATTGAGGGACTTTACCCAGGTTTGTATTCCGCCGTGCAACGGCTCGGAGAGCAGGTTCCAGTCAAGTTCTCGATCATGGCTCCATTCGCGTATTTGTCCTAGTTCGGCGCCCATAAACAACAGCTTCTTGCCCGGATGTCCGAACTGATGAGCCAACATCAAGCGCAGGTTGGAGGCCTTTTCTGATTCATTACCTGGCATTTTTCCCCACAAAGACCCTTTTCCATGAACCACTTCGTCGTGGGAGAGAGGAAGTGTGTACTGCTCAGAGAAGGCATACATAAGAGGAAACGTCAGTTCCTTGAACTGATTCGGGCGATCGTCGGGATCAGCACGCATGAACGAAAGGGTATCGTTCATCCAGCCCATATTCCACTTGGAGCGGAAACCCAGCCCTGCGTTCTGCGTCGGTGCCGTGACCGCCGGCCAGGTGGTAGATTCTTCGGCCGTTATTACGGCTCCAGGGAAGCGCTCCTCTACGGCGTTATTGATGTCCTTGAGAAGCTGACACGCCTCAAGGTTTTCACGACCTCCCTTCTTGTTTCGCGACCACTCTTCTCTGGAGTAATCTCGGTAGAGCATGGATGTAACGGCGTCCACCCGCAGCCCATCAATATGATATTCGTCCAGCCAAAACAAGGCGTTGGCGATTAAGAAATTGCGCACGCCGGGTTTTGCGAAATCGAAAACGTGAGTTCCCCAATCGGGATGGACCTGCATGAGCGGATCATCATACTCGAATAAGGGCTTTCCAGTGAAATATTCTAGTCCCTGAGGATCGGTAGCGAAATGGGCGGGTACCCAGTCCAGATAGACACCGATACCTGCCTGGTGGAGCCGGTCGATCAGCAACTTGAACTCGTTTGGCGTTCCGTAGCGTTCGGTAGGCGCGTAATATCCCAGCGCCTGATACCCCCAGGACGCGTAAAACGGGTGTTCGAGAACCGGCAGAAACTCTACGTGAGTAAATCCCATCTCCAATATGTACTCGATCAATGGCTCCGCGAGATCGCGATAAGACAGATGGGTTCCGTCCTCGGCCCTCCTCCACGAGCCTAAATGCACTTCGTATATCGAGACGGGTCTCGGATGATTGACGTGATCGGCCTTCTGTTTCCTCTCCATGAGCCACACGTCATCATGCCAATCGTATGAGAGATCCGTGATGATCGACGACAAACCTTGAATCCCGCTCCCTCCAGGCTGAGGTGGCTCCATGGCAAACCCAAATGGATCGGCCTTATCGGCCTTGGTTTTTCTCGTTTCGATTCGATATTTATACCGGTGTCCGGGCCCCGCACCCTGAATCTGCCCTTCCCAAAAGGTCGTTTGGCCTCGACCCGTCTTCTTTAGTGGATTGGCATGGGCATCCCAATCATTAAAATCACCGATCACACTGACGCGGTCGACACCGGGCGCCCAGACGCAAAAGTGCGTACTTCTTCCCTCGGTGTGAGCTCCTAGTTTCCGGTAGCAATCGAACCAGCGTCCGGATTTCCAGGCGCGTAAATCAGTCTTAGAAAGGAGTGCCATTTTTGGTGTGCAGCGGGCGTGTGGCAGGCCTGTGTTCTGCCGTGGCAAACTACAACGGGATCTATTCTTTCCCTCGGTTGGGCGGCAACCTATATTTCGCCGCCGCTTTCCATCTGCCGCCTCCTAACTAGCGTGAACATTTCTCAAGGAAACCCCTCTCCGCTCGGATCGACGTTGAGCGGAAATGGAGTCAATTTTGCCGTTTATTCTGAACACGCTGTGGGTGTCGAGGTTGTGCTGTTTTCGGATGAGCCTGACGCACGTCCCGCGGCGTCAATGGACCTGCCTGGCCACTCGGGGAATGTCTGGCATGGATTTATTGAAGGCCTGGCGCGGGGACAACTCTATGGTTATCGGGTTCACGGGCCTTTCGAACCTGAAAATGGGCATCGTTTCGCTCCGAATAAGGTTCTCTTGGACCCATACGCAAGAGCTATCGGGCGAGTAGCTGTATGGAACGAAAGCCTTCTCGCGCATGACGAAGCGCATTTGGAACTAGATAGCGCAGGTTTTGCGCCGTTGGGCCGGGTAGAAGATGCTTCCTTCGACTGGGGAGCAGACCGGCAGCCGAATATCCCGTGGAACGATACCATTATATATGAGACGCACGTACGCGGCATCTCATATCGGTATCCGGACGTACCTTCCGAACAGAGAGGAACGTACGCCGGACTGGCATCCGAGCCGATCGTCGTTCATCTAAAGTCCCTGGGTATTACAACCGTCGAGCTCCTGCCTGTGAACGCCAAGTTCAGTGAAAAACGATTGGCGGATGCTGGACTGACGAATTATTGGGGCTACTCTCCTCTCTCGTACTTCGCACCGGAACCGTCCTATGCCGCCACCGACGATCCCGTTTCTGAATTCAAGTCCATGGTAAAGGCGCTCCATCAAGCAGGACTGGAGGTAATCATCGACGTGGTGTTCAACCACACGACAGAAGGAGACATGCTTGGGCCAACGCTTTCTTTCCGGGGAATTGACAATCACACGTACTACAAAACCAAACCCGCTCGTCCAGGAGAACTGGTTGATTACACTGGAACCGGGAATACGCTTGACGCCAGCCATCCACAGGTTCGGCAGCTCATTCTGGACAGTCTGAGATACTGGACCGATGAGATGCATGTCGATGGATTTCGATTCGACCTGGCAACGGTGCTCGCACGTGATCCGCATGAGGTGAACATGCAGGCCCCTATGATTCGGGCCATTCAGGACGATTCAGTTCTTTCCGAGAAGAAACTGATTGTTGAGCCTTGGGACCTAGGTCCGGATGGATATCAAGTGGGGAGCTTCCCGGAGCCGTTTCGCGAGTGGGACGGAGAATTCAGGGATGGGATTCGCCGGTTTTGGACCATAAACAAGGGCTCAACGACGCCCTCAGGAAGTCTAGATCCATTGAATTCGGGTCCTTCTACTGCGATCAAGTTTGTTACCGCGCACGACGGATTTACGCTGCAGGACCTGGTCTCGTATGAGCAGAAACACAACCTGGCTAATCTGGAGAATAATCGGGACGGTCACGAACCCAACTACAGCTCGAATCAGGGAGTCGAGGGACCGACCCAAGATGATATTGTGCTCGATCGACGTGATGAGCTGAAACGAAATCTGATGAAGTCTCTTCTTTCTACGCCTGGTGTACCCATGATTCTCGGAGGAGACGAGATCTCAAGAACCCAGCGGGGGAATAACAATGCCTACTGCCAAGACAATCCTATAGGCTGGTACGACTGGAATCTGGATGATCGAAAACGGGTATTTTTAGAATATTGTCGGAGAATAATTCATGATCGGCGGGCTGCAAACAGCAAGTCGTCAGCGGAGAATTGAATATCTGACCCGACTCAATTTGACCGTAACCTGGCGGAACGAAAAACGTAACAAGGTGCCAAGCCTATTCGAATGTATCTCTGATGAAAGATCTTCTGAACGTCCTTGAGCCGGCGGACTACCGATTTCTTGCCGGTATCATTCAGAGCGACCTGAACCTGACGGACGACTCCAAAATCGACCGTTTGGTGACAGCGTTTGAGGAAGACTCCACAGACGAACTGAGAACAGAGCTCAACCAACGGTTTGAGCGTGAAATTGGCTACCTCGGAAGTTCGGAAATCGCATACGGACTTCGGTACGTCACGGGTAGTGACCCCGGAGTTCCATTCCAGGAAATCGTTCGGGACGTTGCCGAAGCGCTGAAGGTGGATCGGCCCGAGCTAGGAACTGATCGACAACAGGTTGAGCAGGTAGCCACCGCTTATGCCACCAAGCAGTTTGCAAATCTCTCTACGGAGGAGCAGCAGCAAATGCTGGAAGAACTCGGCGTCGAGAAAGAAAAAGCGGCCGCCTTCCTGAAACGATCTGCCGGTGTCTTCGCCCTACCGATGTTGATTGAGGCATTCAACATCGTGATCGTTCAGGGACTGATTAAATCGATCATCTTCGGCACCATTGCGAAAATCATCGGACAGCAGCTGGCCAATCGCCTATTCGCCTTCCTGGTCGGAAGACTCCCATGGTGGGTAAACTGGATCGGCCCCGCCGCCTGGACCCTTTCGATCGGATGGACAACCATCGATCTTCAGGGCCCTGCCAAGCGAAAGACCATTCCGATTGTACTCTATCTCGGCCTCTGTTCGATGCGACCGAATCGGACAGAGAACGAGTCGGCTTGACACTACGGTGTCGTTTTAGCTGTGCTGCACCTTGAATACAACGGCAGCCAGCGCTCCGCCCGCGAACGGGCCAACCAGGTAGAGCCAGATATCTGCGAAAGAGCCGTCTCCGGCGAGCACGTTCACTACTATGGAGCCTACTCCTACGGCTGGATTAAACGCTGCTCCGGATATATCTCCAACGGCGACCACACCGACCATCACGGTAAAACCGATCGCAAGCCCAAAGTAGGAGTTCCCCTCCGTCTCATCTGCTGTAGTGGTGTTCAATATGACAAGAACGAGGGCAAACGTGAAAAGTATTTCGACGACCAGAGCGGGTCCTATTCCACCGGCTGGTGACGGTGCCCACGTAGTGCGGATGAGCCAACCGCATGCCAAAGCCCCAAGTAAGGCTCCAACAACTTGAGCGATCATGTATTTGACAGCTTCGCCGCTCTCAATTTTTCCCAGCATTAGAACTCCAAGTGTCGCAGCCGGATTATAATGGGCCCCCGAGATGTGACCTCCCATATAAACCATGACCATGAGTACCGAACCAATAGCTAGAGCTGCAAAATTAGATCCTGTTGTTACAGTGAGAGAGATAGTGAGCACCAGAAAAAACGTCCCGATCAGCTCCGTGATATACTTATTCATGGGCGTGCCTCCGACATGTTGGGTTAGTGCGACAGAAAAGTATACGCGATCGTCTTGCTGCCAAGCAAGATATTTTCGCTTTTTGAGTCCACGTACGCTTTCTCGACTTGGAAAACGATCATCCTGTAGGTGATCAGTGCGCTGAAACAGCCAGCATATCGGAATACGAATCGGTCAGAAGATCCGACTCAGGAATGGCCAACATCTCAAGAAAGTGATCGCACTGACGGCGAAGGGACTCCTCTCCTATTGACCCGTCGTTGTCAATAGCCTCGATTTCAACAAAGGAGCCTAGGCCTTCGACTCGATCGATATGAAATTTGACGTTGTCGATGAAATAAATCTCCCTATGTTTGTCAACGACTACGAATTCATCCAGGAACGACATCAGCACGTCCTTCAGCCCCGATTCCTTCTGTGTTTTATAAAGCTGAACATCAGAACGCTTCGGCCCTGCGTCGTCGGGCCGGTTGTAGTAGATGAGTGAGTTCTCGATGTCTCCTTCTCGAAGTTTCAGGCGCCCTGTTTCGACAACGAAGTAGGTGTCAATCTGGTGGTCTTGACCAACGAACCGTGCGTTGTGATCCAGCAAAATCTTCCGCACACGATCAGGATCATGACATACGGCCTTGATCTCGACGATTGAAATCTTCATCGCATCTGGAACGGACCGGTTCTCGTACGCTATCCCTTACGACGCAGTGCTTCACGGACGACTGCTTGAACAAATTCTGGAATGCTCCAATAACCCAGTCGCCGCCCATCAACATAAATCGTGGGTGTTTGAGCCACGTTCACGGCTCCAGCGAGCGCGATATCACTCTTCACGCGTGCCGTAACATCATCTCTGGCCATGCATGCAGCGAATTCGGTCGTGTCCCAACCCCGTCTCTCAGCCATTCTCAGATAGAGCGGCATTCCCAACGAAACCTGGTTTCGGAAGAGTTCATCATGAAAGTCCCAAAAATCCCCGAATTCCTGGGCGCAAACGCTTGCACGAGCGGCCCCGCCCGCTTGCGAGTGGAGCTGATTCTTCATCTGATCATTAATCTGAATGTCGAGCGGGTAATTCATGAAAACAAACTTGACGTCATGGCGAAACTCCCACAAAGCCGGTTTGAATCGTGCGGCAGCCTCTGCACAACCCGGGCACTGGAAATCGGCAAACTCAACAATGGTGATCTCGGCATCTGGATTCCCCCAAACAGCGGGCTCATCACCAGGGTCGACGAGGATCTGGCGCTGCCGAAAATGATTTTCAACTTGCTGACTTAGATCGAAACCGGACGTGTTCATAATCCGGTCTTCGTAGTTCTTTACGACAACCCATCCGACACCGAACAAAACGGCTAGCGTTACAAGCATCGTTACGGGTTTGGGCTCAAATAGAAGTGTGGATTCTTTGCCCCGAATCTTGGATAAATAACTGGACAGAAAGCTTGCCCATGCCCCTACACGTTGTGCAAGTCCGGCGGGAATCGTGAACATGAGACCGATGTTGGCTGCATACATACCCACGCAGACAGGACACAGGACCCTCAACTCAACAAGATTCGTTGCTTTATAAATGGAGAAGAGGACAGAAAAAATACTGAGAATCCAGGCTGTTGTGAGATAACTGGCGGCTTTTGATCGGTTCTTAGATAGCACACCATTGAGAGCGGCCGATCCAGCGAACACGTAGAAAAGAAGTCCCCACCAGGAAACGGGGATGCCCATGAGCCGGGAATAACTGGAAGAGTGAGCCAGGTCACAATTGATCCAATCATTAATGGAGCATCCACTTGCACCGTCCAGCCCACCGGTTGCAATCATGTACGTCAAATTGGTCGCGTAAAGCGACAGCGCCACGCCGATTCCGGCGAAGATCGCGGCTCCCCACAAGGCTTTCGTATTGATTTCGGGCTGTTGCGCGCGCCGGGCACGCTCCTTTCTACGACCCTTTTTATTAGAACTCTTGGATTTCTGGGCCATGAACTAAGAATGATTAATAATGATGGATTTGAAAAGACGGATTAAATCCACCGGATCCGCGAGCCAACTACCCAAAGACTTACTCGCCGTTCCCTCGGCCAATAGCCCCTATGATATCCGGCGGCTTCCAGCCTGGCGGTTTCATCCACTTGCCATCCTCGCGGCGATAACTGCCTGGTTCAAATTTTCGAAGATTTGACTCGTCGACTTCTTCAAGTACGGGTTCATCGTCGACGCCGAAGGCGATGAGTGTCCCGGTGGTGACGACGGAAATGTCCGCACACCCATCCACGACCTCGACCAAATTCACGTTCCCCTCTGCAGCATAATGTAGCGCCTCTTCTTCAAGGACGACTCCGGATTCACCACCCACACGAACTTCTATCCCCATCGCCGTAGCCGTTTCCAGGGCTTCTTCGAGAATCAGCTTTGCTCGTAGAATTCTGGTTTTCTCTTCTGGCGTAGTCAAACGGGATGGTGTGTCCTGACCGACCTTTTGCATGAATTCTTTGACGCGTTGATAGTGAGGTGTAGGCATTCGACCGAAGGCGATTTCTTATTGGAAACTGGAGTGTGTGGACTCCCGAAAGATAGAAAAGTCGAGCTTGAAATTTGCTCCGAAACACGCTCCAAATGAGCCTTATTCACTCGGCTTGATCATACGGTTAGCGATGTCGATTTTGAGGGACAAACAAAAGAACCTCAACAGCCCAAACGCGCGTTTAAATAGATGATGAATTGGACTAGACAAACGCGTGGGTTTGGAAGAATAACACTCATCCAATCCACCCTTTTCTTCCTTTTTTGTTATCACGCCGTCGCTCAAGACGCCGTTCTTCGGGGCAAAGTCATAGATCACGAACAAAACGTTGCCCTAGTGGGCGCAAACGTGCGTGTTTCCGGAAACCGGATCGAAGGCACTTCAACGGATGTAGAGGGCCTTTTTGAGCTGCCGATAACTGCGGGGAGTCATTCTTTGCAGGTATCCTATCTTGGGTATGATTCGTTCGAGGAGAAAATCTCGCTATCTCCCGGGGAAGAGCGATTCATCACCATTCGTCTTAGGGCATCGGAATTCCAAGTCAATCCCGTGACGATTACTGCGTCACGACGGCCAGAAAAACTGCTGGATGCGCCCGCCTCGATTACCGTCTTAGGACCACGTAGTCTCCAGTCTCGGACGGTACTCACCGCTGCACAGCATCTGAAATACGTGCCGGGTGTTGATTTGATCAAGACCGGACTCGTCACCTCGCGTATCGTCATTCGGGGCTTCAACGATAATCTCGCCAGCTCCCTGCTGACGCTCGTTGACAATCGAATTGCCCGGGCTCCAGCCATTCGACTCACGGCGCTTCAACTGATCCCGTTAGCCGATGGAGACGTTGAGAAAATGGAGATCGTATCCGGTCCTGCATCGGCGCTCTATGGACCGAATGCGGCAAATGGAGTCGTGCACATCATCACGCGGGGTCCTTTCGACTCGCCGGGGACACGTATCAGCCTCGCCGGGGGCGAGCAGAGTGTTCGTCTCGGGTCCATTCGGCAAGCCGGGCTGTTCCGCCATAACATCGGGTACAAATTCGCAGTTCAATACTATGAGGGCTCAGATTTCGAATTTATTGATCCGATCGAACTGGAGGAACGAGCAACGGCGATTTCGTCGGGAGCTTCTCCGGATACCTTACGAATCGGAGCCCGCAATTTTGACGTCCGAAATTTCGGATTCAGTGGAAGACTCGACTTCAAATTAGCCTCGGATATTCTCCTGATCTTATCCGGGGGCCTGACCCAGGGTGACAATATCGAGGTGACGCCCACGGGTGCCGCCCAAGTCAATGACGCCCGAATCAGTTATGTCCAGGCCCGGTTTACGTATCGTGACTTTTTCTTCCAGGCGTATGGGAATTTTCTCAATTCAGGCGATTCCTTCTTTCTCAGAACGGGAGAGGTGTTCAAAGATCGATCAAAACAATTGGTCGTACAGGCCCAACACTTTGCCCAGCTCGGCGACGGACAGCGTTTTACATACGGGACGGATCTTTTTTACACCGTTCCAGAAGGAGAAGGAACGATCACGGGTCGTTTCGAGGATCGCGATGAGATATTTGAGATAGGTGGGTACATCCAATCTGAGACGGAGGTTACCGCCAGGTTGAAATTGGTCACCGCTGCCAGACTTGACTACCATGATCGAATGGACACGTGGACGTTGTCGCCCCGGGCCGCACTCGTCTTCAAACCTCGTCCGGAGCATACATTTCGTGCAACGTTTAACAACGCCTTTCAAACCCCGACTGCTCAGCAGCTGTTTGCCGATTTAGTCGGCCTTTCAGATGTTTTTCAACTTGGCCAACTTAGCTCTACGCTTGGCTTTCCGACTTCGACGGACCTACGAGTTCAAGGTCTTATAAGCGGTTTTCAGTTCCGTTCGAGCGCATCCGGAGTGGCCATGTATCGATCTCCCTTTGCTCCGTTGGTGGGCGCGGACGTGAGTCACTATTTCGAACTGGGAGATCCATCGATGACGGAAGCGATGTGGGATATTGCTCGGTTTGCTACGGTGGAAGGCCTGGCTCAGAATCTCGCAGAAACGGGGCTTATTACGGCTGAACAGGTGCAATCCGTCCGTGAAGCGATGGATGCGGTTCTTCCAACTGACGTCGGTGAGGTTGGGAATATCATGAAGCTTCTCGATATCGATACCCAGGTGTTCCATGAAGTGGAACAGCCAATGAACTTTGCGCAACTCAAAGTTACTCGGACTCGAACGATCGAACTCGGATACAAAGGGGTCATTGGCAAAAAGTTGGTTTGGGGCCTCGACATGTATCACACTAACGTAAAAAACTTCCTGGGTCCATTTGAAGTGGGTACGCCCAATGTATTTCTGGATCCAACCGGACTGAATGGAAAACTAGTTGAGTTGCTCGAAGTAGCCTTCGATGACCCATCCAATGCAGAGGCCAGAGAAGCTCTTATCCCCCTGGATGAGATTCCATTATTAGGAAATGGCGACGGCTCGGCGGCGAGGGAACTCGCAGGGCTAATAAGCACCGGGGTTGCAGCGGCCATTCCATTCGGCACCGTCAGTCCGATAGAGGCCTTCGATCCGACCGCTGTGTTGCTCCTTCGTCGAAATTTCGGGAATATTTCCGTGCGTGGCTTGGACGTTCATTTTAATCTGTATTTGAGTCACCAGATCCAGTTAAACGGATTCTATTCGTATATCTCGGATAATTATTTCGAGAATGTAGATGGTATCGATGACATCTCATTGAATGCTCCTCGACACAAGGCAGGCGGGACGTTTTATTATAAATCGAGGAACAGTGATTACTCGTTTTCTGCCGGCGCGCGATTCGTGGATGCCTACGCGATTAAATCGGATGTTTACATTGGAGAAGTGGATCGATTCATCGTGTTTGACGCTTCCGTGAATTATCGAGTACCGTTTTCAGCGGATACCAACGTCAATCTGACGATTCAAAACCTCACCAATAATAAACACCAGGAGTTCGTCTTCTCCCCGGAGATCGGCCGGTTGGCGATGGTCCGCGTTACGCATGAGTTTTAATGCTTTCAAAGTTTATCCGCTGCTATACACATGGAACCGCTCTGCGGAATCTGGGCCGCATCAATAACACCTCTTCAGGCTGACCTCTCCGTCGATCACGAAGGCCTTAGTCGTCACGTTCAGTGGCTATTCGATAACGGGTGTCATGGTGCCGTTCTGCTTGGCACAACCGGAGAGGCCAACTCGTTTACGGTTTCTGAGCGGGTCGAGCTCATGGTGCGAATAGCGGATTCGGGATTGCCGTTGAATCGGATTGTAGCTGGAACCGGATGCACGGCTCTACCAGATACGATTGAATTGACCAGTCGAGCCCATACTCTTGGATTCCGTGCAGTCCTTTTATTGCCTCCCTTTTATTATAAGGATGTTACCGATGATGGTCTTTATGAAGGATTTCAGAGGATGATGGATGGAGTTGGTGCAGAGGGTCTGCGGGTACTGCTGTATCATTTTCCTCGGATGGCCGGCGTGGGATATTCACTGGAACTGATATCTCGGCTGCACGCTTTTTACCCTGATCAGGTTATCGGTATCAAAGATTCGACCGGCGACGCCGAGCATTTGGTGCAGTTGTGCACTGAATTTCCGGACTTACGGATTTTCACGGGCACGGAGAAACTGCTCCAGCTTTGTTTGGATTCGGGTGGTGCCGGGTGTATTTCAGCTTCGGTGAATGTGACGAGTCGGTTGTGTCGTAGTTTCTATGACAGCCTATCTGGCCCGAGCGAGCGAGTCATCGATCCGGAAGAAATTGAACTCATCTCTCGCTTTCGGGCTGCGCTGGAGGTTGTTCCCTTTGTTGCGGGGATCAAGTATTTGATTTCTCAATGTGTAGACAGGGCCGAGTGGAATACGACGCGGCCTCCTTTAAAGGAACTTGATTCAGAGCAGATTTCTACTTTACAAGCGCACTTATCTGATTTGCCAACTTTACCTAATTTTGACGTTTATTGATAATAAACGAATCGATTTAGGAATTTGAACTCTTACTTCGCTCTCCTCAACCACTGGTAAATGACCTCATACATTTTAGGAATTTCCGCTTTCTATCACGACTCGGCGGCGTGTCTTTTACGCAATGGCGAAATCCTCGCGGCGGCGCAGGAAGAGCGATTCTCGCGCAAGAAACATGATCACCGATTCCCTGCTCTAGCAATTGAGTATTGCCTTTCAGAGGCGGAGATTAGTACCGAAGATCTGACGCATGTAGCTTTTTACGACAAGCCCTGGTTGAAATTTGAGCGGCTTCTCGAGACATACTTGATGGTTGCTCCGGCAGGACTTCCGTCGTTCATAAAATCAATGCCACTCTGGTTAAAGGAAAAACTCTGGATGGGCGAGACGATCAAGAAGGAAATCGGTTTTTCGGACGAGCTGTTTTTCCCCGAACACCATCAGTCGCACGCCGCCTCCGCCTTTTTCCCATCGCCGTTCGAGCGCGCAGCAATACTAACGATCGACGGAGTTGGCGAATGGGCCACGGCGACTTGGGGCACCGGTAGCGATAACAAAATTGACCTTCAGTTCGAACTGCGATTCCCACATAGCCTGGGTCTTCTCTATTCGGCGTTCACGTACTACACCGGATTCCGGGTGAATTCGGGTGAGTACAAAATCATGGGGCTGGCGCCGTATGGTGAACCCCGATACGTTCAAGCGATTCTCGACAATCTTATTGACCTGAAAGACGACGGTTCATTCAGGATGAACATGAAGTATTTCAATTACTGTCAAGGATTGACGATGACGTCATCTGCTTTTCATGAGTTGTTTGAAGGACCACCTCGCGAACCTGAGTCGAAAATTTCTCAAAGAGAAATGGATCTCGCCCGCAGCATTCAAGCTGTATCTGAAGAGGTCATTCTTCGAATGGCGAGGCATGTCCGGAAAGAAACGTCAGAAAAGAATTTGTGCCTTGCCGGTGGTGTTGCCTTGAATTGCGTCGCCAACGGTAGAATCCTGGAAGAACGCATATTTGAAAATATTTGGATTCAACCTGCTGCCGGAGATGCGGGCGGCGCATTGGGGGCCGTGATGTTCGTTTGGCATCAGGTATTGGAAAATTCGAGAACACCATCAGCAGCGGCGCAAAAAGGCTCGTATCTGGGACCCGCTTTCAGATCCGAAACGATATCCCACTGGCTTAATCGCGATAATATACCCTATAATCGAGTCAATGACGAGAAAGAGCGGTACTCGTTGTTAGCCGATCTACTAGCTTCCGGCAAAGTAATTGGCTGGTTCAATGGTCGAATGGAGTTCGGACCTCGCGCACTTGGGGGACGAAGCATCGTTGGTGATGCCAGAAACTCCGAGATGCAGACCAAAATGAATCTCAAAATCAAGTACCGGGAGTCGTTTAGGCCCTTTGCCCCGTCTGTTCTGGCGGAAGATGCGTCAGATTATTTTGAATTGGACGTCGAGTCCCCGTACATGCTTCTGGTGGCTCCTGTACACGAAGATAGAAAAGTGGCGTTGGCGGAAGCAGATCAGGAATTATTTGGAATCGAGAAGCTCAAAGTTCGTCGATCCGATATTCCCGCCGTCACCCATGTGGACTATTCAGCGCGCGTTCAAACGGTCGACGGTAAATTTAATAAGGCCTTCTACGATCTATTGAGCACCTTTAAGGAAAAAACGGGGTCGGCTGTCTTGATAAACACATCATTTAATGTTCGAGGAGAGCCTATCGTTTGTACTCCAGAGGATGCGTTTAATTGCTTTATGAATACAGAAATGGATGTATTGGTGCTGGAAGATCTCGTTCTTTACAAAGAGGAGCAGCCTGCAAACTTAAACCTGTCGAAGCAACTGCCAGATCATGTTTGGGACTGAAACATACAGAACGCACCAGAATAAGCTTTGAGAAACAAACCTAAGTCGGCAAAAGAGTTAAGGAAGTTTGGAATCGTAGTTTCCATTCCGCTAGCTATTATCGGACTTGTCCTGTTGTGGCGACAGAAGGATGCCTCTTATTATATTCTTGGCATTTCCGCGTACTTATTCCTAAGTGCCGCCCTGTTGCCGGCCTCCTTGAGACTAGTTGAGAAGGGATGGATGGCATTTGCTCGTGTTCTTTCCGCCATCATGACTCGGTTTATCTTAGTCGTCGCTTTCGTGCTTGTAATCACACCTTTCGGATTATTCCTGAGACTCATCGGAAAAGACCTGCTTCAAACGAAAATCGATAAAAAGAGAGTATCATATTGGGTACCCGTGGAGGAAGACGGTCCTCAGACGCGGCCGCATCAACCATTCTGACAGATCAACATGGAGAGTAACATGTCTCGACTTGCATTAATCTGGGCTTTCCTTCGTGTGCGAAAAAAGTGGTGGTTAACTCCCATCATCTTTTTCATGTTATTGCTTGGGCTTCTAATCGTACTGGCTGAAGGATCTGCACTGGCGCCTTTCATTTATACCTTGTTCTAGGGTTAGACTCGGTTTTAATCGGGTTGACCGAGGCGATAATTCAGGTTGCGCGACGAATCTTGATTCGCGAGCTTCGATATTTCCCAATGCTTCAATTGCCTGGCTGGTAATATCAGAGACGTTTGTCCTGTAAAAACGTGTTTTTCGTTGCCGGGATTGGTGGGAAGTCAACATGATATTCTATTACTCGCTCAGCCACCCGATGAAAAAGATTTAGGCACTTCTCGTTGTATTCCTTTGTTGCTCGTTTTCTTATACGAGTGAAATTTCAGAACAGGCCTTGCTTGGGTTTACTGAGGCCTCGTCCACCGTTCAAGAGGCACTCGAGGATCGATTCGACGCCGTTCTGAATGCTGAAAATCTCGACACGTGGATGAAGCACTTGACTGCAAAACCACAGCATGTGGGATCTCCTCAGGGGAAAACAAACGCCGAGTATGTTGCTGGCCTGTTTGTATCCTGGGGATATGAAGTGGAAATAGAAGTATTTCATGTTCTTTTTCCTACTCCTACTGAACGAGTTGTTGAATTGACGAGCCTGATCGGACTTCAACTCGTGCTGGACGAACCCGCGATCCCTGAAGACGAGTCAAGCAGTGTTCGGGAAGACATGCTACCTCCGTACAATGCCTATTCAGCGGACGGCGATATCGAAGCAGAACTTGTTTATGTAAATCAAGGAGTACGCGGCGACTACGAAGACCTCGAGAGAATGGGGATAAAGTATAGAGGGAAAGATCGTGCTAGCACGGTATGGAGGGTCCTGGAGGGGTATCAAGGCCAAAGTCGCCTATGAACACGGGGCGATTGGCTGAATACTCTATTCGGATTCTCGTGATGACGGATATTTCCAGGGGGATGTTTACCCGGAAGGACCCTTTCGAAGAGGAACGGGTGCGCAGAGAGGTTCTGTGGCAGATATGCCGCTGTACCCTGGAGACCCGTTAACTCCATTTGTTGGCGCGAAAAAAGACGCAGATCGAAATACACCAGAAGAATCCCCAACGGTCATGAAGATCCCGGTTCTTCCGATCTCGTATGACAATGCCCTACCGCTCTTGAAAGCGATCGGAGGTCCTGTTGCCCCTGAGCGATGGAGAGGCGCGCTTCCGCTCACCTATCACATGGGACCGGGTCCGGCGCGAGTGCACATGAAGCTCAAGTTCAACCGGGTTATGGCTCCGGCATACTACGTAATCGCGAGACTTCCAGGAAGCGAATTCCCGGACGAGTGGATCATGCGTGGAAATCACCGAGATGGATGGGTTTTCGGTGCTTCAGACCCGACAAGTAGGCATGTGGCAATGATGGGAGAAGCCCGGGCAATCGGTGAGCTGATGCGATCCGGGTGGCGGCCCAAACGAACGATCATGTACGCCAGCTGGGACGCCGAAGAACCGGGATTGCTTGGCTCGACTGAGTCGGTGGAATATCATGCCGACGAGCTCAATAAGAAGGGTGTCGTCTACCTCAACACAGTCAGCAACGGACGGGGTTTTCTTAACATGGGTGGGTCCCATACACTCCAACCGTTCATTAATGAGATCGCACGATATGTCGAGGATCCCCAAACGGATGTAACCGTGTTTGAAAGATCTTTAGCACTTCGAAAAGTGAATGGCACGCTCGAACCCGATCATTCGGATGACATCCCCATCTCGCCCCTCGGTTCAGGATCTGACAACACGCCATTCCTGCAGCATGCTGGGATATCGTCGCTAAACCTGGGCTTCGGCGGCGAGAATCGCGGTGGTTCGTACCATTCAGCATACGACACGTATGAATACTACACCCGTTTCGGCGATCGCGACTTCATGTACGGAGTGACCTTGGCCAAAGTAGCGGGACGCGCTACGCTGAGATTGGCTCAGGCCGACGTGCTTCCATATCGATTCGGGCCCTTTGCAGACAATGTTGGGAAGTATTTGGAGGAGGTGCAGGAGCTCGCAGACGAAACGTGTGAGTTAACCGAGACGGACGATTCGGCGATCGCGTCAGGTGCATATGAGCTGGCAGCTGATCCAACAAAGAAATTCGTCCCTCGGTTGAGAAATCGGCCGTGCCATTTCTTAACTTTGCACCGCTGGAGAATGCTATTTCTGCGTTGACGAGTGCAGCGGAGACTGCCGATAGGGCTCTCACGTCTGCGGTCCCGTCTCTCCAAATGAACTTCGCGCTGGCTCAGGTTGAACGCTCAATGACGTCTGCGGACGGCCTACCCAGAAGACCGTGGTTCCGCCATCAAGTTTACGCGCCTGATTTTTGTACCGGTTACGGTGTTAAAACATTTCCCGGAGTCCGCGAAGCCATCGAAGAGCGTATGTGGAATGAAGCCGAAATCAAGCGAACGGCAGATATGCTTGGCCGCGTGACGGAGCGACTGAATGAGATAATTGCCAGAATCGAATAATTGGACGTGCGCATGATACAAGTCGTTTTAGGTGCATTCTTCAGCTTGGTTGTGATTGGCTGCCAGCCTGTCGCTGATCCTGCGCCGAATATTATCTTCATATTCACGGACGATCACAGCCCACGAGCCATTAGCGCCTATGGCTCAAAAATCAACCAGACACCCAATATTGATCGTCTTGCGAACGAGGGAATGCTGTTTGAGCATACGCTCGTTACCAATTCGATTTGCGCTCCCAGTCGGGCGACTGTGCTCACAGGAAAGTATAACCACCTCAACGGTCAGATTACGAACGCCGAACGCTTCGACGGCAGTCAGCAGACGTTCCCAAAACTGCTTCAGGGAGCGGGATACGAAACAGCGGTTATTGGAAAATGGCATCTGAAGAGCGACCCAACAGGGTTTGATCACTGGCAGGTTCTGATCGGGCAGGGACCCTACTACAATCCACCCATCGGAACACCCCAGGACACGTCGAGGATTGAGGGATACACAACCGACATCATCACGGATCTTGCACTCGACTGGTTGGATGAAGGACGCGATTTGTCGAAGCCGTTTCTGTTAATGTATCAACATAAAGCGCCACACCGTCGGTGGGATCCGGGACCAGACTTTTTGTCGATGTACGACGACGTGACCATTCCAGAACCAGAGACGTTTCGGGATGACTATGCCGGTCGATCTTCGGCCGCAGCTCGTGCCAATATGCGCGTGACGCGAAATTTGACGGCACTGGATCTGAAGATTACACCACCTCGTGGACTCACCGATGAACAAATGGAGGTCTGGAATGCTTCGTATGAGCCAAAAAACGAGGCATTAAGGCAATCCGATCTCTCCGGTGACGAATTGGATTCCTGGA
>JADFHF010000050.1 GCA_022567305.1 Bacteroidota bacterium | reverse complement strand
CTTCGAACGCTGAGGAGGCAATGACCCTGGTTGAATCAGAGAATCCTGATCTCGCGATTGTGGACATCTCGCTTCCAGGTATGAGTGGTCTCGAGCTCATCAAGCGTCTGCATGCCATCAGACCAGAGCTATATATCCTGGTCGTTTCTCGGCACGACGAATCCCTGTATGCCGAGCGTGCGATCCGAGCTGGCGCTCGCGGATACATTATGAAACACGAAGCGGGGGATGTGATGATGAAAGCAGTCCGACGCGTCCTGTCCGGAGGGATTTATGTCAGCGAAGAGATCAATGAAAAACTCCTGAAGGATCTGGCAGCTGGACACACAATGACCTATCGGTCACCGCTCGAAGTTCTTAGCGATCGAGAATTGGAAGTATTCGAATTAACCGGGAAAGGTATTGGAACCCGGGAAATCTCTGAGCGCCTTCACCTATCCGTAAAAACAGTTGAATCCTATCGCGCACGGATTAAGGCGAAGCTAAACCTCTCAACTGCTGCTGAGCTGATGCAGCATGCCGTTCAGTGGATCGAGGGTGAGGGAGCGAACTGAGGACACAATTACTCGGAGACCAGTAACTTCCGTACCTCCTAAAAAAAGCAAGCCCGATTCTGGCTGTGCCAAAACCGGGTTGCTTTACCCAGAACCTATCATCACTGAGAGGCGATACACTAACGTAGGACCGCTCATCCTGAAAGCCTCGCGGTCCGCGTCAGTGGTTGACTGTATTGTACAATTGCTTGGCGTTTGCGTGTGTAAGTTATTTAGGCATACTAGTGTAGGGAATCCCCTTACAACGACCCAATACGTTGTCCAATGCCTATCATTGGCCTATTCATCCACTTAGCCGGAGGGTTAGAGAAGTTCCGCCTGTCTAGAACGCGCTTTACCGCCATACGCCCTAACTCACAGCCCGTAGTCGTGGCAGAACCTGTGGTGTCCTCCGCATCTAAGTAGCTATCGCTTTCAGGCCCTCACTAGAAATGTAGGGCAGTTCCCCACATCCCGCACAAGGAATCACCCGCCATGACTCCGTCCAGGGCCCTACACATCCGGCTGCATTTTTAGTCTATCATTTAGATGTTCGCGGTAACGATCTGTGAATAAGCCAAAATTTGATTTTTGATCTCGGAGTTATTGATATGACACGGATACTAATCGTTGATGATCATCCTCTCATGCGGAAGGGACTCATAATGTCTCTTTCTTCAAATTCAGATGTTGAAGTGTGCGCACAGGCTTCGAACGCTGAGGAGGCAATGACCCTGGTTGAATCAGAGAATCCTGATCTCGCGATTGTGGACATCTCGCTTCCAGGTATGAGTGGTCTCGAGCTCATCAAGCGTCTGCATGCCATCAGACCAGATTTATATACCCTGGTCGTTTCTCGGCACGACGAATCCCTGTATGCCGAGCGTGCGATCCGGGCTGGCGCTCGCGGATACATTATGAAACACGAAGCGGGGGATGTGATGATGAAAGCAGTCCGACGTGTCCTGTCCGGAGGGATTTATGTCAGCGACGAGATCAATGAAAAACTCCTAAAGGGAATGGCAGGTGGACACACAATGACCCAACAGTCGCCGCTCGAGATTCTTAGCGATCGAGAATTGGAGGTATTCGAATTGACCGGGAAAGGTATTGGAACCCGGGAAAGCTCTGAGCGCCTTCACCTATCCGTTAAAACAGTTGAATCCTATCGTGCGCGGATCAAGACGAAGCTAAACCTCTCAACTGCTGCCGAGCTGATGCAGCATGCCGTTCAGTGGATTGAGAGTGACGGGGCGAACTGAAAACGTGTTTACTTCGAAACGTCAGATTCAGAAGGAAGGATAGAGAGCGCGGACCTTACCGAAGTTCCGGTTTCCTTCATTGATAGTTTAGTGCAAGCTCGTCGTCGGCCGGCAGAGGTGATCGCAGCAAGAGGAATTATCCTTCGCTTTCCCAAGCCACTAGATCTGTAAGGTATACCCCCACACCGCCCGCAAGGTATCACCCGCCATGATCCCATCCAGGGTCTTACAAAGGCAAGGGTATATCTGATCTATCCTTTGGCTACTCGGAATACTTCAGGCCTTCGCACAAAGACACGTATATCTGACAAGCAGTTCAGACAACTATACCCCCAACACACAACGCGTCTGTATACAGTTGAAAAACGCCCGTTGGGCTCAAGAATGATCGATAAACTCTCAATTATCCCACACTCACAGATGGACATTTCTCAGCGAACAATCGGTAGTCTGGTTGCCGAAGACTTTAGACGGGCGTCGGTTTTTAAAAGACACGGAATTGATTTTTGTTGCGCCGGTGGACGGACCCTTGAGACCGCATGTAAAAAGAGAGGGGTATCAGTGAACGACGTTCTGGTTGAATTTGAACTGGCTGAGAAAGGGCGAAAGGGTGAAGCAATTCGGGCAGACAAATTGGACGTTGGCGTACTCGCAGACTACATCGTGAATCACCACCACAATTATGTAAGGGAAAGTGTTCCAGGGTTGCGAGAGATGACAGAGAAGGTCGCGCGCGTTCACGGAGCTGGTAATCCGGACCTGGTCTCAATCTCAGTCCAGTTCAGAGAAATTGCACTCGAGTTGGAGCAGCACATGGCGAAAGAGGAGGGAATACTGTTTCCGTATGTGAAAGAATTGGAAAAACATGAGCAGAGTGGGCGATCACTCACCCCTCCGATGTTTGGAACAGTGAGAAATCCTATTCGAATGATGGAGCAGGAACACGAGAGTGCTGGATCCATCATGCGCGGGATTCGGAAGTTGACCAATGATTATACGCCGCCCGAACACGCGTGCAACACCTATCGGGCCGCATACACTCTGCTGGAGGAGTTCGAAGACGATCTTCACCAGCACATTCACCTCGAGAACAACATCCTCTTTCCAAAGGCAACCGAATTGGAGGAAAGACTGCTGACTGAACACCAGGCTTGTTCCCTCTAACAAAACTTCGGCCACCACACTGCTATACCAACCGTTGCCGTTGGGCACACGATTCTTCACAGCTCGGCTGACACGATCCATCTAGAATAAGTGACCTGCGATACTTCCAGACGATCTGTTTGAGCTATTCAGCCGTGACGAGAAATGAAATCTCTTTCCTTTGTAGCGACGATGATAGTTGTCGCCGTTTCCAGTACCATGGTGACAGCCCAGGATCGGGGCGAATCTCTTTTTAACCAGACGTGTGTCGCGTGTCACACGGTTGGCGCGGGAAGGCTTATTGGCCCTGATCTTGCCGGTGTGCACACCAGGCGCGACGAAAGCTGGCTCATCGATATGATCCAATCGGCACAGTCCCTGATTGATGAAGGTGACACCGTTGCAGAGGCGCTTCTTACCGAATACGACGGATTCATCATGCCAGATCAGCCGCTATCTGTCGATGATATCCGAGCTGTACTGGGATACATCGCTTTGCAACGTGGCGACGCAAGCGCGGTGGATGAACCTGCCGTTGAGGTTAAGCTCACAGATCTTCTCCCGGATAACATCCAGTTGGGACAGGACCTGTTTGTCGGGCGGGTACGATTCCAGAATGGCGGCTCAGCATGTATCGCCTGCCACAATTTGAATACAGGCGATGTGATGACTGGAGGATCACTCGCCAGGGACTTGACCGATTCTGTCCCACGCCTGACACGTTTTGGTGTGGATGCAATGATCGCGAATCCTCCGTTTGCCCCTATGAGGGTCGCTTTTGAGGGGAAAAAAGTAACGGAGCAAGAGAGAGCGGCAATTGTCGACTATCTGCAGTTTGTAGATGCGAATCAAGACGGTACCGAGGCTCAAAACTATGGCGCGGTGCTCCTTCAATATGGTTTGGTTGGCATCGCCGTCTTGCTCGGCTTCTTTTTTCTTCTAGGCCAGCGTGGTTCCAAAGAAACGGTCAACCATACGATTTACAAGAGACAAATTAAGACTGCCTAACGGGTACCTCGAGCATTCAAGCTAAAAGAACAGCACCGTAACATCATGAGCTGGATCGAAGACGTTGTATCTCCACAAACCCGACAGTGGGAAGAATTCTATCGCAATCGTTTTCAGCACGATAGAGTTGTTCGAAGCACCCACGGTGTGAATTGCACCGGTGGATGTTCCTGGCAGATCCATGTAAAAGACGGCATTGTCGTTTGGGAGACCCAGCAGCTGGATTATCCCATGTTGGAGAGTTCTCTTCCACCTTACGAGCCGCGTGGATGTCAGCGAGGTATCTCGTTCTCCTGGTATCTCTACAGCCCACTTCGCATCAAGTATCCGCTTATCAGGGGCTCGTTAATCGACCTGTATACAGTAGAAAAGATGCGGACACACGATTCGCTCAAAGCCTGGGAAAACATTCAAAATGACGCGGGCAAAAGGAGGAAATACCAACGTGCCCGCGGTAAGGGAGGATTCAGACGCGTCAGCTGGGATCTGGCGCTGGAGATCATGGCTGCCGCCAATATTTATACGGCTAAAAAGTACGGTCCAGACCGCGTCATCGGATTCTCGCCCATTCCCGCCATGTCCATGCTCAGCTATGCGGGCGGCAGCAGATTCCTGCAGTTGTTCGGGGGAGTAAATCTGAGCTTTTACGATTGGTACTGCGACCTTCCAAATGCTTCTCCTGAAACCTGGGGGGAGCAAACCGATGTTGCGGAGAGCGCCGACTGGTATAACTCGAAGTATATCGCAGTGATGGGTGCAAATCTGAATATGACGCGCACGCCGGACTGTCATTTCTTCGCCGAGGCCCGTCACAACGGAACCAAGGCCGTGGTATTCGCCCCCGACTTCAGCCAGGTATCCAAGTTTTCCGATCAGTGGGTACCTCTCCATGCCGGCAGCGACGGCGCATTCTGGATGAGCGTAACTCACGTGATCCTGAAGGAATTTCACCATGAGAAGCAGATCCCCTACTTCATCGATTATGTCAAACGTTATACGGACTGTCCGTACCTGGTCGAACTCAAGAAGGAAGGCGACGTGGTTCGTCCCGCCCGTATGGTTCGGGCTAACCGGCTTGAAACGTACGCGGACACAGAAAACGGTGACTGGAAATTCCTGAATATTGACGCCGAATCCGGTGATCTCGTCATGCCCAAAGGAAGCATGGGACACCGGTGGGAATCAAAACAGGGCAACTGGAACATGAAGCTGGAGGATGCCGAAACGGGCGAGACCTACGATCCTGCTCTTACCCTCCTTGGTCAGGAAGATGAGATAGTGGACGTCGAGTTCGAGGAGTTTGGACTGGATGTCAAAACACGACGCGGTGTACCTGTGCGTCATATTGATTCTACCAATGGCCGCATTACGGTTGCGACTGTGTACGACGTTTTGATGGCGCAGTATGGCGTCAACCGAGGATTGACAGGCGCTTATCCCGATAGCTACACGGATAAAGATGCGGCGTACACCCCTGCCTGGCAGGAGATCTTTACGGGTGTTGATTCGAAGACGGTGATCCAGTTTGCCCGCGAGTGGGCTCAGACCGCCAAGGCCACGGAAGGCAAATGTTCAATCATCATCGGAGCGGGCGTCAACCACTGGTTCCACAACAACCTCATCTACCGCGCAGGTATAAATGCACTCATGTTCTGTGGTTGTGTCGGAAAGAATGGAGGTGGACTCAATCATTACGTTGGTCAGGAGAAACTGGCGCCTACGGACTCCTGGAGCAGCATCGCGTTTGCAAAGGATTGGCAGGGACCTTCGAGATTGCAACAGACGCCAATCTGGCACTACATCAATACCTGTCAGTATCGATACGATGGGTACCACTCGGAATACAACGCCACGCCGGATAACGATTGGACGGACGGGCATCACGCAGACTGGATTTACAAGGCCGTTCGCATGGGTTGGATGCCGTTCTATCCTCAGTTCAATCAAAATCCGCTTGAACTGAGTAAAGAAGCGATCGAAGCCGGTGCAAAATCCGATGAGGATATCGTTGATTATGTCCTGCAGAAACTGAAATCGAAAGAGTTGGATTATGCCGTGGGTGATCCCGAAGCGGACGTGAACCATCCGAGGGTCTGGTACATCTGGCGTGGCAATGCGATTTCGGGAAGCATGAAAGGGCACGAGTATCTGCTGAAGCACTACCTGGGAACCCATTCCAATGTTATCGCAAAAGATATCCACGACCAGCCCACCGAAGAGGTCAAGTGGCACGACATCGCCCCGGTCGGAAAGATGGACCTGGTTGTGGACCTGAATTTCAGGATGGACTCCTCTGCTCTCTATTCGGATATCGTGCTGCCGGCAGCCTCCTGGTATGAGAAGGATGACCTGAACAGTACGGACATGCACTCCTTCATCCATCCTCTGTCAGCCGCCATCGCACCGGTGTGGGAGTCAAAACCGGATTGGGACATCTTCAAGGAGCTCGCGCGAGTCACGAGCGAGTTGGCGAGCACACACCTGTCCGAGCCGCAAAAGGATATCGTGGCGTCCCCGCTGGCCCATGACTCGAAGGATGAGATCTCTCAACCGACGGTGAAGGACTGGTACCACGGCGAATGTGAGGCCATCCCAGGTCAGACAATGCACAAATTGGCGGTCGTTGAGCGCGACTATTCCAAGATTTACGAGAAGTTTATCTCACTGGGTCCAAACGTTCGGAAGAACGGAGTTGGCGCGCACGGAGTTCATTACATGTGCGAAGATCTCTACGATGAAATGATCGAGTCGGCGCATTTCCCTGTCGAGAAAATCGACGGTAAGACCTATCCCTCACTCAAGGAGGATGTGTCGGCGGCAAACGTGGTGTTACATCTATCGTCGTTAACCAACGGCGTTGCTACGGTGCGCGCATACGAGAACATGGAGAAAAAAACGGGGCTCGTATTGGCTGATCTGGCCGAAGGCAGCCGGGATGTACGCATGACATTCAAGGACTTGCAAGCCCAGCCAAGACGATACAATACGTCTCCAGTCTGGTCGGGACTGATGAACGAAGGCAGGGCGTATTCCGCATTCACCTACAATGTGGAGCGCCTCGTACCGTGGCGTACGCTGACTGGGCGTCAGCATTTCTACCAGGATCACGAGATGTATATCGCTTTTGGTGAGCACCTGCCCACGTACAAGCCTTCACCGAAGCCCGAGGTCTTCGGGGACCTGCGCGAGACGCTGAAGGATGGCGATGCGAAGGTACTCAATTGCCTGACCCCGCATGGAAAATGGCACATCCATTCCACGTACATGGACAATCTTCGGATGCTAACGCTCTCGCGTGGAATGGAGCCCTGTTGGCTAAACGAAGAAGATGCGGTCGACTTGGGAATCGAGGATAATGACTGGGTGGAAGTCTACAACGACCACGGTGTCTATTGTACACGCGCGGTCGTCAGTTCCAGGATTCCACGAGGGGTATGCATCGTCTACCACGCCGTAGAAAGAACCATAAGTATCCCCAAATCGCAGGTGAGAGGTGGTAAACGTGCCGGTGGCAATAACAGCTTCACCCGTACGCACCTCAAACCGAACCTGCTCGCAGGAGGCTATGGTCACTTCACGTACCACTTCAATTACTGGGGCCCGACCGCTCCGAACAGGGATACACACGTTGTCGTCAAGAAAATGGACAAAGTCGAGTTCTAATTGAATCTCAACGCCTGGACCAAGCAAAATAAAAATGGACGTCAGATCCCAAGTATCAATGCTGTTTCACCTCGATAAATGCATCGGGTGCCACACATGCTCAATTGCATGTAAGAACATCTGGACGGACCGAAAAGGTGCCGAATATATGTGGTGGAACAACGTCGAAACCAAGCCCGGAACGGGATATCCGACCAAATGGGAGGATCAGGATATCTATAAAGGTGGATGGCGCGAGGAGGGAGGCGAGATCTCGCTTCGAGGAGCCGGAAAACTCAGAGGTCTGCTGAACATCTTCCACAATCCCCATCTTCCAGTACTCGGCGACTACTACGAACCGTTCACTTACAAATATCTGGACCTGATCGAGTCTCCCGAGGGAGACGACCAGCCCACGGCGAGACCAGTATCACTTATAACTGGAAAACCCATCGACATCAAGATGGGTCCCAACTGGGACGATGACCTGAGCGGCACGCCCGATTACGCCCGTCAGGATCCGAATCTGGCTAACCTTTCCCCTGGCGAACAGGAAGCCATGTTCCAGCTGGAGAAGATGGCGTTTTTCTACCTGCCCCGGATCTGTAATCACTGCCTGAATCCAGCCTGTGTTGCAAGTTGTCCGTCAGGAGCGATCTACAAACGCGGTGAAGACGGTATCGTGCTCATCAACCAGAAAGTTTGCCGCGCGTGGAGAATGTGTGTCACGGCGTGTCCGTATAAAAAATCATACTACAACTGGAACACCGGAAAGTCGGAAAAATGCATCCTTTGCTATCCGCGATTGGAAGCCGGTCACGCTCCCGCGTGCATGCACTCCTGCGTTGGTAGAATTCGGTATCTGGGTGTGATGCTCTATGACGCAGATCGCATTAAGGAGATCGCATCGGCTGATGAGAGTGAACTCGTGGACCTGCAACTGGAAATGTTGCTGGATCCGTTCGACGAAGAAGTAATTGCCGCCGCCAAGAAAAATGGCGTGGCCGACTCGACTCTGAAAGCAGCCCAGAGGTCACCCGTCTACAAGTTCGTAAAGGAATGGGGGCTGGCTCTTCCGCTGCATCCGGAATTCCGCACTCTTCCCATGCTCTTTTATGTACCGCCGCTTCTTCCGGTGATGGCATCCATAACGGAGGTGAACAATACGGAACAGGCCGAGAAACTGAATCCCATCTCCAAGCACTGGACCGATAATTGGCTCTACGATACGACCACAGAAGAGCTGTGGGGAACGATCGAACAAGTCCGATTCCCCATCAAATACATGGCAAACATGTTCAGTGCGGGCGATGAAAGCAAGGTCATCGATCGGCTCAAGAAGCTCATGGCGGTGCGCATACACCGTCGTGGAAAGACGGTCGGTGATATTGACGAGACAAAAGTTGCGACCACACTCAAAGACGTAAATCTCGAAGCCGACATGGCCGACGACATTTACCATCTGACGTCACTGGCGACCTTTGACGACAGGTTCGTCATTCCACCGGCACACCGTGAACAGGCTATCGAGATGCTGGAAAATGCGGGTGACGCCAAAGGCTCTGTCGGTTTCGGATTCAACGAGCGTCCTTCCCGCGGTCTGTAAGAACCTTATCAAAATTCGTACGAAATGAATCATCCCTTTTCCCACTACGCAATCCTAGCGGAGCTGTTCGTTTACCCTGACGAGCATTATGCAGACCGTGTACGGAGCGCTCAGAAACTTCTGGGCAAAAAATATCCAGATGCTGCCGCCCGGTTGGAGCCTTTTTCGTCTTTCATGTCCCAGGCTTCCATCTTCAGGATGCAAGAGCTCTACCTCAGAACGTTTGACGTGCAGGCCATCACGACCCTCGACATCGGATACGTGCTGTTTGGGGATGAGTACAAGCGCGGAGCCATGCTCGTGCACCTCAACAACGAACACGCGCAGGTCGACAATCCATGCCATAACGAACTGGCGGACCATCTACCGAATGTGCTCCGTCTACTCCCGCTGCTGAAGGACGACGATTTCCGAGAGGAACTTATTGATCGCATCATTGCTCCGGCACTGAGAAAAATTATCAACGAGTTCAGTCTGGACAAGATCGACCAGAAAGAAAAGGTCTATCTGAAGCATCACAAGACCTTGATCGAAGGAGCTGCTCCTGACGGTACCCTCTATCGCCATCTTGTCACGGCTCTGTACACCGTCATTCAGAATGACTTTCGTCTTTCGACTGAAAAAGTGACTGAAACCTCTTCCGTGTTCCTCAAGGGCATCGGAACGGAAATCAGATTGGAAGCAGAAGACGCCTAAGCGAATACCAGAATACCAGAACACAAAGAGACCATGCAAGCTCTCGAAACTTTCCTGTTTATCGTACTGCCGTATATCGCGATGGTCGTTTTTTTCGTAGGGACGATTTATCGCTATCGGGTGACGAAATTCAAATATTCGACACTTTCCTCGGGTTTCCTCGAGAAACGGACCCTGTTTTGGGGATCGATGCCGTTCCACTGGGGCCTTCTCTTTTTGTTCTTCGGACATCTGGCGGCTTTTTTGATCCCGAGCGGCGTACTGGCGTGGAACAGTGAACCGGTCAGGCTGCTGGTTCTCGAGGTGACCGCTTTAGTATTTGGACTGAGCGTACTCTGGGGCCTTGTAATGCTGATCGTTCGAAGATTTGCCAGCTCCCGAATTCGTTCCGTAACGAGTCCAATGGATATTGTGATCATCTCGTTGCTGCTCGCTCAAACAATTCTGGGCCTCTGGTCGGCTGTTAATTTCCGCTGGGGATCTTCCTGGTTTGCCGCATCCATCACTCCCTATCTGAGATCCATTCTTATTCTCCAGCCTGAACCCGGTGCTATCGTGGCACTACCCCTATCGATGAAATTACACATCGTAGGAGCGTATCTGATCGTCCTTCTTATTCCGTTCACTCGACTGGTTCATCTTCTTGTGGTGCCCGTGCACTACCTGTGGCGACCTTATCAGCGGGTGATATGGAACTGGAAGAAGGAAGCCATCCGTGATCCGAAAACAGGGTGGACGGTAACGAGACCAAAAAATACCTGAGTAGCAACGAGGCCGTTTAGTCCGTCAATGCAGAGCTATCAATAAGCTGTACCTATGCAGGAACAGGTCACCTCTCGGTCCCGAAAAATCCTCTTTTTCAACACGTTCGCGTTCACGATCTGCTTTGCAGCCTGGATGCTGAATGGCGTGCTGGTAACGTTTCTCATTGATAGCCAAGTGTTCGACTGGGGGCCGATTGAACTGGGTTGGTTGATGGGTATTCCTGTTTTGACGGGTGCCCTTTTTCGCCTTCCAGCCGGCATTCTGACAGAAAAATATGGCGGGAAGCCGGTCTACGGCCTTCTGCTTCTCTTCTGCGCTATCCCGATGTTCCTTCTTTCGTACGCCAACAGCTTTTTCACGTTCGCATTGGCCAGTTTTGGATTCGGCTTAACCGGAGTCAGCTTCGCGATTGGCATTGCGTTCACGTCGGTCTGGTATCCAAAGAAATGGCAGGGAACAGCGTTGGGCATTTTCGGCGCGGGCAATGCAGGTGCAGCGCTGACTACCCTGTTTGCACCAAGCATGTTGAACTGGCTGACTGATGGAGGTACGAACCTGGAAGGATGGCGGCATCTTCCGCAAATTTATGCGGCCACCCTGTTCGCTATGGGAGTCATTTTCCTTCTTTTTACGGAGAATAAGAAGCCGGTACTGTCTGACAAGACGCTCAAAGGCATGCTTGCGCCGCTAAAAAATATTCAAGTGTGGCGATTTGGTCTGTACTATTTCCTTGTGTTCGGCTGTTTTGTTGCCTTCTCGCAGTGGCTTGTACCCTACTTCGTCAACGTATATGCATTGCCGCTGGTTACTGCTGGCATTTTTGCAGCCCTGTTCAGCTTTCCATCCGGTGTTGTGCGCGCCGCAGGCGGCTGGATGTCTGATAAACTGGGCGCCAGGCGGGTGATGTACTGGGTACTGGGAAGCTCTGTACTTATCTGCTTCATGTTGATTGTTCCTCAAATGGAGATATCATCTCCTGGTCGCGGCGTTATGGCTCAGGCCAGCGGAATGGTCACGGCCATTACCGAGACATCCATCAGCGTCGATGATCGTGACTACGTTTTGACTCCTTCGTCCGGAAAACTCGACAACGTCGACGAAAGGACGCTCATTTTCCCCACGAAAGATGTGTGGCAGGAGCCCGTCGTCGCGGTGGGAGACCACGTATCCAAGAAGCAGCTGATCGCCAAAGGAATTACGCGCATCTATTTTCAAGCCAACGTGTGGGTATTCGCGGGCCTTGTAATTCTAATCGGTAGCATCTGGGGGATCGGGAAGGCAGGTGTGTACAAATACATTCCCGATTATTTCCCGGAAGAGATTGGCGTAGTCGGTGGAATGGTCGGCGTTCTGGGAGGACTGGGCGGATTTTTCTGTCCAATCATATTCGGATATCTGCTCGAATGGACGGGCCTCTGGACGAGTGCATGGATGTTCATATTCATTATCTCACTGGTCTGCCTCGTCTGGATGCATCGCGTCGTACAGCGAATGATGAAGGAGAAGGTACCGGAGCTCATGAAGCAGATGGAGCGAGCAGACACCAGCGTTGGGTAGATACCCCAAGAAACAATACCAGGAGTTGTAGAAATGGCAAATATTTTGGACTGGAACGTTGAAGACAGCCAATTCTGGGAATCCACAGGAAAGAAAATAGCCGTTCGGAATCTGTGGATATCCGTCCCATGCCTTCTCTTGGCATTCGCCGTCTGGATAATGTGGAGCATCATCATTGTGCAGATGCAGAATCTGGAGTTCATCTTTGATCCGGATCCGGCAACCAACACAGCGCTGTTATATACGCTCCCTGCGATCGCGGGTCTAGCCGGCGCAACGTTGCGCATACCCAATTCTTTCCTGATTGCAATCGGTGGCGGTCGCAATGTGATTTTTACCACCACGGCACTGCTCCTCATTCCAACGGTCGGCGTCGGAATGGCCTTGCAGAATCCGTCGACGTCGTATATGACATTTGCCGTGTTAGCCGCTCTGTCAGGATTCGGAGGCGGTAACTTCGCCTCGTCCATGTCCAACATCAGTTTCTTCTTTCCCAAACGCGTACAGGGCTCCTCGCTGGGTGTAAATGCCGGTCTCGGCAATCTTGGTGTGAGTGTGATGCAGCTCCTACTGCCGCTTGCAATGGGTTTTGCTGTATTTGGAGCCGTGGGCGGAGATGGCATTGCACTTCCCGCGGCGATTGGCGACAAGGCTGCGGGTACGCTCGTCTACATTCAGAATGCTGGATTCACCTGGGTGCCGTTGATTGCGTTTTTTGCGATTGCTGCCTGGTTTTGGATGAAAAACCTCTCGCACGTTTCTCCAAAGTCCCAGCATACGCTCGTGTCTCTCGGGAAAATCCTGTTCTTGCTTCTTGTTGGTATGGTAGCCGCCGGTGTGGGGCTGTATCTGCTGCTCGGACTTAAATGGAATATGTGGATCGTACTGCCGATCACAATCGCGCTGACGGTTCTTCTCATGAAGGTCCTCTCTCCCGGCGAACTGAAGGAGAGTTTGAACAAGCAGTTTGCCATTTTCGGAAATAAGCACAACTGGATCATGACGATCATCTACACGATGACGTTTGGCTCGTTCATCGGATATTCCGCTGCTTTCCCCAAACTGATCCAGGACGTTTTCGGCAGCCTACCCGATGGATCGATCAATCCAAATGCTCCGAATCCGTTTATGTATGCATGGCTTGGACCGCTCGTCGGCTCACTCATCCGGCCGCTTGGAGGTTGGGTTTCGGACAAGGTCAATAGCGGATCGAAGGTAACTCAATGGACGACAGTCGCCATGATTATGGCGGCACTGGGCGTAGCGTTTTTCGTCGTAAAAGCCGGTCAGAGCGCAGCGCCTGAAGCATACTTCTTCCCTTTCCTGATTCTCTTCCTGATTTTGTTCATTACCACTGGGATTGGCAACGGATCAACGTTTAGAAGCATTCCATACATCTTCGAAGCACGGCAGGCAGGACCGGTTCTCGGATGGACATCGGCCATCGCTGCATACGGCGCCTTTATCATCCCTCGTGTATTCGGCCAGCAAATCGGCGCAGGCCATGCTGAGTACGCTCTTTACGGCTTTGCCGTCTTTTACTGCATTTGTCTAGCGCTCAACTGGTGGTTTTACGCGCGCAAGAACAGTGAAATCAAATGCTGAACTGAACACGATATTATGATTGACCTGAAACAACTTAAGGATATCGATCCGCTTCTTCGAAACGCTGAGAAGGCGCTGGATGAAGCAGAATTCTCACCAATGGATCCACCGGACGCCTACTCACCGCCGGGAGCCGGTGAAATCGACTACGACTCGATGCATCCGTTCATTCAGCAGCTTATGGATGAGCACGACGCCATAGTAAACCATCTGGATTCCTTCGAGAAGGTGCTCATTGCGATCTCAGAGGAAGGATTCAGCAGAGATCTACATCAGCAACTAAGCGATTTCTTCCGTGCATTCGACGAGGTAATTGTCGTGCACAATTACAAGGAAGAGAAATTTCTTTTTCAACCTCTGCAGAAACGTCTACTTGAAGAAGGAGATCACAGCCAGAGCAGCGAGCGACGAACGGCGGTCGATTTGCTTGAAGATGATCACATCAAGGTTCTGCAACTGGCTGCCGTGACGTTCAATTTCTTCGGGCTCGCTTCCAGACTGCCCGACCCTCCTTCAGCTGCAGTCGCACTGGATGCCGCTGTTGAGCAGGGAAAGGTCCTGGTGGACGTTCTTCGTCTTCACATTTTCAGAGAAAACAATGTCGTGTTTCCAAAGGCACAGGAGTGTCTTTCAACACAAGCCAAGGACGATCTCCTCGCAAAGCTCGGCTGACGAGAGTCATCATTGGAGGATGAGAAAGGAAGAGTGATCACTTTTAAATTAGAACATGTACGAGAAATTAAATCAAAGTGCCTCGGCCAGAGGTCACCACCGGTACGATCCTGTTGTGCGAAATGCCCTGACGCCATTTTCGGAGTTTGCCCGACGCGCTTAGCGGGTCCTTTCCTTACAGTTGATAATCTGAAGAATTTCAATCTTTCGATTGAATATGATTTCGATAGTCCGTGATCGACTGGTTACAATCATTAAACCCTGTTTCACAGGCCCTTATTGCTGGTCTGTTTACGTGGTCAGTGACGGCTGTCGGCGCTGCAGTAGTGGTTTTTGTAGGAAAAATGTCGCGAGCTGTTCTCGACACAATTCTTGGTTTTGCCGCGGGTGTAATGATTGCTGCAAGTTTCTGGTCACTCCTGTTACCGGCTATAAGCATGGCTGAAGCGCAGGGGGTACCGACCTGGATACCGGCATCCGTAGGATTCCTTATGGGCGGCCTGTTTCTTCGACTGGCAGATAAATTTCTCCCACATTTACATCCAGGTTTCCCCAAGACCGACGCAGAAGGTGTCAAGACGAAGTGGGAAAAAGCAACGTTGCTCGTTCTCGCTATCACATTGCACAATATCCCTGAAGGCCTCGCCGTGGGAGTTGCCTTCGGTGCTGTTGCAGTGCATTTGGATACGGGGACAGGCACCACTTTTGGCGGCGCTGTCGCGCTGGCTCTTGGTATTGGTTTACAAAACTTTCCAGAAGGAATCGCTGTTGCACTACCGCTACGTTGTGCAGGAGTATCCAGATTGAGGAGTTTCTGGTATGGTCAGTTGTCCGCAGTTGTTGAACCGGTGGCCGCGGTGTTCGGGGCCGCCGCGGTCATGGCCATGGCACCGATTCTTCCATATGCGTTGGCATTCGCGGCAGGAGCGATGATATATGTTGTCGTCGAAGAGTTGATTCCAGAATCACAATGTCACGGCAATGAGGACATCGCAACGATGGGCGCACTCGGTGGCTTTACGGTGATGATGATATTGGACATTACGCTGGGTTGAACGCCTATTGGCGTCAGCAGGGATAATGGTTGCGCCTAGATCTGGCGTCAGAATCACGTAAAAAGCATGTCGGCGGAGCCTCCCACGGAAATCAGCTCACGGTATATATAGATGGTGACGAGGTCTTTGACGTCGCCTATTCGGCCATCCAAGACGCGAAGTAACATGTCTGGTTGGAGACGTACATCCACTAGCAGCTCTTCCTCGAAAACTGAGAAATGCGACCATTCCTAGTAGTCGACCCGAATCGAGAATGTCGCGGATATTGGATCTTCTCCCGCGAATAGTTGAAAGTGCCCAGTCCAACTACCTCCCATAGGGAAATTCAATTTCCCATTAAGCTCACCCGTCTGCTGTGTCTCAGTAAATATCGTCTGCATTTCCATGTAAGGCATGTTTCCCATCGCGGGCATTGAGAACATGAGCTCGGCGCCAGATACTTCCACCGATGCGTCCCGCGAAAGAACACGAATTGATACAGAGTTGTCGCCGCTCTTTAGGGTCCCATCAGGCGTCAAAATATCCACAGTGTAAGAATCTGAGGTGAAACTGTGTATTGGCATCATATCCTCACTTCCACACCCCGAGATGAAGAAGATTCCCAGGATGACCGGGAGGATTAGAATGGTTTTATTAGAATTCATTGTTTTGCTTGTTTTTTTGCATTGTTTCTCGCGAGCTGCGAATCATGTTTGGATCCCCGACGACGTTCGTTTGAGTCGCGCACCATACACGATTGCGTAGATAGACGGAATTAGGACTAGCGATAGAACGGTAGATGTAATAAGTCCCCCCACCATCGGAGTCGCTAGGCGTTTCATCACCTCGGACCCGGGTCCCGTTCCAATCATGATGGGCAGCAGCCCGATGATCGTTGTGAATACCGTCATCAGGATCGGGCGAACCCTTTGAACGGCTCCTTCTTCGAGTGCGCGAATTAGAGCGGAGCGTGTCTTTAATCTCCCTTCGTTCTGGTAGCGGTGGATTGCTTCATTCAGATAGAGCTGCATCACAACGCCCGTTTCCGCGGCTAGACCGGAGACCGCAATCAACCCTACGCCTACAGCTATACTCATATTAAAATCCATAAATACCATCAACCAGACGGCGCCAATTACCGCAAAGGGTAGCGTAGCTAGCAGAATGACCGCCTGAGTGACGTTTTTAAAATGAACAAAAAGAAGAAAGAAGATGATCACGAGCGTAATCGGGATGAGTACCGCTAATCGACGATTCGCACGCTCCATGTATTCGAATTGGCCACTCCACTTTAGAGAGTAGCCCGGAGGCAGTTTGACATTCACGAGTACTGCTTCTTTCGCCCGCTCGACGTACGACCCAAGATCCACGCCGTCCTCGATATCAACGTATATCCATGCGTTCGGGCGTGCATTTTCGCTCTTGATCATTGGCGGGCCGTCGACGAGACTCAAACTTGCCAACTGCCCTAGAGGCACAGATGCGCCACCCGAAATCGGGACCAGCACGTTGCGCAGGCTCGAGGGGTCATCACGGAGGTCGCGTGGATAGCGAACGTTCACACCGTAACGCTCTAAGCCTTCAACGGTGCGCGTTACGATTTGCCCGCCGATAGCAGTCGAGATTATATCCTGAACGTCTCCTGTAGTAAGTCCGTATCGACTCGCTTCTTTACGATTGATATCGATATCCAGGAATGATCCACCCATGACCCGCTCGGCGTAGGCGGATCGTGTTCCTTCGACGGATCGAAGCGCCAACTCGATTTGTTCGCCAATACGCTCGAGCGTCCGCAAGTCAGGACCAGCGACCTTGATTCCAACCGGGGTCTTTATTCCCGTGGCCAGCATATCAGTACGGTTCTTAATCGGCATGGTCCAGAGATTCGTCAAGCCTGGAAGCTTGGTGGCATCGTCCATCTCACGAATCAGGTCCCTCATGGACAGTCCTTTTCGCCACTCCGATTTCGGTTTCAGAATAACCATCGTTTCCAACATCGACAGAGGTGCCGGATCGGTCGCAGTCTCGGCACGTCCTATTTTGCCGAGAACGCTTTCAACCTCTGGAAAGGAGGCGATGATTCGATCCGTCTCCTGTAATAATTCCTTGGCTTTTTGCGGAGATACGCCGGGAAGAGTGCTCGGCATGTACAGTAAATCTCCTTCGTTGAGCGGTGGCATGAATTCAGATCCAATTTGGACAAAGGGAAGGAAAGTCTTCCCTAACAATATTCTCTGAACGGGCAGAATTGTGGCAAGAATCAACACACTACATCCAATAAGAAGTGCTGCGGGATACCGCAGCGCAAATCGTATTACTGGTCGGTAAATTCGAATAAAGAAGCGAGCGATAGGGTTCTTTTCTTCTGAAGGTATTTTTCCTTTTATCAAGAGAACCATGAGAGCAGGGATGAGCGTCACGGCCAGTATGGCAGACGCTCCTATCGCAAATGTTTTGGTAAGCGCCAGGGGTAAAAAGAGTCGCCCCTCAACTTGCTGTAGGGAAAAGACAGGCAAGAAACTGACCGTCACGATCAGTAGAGAGAAAAAGAGACTGGCCCCACTTCTTTCGCTGCTTCAATCACGGCCTGGACTTACCGTGCTTCGTGACAGGGCGGGAACGGGACCGCCAGAGGACAATTGGTACCGCATCAAGGGTGGCAACGATCTACTCCCGAAGGCTTTCGCCGTGCGCCTCTCAGAGAAGATCCGCTACGGGGCGCCCGTCGTCAGAATAGAGCACGACGCACAAGGCGTGCGCGTGGTTTTCTTGCAGGCGGATACGAACCGCACGTTAGCGGCGGACTACCTGATTTGCGCAATCCCTTTTTCCGTGCTTAGGCACATCGAAGTTTCTCCCCCTTTCTCGCTTGGGAAACAGAGGGCGATCAGGGAATTGCCGTACAAGTCCCATGCCCGGGTGTCCATGCAGTGCCGGAAGAGGTTCTGGCTCGAGGAGGGGATTGTCTACGCGGACACGGATCTCCCAATTCAACGCATTTTTGATATTACCCATTTTCAGCCGGGTACTCGAGGCATATTGCAATCCTACACGGGTGGACCGGATGCCCGGCGGCTGATGGAACTGAACGAAAGCGAGCGAATCCGCTTTACGCTTGAGCAGATGGAGAAAGTTTTCCCGGGGATCCGGGAAAACTTCGAAGGCGGAATATCGAAGATTTGGGATGAGGATCCGTGGTCCCTTGGCGCTTCGTCCTGGTATAGGCCGGGGCAAATGGGTGAACTGTGGCCACACATACCACGGCCGGACGGGCGGGTGCATTTCGCGGGCGATCACACATCCGCGTGGATTCGGTGGATGCAAGGGGCCTTCGAATCAGGGAATCGAGCGGCTCGGGAGGTCAACGAGGCGGCCTAACACGCCTTGATCCACAGGCTACGCCACATCGTCCCGTTATGCGACTCGGTCGATTAGACTGACGCTTTCTCCTTTTCCGTTTATAACCGGAGCACTGCGTATGTCCGGCGAGTTCATGAGCGGTTCTCTGAGAGCAAAGAGAAATGCACGCGATCCCCTCCCCCCTGTGAGCTGTCGGTTCATTTTGAGGAGGTGTGTTAGAGAGAATAATTAATTGACAATCGTGTTCAGATGGGTACACTCAGTGGTGATCGAGGTTAATTTCTGGGGGAGAGGTCTTAGTCT
>JADFHF010000001.1 GCA_022567305.1 Bacteroidota bacterium | reverse complement strand
AAGACGGCGGCACAATCACACTCATATCCGATATCGACGGTGTGCTCGCGCCGACAGGCACCGTCGCAGGCGGCGCCTGGTCGATTCAGTTGACCAGCGCGCTCAGCGAGGGGACCCACTCCATTACCGCTATTTATACCGACGCGGCGGGTAATACATCGATTGTGTCAGGTGCGACGCCACTGGTCATTGACACAACGACTCCGGCGGCGCCCACCATCACCACGCTCTCGTCGCCCACGAACGATACGACCCCCGTGATTTCAGGGACCGCGAGCGAAGACGGCGGCACGATCACGCTCACCTCCGACCTCGACGGCGTGCTCGCGCCGACGACAAGCGTCGCCACTGGCGCCTGGTCGATTACGCTCACCACGGTGCTCACCGAGGGGACCCACGCGATTACGGCCACCCATACCGACGCCGCCGGCAATACGTCCGGGGCTTCGACGTCCGTGACGCTCGTCGTCGACACGAGCGCCCCGGCGGCGCCCGCCATTACCGCGCCCGCTTCATCGACGAACGACACGACCCCCGTGATTTCAGGGACCGCGAGCGAGGACGGAGGCACGATCACGCTCATATCCGATATCGACGGCGTGCTCGCGCCGACGGCGACCGTCGCAGGCGGCGCCTGGTCGATTCAGTTGACAAGCGCGCTCAGCGAGGGAACCCACTCCATTACCGCTATTTGTACCGACGCGGCGGGTAATACATCGATTGTGTCAGGTGCGACGCTACTGGTCATTGACACGACCGCTCCAATGCCCGTCATCGCGTCCGTCGAGACGAGTCCCACGAACGCCGACCCCGTCCCCGTGACCGTCAACTTCGGCGAAGCCATCGACACGGCCACTTTCACACTCAGTGACGTGAGCGTCTCGAGCGGCACCGCGCAGAACCTCGTCAACACGGGCGACGATCAGAACTTCACGCTCGAAGTCGCCGCGCCCACCGATGGGGAACTACTCGCGATACGTATCGCAGCCGATGCTCTCACTAACGTTTGGGGCACGATGAATCTCGCATCAAACACCATCAATCTGGCCATCGATAGATCGCCACCGGCGGCGCCCGCGATTACCGCGCCCTCGTCGCCGACGAACGACACGACCCCCGTGATCTCAGGGACCGCAAGCGAAGACGGCGGCACAGTCACACTCATATCCGAGATCGACAATGTGCTCGCACTGACGGCCACCGACATCAACGACGTGCTCGCACCGACGGCCACCGTCACCGATGGCGCCTGGTCGATTCAGCTGACGAGCGAGCTGAATGAAGCGATCTACTCCATTACCGCGATCCATACCGATGCAGCAGGAAATACGTCTCTCGCTTCAGATGCGATGGTACTGGTTGTTGACACTACGCCTCCAACACCAACAATCGCGTCGCCAATGACTAGTCCGACGAATGTGAAACAGGTACCGTTTTCCATTGATTTCGGCGAGGCGATCGACACCACCACTTTCGACCTCGGAGACATCTCCATATCGAGCGGGACCGCGCAGATCCTCGTCAACTCCGGAGATGATCAGCACTTCACGTTTGAGGTTGCATCGCCTACAGAAGGGGCGTTGCTCGAGGTGAGCATCGCTGCCGATCGGCTCACCGATGCCGCAGGTACGAACAATCTAGAATCAAACACCGTCAATTTGGCCATCGACGGAGCGCCTCCAGCGGTACCCGTTATTATACAGCCCCCGTCGCCGACGAACGATACGACCCCCGTGATTTCGGGAACGGCGAGCGAGGACGGTGGCACGATCACACTCCTATCCGATATCGATGGCATGCTCATCGCGACGGCTACCGTCACGGGTGGTAACTGGTCGATTCAGCTGACGAGCGAGCTCAGCGAGGCGACCCACGCGATTACGGCGACTCATACCGACGCGGCTGGGAATCTGTCTCCTTCCTCTGTTGCGAGAAGTATTAGGATCGACATTACGCCTCCAACACCTACGATTGCTTCTGCGATGTCAGGTCTTCCGAATACGGGTCCCGTGATGATTACCATTGACTTCGGCGAGGCCATCGACACGGCCACCTTCGCGCTCAGTGACGTGAGCATCTCGAGCGGCACCGCCCAAAACCTCGTCAACACGGGAGATAATCGACACTTCACGTTCGAGGTTGCAGTGCCGAACGATGGAGAATCGCTCACAGTCAGCATCGCAGCCGATCAGCTCACCGATGTCGCGGGGACGAACAATCTGGTCTCCAATACGCTCAGTCTGACGATCGACAGAACCGGGCCTGCGACGCCCATCATCACCACGCCCGCTTCGCCGACGAACGACACGACCCCCGTGATTTCGGGGACCGCGAGTGAAGACGGCGGAACCATCACACTCACGTCCAACGTCGATGGTATCCTGACACCGACGGCCACCGTCACGGGCGGTGTCTGGTCGATACAGCTGACGAGCCCGTTGAGTGAAGCGACTCACATTATTACCGCCGTACATACAGATGCTTTCGGGAATCTGTCGCCTTCTTCGGACCCAAAGACGTTTGTCATCGAAGATACCCCCTACCTGAATTCGAATTACCCGAACCCGTTTCGAGGGCAGACGACTTTTTCGTTTGGGATATCAACAGAAGGGCACGTATCCCTCGTCGTCTATGATCTTATGGGACGTCAAGTCCGTGTTCTCTTCGACGACGAGATGCCTGCCGGGCACTACCGAAAACGGCTACATCTCGGCGAGTTGTCTAGCGGTGTGTATGCATACCGGCTCGTGACTCCCAACGGGGTCTTTTCCAGACTCATGCACGTGGTCGATTGAGGTTAACTGAGCTTCATCCGGGTTGAACGTTACGTGTGCGTCGTCCAACTTCCAGACGGTTATTCAGATTATCTCACAAAGCCGGATGTTTCTGAAACGCACGGTTTTTCCGGCTTCGTCGGGTGAGTGAACGGAATGCGCCTGCAGGTTTACATCTTGTCGCAGAAATACTCAGGTGTTCTAGAGAAATACTGCGGCCTCATCAACAAGGGCATCTATGTCTTCCACATTTCGCTCCTTGCCTTCTGCACTTTCCTTGTAATGAGTGGAATCGAGAGAAGCGGATGGCTGAACTACGATACATCCGTGACTTTTAGTATACAACAACTCTCCGTGTGCCTCGATCTGATCGGGTTCCTTATCTCTGGAATCGGACTCGCAGTCGGCGTGCAGATGGTTGTTTTTCCTGCCCTTCGACGCATATACGGTTTCTTTATGGGCCACAAAGAAGTCGAGACTGAATGGTCGGAGGCAGATCTGCTCAACGCGGTTTCCGTCTAATTTCGCTGCTCCGTTTCGGGATGGTAGTTGTGTAATTGCCTCCGTCGGTGTTAATTGGGGGCTGCGGATAAATCACGAGTAAAAATCACCACGAACCCGTCCCGGTCTCCCCGAATGAAACGCTCCATCCTCGGTCTTGCGTGCACGCTAACGCTAGTCGTTCCTGGTTTTGCTCAACAGTTTGGTTCGGCCGTCGCCGTTTACGGTGAATACGTTGTGGTCGGAGATGGAAACAGCCCGGCCGTACCCGGATCCGTCTACATTTTTGGGCAGGTTGCCGACGGAGAGTGGGAAGAGGTACATCGAATTTCAGCGATTGACTCGGGCGGCGCCGTGGATGGTTTCGGGAGTGCAATTGCGATCCATGACAAAACGATGGTGGTCGGCGCACCGAAGGCGAATAAAGCCTATGTATTTCAACGTAGCAAGAACGGAGTCTGGGTTGAAGTCGCGCAGCTGACAGGCTCAGGTGAACAGTTCGGGTCAGCAGTTGCGTTGGACACGGCCGTCATATTGGTGGGTGCACCGAGTAGTCCAGACGCACTAGGTTCGGTAAGCGTATTCGAAAACACAGACGGCGATACTTGGAACGCGGCTGGAAGCCTGGAGGCGGAAGGGATAGAATTCGGTGATGGCTTCGGCAGTGTGCTGGCGATAGGGGGCGGAGAGGCTCTTGTTTCTGCCCCAGGAGCCGCTAACGGAGCCGGCGCCGTCTACGCCTTCTCTCGGAACAAGACATCCGGAGAATGGAAGAACCACGGATCGATCCAAGCGCCCCATTCCGCGGACGGCAACGGATTTGGATCCTCGCTTCTTCTCAACGAGAACGTCGTCAGAGTGGGAGCTCCCGGGTATGCAAACGGAATTGGAACCGTATTCAATTTTGGATCCGATATCGAGTCCGGTCGGTGGATATTCCGCGATCAATTTTCACCATTTAGTGCTGAGCCTCGTGCTGGCTTTGGTTCATCCATGACGGCCGCCGGAAATCAATTGTGGATCGGAGCCCCAGGCTACGGAGGACGACGGGGCTCGGGCACCGTTTACGAGTTTGATCTCGACCCGGAGAAGTTATCCGTCCGAGCCAGCCGGCTCATGGACCAGCCCCCACTCCCGGATTTGAGTCAGTACGGAGTCACCTTGGCCGCCAATGAGGGCGTTGCGGTAATCGGTTCGACCGGATATGACTATCGGGCGGGGGTGGCGTTTCCTCTAGCGCGTATGGACAACACCTGGTTTCACGGAGACCCGGTCGTCAATGACATCTTCGGGTACGATTCCATCGCTGGAGAGCTAATAGAATGCGAAAAGGAAGTATCCGGCGATTTTCCATGCAAAGACGTCGATATGATGTCGTTCGTGTCAATGAAGGACCTCGGCGCAGACCGGGGTATTCGGACGAATGATCTGTGGGGATGGGAGGACCTGGAGACAGGCCGAGAATACGCGATCGTAGGTCTCTCCAATCAGACTTCTTTTGTGGACGTGAGCGACCCGTACAATCCGATTTTTTTGGGAGAACTCGACATGCCTGAAACGGCGAATATGAGCCCATGGCGGGACATGAAAGTGTATAAGGATCACGCATACATTGTCTCGGACGGAGCCGGAGAGCACGGCATTCAGATTTTCGATCTTCGCCAGCTTCGGAATGTTCAAGATCCGCCGGTCGTATTTGAGGAGACTGCCCACTACGCGGGTATTTTCAGCGCACACAACATCGTCATCAACGAAGACACTGGTTTTGCCTATTCGGTGGGAAGCAGCGCGGGCGGGGAGACATGTGGAGGTGGCCTGCACATGATCGACTTGAGCGATCCTCCAAACCCGACCTTTGCGGGCTGTTTCAGCGACGGTGTATCAGGTCGCCGCGGAACAGGTTATTCACACGATGCCCAATGCGTTATTTATCACGGCCCCGACACTGCTTATCAAGGCCACGAAATCTGCATCGGTGCAAACGAGACGGCGATATCCATCGCTGACGTGACGGACAAAGACAATCCGGTAGGAATCGCCATGGCCGACTATCCCGGGGTTGCCTACGCTCACCAGGGTTGGCTAACCGACGATCATCGCTACTTTTATTTGAACGATGAACTTGATGAAGCGCGTGATCTCGTCGACGGTACACGAACGCTCATCTGGGACTTCACGGATCTCGATGAGCCGGAGCTCGCAGGAGAATTCGTGGCCGAAACCACCGAAACCGATCATAATCTATATGTCAAGGGTAATCTGATGTATCAGTCTAACACGGCCGCCGGCCTTCGAATTCTGGATATCTCAAATCCCGAGGAGCCCTTCGAAACGGCATACTTCGATACATCGCCGGTTGGTGGACGCGGGGTATCCTGGAGTAACTATCCCTTTTTTAAGAGTGGAATCATCGTCGTCACGGGTGGGCACTATGGGTTGTTTATTTTGCGGAAAAAGGACGTGGATATCTAATAAGTTTCTCCAGATCTCCCTCTTCGAACGAAACCCAGAATCAAAATGGTCGGGAAGCGACTTTCACATGATCAAATTCTCGAAGAGCTCGGGAGAGACTCGATGAATTGTTGATCGCCCGCAGGCAGAGAGCCGTCTTCCGTCGCAATGCCGGGGTCATAGCCATAGCGCTGCGACTGTTATTCCCACATGTGAGGAACTCAATCAGAGGTGTTGATTGAGAATATTTTCGAAGAGTTCCTGGCGGCCGCTCGTCTGGGCCGGTTTTCCGTTTTCTAGAGTAAGTCGATGGAGATCCTGCAGTGACAGATCTCCTTTTTCGAACTGACGTCCGTCGGGCGACTTAAAGGACTCGTACCGTTCAGCCCGCATCTCTTCCATAGGGGACTCGCAAAGGATCTTGTCTGCTGCAATGAACGCTCGGGCGAACAGGTCCATACCACCGATGTGTCCATAGAACAGGTCGACGAGGTCCGTGGAGTTTCTTCTCAGCTTGGCGTCGAAATTAACTCCTCCGCCTTGTAGACCCCCGGCGCGAAGAAAGAGCAGCATGGCCTCGGTGAGCTCATACAGGTTGTTTGGGAATTGATCGGTATCCCATCCGTTCTGATAGTCGCCGCGGTTGGCATCGATACTGCCGAGCATTCCTGCATCTGCTGCGACCTGAAGTTCATGCTGAAACGTATGTCCGGAAAGGGTAGCATGATTGACTTCGACATTGATCTTGAAGTCATCTGCCAGATCGTACTGGTTGATGAAACCGACGACCGTCGCGCAGTCGTAATCGTACTGATGTTTGCTCGGCTCGCACGGTTTGGGTTCGATGAAGAATGTCCCTTTGAAGCCCCGGCTCCTGGCATAGTCTTTGGCCATATGGAGAAAACGGGCGAGGTGTTCCTGCTCACGTTTCATGTCGGTATTTAGGAGCGACATGTATCCTTCTCGTCCTCCCCAGAAGACGTAATTCTCGCCGCCGAGCTTGATGGTAGCGTCCAGAGCCTGTTTTACCTGGGCGCCGGCATAGGCGACCACGTTGAAGTCGGGATTCGTTGCCGCACCGTTCATGTAGCGGGGATGGCTGAAAAGGTTGGCTGTACCCCAGAGAACTTTGATCCCCGACGCGTTCATGTTCTCCAACGCGTAATCCGTAATGACGTCGAGTCGTTGTTCAGATTCCGTAAGAGAAGCGCCCTCATCCACCAGGTCGTAGTCGTGGAAACAGAAGAATTCGAGTCCAAGCTTGGTCATGAATTCAAAGGCTGCGTCCATTTTCCGCCTGGCTCTGGTCAACGGATCCAATTCATCGTCCCAAGGGAATCTTCGCGTTGGTGCACCAAACGGATCTGCACCTGTGTTCCCAAACGAATGCCAGTAGGCACAGGCAAACTTGAAGTGCTCGCTAAGCGCTTTCCCAGCTACCACCCGATCTGGCTCGTAGTAACGGAATGCCAAAGGGTTCGTGGAATCAGGCCCTTCAAACTCGATGGGCGAAATGTGGTTGAAATACTGTATTTGTGTTGTCACGTTTACGTATCGATTTATCTCAAGTACTGCTCGAGGTTTTGACTCCACTCCTCAAAATAGTCGCCGTACTGTTCTATTAGTTCACTCTCAGGTTCTATGACACCGATTTTATTAAGTGAATAAAATGCGTCTTCCTCGCTACTATAAAATCCGACTCCCATTGCAGCTCCTCGCGCAGCGCCCTCTGCGCCATCGGTATCGTATAACTCGACAGATAATTCCGTGACGTTCGCAAATGCGGTTTGGAACGCCTCGCTAAGAAAGAGATTCGCGTACCCGGCTCTTACCATCTGGCTCTTCACCCCATTCGACTTCAGAATCTCAAACCCAAGATTCATTGCACAGGCAACTCCCTCGATCCCACTACGAGCGATATGAGCCGGCGAGTGCTTGTTGAAGTCAATGTGTAGGATATTTGCGCTTACGATCTGGTTTTCAAAGATTCGTTCCGCTCCGTTACCAAACGGATAGATCATGAGTCCGTCCGAACCAACTGGAGCTTGAGCAGCGAGATTATTCAATTGTTCGTAGGACTCTATGCTTAGAATTCGTTTCAACCATCCGTACGATGAGCCGGCCCCGTTAATGCAGATCATCATTCCGTTCCGCTTCTGGATTGGCGAGTCGTTTACGTGGAGAACGGTGTTGACCCGGGAGCGAGTGTCGGATAGGTCCTCATCAGAAACTGAATAGATGACACCGGACGTTCCAGCCGTAACAGCCGTACATCCTGGTTGTAAAACGTTGAGGGATAAAGCGTTATTGGATTGATCTCCAGTTCTATATGAGATTCGGACGTTTCGTTGCAAACCCAGTTCTGCGGCTATTTCCGGGGAAACCTGGACCTGTTCGCCAACGGTCGGAACGATGTCGGGGAAGAGGGCATCGTCAAATTCAAAGTAATCGAGGACGTCTTTCGAAAGCGTCGCTTCGGGAAAATCCCAGAACACACCTTCAGAAAGTCCGCCACGCGTGGTCGTGATCTCACCGGACAGACGCAATGCAATGTAGTCACCCGGTAGCATAAATTTGAAAATCCGATCGAACGTATCAGGCTCGATTTCTTTGACCCACCGCAGTTTGGAGGCCGTAAAATTACCAGGAGAGTTCAAGAGATTAGTCAAGCACTTCTCTTCCCCAATAGAGGAAAACGCAGCCTCTCCAATCTCCGTAGCGCGACTATCACACCAGATAATTGAGTCGCGAAGCAGGTTCTGGTCTTTGTCTACAATCACCAACCCGTGCATTTGATACGAAATGCCGATCGCTTCAATGAGTGACGTGTCGATGTTATTCTCACGAACGACGGTTGCGTACCCCATTTTGAAATTTTCCCACCACATTTCAGGGTCTTGCTCCGCCCAGCCAGGATGAAGTGAAACGATGGGTTGTTCTGACTCGGGGAAACTAGATTTTCCAATCACCACGCCCGAATCGCCGTCAAAGATACACGTCTTGACGAACGAAGTGCCTACGTCCACTCCCAGGAAGAATTTGTTCATATAGAAAGTGCCGGAATAGAATATCCGTGACGTGCAATGCCCCTTACTTTACGCAATTCTCGAATGATATGATGGCTGGACCCATTGCGAGATTGAGCACACTTTAGGAAAACCGTGTTTTAGTGAAGAGAAATACTTACCGTGTGATTGACCCGACACGTATCTCTGTATGGCCCACGCTTAGAAGGCAGAAAAAGTCCATTATTCAAGGTTCTCGCTACCATTGATTTCCAAGCGCTTGGGAGCATTTAACGGCCGTTAACGGATCAGAACATGACGCTACTCTTGAGGAAATCGCCATGAAAAAGCTTCTCATCGTTCCTGTTATTCTAATTGTCATTATCAATCTTTCTTTTCCCGGCAGTTCTCCGAGCGCCAGTTGGTTTGCGGTTAGAGCCGACACATTAAAAGGAACCGATAAGAGCGATGTACTTCGAGGCGACGAAGGGAATGATTTCATAGAAGCCGGAATGGGGGATGATCAACTTTGGGGAGAAGCGGGAGATGACCACCTTAAAGGAGGCGCAGGAAACGATGTTCTCCACGGAGGAAGTGGGTCGGATGTAATGGAAGGTGGTATTGGGAATGATTATCTGGTCGGAGGTAGTGACAGAGACTGGATGTTCGGTGAAGATGGTGACGATGATCTCCGAGGCGAGGAAGGAAATGACGTACTCGACGGGGGGATGGGTGTAGACTACCTACATGGTAACTCGGGAGACGACATGCTCGACGGGGGAGCCGGTGACGATACGGCCTCGGGCGGTGACGGGAATGATATCATCGATGGCGGAGATGGATTTGATGTGCTTCTGGGAGGACCTGGAAACGATGATATGGACGGTGGAGACGATGATGACGTTCTTCGAGGGGGGGAGGGAGACGATACATTGGACGGCGCAGACGGAAACGATGACTTGAGCGGGGGATTAGGCAATGATTCAATTTTTGGAAGAGATGGTCAGGATGTACTGAGAGGCGATGCGGGTGATGACGTGCTCAGTGGAGGTGACGGCGACGATATTCTAATCGGTGGCACCGGTTACGACATGCTCAGTGGCGGCTTTGGAGACGATACCCTTCTCGGCGGTGCTAATGCGGATACGTTACTCGCTGGACCGGGAGATGATATGCTGCGCGGCGGAGCGGATAATGACCTCCTTATAGGCGGTCCGGGAGAGGACGTTTTAGAGGGTGGAGCCGGTAGCGACAGGCTACGCGGAGGCCGAATGACAGATACCATTCTGGCCGGAGATGGCGACGATGTAATCTTCTTGAGACGAGGAGATGTAGATGAATTGCGAATCGAATCAATCGATGGTGGACTCGGAGTTGATACCCTGATTTTAAATGGATTTTACTCCGCGGTGTCGATGCCACAAGTTTCTGTTGCGCCCGATGATACAACCGGAAAAAGCGATATTCAGGGTGCTGAATTTTGGATTACGGATCCTTTAACCGAAGGGCGCTATAGCGTCACACGGGTCGAGCATGTTCTTCACTCTTATTTCTTTCCTTTTTCGGGTCAAACCGATTCCAGCCCCTCAACACTTCGTTTGACGAATCCATCGATGAGCGCCTCAGTTACCGGATGGATTGAGTTTTACGGCGAAAAAGGTGACTCGATCACTGTATCTGTGAATGATGAAGCAGCGGCGCATATACACGAATTTGAGATTCCTTCTCTCGGGCGAATTGATCTGACCATAAGAAATACTACCCTGCTCACTGCGCATTTATTTAGTGAAGCGCCGATCGGAGGTGTAGCCATAGGCCTCGATTCGGAGCTCGGCAACTTTGGAATCACGGATAATCGTCTGTCAGATGGATTCCTGATCCCGGTCATCGTTGATCGCGAGCAAGGGTTGGATACCGCCGTCACGATTCTTAATGGCGGAGCTAATACGGCTCTAAAACTCACCTTGATGATGAATGAATCCGGAGAGGTAGAGGCGAAAGAGATCGACTTGTCGGGCAAGGCTCTTATCTCTGGCTACGTAGGAGATTTTATCCGCACAACTCACGTCCTGGATGGCGTATTGGTGATTCAAGGCGGAACCATCGGCGGTACGGCATTTCTTACGGGTCCGCAAAAAGACGACCTGTTATCGATTCCCGTCATTCCAATTTTGCTTCCTGTAATAGGTAATGAACTTCATTTCCCGCTTGTAACAGCTGGAAATGACGCTGAAACTTCGATTATCCTTGTCAACCCCACTTTTTCGACAGCACGCGGTACGCTTGAATTCTTTGATCAGGAAGGGGGAAGTCTCGAACTTGAGATAAAAGATCATGGACGTGTCTCAAGCGTACCATTTGATATGAGTGGAGGCCGATCGACCACTTTTTCCACGAGCAACATCGGGACTCGGGTAAGCGCAACGGCTCGCGTGACGTTCGAGGAAGGATATGCCAGCGGCTTGTTAACATTTTCAATTCCTGGAGCCGGAATGGGAGCATCGGGACCCAGTACTCCACTTCAAAAATTTATTACTCCAGTAACTCATAGTAATTCGAACGGAGTTTCGACACGGGTAATCGTCCAAAATTTTGAAGTGGCCAATTCTGTGACGATGACTCTCCGCGACAAGGACGGGAATCGGGTGCGCCGTGGCGAGATCACCCTTCAGCTGCCTGCCAATGGATTCATCTCTCTAACCGTTGAGGATCTCTTCCCACGCGCAAAGACGTCCGAGTTCGAAGGTACACTTACGGTTGAAGCGTCAGAAGCAACAGTGGCTTCCATCGTGCTTCAAATCGATTCGATCCGAAATGAAATCCTAACCCTGCCGGTAGTGCCGCTAAACTAGCTCAGGGTTGAACTGCATATGCCTTCATGCCATCCACGCGGATGCAAAGCTCAGGGAGTTACACCCCAATCGCGTATTCCAGATTCAGCATAAGAAGCGACAAAAGAAGCGCTATCAGTGTTACCGGAACGCCGAGCTTGATGTATTGCCAGTAAGAGATCTCCACGCTCCGCGCCCTTAAAATCCGAAACCACATTAGAGCGGCAAGCGAGCCGATCGGGAGCATTTTTGGGCCAAGGTCTCCGCCAATTAATGCTGCGAAGGCCATCGTTCTCGTCGTGATATCTCCTAGTGGAAGATCTTCCAGCGTCAACGCCATAATCCAGGCAGTGGGATGATTATTCATGAGAGCTGACGCCCCCGCTGCGACGATTCCTGTCACGTAGGTTCCAAGACTCACGCTCTGGTCTACGACGCCAAGAATTAACGTCCCGAGTACTCCAGTGAGTCCGGTCTCCCGAAGCCCATTGGTGACCAGAAAGATCCCGATTACAAATAGGATCGCGTCCCATCCTACTTCTCTGACCACGACGACCGGTGAATCGTCCGTGTAAATCGAATTAAGGATTAGAAGCATCACTGCTCCCGCGGACGCTACATACGATGTCGGAATACCCGTTAACTGTTCAGTGAAGAATCCGATCAGCGTAAGGCCTAATACGACCGCACTTATGATTACAAATTGGGGCTTTACTCTGAGTCCCAGCGATCGAACGGGAATCTGATATCTCACTGGAATCGCGTTCCGAAAAATGAAGAGTAACACCGCGTAGGTCGCAAGCATGCTTACGATCGCCGGGAGCATCATCCACGAGGCATATTCCAAGAAACCAATACTGAACCAGCTCGATACCATAATATTTATGGGATTACTGATTACAAGTCCACCCACGAGATTGGCCACGTACAGGACTGCGAAATAGTATGGGATCTTATTTTTGACCGTCCAAGAATCGTCCTTTATCTCTTCAACCAGTTGATAAACCAGGGGTGTGAATATCAGAACGGCGGCATCATTCGTGAAAAGAGTACCGACAAATGTGCCTGAGAAAAATAAATACGTAAATAAACGCCGACCGCTTCCACCAGCCGATCTGGCGAGGTTCCAGGCAAGAGTTCGGAAGATCCCACTACGATCGGCAATGATCGTAATAACCATTAAGCTCGCGATCGTCAGAATCGGATGTGCAATAAATGAAAGCGTTGCCACCATCGTGGAAAATGGCAGAATGCCAACCAAGACGACAAGCAAGGCGCCGAAGACTGCCGCGCTAGACGGTTGAACCCTGAAGCGACCAATCCGGGGTCGACCAAGCGAAAGAGCTACCGTTAAGATGAAGATTGAAAGAGCCAGTACAGTTACCACTCGACCCTACCTCTTATTGAACGGTCACGAAGCTCGGAGAATAGCGAATAAGGTTGCGTCTTTGGTGACGCCGCACTCTATTCTGGTCTGATTGCTAGACGAAGGGCTTCTTCCAGTGTCCGACCCATTCGTGCTCGACCACGAAAGACGACCACCACGCGCTTGAGTTGAGTGACGGCGTTCTGCTGAGAGCGAAGGAAAATAGGTTCGACATATATGACCTCGTTGCCGATGACCAATGTCGTCGTATGACCCCGTATGACGTCAGATCCTCGTCGATTCCACAACATAATCTGCTGAGAGATCAATGGCTCCTGGTCGATGGCAGCATCGGCTTGTTCGGGACCTAAGTAATAATGGCCTTTTGGTACCTGGAGGACAACAATTCTACCGTAATCTGGCCCGTCCTGGAAGACGATTGGAATAGCTCTCAGGTTGACGGCCTTTTCGTTGGTGAACACCATCGCCAAAGCGAATTGCGAGGGGTGGTTCGCTCCCTTGAGTAATTCTCCTGCTTCAGCAATCCAGTGATAGGGTTCGATTGAAAATGTGATGGCCTTCCCTTGATCTAAGACCGGTCCCAGAACCTCATCTGCGTCATCCCAAACATCTTCCATATTGAAAAATGTCATCGGATCCGTCATATGATATAGCTTGTAAATGTCATCGAACTGAATATGAAATAGCTGTACCGGATACTGAAGGTGCGCACGGATTTCTGCCGGCATTTCTTCTTCTGGTGAGAACAAACTTGGGTAGATGAGTGCCCAGGTTTTAGCGATGGGATCATCAGAAATCTGGAAGAAGCGAACCTCTCCTGTGTAAGCATTTACAGATATCTTGACGGCATCACGTACGTAATTTGCGAGCCGGTGCGGACGGGGGAAAGGCGAGCGTTCGTCCGACTTGTCACCCAGCCATTCCCGCTTTGAATAAGGATAACGATCGGTGCTCGTGAAGGCGTTGACCAGCCATACGATTTCCTCGTTTATGGTGACCGCGTATGGATCCGTATCATAATAGAGGAACGGAGCAATCCATTCCGCTCGCTCCAGTGGAGTCCTTCGATAGTGCACCCTGGTTTCACGGCTGATGAGCTTGCTGAAGACGATGTCAAAAAATTGTCGGCTTCTCCATCCGAAAACGAGGCGCTTGAGCAGAGAGTTCAATTGAATCCCAGAATTGATATCCGGATCCAGGATCGTTTCCGCGCGGCCTTCGTCGGTCGGAAAATCAAATTCCTTCATACCCAGGACATTCGTATAAGCCATGGTAGCCGCTCCCTCTCCGTAATAGACCCTTTGATTGGTCGTTTTGAGGATCGGAAGATCTGAAGTTGCGGGAACGCCACTCGATGTATATACAGGTCCACCTTCGGACGTCAACCCGTTCGTCTCGGCCATGACGAGACCGTACCCGTGCGTGAAAAGGATGAACCGCTGGCCCCACCAGGCGAGCCACTCCTGGGGTTCGCGCAGTGGGATTTCCCGCACGGCACTAACCATCATCCGAGGCTCGCCATCGATAAAATACCGGACGGCGTCAACGTCCAGAAAATCATAGTATGTCCGTAGTCTTTGCTGTTGTTGGAAAATCTCGAGAACGGGTGCATAGACGGTTTTGTCTCCGCCGGTCTGGAGAACTCGTTCAGCGTGCTGAGGATCTATCAGCCGCTCGAGGTAACTCGCGAAACCGGGCCAGAGTGGTGCGTTCCTGAGGGTTGGACTAAGTAAAAGGAGGTCAATTGATGGGATCGGGTCGTCATCGCCATTTGGCACAAGCGTTACTACATCGAGGGAATCAAGATCGTATGCAGCCATTGTTGCGTCGATATGCTTCTTGATGTACGGAAGTTGAATGATCGGCTCGTTCGGCTTAACCATCGTGACGTCACGAACGGTTACGGCTGCCATAAACCCGAAATCGAGCACGACTGGCATTAGAATGAGCAACGCGGCTCTGCGTGCCAGTGGTTTCCACTCATCGGACGACGGTCCATTCGGTAACGCCCGTCGCAATCGATTGAGCAGAAAAACGATACCTCCCGTCAATCCGAGTACTCCGAATGCGCTGATATGGATGTAGGTGAGCGTCGAAAAAAATCCTGTAACGTCGATGTACGTTGCTCCGTTGTAGACCGCAGCTTCAGAATTGTCTTTGATCAGGAGAGAATATCGGCTCAGGCGGGCTCCCGCGGCCAGTACGATGCCGATCGCGATCAGTACACCCACCGTAATTCGAGTGGAGAGAATCCCGACCAGTACACCCAGTCGAGGAAGCCCCGGTGTATCAGAGCTCCGAAGACGCGAGATAAATGCCGCGGCCAAAGAAGAGAAGAGCGAGCAGAGTAAGGCCGAAAGAACGACGGTCCACGTGATCCACAGTGTAGGAAGTGTAAAAACGAAAAATCCGATATCGCGCCCAAAAACGGGATCGGTTTCGCCAAAATCTTGTCCTCCCAGCAACATTAAATAATCGGCAAAGTGAAGAGAGAGAATATACCCAGCCACGAATCCGGTAAATATTCCGAGCGAGATGAACATGCGGCGGGCACCAGACTTAATTTGGTGCGCTAGAGCCGGGACGATAATTGCAGACGCGAAAGCAATAAATGCAATGAGGAAAAGTGCGGCACCGGTCCGAAAGTTTGTCCAGAAGACGGCTTCGAAATTCAGGCGCCCCATAAACCAAAAATGCGCAAGCAGAATCGAGAGTTGGTCTAACAAAAAAAGAAATAACAGAACGAACGAAAGGATTATTCCTCTAGACCACAGTCGGTAGGCAGACGGTAGCCGGGGCAAGTCGATAGCCGGAATGACCACGTTGTTTGCTTCCGAATCGTATGCTTGTGACGCTCCCGGATGTTCCATCGTTCGTGAACTAAGCTTTTATCCCGTGTTCCAAATCAAAGTTGCGCGACCGAGCCTCTCGATCGAGTGAATACCGAGAATACGGACCGAAGGTCTGTCTCTACTCCATACCAGAGCAAAATAGAGCCCAGTGTGAACGTGCCAACGACATATCGTATAAGATTATCAAGGATCGCGATCGTGGCTGCCTCTGGGAGACCGACACCACCGAGATAAAGAGCGGCTGCAAACCCCCATTCGAATTGGCCCACCCCGCCAGGAGAGAGAGGAATAAGCCTCGCCATGTACGATCCCACGATACCCATCAGTAGTACCGAGAAATCAACTCCGATGAGAAATGCATTCGCGATGACGTACGCGGCAATATCCTCTAATCCAAACGCAATGACTGATAAGATGCTGAGACGGACCAGTATGCCCGGTTTTTTCGTGAAAGTTCGTATGGTGGATCGCGCTCTCTTTCTCCACTCTCGTGCTGGATGCGAAATCACATTTGGACCGCTATTGCGCATCCAGAGGTAGAGAACGGAAAGAATAACCAGCGACCAGAAAACCTGCGACAGCCAAGGCGTCCAGCCCATCAATAGAAGCCCAATAAAAGCGAAGATTGCGATCTCAAATAAAGTGAACAGCTCGCTTGCGAAAACGGCCGCTGAAGCACGATTCTCGGGCGCTCCCTGACCGCTCAAAACGGCCACGGTTGCGACTTCACCAATTCGAAATGGAAACAGACGATTGATTCCAAGACCATATAAGTAAGCACGACCGTGGTCACCCATCGTACCGCCAATTCCGTAATGCCTGGCAACTCCGTGAAACTGAACAGCCTTGATTCCCCAAAAAAGGAGGAAAATTCCAGCAGCTACCAGAATCAGCAGCCAATCAATGGGTAGCTGGCTCTGATAATAGAATGTAGAATCGGCAACCCCTTCAACCCACCCGGATCCCTTATCGTGGTATTGGATGACCCCGACGCGGATTAGAAAATCAAGAAAGCGACTGTTGGCGAGCACCATCCAAATGCCGGCGGAGTAGACCAACGATACCAGAAGAACGAGCCCAACCAGGTAAGAGAGGCAAAAGCCACCGACTATGTTTGCAGCATAAGATCGGTTAACGACCAAGTCCCGGTCGAGCATATACGTCTTCTGGTTACTGTTCTTGATTTGGCTATTTGCAAGCCTGGAAGTGGGGAATCCGGAGGGCTTGCAAACGGTGGGTAACAGTCCAATAGTCTAGGATAACGCTGAACGGGCATAAATCCGAGAATTGCGGAAGTGTCTGGCTAACAAATTCTGAGAGTGATTATACCCCTACAATTCCTTTGAATCGCGCAGGATCAAGTACTAGATCTGGAAAGACGGCATCGGGATTTTCGCATTCCAGGAAGTTGACCAACACCTCAGCAAATACATCCCTGAAATCGGTAGTCATAGCCAGGTCTCGATTTTCGTTTAGAACTTCGGGGGCGAGTCCAGGCCATTCGCCATAAACCTTACCTCCCTGGATTGAACCGCCGATCAAGAACATGACCGTTGCTTTGCCGTGATCCGTTCCCGCGTTACCATTCTCGCGTGCCGTTCGACCAAATTCTGACATGGTCAGAATCAAGACGTCCTCCATGCGATCTCCGAGGTCTTCATAGAAGGCGGCCAATGTTTGGCTAAAACGGGTAAGAAGTTGAGGGAATCTACCCTCCTGATTCTGGTGCGTGTCCCAGCCATCGTTACTATCTACAAAAGCCAGTTCAAGACCGAGATCTGCTTTGATAAGTTGAGCTACCTGGCTCATGTTTCTTGCAAACGGAAACTGCTGCTGACCCTGCGTCGGATATTTAGCTCCGTTCGATGGCTCGTACCCTTGAGGATTCAATTCTTTCAATTGATCCATAGCCTCGAATAATTCATGCGCGGTGCCCGAGAGTAAAGCATCTGACTCTTCATCATAGAGCGTCTTGTACATCTCCCGTGTGTCCGACGTCATTTCGGACGATGTCATATTTCCCAACGCGAGGGCAGGCGCCGATCCGGTCAGTGCTCGAGGTAAAACGGGACCCAGAGAAACTCCCCTGAACGTCGTTGACGCCGGATCAGGATTCTGGACGAGATATCTATTCAGCCAACCATCGTCGATCGATTTATCTCCGGGAACAGCGGACTCCATGTATTCCTGTGCTTGAAAATGCGAGCGCGTCGGATGTGGAGATCCGGTCGCGTGGATGATGGCGAGATCACCCGCGTTATAGATCGGTAGGAGTGATTCCATAGAAGGGTGAAGGCCGAAGAATCCATCCAGATCGATCGCCGATGTCCCTTCACTTGAGGGGGCGCGAATTCCTATTGAGGGCCGATGCAGATAGTAATCTTTATCTCCAAACGGCACGACAAGATTAAGTCCGTCAGCACCACCTCTCTGAAAAATCGTAATGAGGGTCTTTTTTCGACCTAACTTCGATTTTGTAGCCATTGCAGCCCGGTAGACAAAACCGGGAACGAGGCTGAGTCCCAGCACGGCAATTCCACCGTCCCTTAAAAAAATTCGTCGTGAGTTCATGGGTCTATACGTGTTTGGTGCTACGTAGGAGTGGGTTGAACCTTTTTACGTGAGCCAATTATCGTTTCTGAAAGCGAGGAGAACCCAATGCGACAACGGTAGCCAGTACTCCCGCATCTGTAATCTCTTGTCCGATCGAAGACGGCTCCGATTTTTGCATCATGTCATTTTGAGCCATCCCCGAACCATCCTCCATCTCATTTGCCATCATATTTTCCGACATCTGCTGAGCGATGGATTGCACACCGGCTAATTGACCCGACGTTGGATTCGGGAATTCGAGTTGCTGAAATAGCGCGTGAGCGGCGTCAATATCGACGGTGACGCCTGGAATGTTCCCGGTGGGTAGAACGATTGCAAAGTCCATTCGCTTGAATAGCGTGTTGGTACTGATCCAGGCAGATGCGACGTCTGGGTATCCATCGGGAGCAAGATGTCGATAGAGACGTTCGCCCATTTGGTTAAGTGTTTGATTGAGATAATTCATGGGCGCACCCAACCCGGGTTCAATTTCTGCACTCACTGTACGGAGAGCACTTACGACGACTTCAAGAGGCTTTTTCATCTTTCCCAAATAGTGCTCCGGAGAAAAAAATTCAGGAGACGAAAAGATTGCCCTAAGTACTTCTCGTATATCACCGCCGCTCTCTGTGAAGGCACGACTGGCAGCATCGACCACGGTGGCAGGAGGATCATCAGCCACGAAGCGGCGAACCAGTTTCGTGGATACGAAACGCGCCGTAGAAGGATGGCGGGCAAGCATCTTGAGTATCTGTAATCCTTCATCCATTCCGCCCGACGAAATCGTCTCTCCAAGAACGACTTTGTCACCGTCTTCATGGATTAGCGGGTCAAATACAAAATGGCCGTCTGGAGCGCCTTCTTTAACGCTCGTAACCGTCCAGCCGGTAAAACTTTTGGCAACTTGAATCACGTCCTCTTGCGTGTAGCCGCCGTCTACACCGAGGGTATGAAGCTCCATGAGTTCGCGACCATAATTTTCGTTCAAGCCACTTGCCTGATCGAAGTACTCTTGGCGGGTTCGCATGGCCAATGCGCGCCGCCCAGAACTGCCGGGATAAACTTCGTGTCCTGCAGCTAATCTCTTTTGTACGATCTCTTCCGGGGCGGAGCTCAACCAATTGTCGAGGTAATACATCATGGCCGGGTGCGTAGCGGTCGCAATTAGCAAATCTTCGAACTTGCCGAGGGCGTTCGGTCGAATGACGGCTTGAGTGTAATCCGTTCCCAGAAATAAATCTCCTACAAAGATATTGAAGTGATTGACCCAGAAGTCCACCATTATTTCTAGAAGTTGCCGTTCGCTATAAACAGCACGCAGGAGTCGAACGTTAGCAAGTTCTCCGTCTCCAGGCGGTCGATTTAATCGGGTTACTCTGCCAGAGATTTGAGAATTTAACACGCTCCGTCGCGCAGCCAGCGCTCGATCTGATTGATCCGATTGATATCTGGACGATTCGCTGGCCACCCACTGATCAATATGTTCAGCTCTTTGCTGTACATTTTGTCGCCGGCGAACTGCCCCTGCAACAGCCGGACGATCATAGTCGGCTAGTTCGCGGAAATTTTTCCCTACGATCCAGAAGTCGTTAATTATATCATCTGCGCGTGCGTCTGGAATCGTCTCTGGGTAGAGTTGCTCTTCGATGTAGGCCGGAATACCCATCGTCTTGACGCGCTCAATATCGCCAGGTCTCGGGCCGTAGGCCAACCGGTTGAGCACGTGAATGATTTGATCAGATTCGCTAAGTTGGTCCTGAGCAGCCACGGTTACGGGAGTTATTCCCAGCGGCAAGGAAATCGACAGACTGACGAGAAGGGCAGAGGAAACGTACAGACGACGATACGAACGATATTCTCGAATCATGGTTGCCCCCCAAGGGGTTATGCTCGCAAGAGAGCTTCAGATGCAAACTATCCCATTAAGATAATAGGCAATTCAACCACGATAGACAATCCGTACTTTCGATTCGGATGCAAGATGGACCTTTAGGATCAGACGACTACTTACATTGCGGTAAATTTGAAACGAACAACGAAATGAGCTCATGAACTTCAAAGTTGTACATTATTCGCTGGCGGTGTTGATCTTGTTGGTGTTTTCGAGTGCTGTCTACGAGATAAATGACCATTCCCAAACCCTTATTCCCCGTTCTCTCGACGAAGCAATTAACGAGCTAACGCGGAATCGCAGCAAACTTTGCGTGGAATTGGTAACACCTCAAGCATTAAGTGTCGGAGAAGTCTGTTTGAGTAACACCCAAGACTTTCTAAATGTACACTTCCAGACGGAAGAAGGCTGGTTTCTAACGGAGACGCATTTGGCAGTTACATCTTCCTTGGAAGAAATTCCCAGAGTAGGACCAGGGATCCCGGGGCTCGGTCATTTCGACTACAAATCCACACATACCTCTGGATCTACAGAGCAGATGTATTCGATCGCTTTAGATTCTCTCAGTGTCAATCCGGGATCCGAGGTGGTAGTAGCGGCACACGCCGGTATGGTAAACACTTTAGAAGAAGAAGAGGGCGCCTGGGGACAAGGTGATCGCTTCGTTAAAGAAGGACATCCCGCGACATACTTTACGTATATGCTCGAGCAACCCTAAACGGGGTGCAGGCTCACACGAAACCAAACAAGATTGATCCGAGGGTCGGAGAAATCGGGAGAAGGTCATGAAGAACAAACTTCGGAGGTAACGGAATGAAGGCGCTGTTCATCTTTCCTTTCGCTCTTTTCATCATAGTCTACGTTGCCTCCCCCGGAGAATCCCCAGACACTATTCGATATCCTGTTGCAGCGGACACATTAAGAGGGGGAGACGAAAATGATATTCTGCGCGGTGGTGAGGGGAACGATTTTTTAGATGCCGGGAAGGGAGACGACCAGCTGTGGGGAGAAGACGGTGATGATCATTTAGCCGGTGGCGAAGGAAATGATTTTTTGTATGGAGGAAATGACTCGGATGTTATGGAAGGCGGCGACGGAAATGACGATCTAGTCGGCGGGAACGGTAGGGATTGGCTGTTTGGAGAAGAAGGCAATGACCACTTACGAGGTGGGGATGGTAACGATGTTCTAGATGGAGGGCCAGGCATAGACCATTTGTACGGTGATCTGGGTGATGACATGCTCGATGGCGGTGACGGAGACGATACCGTGTCGGGTGGCGAGGGAAATGATGTTATTGATGGCGGTGACGGGATTGATTTACTGATCGGAGGCCCAGGAGACGATGATCTGGACGGGGGAGACGATGAGGACGTTTTGCTGGGGGGCGAGGGAGACGATATGATGAATGGCAACGATGGAAACGATGATCTGAGCGGAGGAGGTGGAAACGACACATTATTTGGAAAGGACGGGCAGGACGTGTTACGTGGTGGCCGCGGCGATGATATGCTGTTCGGGGGCGATAGTAGGGACGTTCTTATCGGTGGCGTCGGTAATGATATTCTGAGCGGGGGAGATGGTAGGGACGTTCTTATCGGTGGCGTCGGTGAAAACTTTCTTAGTGGTGGATTCGGTGACGATGAGTTGCTCGGCGGGGCCAACGTGGACACACTTCTGGCTGGGCCCGGGAATGACCTCTTACGCGGAGGAAACGGAAATGACCTCTTGGTCGGTGGACCGGGTGAAGACGTGCTAAGGGGAGAAGCCGGTGACGACAGCATCCAAGGCAGTCAGGGAACGGACGTTATAGCGGCTGGAGAAGGTAATGATCTGATTCTTCTTGTAAGCGGTGATGTCGACCAGGGGAGAATTGAATTCATCGACGGCGGGATCGGCACGGATACGCTCGTATTGAACGGATTCAGGTCCGCATTGAACATTCCACTATCCCTCGTTTCTCCGAAGGATACCTCGAAGGCGGCGTTCATGCAGGGAGGAGACGTGGAGCTCACGGATCCGTTAACCGGAGGGATATTTAGCCTAACGCGTGTGGAGCGCGTCCTGTACTCGCACCTGTTCACCATGCCTGAAAAGAGCGTCGAGGATACGCCCTTACTTCAGCTAATCAATCCCTCAAATGAGGGCCCTAGCGGCGGTTGGATACAGTTTTTTACTCACGACGGAACTCCCATTCACGTTTCTGTAAATGGAGGGCCTGAAGACAGCCGTTTTGAGTTCGAAATACCGAGTCTGGGTCGTCTCGACCTGGAAATCATCGCCTCGTCTCCGTTCTGGGCGCATGTTTTCGGCGAAGCACCCTTTGGGGGAATGAGCCAGGGTGCTGATCTCGGTCCGTCGACGGCGAGCGCTCCTGAAAGCATACTCTCCAACGATATTATTATTCCCGTTCTGATTGATCGAGCGAGAGGAATAGATACCGCTGTCACGATCGTGAATGGCGGTGTGGTTACGGCCCTAAAATTAACACTCTTTACGAATGCTGCCGGAGAGGTTGAGACAACCGAGGTTGATTTGCCAGCCAACGGTCGTCTGACGGGCTATGTGGGAGATTTTCTTAGCACGGCGAATATTGTAAACGGCACGCTATTGATCCAAGGGGGAACGATTGGTGGAACAGCGTTTCTTACGGGGCCCGGAGCTGCCGATGTTGTCGCCATCCCCGTTGTTCCTCTTCGTTTATCTCCGCGTGCTCGTGAGCTTTACTTCACTCGGGTAACTGCCGGAGATAATGCTCAAACGTCGATTATCCTGATTAATTCTTCTGCTCAAAGGGTTGAAGGGAATTTGGAATTTCTTTCCAAAGACGGAAGCAGTCTGGAGTTAGATATTATGGGGCAGGGACGCGTTTCCAGCACACCGTTTGCAATCCCTGTAGCTCGAGCAGCGGTATTCACGACAAATGATTCCGGAAGGCTTGTTGAAGGCAGCGCCAGGGCCATATTCACAGAGGGATATGGGGGAGGATTGCTGACATTCTCTGTTCCGGGAGTCGGATTGGGAGGCACTGGGAGTGCGATTTCCGTTCAGAAATTTATATCTCCGGTGAGCCGGAGCGAAGCCGCCGGGCTCTCGACCCTGGTCGCCATCCACAACACGGGCGCCGCTACTTCCCTCGTTTTGGTTCTTCGAGGCATAAACGGCGCATCGATCCGTCGCGGGGAAAGGACTTTAAGTTTATCGGCTAATGGGTATATAGCGCAACGTATTGAAGACCTCTTTCCTCGCGCTGAAACCTCCGAGTTCAAGGGTACGCTGACGGTTGAAGCATCGGAGGGTTTTGTCACGGCAACCGTGCTTCAAATCGATATGAACCGAGCAAAAGTGATAAGCTTGCCAGTGACACCGATTTATTGAGAAAAATACGTCCTGAGTTCGTGAGCTTTTCCAGAGTTTAGCTCGAATTCCGTCCCTAGAATAATCAGCAAATCATCGGTTCTGAAACCGAGGTGAACCCAAGGCAACGACCGTAGCTAAAACGCGCGTATCGACGATCTCCTGTGACTGAGATGATGACTCCGGCCTTTGCATCATGTCCACCTGCATCATCTCTGACGACTGCATCATAACATCACCCATCTGCTGGGCGAGCGAGCGAACACCGGCGAACTGAGAAGATGTTGGTTCCGGAAAGTCAAGCTGCTGAATCAGGGAATGTGCTGCATCTATATCAACACGGACATCAGGAATCTTGCCCGTGCTGAGATCGATGGCAAATTCCATACGTAGATACAATGTGTTGGTACTAATCCAGGCAGATGCTACGTCTGGAAAGCCGTCGGGGGCAAGATGCCTGTAGAGCGGTTCGCCCATCCGCCTGGTGACCCGATTCAGATAGGACATGGTTGCAAATGATCCCCCATCAATGTCGGCGCTTACCGCACGCATGGCACTCGCGACAAGTTCGATCGGCTTCTTCACCTTTCCGAAATAATACTCCGGCGAGAAAAAATCGGGAGACGTGAAAATTGCTCTTAATACTTCTCGAATATCGCCGCCCGTACGCGTAAAAGCCTGACTGGCTACCTCGATTATTTCCTCGGGTGGATCGTCTGCGACAAAACGCCGGACCAGCTTTGTAGAGATAAATCGGGCAGTGGATGGATGCTGTGCCAGCATCTTTAGAATTCGCATGCCTTCGTCCATTCCCCCCGACGAGATGGTTTCGCCGAGAACGACTTTGTCGCCCCCTTCGTGAAGGAGTGGGTCAAACATAAATTCTCCTTCAGGCTCGCCTCCGCTAACACCAGCCACGGTCCAGCCTGTGAAGCTTTTTGCGACTTGAATCACGTCCTCCTGCGTGTAGCCACCATCTACACCGAGGGTGTGAAGCTCCATGAGTTCGCGAGCATAATTCTCATTCAGCCCCGTCGCCTGATCGAAATATTCTCTCCGCTTCCGCATCGCCAGCGAACGTCGCTCTGTATTGCCAGGAGACACAGCGTGTCCTCGAGCGAGCCTCTTTTTTACAACCTCTACAGGCGCCGAACTCAGCCAATTATCGAGGTAGAACATCATAGCCGGATGAGTGGCAGTGGCAACCAGTAAATCTTCAAACTTTCCCAGTGCATTCGGACGAATAGCATTTTGGGTATAGTCAGCCGACAAATAGAAATCTCGGAAGAACACGTTGAAGTGGTTTGCCCAAAAATCCACCATCATCTCTAAGAGCTGGCGTTCGCTATAAATCGCACGAAGGAGTCGAACATCGATAAGTTCAAGCCCACTTTCGGGTTGATTTTTGAGGATTATTTCACCAGAGATATCGGGATTCAGGAGATTCCTGCGTGCAGCCTTCTCTCGATCCAAATTCTGTGCGCCACCGCTCGAAGTTTCTTCCGCCATCATTTCTTCCGCGAGCCGGGCTCTCTGCTGTACATTTTGGCGCCGACGGTAAGACATGGAGGAACTTGATGGGTGATCGTACGCGACCAACTCGCCGAATGCCATGCCAACAATTTCATATTCGGCAAGTTTTTCTTCTGCGATCGGATCCGGTATGGTTTCAGGGAAGAGTTGCTCTTCGATGTAGGCCGGAATACCCATCGTCTTGACACGCTCGATATCGCCGGGTCTCGGGCCATAGGCCAACCGGTTGAGCACATGAATGATTTGCTCAGTTTCGCTCAGTTGGTCCTGAGCAGCCGCTGTAAATGGAGTAATTCCCAGCAGCAAGGAAATCGACAGACTGACGAGAAGGGTAGAGTAACCGTACAGACGACGATGCGTGCAATTATTTCGAATCATGGTTGTCCCCCAAGGGGTTATGCTCGCAAGAGAGCTTCAGATGCAAACCATCCCATCAAAATAATAGGCAATTCAACCACGATAGACAAGCTATTCCTGCTATTCGGAGGAGCCGCGTGAGGAAAAAACGCTCTACTATCCGATCGTCCCTGCCCATCTTGTTTATCAGTATGAGGTGAGAGGAGGAAGGCTGCTTCATTCGTCGGCATTAGCGGGGGTCTGTTCGGACAACCAAACTTTTTAGCTTGATTCCAGAGTCAAGTGCTCGATGGCTCTATTCGATCCGAGTGGTTTCGCTCTTATCTCCATTCTGATCAATCGTAAAACCGATGACTTTCCCTAAGTCGTTGGTCTTGAAGATCACATACACTTCAGCTACGATCAGTTTAAATCGTTCTGTAGATATAGGATACATCTCCCATTTTCCTCCAACTTCCAAGAATAGCTTTTCTCCATTCAAGGTGATCACGTACTCTTCATCAGCATCAGAATAGGTGCCGGCATAGGACTCCAGCACTTGCTTTGGTACCTCAACATTTTCCGGGTAATCGGATAAATCGACCCCATATTCTGTTAGCTTTTCTCGTGCTTTCTTGTTTTTTTGATCGAGCGTGAGAGCGAGCTTAAAATGCTCGATAGCCGCATTCTCGTGGCCCATGAGCGCATGGGCTTCACCTAGCCCGTAATGACCCGTCGCTGAGTTCGGATCGTTTTCGATCATTCGCACATAAATTGCCTCTGCCTCGGCGGAATTCTTCTCCTCGAGCGCTTTGCTGCCAATCTGGCTTAGTATCTGACCAGAAGCACTTCTTTCATACCCAAAGCGTTTAGACGAGCGCTCGAAACGCCGGTCGATGGCCGTCAATCCTCCCGTTTCGTAGAGGCCAACAGGATCATGCAAATGCCAACCCTCAAATATTTTTTCGAGTCCATAGTAGGTGGATCTGTGAGGGACCGAACCATGATCTTCTTCTTCCATCTGATTGAACTCCCAACGGAATGAATCTGGCGCCTTGCCTTCCAGAACACCCGCAAATTTCATCGCGCCACCCAGCATTTCCCCTCCTTCATTTCCCATCGTCATATAGAAATCGCCGACCAGGTTGTCCGCATGATTGAACGCTGAATCAGCCTGCGCAACCAGTCGCTGTTCATCCCACCCAAGACTTGGACTTATGGACACGTATGCATTAAAAATGTCTGGCCGATGAACGAGCGCGTGATTCACCAACAGACCACCGAAAGAGTGCCCAATCAGAATGGAGTACGGTCTGGTCCGAAAATTCTCTTCAACGTAAGGTTTGAGTTCTTCGCTGATGAACTCCAGGAAGTTATCCGCTCCCCCGGCTGTTGGGAACGTACCCAGGCTGTCGACGTGAGTTGGCGGCGTCAAATCCCGCGTCCGATCCGTATTCGGAATCGCCACCACGATGACGTCCGGCATGCGTCCGTTCCTTGCGAGAAATCGTGCCGTTCCCGTCGTATGATGAAAATGCCCTCGACCATCAAGTAGATATATTACGGGATATGTGTCGTCGCTGGTCTGGTATCCTGAGGGTAGGCCTACGATGATCTCCCGTGACTCTTCAAGGACGTTCGAGTAAATTTCGTGGGTCTCTCCGAGAGATAGAAATGCTTCTTCCTCTTGGGCACTGCTTTCCTGTGAAAAGAAAACGAATAGTCCGAGTACGAGAACGGAATAATGCATGATGGTGTGGATCTGGAAACTCATCGCGAAAATATTGAAACGGCGACGATCTGCCGTACTGAAAATCAGTTCGTACCCTCTTCTGGCTCCCGACGATACTTGTTGAACCAGTAGTGCAAGTAAAGCTGGGTTCGGAGGTAATTGGAAGGGTTTGAACTCGTTCCGTGGAACTCGTCGTTGAAGCGAAGCATTGCCGTATCGACCTTCAGAACTTTGAGGGCCTGGTAGTACTCCTCCGTTTGGGATATCGGTGTCCGCAAGTCATTGACACCCGTCATCAGCATGGTTGGTGTCTCGACGTTTCCCACGTACATCAGCGGCGATCGCCGAAGATGTTCTGACGGATCTTCCCACGGGAGCTTTTCAAAATTTCGATACCAGTTCGCACCGTCGGTTGTGCCCACAAACGAGAGCCAGTTTGTTACCGGGCAATTGGCCGACGCTGCAGCAAAACGCGTCGTGTGACCAACGACCCATGATGTAAGAACGCCTCCGCCGCTGCAACCATAAACAAACATATTGTTTTCGTCCACATACCCCTGCGCGAGAACTGCGTCAACCCCGTTCATCAAGTCATCGTAATCCTTCCCAGGATATGCGTTCTTAATCGCGTTGCCGAACGGGCTACCGTATCCGGACGAACCACGTGGATTCGTATAGAGAACGACGTAGTCCTTTGCCGCATGCACCTGCCACGCGAAGTTGAATCCGACATTGTACATGCCGTGAGGACCACCGTGTATTGCGAGGATAAGCGGATATTTCTTCGCAGGGTCGAAATCGGGCGGCTTGATCACCCAACCCTGGATATCGTAATTATCAGTCGACTTGTAGTTGATCTCTTCAACCTCGCCCAGCTGAAGTCGTCCAAGAATATCATCGTTTACGTCAAGTAAAGTGGCGATAGCGGGTTGGTCGGCATCAAAGCTGACAAGAAGCGACGTTCGATGTGGATCCGCTAACACGCCGACTGCGTGCCCTTCTTTGTCCACGTCCGTTACCGTCAGCATATGATTTCCGTCGGTCACTTTTCGCACGGTTCCATCGACCGATGCGAAATAAAAATTTCTCGTTCCGGAATCGTTTGCATTGAAATAGACGCCGAAATTGTCTTCGGACCAGACGATGCCGTTCGGTGAGCGGTCCAGGCCGGCTGCCAGCTCGCGCGGATTTGATCCGTCGATATCCATGACGTAAAGCTTTCGCTCGATGTACGTGTCGTCTGTAAAGTCATAACCCGTGTATGCGATAAATAGATTGTTCGGCGAAACGACAGGTCCACCATCCGGGCCGATTCTGTTCGTGAGTTGTACAATTTCACCCGAGTCGACGTCGACGGAATAGATTTCAGACTCGCGCCAGGCATACTCTGCATGTGGAACCCGGAGGCTGGAAAAGAAGATTTTCTCGCCATCCTGGCTCCAAGAGATTCCGTTGTGGTTCCAATCGCCACCGGTGATCTGTCTCGGCGTTCCTCCCTCAGCGGGGACAACGAACAGGTGAGTGAACCCTTCTTCCAGAAAGCCTCGACGATCTCGACGGTAGACGAGACTCTGAATAATGCGAGGTGATTCGGTCCATTTCGCACCCTCAGGCTTTTCAGGCATATCAATCGACCATGGATCCTTGCTGGGAACGAACATCGAGAAGGCGATCTGCTCCCCATCCGGAGACCAGGTAATGTTCGATGGAGCTTGATCCAGGTGCGTGATCTGCGTTGCTGGGCCCGGCATATTGTGATACATGACGAAAATCTGCGACCCCTTCGGCTCGCCGGATGCGGTAAAGGCGATACGCCCGCCATCGGGAGACCACCGAGGGTCGCTTCCATTCACCAAGAATCGGTTCATGCCTCCGTCCGCATTCATGATCCACAAATCGGATTCGCGGTCATCATTCACCTTGTCAATGCGTCCGCGGGTGTACGCGATCTCAGTTCCGTCCGGGGAGATCCGGGGATTAGATACGGATTCCATTTCCAGATAGAGATCAAGCGACAGACGATTATTCTCAGACGTTTGGGCTTGAACGGGAATAATCAGCGCTACGGGAAGGAACAATGAGAACAAGACTTTCATGGTGGGGCCTCGAACTAGTTCGAATGGGTGGTTCGTGATTGTCGCGCTGGGAGGGTATTCTCTTCCGGGAATGAGACTAGGGCATCTCTCCGGCGCGATTTCACTTCAACCCGGCTAACAAGACGGTGAACAAGTGTAAGCGATCAAAGGAGTTAACGCAACATTCACGGGCCTTGAACGCAACTGAAATAGCAGTGCTGCGACGTCAATCGACGGGCTTCAAAACCCAGAAATCCCCCCTCGCTCCACCGGGTCCGCCGCTGAAACCGCCGAAAAAGAATAAACCGTTCGGAGTGAGGGCTCCTTGCATGTGGTCGCGGCCTTCGGGCATCTTGCCGGCAGGAGAGATATCAATCCACGTGTTCTCGATCGCTCGATAGGTCCAACAGCAGTCTGTCGTTTCGCCCATTCCGACGCTGACCAGAAGCACACCACTCAAGTCAGGCGAGTAGGTGAGTATGTTGTGATCTCTGGGTGATGGCGCATTATCAGGCCCCATTTTCTCCCATGCATTTTGCGCGAGATCGAAGGTCCAGGTGTCGCCGAGCGTACCTCCCGATCCATTTCCACCAAACAGAATCGTATTCCCGGATTCCGGATCGTACGCCATGCTAATGTGATCTCTAGCCGGAGGTGATATCGCTGGTGTGCGCTTTTCCCAGACTAGTTCGTCCAGCGAGTAAATCCATGTGTCGTTGGCTTGGAGTTGAGAGTTTCCGTCGTGAATTCGTCCGCCGAATAGAACAAGTGAATTGTTTGCCGAATCGAATACCAATCCATTCATGTAACGAGGAGCGGGAGCGAACTCGTTGGGTAGAGTCTCCCACCTAGCCTCATCGTAGTCGAACGCCCACAAATCTCCCAGCGCCTCATCACCTTCGTAGCCTCCAAACAGGATCGCTCGCTTTCCAATAGAATCATAGACCATGGCGTGAAACTGTCGCTTCCATGGGCTACCAATCGTATTGATTCGTCGCCAGGATTTCTCGGCAGGATTATACTCCCACGTATCGTTGCTTTCATTCCAATTGCGGTCTCTACCACCGAATAGAATCAGACGATCGCTATCTGAATCATAGACCACCGAAGATTCTACCCGATAAAGAGTGGGCGTGGTTGCAACCTGAGACCAAACGTATGTGGGCGATTCCGTCTGAGTTTGATCTTGCTCGTGATGAGAATCGCATGAGAGCAGAATAAACGGTAAAGCAATGAACATGAATCTATTCATACACCAGAAGACGTTTACTTCAGATCAAAGTTGCTAACACGAATTCTTCAGACCGTGACGACCGCAGATAACGGCGACCTGACCAATATGGTAGTCGTTGTGCGTTAGCGCGAGGTGTCCGAGGAGCTGGCCTTTGGTATTATCTGAGCAGATGTCGATCAATCACTCGGCCGTATCTCCGCCAGCGCCTTCATCAGCAAACCAGAAAAACTCTTTGCCGTCTATCGTGCGTTCGTTGAGGATTCTCAGATTCGAGCGATTAGCTCGCGCTGTTATCGACGCCGAGGCTCGAAGTTGGCCTAATCGTCGGTACCATCCACGGCGGCCGCATTCAATCCTTTTGTAGCGAGAGTCCGCCCCGGCGTACGCTCAGCTGCCCTTCGAAACGCAATTTCGGCTTCTCCATTCCTTCCAGCCGCGAGAAGTGCGCTTCCCAGCGATTCGTATGTGGGTTTTACGAGTCGTGGTGGACCGAACTCGAAAGGGACAGCATCTTCGCCAGCCGCAGCTTCGGCAAGAAGCGCGATGCCGGCGTCACGATCACCCTCTTGGATGGCCAGCAAACCCCGTAGCTGGTTCAATTGGACGACACGCCCAGGAGAAGGTCCCCAATCGTCATCTAGTACAGTGTGCGCCGTTGTCGCATCCCCTTGATGGAGTCCGGCGATGGCATCTGTGAGGATATACGTGAAGTAGCGCCCACCTGAAATTCCCGCTCTACTGGCCATCTGTTCGATCGACCATCTCGGTGGATTCGCCGTCCATCGATTGGCGAGCGACCACATTTCAGAATCCATGATGTGCCGCGCGCGCATACTGACGAAATAGCCCCACTCTCCACCCGAAGGATTTCCGGATGCCACACGCTCGTGGCATGCATCCATAAGCACTTCGGCTTCTTCGAACTCACCCTGCATCAGGCGTCCGTAATGCAACCACGACGAGTAGTGCCCACACACGTTGGGTCCCCGGCCGCCCTCGGCACGAACTGCGTCTTGCACAGCCGACGCTATAATATTGGCACTCACAACCCGATCCCACAATCCCATGGCGACGAAAATGTGGGAAGTCATGTGCTGACCATGAGCTGCGTTCGGTGCGATTTTCGAATATGCATCGGCTGCGGGTAGACCGAGCGGTGCGTGAACCGGGTCGTCAAACGAGTGAATGAGGTAGTGCACTCCTCCCGGGTGGTTCGGATTCCGCTTAAAGACCCCTGCCGCCGCCGCCGCCGCTTTCATATACGTTGCGAATTCGCGCTCGCCGTTAAGGCTTCCTAGAATGGATATCGCGTAGAATGCTCGTGCCTCATCGTCTTCTGGAAAGGCCTCGCTGAGACGTTTCATGGCCTCCATGTAGGCCCGGTCCTGGTCTTCTTTGGATTCGCCAGGCGCATAAAGTATTCGAACTGCGTTCAGATAACCATTTTCTCGATCGGTTGGAGCAGTCGATGGCATGCGGGCGAAGACGTCGCTGGCGGCCTGCTCATCCTTGGCCCGCCAGAGTGGGTGATTATAGGTCATGGCCTCGCCCCAATAGGCCATAGCAAAATCCGGATCCTTCTCTTGTGCAGATTTGAAAGCCTGAGCGGACGGTCCAAACTCGAAGCTGTGCAGAAGCAAAACACCTCTGATAAAATCATCCTGGGCTTCTTCGCTACCCGAATTCGGGAAATAGATGCTGCCGAGGCCTTCAACGTGGGTAAGTTCCTGTGCGAACGACGGTGTCGCAAAGAGGAGTGCAGCCTGGATGACAATAAAATAGCGACGCATGACGGAGTCTGGATGTTTAGGCATTCTGAACACCGGAAGATGAGAAAAGAAGGCCATGTGTACAAGCAAAGTAACTGGAATGGCCTAATAGGCCACTACGCGTAGTAGGGCACTCCTTTTTACACGACTTCTATCCACTAACTCTTGTGATCTTCGCGTGATGCAAGTGTGGGAAGAAAGGGGCTATGCTTTCAGGTTCAAAGAGAACGTCAAACCCGGAAATGATTCAAAAATCGTCAAATAGGCCTTTAAGGATTCTGATTATCGAGGATGATGCAGATATTGCGAGGCTGATTAGAATCCATATCGAGGATCTCAACTACACGACCGACATCATCGCCGATGGAAAGTTGGGTCTTGACCGGGCCCTCTCTGGCGACTACTCGCTCGTCATTCTCGATTTGATGCTACCGGGTCTAGAAGGATTGGAAGTGTGCAAACAGATCCGCACTCAGAACGCCCACTTACCGATTCTAATGCTTACAGCGAAATCAGAAGAGATGGACAAGGTGCTCGGCCTTGAACTCGGGGCGGACGACTACCTCACCAAACCCTTCAGTATTCGAGAGCTGATTGCCCGTATGAAGGCTTTGCTCAGAAGGTCCGAATTGGAAAAGGATGACGAGGGCCAAAATTCGCCCAGTTTGATACTATTTGGTGATTTGGAAGTTGATACCGAAAAACGTCGTGCATCGCTTCGGGGTGAAATGATTGACCTTACCGCGAAAGAGTGGGAGTTACTTCTTCTGTTTGCGCAGAATCCGGGACGCGTGTATACCAGGCAGGAGCTGCTCGACCTGGTATGGGGCTACCAGTATGACGGTTACAGTCACACGGTCAATTCTCACATAAACCGACTACGGGCTAAGATCGAAACAGACCCCGAGCGCCCGAGCTATATAATTACGAAACGAGGCCTTGGGTATCGTTTCGTGGAGCCAACCACAGTGGAGGTAGCGACGACATGATGCGCAGCTTTTATATCCGTTTATCGGCTCTTTTCCTTCTGTTAATGATTGGACTTACGCTTGTTGTGGGTTGGCAGAGCCTAAATGCTGCTTTGGAATTTGTGGATGAGTCTGAACAAAAGCTGAATCAGAATTTGGCTCAGGTCATGGCCGTCGACTTCCAGCCTTTTCTCGTTGACAGTATCGACCATGCGATGATACGGGAGAAAATTGAGCTCCTCATCGGCATTAATCCGCGCATCGATATCTATCTGCTAGGCAGCACCGGCATGATTAAGGCGCTGTTTATTGAGTCAGGTCAAGAGCCTGTCCAGAGGGTGCTGGATGTTGAGCCTATGAACCGGATGATGGCTGGAGAGAGCCTCCCGATCCTGGCTGATGATCCGCTCGAAATAGGAGGGATGAAACCTTTTTCCGTTGCGCCCCTTGAGATAATGGGAGAGAAGGGATGTTATCTATATATCGTTCTCGGTAGCGAGAGGTATGATTCCATCGCTGCGATGGTACGGGATAGCTACATCATGCGGACGCTTGCACGAAGTCTTGGAATCGTTGCGCTGATCGGCGCGCTTCTGGGGTTACTGTTGTTCGCGTTCATAACACGGCGCCTGCGAAACATGAATCAAGTCGTTGCCGATTTCGCGAAAGGTGAATACGGAAACCGGGTTGAGAAAACGTCTTCGGATGAATTTGGTCAGCTGGCAACCACGTTCAATCAAATGGCCGATACGATTGAAGCAAACATCGAAAAACTCCAGCAAAACGATCAGCTTCGCCGGGAGCTGATCGCAAATGTCTCCCACGATCTTCGTGGCCCCCTTGCCTCTATCCAGGGATATCTCGAGACGATTCTGATGAAAAAGGATGAGGTGGACAAAGAGCAGCTCATTCAGTATGTCGAGACGGGACTGGCCAACACGCAGAAACTAAACAAATTGGTCAGTGAGCTTTTTGAACTTTCGAAGCTGGATGCGAAGCAGGTGCAACTTCAGGCTGAAAAATTCTCTGTATCCGATCTGGTGCAGGACGTGGCTGCTCAGTTCAAGCCGGAGGCGGAGGCTGCACAGGTACGCTTGGAGTTGGATCTAACGGAAGACGCACCGATGGTGTACGGCGACATTGCGCTCGTGGAGCGCGCGATTTCAAATTTGATTGATAATGCAATTCGGTACACGCCTGCAGGTGGTGAAGTACGGATCATCCCAACTATTAACGGAGATGGGGTGGGCGTGACCGTGGCAGACACAGGAGTTGGAATTGCTCCGGATCATTTACCGCGGATTTTTGATCGATTCTTCCGCGCAGACGAGAGCCGGGCCGCCGATTATGGCGGCGCGGGGCTTGGGTTGGCCATTGCTAAAAAAATCGTCGAGCTCCACAACAGCACGCTTCTGGTTGACAGCATAGTCAACCAAGGCACCACGTTCAGTTTCACGCTTCCGTTCAGAAAAGCAGCTCTCGTCAATTAACAGGGGAGCATTTCTGAACTTTGATCTCACTGTGATCCTGCCGTGAACTAAGCGCCTTAAGATGCGGGTAAATCCTCAAAAACCAGCATCAATCCTGCTTAGTTATGGATCGCAAATATTCTCGAATTCTAGTATTCCTTGCTCTGGGGCTGTCCGCCTGCGACAGCAATGATTCGGACGGGGATGGCATTTTACGCCTGAGTTTCAATGGACTTGATCCGCTCACAAACGGATTTCACTATGAAGGTTGGGCGGTCATAGGAGGAAGCGCAGAAACCACAGGAAAGTTTAATGTCGGTGCCACGGGGGCCATCGTTGATCTGAACGGCTCGGCGATCGCGAATGGCGAGTTCGACACGGGTCTAGACCTGGAGATAGCCTCGACGTTTATTCTCACGATCGAGCCGAATGGAGACACGGATTCGGTTCCGTCGTCGACGCATATTGTGAGTGGAGATTTTTCTGGAGGGATTGCCAACCTGAAAATCGGTCATGGATCATCGCTCGGAGATGATTTCACGGGGGCGACAGGAGTCTATATTTTGGCAACGCCTACGAATGGGGCAGATTCAGATGAAAACAGCGGAATTTGGTTTCTGGATCCGAGCGGAGCGGCTTTCGTTGCCGGTCTGACGTTACCCACTCTACCTGCCGGATGGCTTTACGAGGGATGGGCGGTGATTGACGGTACACCGGTAACGAGCGGCACGTTCGCTTCTGTTTCAGGTGTCGACGACGATGATCCTTTCAGCGGAGTGGAGGCGGGGCCACCATTTCCTGGAGAAGACTATCTGGTGAATGCTCCTGCTGGACTCAGCTTTCCCACCGACCTGGCAGGAATGACGGCGGTGATCTCAATTGAGCCGTCGCCGGACAGCGATCCCGGGCCGTTTACACTGAAGCCGTTAGTCGGACAGATACCAGCGGGAGCGATCTCGGGAACGGTCTACTCGATGGACAATAATGCCATTGCGTCTTCTCCCAGCGGCACGGCACAAGTCGTCAACTAATGCCGCAGGTTTGGCTACCGTCGAGAAGCGTCGGACGCAGAGCGGGTCATTTGATCCGCCTGCGCCGACATTTCGTCCATCGAACGCTGCTGACGCCGGGTTTCGCTTGTGTGTACCCGAGGAGCCGGTATCGAGCCAATGATGTCCGGGCGAAATAAGCCAGGGTGTGGCGAAGTAATGGACTCCCTTGTATTTGAATCTGGGCGAACCCACGTCTCCTGCGTGAACCGGCGAATCCGAGTTATGGATTGACGTAGTGATCTGTATATGGTCAGTCTCCCGGGGGCGTGCTAAAGAGCTTCGTATCCTCAGCTTTGTAGACGCTGCCCATGCCACCATGGCCGAGTTCAGCGACGATATTATAATGGGTTAATTGCTTGTCTACCATAGCCCAATTAGATGGGTTCGCCCCAAGAAACGGGATTTGAGCGACGGTCACAAAAAAGGGCTTTGCAGACTCACACACTGAATCTAAAAAAGTACCCAATAAAAACAGCCGGGCCTGAGGGTAGATTTCGACCCGAGAGAGGGAATCGTCCTCCAATTTCCAGCACACCTGGTCCGAGACTTCGTCCGATGTTGGGAAGAATCTGAAAGAATTCTCGTTTCGAAGACTCGATCGGGATATCGAAGAAGTGACTCGGGCGGCCAGCGAGTCCTTCAAAAGATAACTTCCAGTTCCACTCGTCGAGAGCGCCGCCGACGCTTGCGAGGTAGAAAAACTCATTTCCAGGATCTTTTCGGACTTCTGTATTGCTTTCTCTCCAGCGATAGCCTATCCAGAGCATCGCATAGATGGGTCGAGGGAAAAACGAGTGACCTAACTCAAGTATGAGTTCCCAATCGCGTTGACCCTCAGTCAACGGTATGATCTCCGAGTCGACGGGGAATTCCTGACCCTTGAGTTTGACACCACCCCGTAGAGCTAACGGGAAAGGCGCTGAAGACCCAACGATCGTAAACGGGTCTATTCGAACATGAAATCGTGGGTCTCCGACGCCGGTGCTTCTCCTTTTTTCGACCACATCGTTGAACTCTAGCCGATGAAAGGGAGCTTGAACCCAGACGTCAACGCCTTCGAAAACTCCAATGACACCCGTTAAGAAAACGGACGTCGTAATGGACCTACCCCCTTCGTTGAATAGAGATTCGTTATTTCGTTGCTCGTCGAACCGAGTCGTCGTGTCGTGGTGATACAGAGCGACCTGAATCCATCCCTGCCTTGGCTTTTCTACCCACTGCGAAAACGCAGACGGTACGAATATTCCAGTGATCAGGCATCCATACAACAGGGTAAGGGCCCACTTTCGCATTGCTATCCAGCCGTCCATACTCGCGTAGGGGGTGAAAATGCAGCCCACGCAAACCAGAACGCGACGTATGCCTCTGAGATGGGTTCCAACCGTTCACCGACCAGCGGCCCATCGATCGCCAGGCCATCGAGTTGCCACGTGCTACCCGTTTGTTCGTCTACGAATATTCCGTTTTCTACTCTGAACGATAGATTCAGGTCTCCCAGTGCAGGCCGAAAGGCAGCTGCTCCTCGATGAAATCTGCTCCAGAATACAACGACATCTTTTCCATCGGAGGTCTCTTCCACCACCGTGACCGGGGTCTTATCCAGCTCATTGAATGGGAAAGCAATTCCGCCGTCCGTTCCGGGTATTCCGAGTAGGCGCTCCTTGGGGGGTCTTCGTCTATTTATAGGCTGATCGAATAGCAATCGCGGATTGTCTTCGACTTCGTAGTCTCCATATGGATATCCAAACTCCGTATAATTTCTGTTGTACCCCGTCTCCGCAGCAATAACTTTGGTATTCGGATATAAGTCTTTCCACCCCGCCCACGTCATTTCGAATACGGGGACCGTCTCTAAGGGCTGCCCTTTTGCAGGGCCACATCCTCCCTCTAGCAACATCTGCGGCCACAACGATTCCTCTGTATTCCGATCGTACATCGTCAGGTTGTTTTGGAATAAAAGACCTGATACACCGAACTCTGCTCCACCCACGACCGATCTGTCGAAACCGATGGAGGACCCTGTCAGCGGACAATAGGTGATAGCGACATCTTGAGAAGGGAAATCGAAATTGACGATTTCATGCCACCAGAGAATGTTGTGCGGTACGGCGATTGCTTCGCCGTTAACCAGGATTCCAATTACCCTGTTATCTTCGGCCAGGTATTTGATTACCAGTTCGGGAGAGACCAAGGCCGGATTGGTGAGCGCCGGAATGCCATCTTTTCCGACGCCTCCGTCAGTCAGTGCGCTGGTTGGGAAACTACAGAGTTCACCCGGGTCTGTTTGTTCTTCTTCTTGTACTGAATCCGCAAGTTGATCGTCCGCGCAGGCAGAAACGATGACTGCAAGACCCAAACACAGGACGGCCATCCCTGAGTTCGGGAATTTCGCGGCAGATTCGAATGTCTTCATTACCAAGGACGACTCGCTCGTGCGGCTTTGCTACGCTTTTAGTACGAATCCAAGTGGTACTCTTACGTTTCTCTTGGAGTCAATGTATTACTCACAAAGCGACGTTTCACGGTATCTTCATAAATTATATCGAATTGAAAGAGCATTCTGAAGTGGTTCTAGATCAGACTGGGATTGCCGAAAGGCCTTCTACAAAAATGGCCCGCCAGTGACGCACCGGCGGGCCCTTATTGGAAGTCGGTATTCTAACGATTATTCAACGGTGTCTGACGATAAATCTTTACGGTGCAAGAGAATCATGGTCCGTTCATTACGAACTGCTGACGTAAATGCCTCAAAGATTCCCATGGCTTCTTCGCCATACTCTTCCATCATTATCTGCATGATATTGGGATCCGGATCCTCAAAGTCTGCCCAGGTGTCTGCTGGGAATACGCCGGTGAGATCGTTGGTCCCATCACCACCGGCCACAGTCCAATAGAATGCATGATAGAAGCTCGTACCTCTTTTTCTGAGAGCTTCAGAGAATTTGCCCAAGGCGTCAGTTAAGGCAATCCGCTTGGATCCTATGACGTCGTACGACACAACCGTGAGAAGATTGAACTCGCCATCGGGGGGGAAGTAGACATTCGTCGTATCGCCTGCCGAAATCGAATTGGAGACAGATTGTAAGTGTGGTTGAACGGTAGCCTGGAAATGCTCACTTGCGCCTTCAAGATTATAACTGTCAAAATCAGCCCAAGTATGGCTCCCTGACCGGGCGTAAAAGGTGTTATAATTCTCCCCGGTAACGACTTGGAACACGTCCCAATTCCACGTGTCACCGTGGGCATTTCTCCACAACACGTGTTCTTTGAGAGCGTCTTCGACCATTCCGGCGTGACCAAAAATGGGTACCATTTCCCAAATTTGGGCAATGTTGTTTGATTGTGCATTCGATTCAAATGTCGTAACGAAAAGTAGGGGAATAATAAGCAGCGATAGCTTTCTCATTGTCATTAATTGATTGGTTTAACAGGGCAAGGGTTATCCTTCCTCAATACGCCATCCTTCAAGAACATACAGTGGGATGTCCCGAAGCGACGCATGGTCGTTCAATCTGCAAAAACAGTACTCAAGAAGCAACTGTTTGAGGTTAGATGACGAACAGATCGGGAGAACGAGAGATGTGTGAGCAGGGTCAGTCGGGTGCCATGGACGATGCGAACCCCAATTCCAACATGCGATCTTTGGCTACATCGTCGATCAAGGCGAACATCGTATATCCAGCCGGACACGAACAGGCAAGGCAGACAGCGCCGTCGAATTGCTTCGAATCCAGTCGCTCTATGCGAACTCCCTGGCGAGCAAAGTAGTCTCTAATGATTTCCTTTTCTCCTGCTTCGAGCTCTGGTGTAGTCGGATCAGCGGGATACGACTCGTAATCGTTGTCGTGAGAGGCAAGCCAATCCTGTTCCCAAGGATTGCCCATACACTGAATCGGTGATATCGACATCCAGGTCTGACTCAACTGATTTACACTGGAAATTAGACAACCAGCGAGTCCGTTTAGACTGAGTAATAGAACGACGGAGAAGTATCTCATACTGGATTATACCGGTAGGACAGGTCTCTTGATTCGTCACTGTAGTGCAATTACTCGTCTCCCATCACGGTGACGACCAGTGTTCGGGATCGGGGGCGTACGTCGCATTCGAGAAAGAATATCTGTTGCCACGTGCCTAACACTAATTCGCCGTTGGAAATAGGAACGCTGACGGACGGACCCAGCGTGGTCGCCTGGAGGTGTGAGTGCGCATTTCCGTCGTGCCAGGCCTCTTCGTGTCCATATTCTGGGCTCGGCGGCATCAGCTTGTCGAGGATCTCGGGAAGGTCTTGCTGCAGCCCGGGTTCGTACTCAATCGTGCCGACAGCTCCAGTGCTTCCGATTACATGGACATGCACGGTTCCGATTCCAACACCTGATTTTGCAACGATGTTCGCGACAAATGGGGTCACGTCATGCATATCTCGGTGCCCGGACGTGGTGAGTTTAAATTGGTCTTGATGGGTCAATGGCTCTTGAGGATTTTATTAATCGTGATCTACCATGTGCTCCGACTTAAGATCGCTCGCTCTAAAGGCGATACTAAGAATTCTCCCTCTAGTGTTACTAAGTCTGAGTTACCCATCATGTCAATTCTTGAGCTCATTCTCTTCGCAGGCTGGCTGCTGCCGGTTTTATTCATTGGCCTATCAGCTATCTACGTAACCACGCTTCTAGAACGCAAAATGGCAGTCCGTGACTCTGATTTGAGCCAAAATCTGGCTCCGGTTACCGATTTGGCTCACAAATCGTCGAGTCCTAGGCTGATCTCTCAGCAGGCTGCTTAGGATCTATGTAGCGCCATCGCGCCCGTCTGGCTTGTCTTCTCACCCAACTCTTGGGTGAATCACCTGTATTATGAGTGTATTTCGTGCCGCCCACGGGCGAAGTCCGTGCGGGTTCATTGAATTCGTCAGGACGGTAAACGAATCCTGTATCCAAAAAGAGCAGTTACCGTTTAAATCTTTACGCGAGCACCGCTATCTTCACTCACGATCGCAACTTCAGGATGCGAAAGAACTTTCTGATAGGGAATTTTCTACCGGCTTATGGGTCCACTTTCGGCCGAATACGCGAGCAAAAGAGTGGAATTTCCGGACTAACTCCCGAGCAACTCGAGGAAAGATTCAGGCAACGGTCCAATTTACGCCGCACTCGCCGCACCCGGTACCTTATCATTTTACAATTCGGAATGGTCATAGCCCTGTCGGCATCCATCGGAGCATTTCAAATCAAGTTTAGTCTGGGAGAGAGCGAGGACTTCACGATTGCCGCGCAGGAAATTGTGCAAATGGAAGAGATCGTTCAAACCGAGCAGCTTGAAAAACCACCGCCTCCGCCAAGACCTCCGATTCCAGTTGAGGTGCCCAACGACGTCGAGCTGGCTGACGACGATCTGGATTTCGACTCATTCTTGGATCTCGAAGAGGCGATCACGGACGCGCCGCCTCCAGCTCCTGTAATCGAAGAAGATACCGAGCCGGAAATCTTCATGATTGTCGAGAATCCGCCCGAAATGGTCGGAGGGTTTGAGGCACTTTTGGCCGAATTAAAGTATCCGGAAATCGCCCGCCGTGCCAGCATAGAAGGCACGGTTGTGGTTCAAATCGTTGTGGCTGCGGACGGCACCCCGCGTGATCCCATAATCGTCCGAAGTGTTCAGGAGAGTCTGGACAAGGAAGCTGAGCGGGCGGTGATGCTTCAAACATTTATCGCCGGGACACAACGGGGGAGACCCGTTCCGGTCTACTTGCACATACCCGTTATATTCCGGCTCAATTAGGTGCTTAGTTCAGATTTTTTCTAGCCGATGCTTGATATACATCAGCTCAAAAAGAGCTTGGCTATTCTGAATAATCGGCGTATTAGCGAGAGCGTGTCGTACCGTTCGAGGAGCAGTCGGGAAAATCAGTAACGTGAAAAGGCCAGCCAATACAGCAAGCTGAACTCGGGTTCATCTTCGCCTTGATCGAATCGAACTCGTGCGAAAGCAGAACACAACATTGCGCAAGGAGCTACTTTCGTGATTGTAAAATCCTGCTCTAATTAAGTGTTTCCTGCTTGCTTTCTTGACCCCATCGCGTCTAAACTGGTGCCTACAAAACCTCATCTAAGGCGCTGAACGGGAGATTGGAAAATGATTCGACTCAGATTTGTTGCGGTTACAGTCGCGGTTTTCACCCTTGTCGCGACATCTTGGGGGCAGGTTCGAGCCCCGTCCGATCTCGATGCGTACGTTGAGCGCGTACTCGAAGCGTTCGAAGTTCCAGGCGTAAGCGTTACGATTGTCAAAGACGGTGATGTGATCGTCGCAAAAGGTTACGGCGTCAAAATGCTTGGTGAACCCGATGCCGTCGACGAGCACACACTATTTGGAATCGCTTCCAATACGAAAGCGTTCACGGCCACCGGATTGGGCATGCTGGTCGACGAAGGTAAACTCGAGTGGAATGCTCCCGTCATCGACTACCTGCCCTGGTTCAGGATGTCCGATCCGTTTGTCACGCGTGAAATGACCATTCGCGATCTGTTGGTTCACCGAAGTGGCCTTGCTCTCGGCGCCGGGGATCTGATGTGGTGGCCGCCGACCGACTACGACCGAAAGGAAATCGTACGTCGCCTTCGTTACTTGCCTCTAAAAACCAGTTTCCGGAGTGCGTACGCCTACGACAATGTGCTGTACATAGTCGCCGGTGAGGTGATCGAGGCAGTCAGTGGGCAGTCCTGGGAAGACTTTATCGAGTCACGCATTCTGGTACCTCTTGGCATGTCGGAAAGCAACGTGCGACACTCTATTTCCGGGGTGGGCCGCAACACTGCAACCACCCATGCACCCATCGGTGGCGAAGTGAAAATCGTTCAGCCGTTTCAGAGTGACAATACCAATCCGGCCGGTGGAATTAATTCAAACGCCGTCGACATTGCGAAGTGGCTGGTTGTGCAACTGGATTCAGGGAGGGTGGCGCAGGACCGCCGACTTTTCTCTCCACGGATAACCCGGGAATTGTGGTCCATAGTGACTCCCATTCCATCAGGCACTCCGGCTCCTGAATTGTCGCCATTGAAAACCAATTTTAATGGATATGCTTTGGGCTTCGGAATACGTGACTATCGAGGGAAGAAACTCGTAACGCATACGGGATTTCTGCCGGGATATGCCTCTCGCGTGGCTATGATTCCCGAACTGAAACTAGGTGTCGCGGTGTTTACCAATCAGGAGTCTGGCGATGCCTATAATTCAATTACACACTACATCCTGGACCATTATCTGGGAGTCTCCGACACGGATTGGTTACAGGCGTTTCAGACCGTGCGCGAACGGATCAAAGCGTCGGTACCGTCGGTTGATGATGCGTCTCTACTCGTTCCACCTGCAGCGACCCGTCCATCGCTCTCTCTTGACGCCTATACCGGAGTGTATCAGGACATCTGGTACGGAAATATCATTATGGAGCACGGGGAAGACGGCCTGCGCATTCGCTTTGCACACACGCCGAGTTTGGTTGGAGATCTCATTCACTATATGAATGATACGTTCATCGCAAAATGGGATGATCGGGAGCTGCGTGCAGATTCTTTCGTCATCTTTGATTTGAATGCGGATGGATCCGTTTATCAGGCGAGAATGCGTGCGGTTTCACGGGCTACGGACTTCAGTTTCGACTTTCATCATCTTCGGCTGAGACCTATAGAGTGATCATGACCGTAATTCCTTGCAGCTGATTGCAACTCAATGCAAATAGAGCTAGAACTGAATGCATTCACTGTTACTGATTCCAGACATTTCCGGTTTTACGCGATTCGTTAACGAAATCGAGCTTGAACACGGACGACACATCGTGTCGGAGTTGTTGGAATCGATCATCGACGCTGACGATCTGGGTCTCACTGTCGCCGAAATTGAGGGAGATGCGATTCTCTTTTATCTGAAAGACGTCGTGCCCTCGGTTCCCCGGATTGCGACGCTGGCTGAGCGAATGTTCGTTCGATTTCACACGCAGCTGAAGCAGTATGAATCGAGACGAATCTGTCACTGTGGAGCGTGTTCGTCAGCGCAGTCGCTTTCTCTGAAAATTGTCGCCCACGCCGGTCCTCTGGAGTTCATCAAGGTCAAAGAGTTTCACAAACCGTATGGCCCCGACATGATCCTCGTACACCGATTACTGAAAAATTCGGTGCCTATGGACGAATATTTGCTTGTGACCGAGAATTTGGCGGAACGATCGTCGCCATATGCCGAGTCAGCCTTGCCTTCTTGGGTGGATTTCAAATCGAGCTCTGATTCTTATGACGAGATCGGTGAGGTCAGTTTTCGATTTGCGGCCATGACCGATTTACATGACCGCGTTCCAGTGCCTGAGCAAATTGAGGACTTCGAACGCATGCCGAATCCGATCGCGAAGGAGGTGTTTGTCAATCGGCCGGTCTCGGAATCGTATGAACTCATCAGCAATCTGAACATCCGCTTGGACTGGACGAAAGGAGTGGAACAATTGAACTTTGAATCGGATCGTGTTAATCGGACAGGTATGCGCCACCAATGCGTCGTACGAGGCGATTTGCTCGATTTCGAGACGATAACGGCTGATTACGGCCCAAACAAACTGGTTTATGGGGAACGATTGATGGATCCTCCGTTCGTAAAAGATCTCGCGCTTTTTACACTCCTGGAAGCAGAAGGAACGGGAACTCGAATCAGACGGGAATTCCACTATCATAAAAAAGCGTTTCCGGCCAGCTTGCTTACGCCGATCTTTCGAATTTTTGCAAAGAGGCAGATTTCGACGGCCTTGGATAGTTTTAAGGAATATGTTGATCGTCTATCGCTGACGACCAACGGCGCTGGCTAGGCGTTCGAGAAACACGAAGACATCCGTGAACAGTGGAGATCTCTCTATTCGGTCCGACCGGCGACGTTTCAATATGGATCGTGGCAACTCTCTTTCTCGGGATTGCGTTTATGTACTCCTCGGTCGGTCTCGGTGGAGGATCGTCTTATACGGCTCTCTTGACCATTTTCGGTGTCAGTTATGTCGTGATTCCGACCGTGTCGCTGAGCCTGAACCTGATCGTCACATTCGCCGGGAGCATCAATTTTATCCGGCACAAACACGCACGTTTTGGTCTCATCTGGCCGTTTCTGGTCACGTCGATTCCGATGGCCTATCTGGGAGGTTCCTTGCACCTGAGCCAGACGATCTTTGGGTGGCTTCTCCTCGGCTCACTCATTTTCGTGGCTGCTCGCATTTATCTGGTTGACGATCTCGAACTGGGATTTGAGCTCAGTGACCGGGTCAAGAAAATATTGCCTTTTGGACTCGGCGGAATTCTGGGATTTCTGGCTGGCACCGTAGGCATTGGAGGCGGGATCTATCTCGTTCCTCTTATTATTTTGTTCGGGCTGGGAAAGGAGAAGGAAGCGGCAGCAACGGGCGCGATCTTCATCTGGATCAATTCACTCTTCGGAATTCTGGCACGTGTCCAGTTTCACGAGATAACATTTTCCGACTATTTACCCTTAATTGGTGCGGTAGTCATCGGAGGGTTCGGTGGATCGTATTTCGGCGCTGCGCGAGTCGAGCCGAAAGTGATTCAACGTATTCTGGGGATCGTGATCCTAATCGCTCTTGTCCTTCTCGCTCGCAAACTCCTCTTCACGTAGGGCTTAAGAGTATAGATCCCCTCGTTTCATCGCCGTCACGGCGAAGTCTACAGCTCTGGCTGTGAGAGCCATGTAGGTGATGGATGGATTTTGACACGCCGATGAGGTCATGCATGCGCCGTCCGTCACGAACAAATTGGGCACGTCGTGGCACTGGTTGAAGGCGTTGAGCACCGATGTTTTTGGATCACGACCCATCCTGGCCGTGCCCATTTCGTGGATGGCGATTCCCGGAACGACATTTGGAATGTCGCCAATCTCTATCGAGTGAAATCCTGCGGCTTCGTACATCTCACGAATACACACCGCAATATCCTCTCGCATTGCATACGCATTTGGGGTATAAGCGCAGTCGATTTCCACGATGGGTAATCCCCACTCATCGCGTTCCTCTGATAACGACACCTGATTCTCAAAGACAGGCAGCGCTTCTCCAAAACCCGACATCCACATCGCCCAGGGTCCCGGTGAGCGGAGTTTTTCTTTGAGATCGATTCCAAACCCAGGCTCGCTTGCTCCGCGGCCCCATCCCATTCGAAACGCACCTGCCTGAAACCCGAATCCACGTACATAATCATTTCGCGAAGACTGTTCATCTACGTTCCGAAATCGAGGAATATAGACGCCGTTGGGTCTTTTCCCTTCGTAATAATCGTCTTCAAATCCGTCGATCACCGCACTCGACGTGAGTTCATGATGATCCATGAGGTAGTGCCCGAGCGCGCCGCTTGAATTGGCGATGCCGTCGGGAAACCGCAGACTCTTCGAGTTCATCATGATCTGTGTCGTACCAATGCAGGATGCACACATGAAAATGATCTGTCCATCAAACTCGAGGACCTCCTTGGACTCGTAGTCCACGACCCGGACACCGGTTGCCCGATCGCGTTCTTCGTCGTAGATGATCGAATGAACGTTGCTGTGAGGTCGCAGCGTCAAGTTGCCGGTTGCCATGGCTGCCGGGAGCGTTACGGATAGGCTGCTGAAATAAGAGCGGGTCGAGCATCCTCTTTCGCATTCCCCACAATAGTGACAGGGTGCACGGCCATTCAGCTCCTCCGTCAGAACGGCACAGCGTCCAATGGTCATTCTTCTACCCGGAAACGAGTTCTCAATGCGGCCCTTGAGATGCCGCTCTACCACATTCATTTCCATGGGTTTCTGGAACTTACCATCCGGCAACTGCGGCAGGCCGAGCGCTTCGCCCGAGATTCCAACAAAGGATTCAACATAATCGTACCAGGGAGCGATGTCTGTATAACGTATGGGCCAGTCGACACCGTGTCCATCACGGGCATTGGCCTCGAAATCTAGATCGCTCCAGCGATAACACTGACGTGCCCACAACAGAGATCGACCGCCGACCTGGTTCCCCCTGATCCAGGAGAAAGGCTTTTTCTGTTTATAGGGATTCAGTCGGTCATTGATAAAAAAGTGTCTCGTGGACTCGTCGAACAGATATACCTCCTTCTGTACCGCGTAATCACGCTCAGCTAGCGCAGGAGGTGTTTGACCTCGATGGGGGAGTTCCCACGGTTGTTTGTGCTCCGTGATGTAGTCTGTTCCGTGCTCGACTCCGCGGCCCCGCTCCAGGACGAGCGTCTTGAGCCCTTTCTCACAGAGTTCTTTGGCTGCCCAGCCCCCGGACATTCCAGAACCGATAACGATGGCGTCGTATGATTCGCGTTTGAGGGTTATCACGGCGCTCGCATTTAGTTGCCGGCTACGGGTTTACGCCCACGCTCTCCCGATCTCTTCCAACGGCACAATCGGTCGATACTTTCCATAGGGCATCAAATGAAGTTCCATTGTAGCGCCTACTTCTGACGTGTAATACCCTGTGACCGTCAGCTCTTTTACCTGGCGGTAAAAGGAAGCCGCATTGGGCACGTGCGATGGAATTCCACGAAAGGCTTCATATTCAAGTGCGACTAGAAAATCGCGCTGCTGTTCGGGGCTCATTTCTCTCAGGTCAGCTCCATACGAAGCGTGCGCTCGGCTCGAGAAGTCCTCCATTCCCAGAAAGAAATCGCTTCGCCGATCTTCGCTGAAAATGTCGGTTAGCACACTATCTATGTATCTGTCGACACCCGCAGTCAAGGCGCCTGGAGTATCTGTCTCTGGAATAATCAGCTCGGCAAGTTCGCCTATAAGACGAAAGGCATTCGAATCTAGCGAAAGCGGGACGTACGTACCCTGAGAACGTGGCGGTGCACATCCGGAGATGAAGGCGGAAAACGTGGGAGCTGAAACAGCTCCACCGATCAGTAGGGTGAGCTTGGTAAGTGCGTCTCGTCTGTCCATTTCCGGGGATTTCTGTTCGGGGGGACAAAATTAACCGGTCGAACACGGAAATAATACCGAATCAGGAAGTTTTTAGGAGATTGTTTCTTTGCCCGCGGAAAATATTCTGTAGCCGAGATAACCCAGGCCGCCGAGGACCGCGATGGCTGGAATCAGTCCCACGAATTTCATGAGCAACAAAAACAGAAACGTAGATGCAGCGCCCTGGACCCATCCTTTCACCTGGCCTTTAGTCCGGGCGTTGTTGAGCTGCTTTTTCGTGTAGATAGACGTTTCGTATTTATCGGCCATTTCTCATAGTTCGCTCGATGGAAGGGAACGCGAAACCTGCGTAATGCTTCGGCATGGTCTACGGATTTTCAGTGTTCAAGTTACTGCGTCTGAAAGATGCTCCACAAACGATCAGAACACCTCGAAACTTGGATATCAGTGTGATGGCACTTTTATTGGAAGATGAGATTCCGAAACAGGAGTTGTTCGCCTCAAACGGCAACTAAAATCGTAAAACCCAATCGTAGAAGCCAATGGAATTTTCTACCGTCTTCTTCATCCTGATGATGAATGTAATTATTTTTTCATTTATTGCATGGAACGCGAAAGCAAAAAATGATCTAAAACGTGAACAGATCAGGGCCCAGAGCGGATCCCATAGTCTTGGGACGTCTGAACTGAAAGGCATGATTCAGGAAGCGATGACAGACGCAATAATACCACTGGAAGAGCGTCTCGAACTCATTGAATCTCACATGAGGCGACTTCCAGCTGCCTCTAAACAAGCGGAGAATCCAGCCGTTGAGGCGGAACAGGACGAATCCAAAAGGTAGTTCGTCGCCGCCCCGGTTTCGCCACCACGTCGTCCAGAGTGCGATTAAACCTATCTCCAAACGCCAAGGATGGTGCCCATCCCCAGAAGGACGACCAGATTGTACGCCATGTTCATGGCAAACAATCCAAGTTTTTTGCCTTCCCAGGCCATCGACTGATATCCAATCGTAACGACAAATCCTAGCCAGGACCAGAATGCGCCCTGCATTCCAGCCGCCCATCCAGTCATGGCGTATGCATCATCCCAGGCTTGCAGGACGTGTGCGAGCACGTAACCCATGACGAGGGCCATAATGAATGATATCCCGTAGGCTTTGAGCGGATTGAAGTCTGCTTTGATCTCGTCCTCCGTTTTACCTATCATTTCCAACCATTTCTTTCCGAAGAGCGGTCCGTACCAGACTGCTCCAACGACCATCGGTACCAGGCCTGCTACGAGTACGGCCAATAAATCTGGGGAATACGTATTCATTGTATTTCACGTCTGGTGAATGTCTGAATCTCCATAAAAGTAGGAGATTTCGGTAGTTTGAAGCAAGGTCAGGACGTTTCGCTGGCAACGGGTGGGGGCCCAAACGTTGCAGCTATCTTTTCATTGAAAACGGTTTGAGCATATCCGGCGCCCGCACCCTTGCACAAATTCTTTACATGTCGTGGGAAATCAGATCTTTGAATCCAGTTCAGGTAGCCAGCATCTTTCTGGGCAACTTCAAGAAGCTCCCGACCATTGTATTTCCCGAAGTTGAAAATGACCTGCTCGTTTTCCCATAGAAAATGTTGCGAATCGCCTACCCAGGCTTCCCTTTGAGGATCAGTCAATTGAGCGAGATCTTCCCACGAGGCCTCTTCCAGGTTGAACTCACGACGAAGACCGCGAAGCACCACAACGACTGCGTGTACATCCGCTGTCGCTCGGTGGGCACCTTCCATTTCTCCACCGACAAATTTTCGATGCGCATCTTCGAGCTTTCGAGGTTCCATGGTCTGCCAAATGCGATAGGGATCCACCACCAATTTTTCATCCAGATGGATTTCTTTGCCTAGCCTGGCAAACTCTTTCTCAACAAATCGTATGTCGAAACGGACATTGTACCCTACAATAACTTCAGCCGCAGCCAGAAACTCGAGGATTTCGTCGGATACGTCCGCAAAGTTCGGGGCATCCTGGACGTCCTCCATCGAGATTCCGTGGACTCGTTGTGCTCCGGGTGTAATCGAGACGTCTGGCTTTAACAGACGGTGATACGTTTCTTCATTACCTGCTTCATACAAGCACATGGAAATCTCGACGATCTGGTCAGTCTCCGGATTTTTTCCAGTCGTTTCGACATCAAACGCGATCATTATTTTACTCATAGCTCTCTTATTCCATTGTCATTCAAGTACAGGCGCGTGTCCGGGTGTATTGAGCATCACTTAAACCCTAAAATGCTGTTTTATTGCGGTTATTGACCCTTTTTCTTCAATTCAACGAAATGTAGACACAGCCTGTGACATCTAGATGTCATAGGCGTGATATACCTTTCAAGCAGTGTTCTTATGGTTTGATTCAAAGCCGCTGCTGGGCGCGTTCATATCGATCGTACTTTTTACTCATACCCACTTTCGCAACTCTCCTCGGCGCTCAACGCTGGTATTGATCCCGCAGCAGAGAAGGTATTGCTGGTTCCTGACCCCCAGGTAGGAACAGAAATGCTTCGTGCTCTAGCCGCGGGAGGACAGGGTTGGCTGAATGTACATGTCACAACCGTGTCCAAGCATGCCATCTCGATCTGGGATGCTTCCTGCTCTCCGCGGTCGCGGTTTTTGTCCCGTGAAGGAGCCGTAATCCTGCTTGAAAAACTCATTCAAGATTTGGACGTTCCGTTTTCGAGCCCGATCACCAGGTCCGGCTCGTCGATCGCCAATACAGTCCGAACGCTCCGGAAAGCGGGAGTCTCGACGGCTGACTATCAAAGTGTCTGTAGATTAGAAGGCGAGCATCAGGTAGCCGAACTATATCATCTGTACGAATCTTATCTAAGTCAGAGAAACCTGGTTGACGAGGCCGATATTTTGGTTTCTTCCGCCAAGACGTTGGAACAGGAACCGAATTCGGTTCGGCCTGAATTAGTGGTGATTTTGGACGAGGTCGTGCTCTCCGAACTTGAATTGGACTACGTCCGCACACTTTCAAGATGGGCAGCGTCGGTCTTCAGGATTGGGCCGCCAGCCCACGCGTCTGACGCCCGAGAAGAGACGGCGGGCTTCTTATTAAGAGATTGGCCTCTGGCTAAGAATTCAAAGGCACGAATGCACAACCGGGCGACCTATCGTGTCATGAGTGCGGTGGGTGTGGAAAATGAAATCCGAGCGGTGTTCAGGGATATGGTTGGGAAAGGCTTACCACTCGATTCGGTTGAACTGGTTTATGCATCGAGAGAGCCCTATATCCGGGCCATTCGTTCTCTTGCAGACCGAATTGACATCGATATCACCCTTGCCAAGGGGTACGAGATGACGTCAACCCGTGTGGGGCAGGCGATCCGGCAGTTTCTGCAGTGGATCGGAGACGGACAGTCCAGTTCACGCCTGGTTCAAATGTTGCGAGGTGGATTCGTTCATCTCGGAAAATCGAACGAAGACGGCAGTTCAATTTCTGTTCACGCAGCAAACATTCTTTCGACCGTTCATCTGACCGGTGGCGCCAAGTTCTATCATCACGTTTTTGAACAGCACCAGAAGAAACTGGAACATGAGCTCAGGGCCGCGAGGGGTTCCTTCGTAGAAGATGACCGGACGAGATCCCTGGAAATCGCAAGAAGCGTAGCGGATGCACTTCAATCCTTGTTATCTCTTGGAGAAGTGAATTCAGAGGCGACTCTCGCGGAGATTTCAGGGCGAGTTGAGCGCTTTGTGGAAGCATACGTTTTTTCGGTTGACGAGAAAGATGAACCGTCTGTCGAACAGACCATCATCGATACCATCGATCTAATTCTGTCTGTATTCAGGCGATTGAGTGATGAGGTGACAGATCGTCTACCGCGCTCAGTGCTCGTTCGTCGAATGCAGGATATCCTGGATACTCGTCGATGCGAAGCCCGCAAATCTTCACCTGCGTCTCTACACGTGGTACCGTTTTCTCAAGCCGGGTATTCGGATAGACCCAATCTGTATGTAGTGGGTCTTGATGAGCTCACCATGGCCACTCATGTGTCAGAGAACCCTTTCCTTCCAGACGATCTTCAACAACGTCTCGAAAAAGGGCATGATCATCGCCTGATCACATCGAAAGAAACTGCTGAAGACCGGCCCCGCAATCTTGAGTTCGCACTCGCTAGAGCTACGGGAGCGGTAACGCTCGTGTACAACTGCTATGATGTTTCGGACGGTCGCGAACTGTATCCATCATCGGTCTTACGCTCGATCTCCGACGGTACCGACGTGCCAGAGACGTCTCTCTCGCCTCAATCCTACGTACCCGACTCCAATGACCCGGAATTCGGTCTTCCACTCGACCGGACTGACATGATCCTGGCGCTCAAGGATCAGAACGACGCTGCTGAAAAATGTGACCGGCTCTACCCTTGGATCGGTAGAGGTCGAAATGCAATCCGGCAGCGTGAATCAGAATCGTGGACTCCATTCGACGGGCAGGTTCAGATATCGTCCCGGCAAAAAAATCCTTATTCAGGCCGTGTCAGGTGGTCGGCTTCCAGGCTGGAAACCTTGACGGCCTGTCCATTTCGATACTTCTTGAAGAATGTACTAAAGGCCAGAACACTTGATGAACGCGAAGATGACGTGTGGATGAGTCCGCTCGAGAAGGGATTGCTCGTACACGATATATTGGCCACGTTCATGTCCAGTCGATCCGGGCCGATCGCTGAACCTGACACGACCCAGCTGGAGAAGCTGTTTTTGTCAGCGGTAGACGATTTTGCTCGCACTCGATCAGCCCCGAATCCAGCCGTGGAAGAGGAGATTCGTTCGGAATTGAGAATGGTCGCGCGTGCGTTTATCTGCGACGAAATCGAACGCCAGGAATACGCCGAACCTTACGCGTTTGAGTTTGGCTTTGGCATCTGGCCTCAAAACCGAAAATCAGACACCGATCGGACGGAGAAAATTATAATTGACCTCGAAGGGTTATCGATTTCTCTTCTCGGCCGGATTGATCGCATTGATCGAGTGAAGACCGGCGGATTTGCCATCACCGACTACAAAACCGGGACCAGTTCCGAGTACGATGCAGAAGATCTACTCAACGACGGGCGTTCCCTTCAATGGGCGCTCTATGCCTACGTTGTCGAGGAGCTGCTTGGGGAATCCGTAAACCGATCGGGATATCTCTTTCCGAGTAGCCGGGAACTCGGTCGGCGAATTGAAGCCGATCCTTCGGCCTTCCGACAAGAGGTTGCCGCAGAGCTCAGGCGTGTCGGTCGCCTGGTGCAAGCAGGATCTTTCTTCCAGGCCGCCGATGACAACGGCGCTTGCAAGTTCTGCGACTATCAGAGGGTATGTGGAAACGTGTCACACCTTAAAACCTCGATTCGATTCAAAGTCGCGTCCACCCAAACGGACATGCCGCACTATGAGTTATTGTCCGACTGGAAGTACGCTGAGAAACACCTCCCGGGGGCTTCGTGATGATTATTGACGAACAAATCCGGAGCACCATTCGGGGGGATCGAGAATTCCTGACTCCGCTGTCATCCGATTCTTCTTTCTCTCTTGACGAGAATTTTCTTGTTCGTGCAGGAGCCGGCTCTGGTAAAACGAGTGTTCTGATCGAACGGATGGTGGCGCTCGTCAGGTGTGGTGTGCCCGTTGATCACCTGGCCGCGATTACATTCACCCGGAAAGCAGCCGGAGAGATGAGGGGACGATTTTTCGAGGCGCTGGAGGATGCCGAATCCAAACTGGATCCCGCGGGGAGGCTGGACATCGACGATTTTCTTGTCTCAACGGCCTTTTCAGAAGAACTGAAGCATGTTAGCAGGGCGCGATCTGCGACTGATGGGCCGTTTATCGATACGATTCACGCCTTCTGCTCGTCGCTACTTCGCGAGCGGCCGTTCTCGTTCGGACTCTCTCCCGACTTCAAGATTGTGGACGAAAGGCAGGAGCGAATTCTCCGCCGGCAATTCTGGAATCAATACTTGCGCCTGACGCTGACCGCTGAACTGAACTGGCGGAAGGAGTTCGGCGATCTGGGGATTTTACCGTCAGACCTGTTTGACTATTTCGGAGACCGCGCTTCGCTCATGCATCTGATTGTTGAGAGCAGAGGTGTCGAGCAGCCAGACCTGGCAGGTGCGATGAACAAGACTGAAAAGTATTTGGGTTGGATCGGAGAACGGATGCCGTTTTCAGAAGGCGTAGATAAGATTTCAGGACTCGTAATTGAGTTAGCTCGATTTCGGCGCGTTCGGGGCACGAACACGAACGCAGATCGCGCTGTGTTTTTGGAGAAACTGAATAGCCTCGTCGGAAGAGATGGATCCCTAAGCAGCGGCGTCGTCGCGGTCACTAAATGGTCTCGGACAAAATCAGATCCTGCGCGCCAAACCGCCAATGCACTCAAAGGATCCTCTTTGCTTGATGGCGAAGACAAATCTATTTCATCATTTGTGACGTCCGTCGTTCGACCTGCCGTTACCGCTTGGAGGCAATTCGTCCACTCGAAGATCGAAGAGTTCGTCGACTCCGCGACAAAGGCATACAGACAGTATCGAGTAGAGCAGGGACGATTGACGTACGATGATCTCCTGTTGATGGTCGTCGAAGCGATGAGAGATGATCCAGGTCTAAGGGAATACGTCCAGGGTCGATATTCGCACATCCTCGTAGATGAATTTCAGGATACAGACCCACTCCAATCTCAAATCATATTTCTGATAACATCCCGGAATATCAAAGAGAGGGATTGGAAAAAGTGTCGCCCTCGACCCGGGTCACTTTTTATGGTAGGGGACGAGAAACAATCCATATACAGATTCAGGCATGCGGACATCCGTGTATTTGGGGAGATCGCTGGGCAAATCGAGCTCTCAGGTGGCCGGTCGCTGCATCTTCAGACTAATTTTCGTTCGCGTCCGGAGCTTTGCGCATGGATTAATTCGGCAGTCGAACCCCTTTTTGCGATGCACGACGAGACCTACCAGGCTGAATATGAATCCTTGAGCGCGGCCAACAACGAAAGAATGGATACCCCTCCGGTTATGCAGTTGAGGATTGACCAAGTTGCCGGGAATAATGCGACAGGAATCGCCATCAAGGATGCGGCCGCTCTTGCCGGATTGATTCGAAGCGCGGTCGACGGCGATGCCGATGCGGATCTCAACTTGTCGGGAGTTCGATTCGGCGATTTTCTGATTCTGGTTCGGGCATCAAACAGAATGCATATCTATGCGGCCGCGCTTGAAAATCAGGGTATTCCCTATGTGACAGCGGGAGGGAAAGCGATCAATCATTCAGGAGCGCTCGCACCGCTCATCGATTTGATTGATACCGTGTACAATGCAAACGATCCAGTGGCACGACTCGCCTATCTCCGTGGTCCTTTTGCCGGACTATCGGACGCAGTTTTGTACCGGTTTGTACAGGCAGGGGGTGATTATCTCAACCAACCCGAACTACCCGAATCCCTGTCAGGAGAAGAAAAAGCTGCGTTCATGGACGCCTTCGGTACGTTGACCCAGGCACGTGAGCTGTTTGAGGAAAACTCGCTGTCACATGCACTCGAGCAGCTCATCAGCAGAAGGGGCCTGATGGCCGCGTTCGTATTCGACGAAGGAGGCTCTGCCCGAGCAGGTGCTGTTCAGCGTACACTTTCTTTGATGAGGACATGGGAATCAACAGGATTGGGATGGCCTGAAATTCGCGTCGAGCTTCATCGTTTGTTGAATGGCGAAATTGAGGCTGAAGAAATGACGCTCGAAACCGGGACGAAAGATGTCGTTCGGCTTTATAACGTTCATCAGGCCAAAGGCCTCGAAGCACGCGTTGTGTGTCTGGCGGATCCTTTGCCCAAAGAGAATTTTTCAGATCCGCGCATTCACATTGATCGATCGGAGGCGGGCGATCGCCTGTTCTTACCCGCTCGTAAACGGGTCGGGTATCGGGAGCAAACGATTGCTGAACCTCTCGGCTGGCTAGACGCACTCGGCGAAGAGCTCATCCATGAACAAGCCGAAAGAACGCGTCTTCTCTACGTAGCGGCCACAAGAGCCAGAGAGGTGCTGGTTGTCTCGAGATATTTGGGAAAAGAGGATGCTGGAACGTGGAGTCCACTCTATGCGGCTCTCGACGATACTGATGCTCCGAGTATCCTTTCGGAGGCACAGGATGCTCCCCAGGCGTCTCCAGATCATTCTTCGGGATCACGATCAATCTCGTCAGACGAGTGGTTTGAACGACTCTCTTTTGCTCAGCAGCAGCTAGAAAAAATCGCGAAACCCTCTTATGAAGTCGTCTCGGTTACGGGAATCGAAAAGGCGACCGAAGCCGATGATGTGGCTGAAATCGGGGCCGGCGCCAGAGCCGTGGCGCCACCGGGCCGCGGGATGGGTTTTGGAAACGCGATGCATCGACTTCTGGAATACACCGTTCAACATCGCACCACACCCCGTACGGTCGAGGAGGAAAGAAACCGTGTAATCACCGTATTGGACGAAGAATGCGAGACCGGACGGGTTTCAGACAATCAGCTCGCGGATGCGGCTCTGAGTCAGCTATCCGACTTCCGGGAATCAGTCGTTTGGAATCATCTTTTGGTGGCGGACCAGGTACTGACCGAGGTTCCGTTTTCCGTTTCGTCGATTGAAAACGAGAAACGAGAGATCCTTACGGGTACAATTGATCTGGTATTTTGTAGAGACGACGCATGGACTATCGTAGATTACAAAACAGATCGAACCGATGCGGAGTCCCTTCGTGATAAGTACGCCGGGCAGGTGCTCGCATACTCTAGGGCATGGAAAACTTTGGCCGATTCTCCGGTCGTTGAATGCGGCTTGTGGTCGACGCATGAGGGATGCTGGATCCCTGTAACGTGAGGCTTCAATCGTTTTTCTGATTGATTTCTATGGCAATTCTGAGTTATTTCTGAGGAAGATAGATATGGAATTAGGAATCGGAACCATGGTCGCGTTCGCTCTCGGCGGGCTCATCGTTTGGGTCGTCATGCGGTTTATCAATAACGCGCAATCAGCCTCTATCAAAACGCGTCTCGACGACAAACAGGAATCCGTTCGTTCGCTCACGGAAGACCTTAAAAGTGCTACGGTAGACAATTCAGATCTTAAAGCGCAGCTTTCCGGAGAAGTGGCTGCAAGAGAACAGGAGCGTCTCGCCGCCTCGGAAAAACTGGCCTTACTCCGTGAAGCTCAGGAAGAACTCGTGAACCAGTTTCAGACCTTATCGCGAAAGGCTTTAGACTCGAACAACAAGAGTTTTCTTGAGCTTGCAAAGACCCAAGTCGAACATCTCCTGACCAAGGTTGATGCCAAGGAGGAGAAGCGTACGTTGGAGATGAAAAACCTCGTCGATCCTCTCGAGAAATCACTCAAGGAAGTCACCAAACAGATTGGCGACATAGAGAAACAACGCGTCGACGCGTATTCATCGCTCAAAGAACAGGTCAAGGGGTTACAGGAGGCCCAGCTTCAGATTCAAAAAGAGACCAGTAATCTGGTAACCGCGCTCCGAAAACCGACGGTCCGCGGTCAGTGGGGAGAGTTTCACCTGCGCCGCGTCGTCGAGTTGGCTGGCCTCGTGGAACATTGTGATTTCGATGAGCAACAGACGATTCGAACGGATGACGGGCTCCTCCGGCCCGATTTGGTTGTACATTTAGCAGGTGGTCGTAACATCGTCGTAGACGCAAAGACTCCTCTGGATGCCTATCTATCGGGCGTTGAAGAGGAAGACGACGATCTTAAAGCAGCGTTCTTCTCCCAACACGTTCGCCAGGTCCGGGATCATGTGAAGAACCTCGCGTCCAAATCGTATCACTCCCAGTTTGACTTGGCCCCGGAAATAGTCGTCCTATTCCTTCCTGCAGAATCAATGTTATACGAGGCCTGCTATGCCGATCCGACCCTTCTTGAATACGGGATTCAAAACCGCGTACTCATCGCGACGCCGATGACCTTGATCGCCTTGCTTCATGGCGTAGCCTCGGGGTGGAGACAGGACCTGATTGTTCAGAATGCCCAGCAGATCAGCAGGCTTGGTCAAGAACTCTATGAGCGAATTTGCAAGATGGCCGAGCACTTTTCGAAAGTAGGTACGCGGCTGAACTCGGCCGTTTCGAGTTACAATTCGGCTGTGGGTTCACTCGAACGCCGAGTGTTGGTATCCGCGCGTCGTTTTAAGGAAATGGGAGCCGGTTCTACTCAGGACGTTCAGGAGATCGAACAGGTGGACACGGCGGCCAAACAGCTCGAGGCCGGTGAACTATCAAGCGCAACAGAGGAGGGTATTCCGCTCTTCGACGAAGGGATTTAAACCATGGCGTCATGCGCGGCAATAGCGCTCGATGATCTTAAAAGACTCGTCGATCTCGTCCGTCGTATTGAAAAAATGAAGGGCTATACGCAAGTCGCGCTCTGCACGGACGGGTGACGTATGGATGAAGTCCTCGTCCCTCAGCTTGTAATAGACATCCCAGCTGTTGCAGCCTTCCGGAAGGCGAAGCACGAAGATGCCCGACCGGTCACGCGCATCGAGCGGAGATGAGCATCCGAAGCCGTTCATCTCGTTTGCCTTATCGATGGCATACTGTCCGAGCTCCCTAATCCTTTCCATAATGCGTTGCAGCCCAAGCTTCTCCAACCAAGAAATAGCTGCGTCAAACCCCGCGAAATCGGCCAATGCCCGGGTTCCGAATTCAAATCGGGACGCCTCATCCTTGAGCGTGAAATGGCCCTCATAATCAAACTCGTCGTGACTGTGGGCGCCGGTCCAAGACATGAGGGTATCGTTAAGACGTTCTTTTCTTACGAAAAATGCCCCGGTTCCCTTGGGTCCAAGGAGCCACTTGTGGCCACACGTGCTATAGCAGTCGCTACCAAGCTCATGAAAATCGACAGGAATACAACCTGGCCCCTGCGCGCCGTCGAGATGAAATGCCACGCCGCTGGATCGCAGACACTCAGCCAGGTCGGCGCAGTGTTCAGTTCGAAGCGCGCGACCGTTGTTTTTGGAGACATGGCTGATGCTCACCATGCGTGTCTTTTTTGTCAGCTGATTCTCCACTTCAGGGACCAATTCCGTTCCGATACCGAGATCGATCTGTCGAATAACGATTCCAAATCGATCACGCAGGTTGTACCACGGGACGATGTTGGCGGGGTGTTCCTGATTACTGATGATGACCTCATCGCCGTCCGTCCAGTTTAGAGACCACGACGCAATATTGATTCCCTCTGACGTGCTGTGAGTAAGGGCCACCTCATCCGTATGGGCACCAAAAACGTTCGCCAGATGCGCTCGCAGCGTCGGTTCTATCAACGCCATGTCCGAAACTCTCGGATCCGTGGGGCCGAACCTGTTTTGGTAGTTCAGCTTCGACGCAACCTCGTTGATCGCTAACGTGGAGGAGGGCGCGATTCCAGCCGTCTGGAAATTCTTGGACACCCCGCAGGAGGGAATTCGTTTTCGAGCCTCGATGACCCACTCTGGAGTATCCGGAAAGTGGAGCGGATTTTCGGCACCTAGCGTGCGCGTGATAAGCGTTGGCGATAGCAACGGCAAAGTCAGCGTGAAACGCGCCGACTGCGCAAGAAAACGGCGTCTGCTGATCGGATCCGGGATGCTCATGGGACTATCCACGTCTGAGGGAGAACTCCAGCGTCCATAAGATAGGAATTGACAGGCGCCGCTTCCTATCCCACCGAATTACACAGATCCGCCTAGATATTGGTCACCAATTCGTCCAATTCGGCCTTGGGAAGGCGTTTCTACGTTTACAAAAAAACAACTATTAGAATACCCTTATGCTTGTTGTAACCCCCGGTGCCTGGAGAGCGTATTGTTTCCGTTGATTACACACCCACAGAATGACTCCGGAACAAGCTAAACAGGCCTCATTTATCTAACGGCTTATGCTCCGTAACTACCTGAAAATCGCTGTACGAACACTGCTCAAGAATCGTGCGTTCGCGGCGATCAACATATTTGGTCTGGCGGTCGGAATTGCCTGCTGCGTACTCATCTTTCTGTATATCGAGGATGAACTCTCGTACGATCGCTTTCACGAGAGCGCTGATCAAATTTATCGACTCCGTGTCGAACGATATTCCAGCAACGGTGAGTCCGAGTTAACGGCGACATCATCTGCGCCCATGTTGCGCGCTGCCGAATCGGATATTCCTCAAATCGACGCGGCTGTTCGTATGCAACAGCAAACGTATCTCGTAGAGTATGAGGATCGGGGGTTCTACGAAGACAAATTCTTTGCCGTGGATTCCACGTTTTTCGATGTATTCTCCTTCAAACTGCTGAAAGGAGATCCCAAGCGCGCGCTTGTAGCTCCATTTTCTGTGGTACTGACTGAGCGTGCAGCGGAAAAATATTTTGGTAGAAGCGACCCAATCGGCCAAACTCTTCAAATTGAGGATCGAGCCGCTACGGTGACCGGTGTCGTAGAAAATCCGCCCAGCCAGTCTCATTTCGACTTCGATATGCTTGGTTCATTCACGACTCTGGAGTCTTTGAGACACACACCCAGCGAGAATTGGAACTGGTGGAATTTGAGGTTTTACACTTATTTCAAGCTCACACCGTCGGCCGATGTGGCGGCTGTTGCAGAACAGATCCGCGAAATGCCCTCCCGATATATTGGGGATCAGGAGTCGAACAGCGGGTATCGTCAGTTTCTATATCTCCAACCCCTCACCGATATCCATTTGCGTTCGAGTTATCAGAGAGAGCTCGAGGCCAACAGTCAGGTCGAGTACGTCTATGTGTTCGGGGCGATAGCCCTATTTATTCTGCTGCTGGCGTGTATCAACTTCATGAACCTGGCGACGGCCCGGTCGGCGAAACGGGCAAAGGAAGTCGGAATGCGAAAGGTATCGGGCGCCAGTCGAAAACAGTTGATGGGACAGTTTCTTGGGGAATCGATTTTGGTTGGCGTCATTTCAGTGGCCCTGGCAATGATTCTGATTAAGGCGCTTTTGCCGGTCTTTAATCAGCTTGCGTTCAAGACACTCTCGTTCAGCTATCTGGATCGATACGGGCTCGTTTTTGCATTACTCGCAGGCGGCGTCGGAATAGGATTTCTTGCGGGGATTTATCCCGCTTTCGTTCTGTCTGCGTTTAAACCAGTCCGGGTCCTGAAAGGTCAAGTCGCCAGCCAAGGAGGATCCGTCTTTTTTCGAGAGGCTCTCGTCGTTTTCCAATTCGTTATCTCGGTCACGCTTATTGTCGGGGCCGTTATTGCAAACACTCAGCTAAACTATATGCGTACGGCTGATCTGGGATTTGACAAGGAACAGATCCTAGTGATGAATACCAGAAACAATCAGGAGATCTCTTCCAGATTCGATGCCTTCAAGGCTGAACTAGAGGGAATACCCGATGTAACGGGGGTCACATTTTCTTCGTCGATTCCGGGCCGTGCTCAGTCCCTAAGTGTCATTTCAAAGGAACAGGGAATGAACGTGGATGGCATGACCTTTAATATTCTCGCTGTCGATGAGGATTTTCTGGACGTTTATAGGATGGATGTCATTGAGGGTCGAAAATTTCAAGAGGAAATGGTTTCTGATGAAACGCTTGCGTTCATGATGAACGAGGCCGCTCTCGATGCTCTGGGCTTTACGTCTGCAGAAGAAGTGATTGGGGTAGAACTTACCCGACAATTTAACGATTCGCGAAACGTCATCGGGGTTGTGAGGGATTTTCATTTTGAATCCATGAAGCATGCGGTAGCACCCATCGTGCTTCAGATTCAACCATCCTGGTACCAATACGTCTCGGTGCGAATCGCATCTGAAAACCTGGTCAGGGCGATGAGCTCAATCGAATCCGTTTGGGGAGATTTCTCCGTCGGGCGGCCTATGGATTATTTTTTCCTGGATGAAGAGTATGACAAACTGTATCGGACAGAAATTCGGATTAGCGGCATCATCAATTCGTTTACGATCCTTGCGATCGTCATTGCCTGCCTTGGACTTTTTGCCCTGGCCTCGTTTATTGCCGAACAACGGACCAAGGAAATCGGCGTGCGTAAAGTCCTGGGCGCTTCCACGAGTGGGATTGTCATTATGCTAACGAGCTCATTCACAAAACTTGTGCTTCTTGCGACGCTAATCTCGATCCCGTTGGCCTATTTCGGATCTCAGCTTTGGTTGGAGAATTTCGTGTACCGGATATCCGTAGGGTGGGAGGTATTTCTTGTAGCGAGTGTCGTGGCACTGCTGATCGCCTGGCTGACCGTCGCATATCAGTCAATTCGTGCGGCTCTCACGAATCCTGTGAATGCCCTTCATCAGAACTAGGGGGCAAAAACATCGAGTGCGGCGCAAACGATTCCGTGTTTAGAGAAGTCAAAGGTCTGTAGTGAAAACCGATTACGCCGAACCAATCTGATACGCGCGGCTCATGTTTAAAAATTACTTGAAGGTGGCGATTCGCTCCCTTAGAAAGCAAAAGGTCAATTCCTTCGTCAATGTGTTTGGCCTCGCTGTCGGAATGGCGAGTTGCATACTCATTTTCATGCTGGTTTGGCACGAATGGAGCTACGATCGATTTCATGAGAACGCAGACAATATTTATCGCACGTACCTAGAGTACAAAAACCCGGATGGTGAGGTAAGTGTTCAGGCGATGATGACGCCAACCTTCACCGAATCGATCTCCGGAACGTTTCCATCCATTGAGAGGGCTTCTCCTTTCGTGGCTTCTCCTCAGGATTTGCAGGTTGGCGAAAACTTTTTCCGTCGCCGACTTGCCGAAGTCACGACAGATTTCTTTCAGATGTTTTCATTTCCGCTGGCCATCGGAGATGTGGGGTCCAGCCTGGACGATCCGGGATCGATGGTGATCACCAGGGAGACGGCTGGAATCATGTTTGGCCTCGAGCCCGGAAATGAAACCGAGGCCATGGGTAACGTCGTTTCCATTACGCGTAACGAGGTCACATACGATTTTACTGTTGTGGGTATCGTTGAAGATTTTCCCAACAACTCAAGTATGGTTTTCGATGCGGCGATCTCTTTCGAGAACTACGGCAACGTCCGGTTGGGTGGGAATAATTTCGGAGGGCGCGTTTCGACCTACGTCCAGCTTTCGAGTGCGACTTCAGGAGCAGAAATGGAGGTCATAGCGCGTCCTTGGGTCGACACTGAATTTCAGGGGTACGTCACGGCATTACGGGCTAATGGCTCTCTTGCGCAAGGCGATGACGCGTACGCCCTTCGATTTCAACCGCTTGCGGCCATGCATATGACCCCGGATGTGTGGGTTCCATACGAAGTTCAGCCGCACGACCCGTTGTACTCGATCGTGTTATCCGGTATCGGGCTACTCATTCTTCTGATAGCATGCATCAATTTCATGACGCTTTCCATCGGACAGTCAGCCGGTCGAGCTCGTGAGGTGGGGATGCGTAAGGTTCTTGGGGCCTATAAAGGTCAGTTGATGAAGCAATACTGGGGGGAGTCTTTCGTACTCACGGGAATTTCGCTGTTAGCAGGGATTGCTGTGGCAGTGTTCACGCTACCCTTATTCAACGTATTGACGGGAAACCAGTTGAGTTTCTCTTCAATCACGCCTGGACTGGCAATCGGCGCTGTAATCGGACTACTCATTGTCGTCGGATTTATTGCAGGGGGTTATCCGGCCCTGGTGTTGTCCAGATTTCAACCGACAGCGGTTCTGAAGGGGGCGTCGGGGTCCCTTCGAACGAGCTGGCTCACACGCACCCTCGTAGTGGTCCAGTACACGATTTCTGTTGCTCTCATCACGGGCACCGCTGTAATGACCCAGCAGCTCAATTTCATGTTGAACAAGGATCTCGGATACAATCAGGACCTGATTGTATCGGTGAATGCTTACCAAGTCGGGCGCGGAGATGCGGACAATGTGATCGAACATTTCGAGGCTTCGCTTCTTCCCCAGGATGGGATTATCAACATTTCTAGATCGGGTACACCCTTTACCAGGGGATCGGACCGTAATACGTGGACCGACGGTGATGGGGTTACCCGGTCGGCCTACAATTTTGGGGTCGGGTACAATTATCTAGACGTGATGGGTATGGAAATCGTCGAGGGGCGCTTTTTTTCTAAAGACTATGCCTCCGATCCTACAGACGCTCTCGTTGTTAACGAAGCACTCGTTCGAGAAATGGGCCTCGAAGAACCAGTCGGACATGTGATGGAGAACTGGCTGAGCTTCTTGATAGACGAGCCCGTTACGATTATTGGAGTCGTGAAAGACTTTCACTTTCAGTCACTTCGATCTGAAGTTCAACCGGCTGTCATGAATATGCTTCCGAACTACTATAACTACCTGGGGGCCCTGCTCATAAAGATCAAAGGGAATGATGTAGCAGGAAATCTCGCGTTGATCGAAAAGACATGGAACGAAGCACAGCCTTCAAAACCGTTCACGTATTCGTTTTTGGATGCGGACATTGCCAACCAGTATCAGACGGAGCAGCGCTGGAGTAATATCGTCACCTATTCTTCGATCCTGGCCATTATTATCGCTTGCATGGGACTCTTTGGACTGGCCATTCTCACCGTAACCAAACGACTCAGGGAAATTGGAATCAGAAAAGTGCTTGGTGCATCCATTGCGAATGTCGCCACGCTCGTGGCGAAAGAATTCGTTATTCTGGTCCTCGTCGCCAGCGTGTTGGCGACGCCAATTGCTTATCTGGCGATGAACTCCTGGCTCGAAAACTTCGCATTTAAGATTACGATGAGCCCGCTGGTATTTCTACTGGCGTCGGGCATCACACTCGCGATCGCAATGGGAACGGTTAGCGTTCAGTCGATCAGGGCAGCGCGTCTAAACCCTGTAGAAACGCTTCGTCACGAGTAGCGTGAAGCGCGGCTGAACCTTAGAGGGCGAACTGAGGTTTTAATTTTAGCACGAATTGCATCAACTGCTTCCATTCGGCCGTGTCTTGAGAAATGGAACGATGTAGCTCATGCATTCTGAGTTTTAACGCAGCAAGTTCGTCCGATCCTGCTTTTTTCAGTTTCCGATAGCGCTCAGTGGTTGTCTTCAGACCCACAAGCTTATTGCTCAGGGGTTCAAAGATTCGTTCGATCATTTCCGCGATTTGAGCCCTGTCCAGATGGCGAATTGATTCTAGATGAGTCAGCATCAACTTTCGATCGGCACTGATCAGATTTCGCTTGATCGTCAGTCGGTCCGCCTGTTTGAGGTTTTTCGCGAGTCCAATTTTGCTCATGAACCAGATCAGATATTTGGCGGGATCAAACTGGTACCAGCGGACTCCATTTCTATAGTCGCTGGCAAACGTATGGTGATAGTTGTGGTAACCCTCACCGGCAGTTATAAACGCCAGGAAAAAGTTGTTTACTGCGGATTGTTCTGTGGAATAGGGTTTCGAGCCCCACATATGCGCCAGGGAATTGATAAACCAGGTGCAGTGGTGAACGATGAACAAGCGAACCAATAGCGATATGACCAAAGCGCCGACAAGATCGTTCAGTATGAGCGCGACGGCACCAACCGCAATGCCGTTAGTGAGCAACATGAGGATTTCATAGTGGCGGTGCTGAAACTGGACCAGTCGATTGCGGTTCAGGTCACGTACCAACTGCTCATTCCACGGAGCCGGGGCCTTGAACATCCAGATAATATGGGAATGCCAGAATCCTTTCGGTGTACCGTAGGGGTCTCGATCCGTATCGACATGCTTGTGGTGAAGTCGATGATCGTGCGACCATTTGAGCACACTGCCTTCTGTCGCCAGCGTACCAAAGAATAACATGATCCATTCTACAACCGGTCGAGCGTTATAGGTCTTATGAGAATAAAGTCGATGGTATCCTGTCGTAATACTCAGCAGGCAAAACGCTATCAGAAGGGCCGTCAAGCCGATCAACGCCCATGATGGAACGGTGTAGATGAGATAGATCGGAAGGGCGATGACTAGGGCAATGTGATATCCTCCGAGTAAAGAGATATTGCCCCAATCCAGTTGAATTCGTTCTTTGCTAGAAGATTTTGCTGAAGACATTTGGATAGAATTTAAACCAGGAAATAACGGCGATATACTATGTTCATGCTTGGGCTAATGCATAGATCGGCCACAGTCTGCACCCAAAATAGCAGACAACAAGCGAGCGAGCAATTTAACGCATCTCGACACTCGATCCCATTTACTGACGAGATCTGAATCAGATCCGCGCTCCCGATAAACAACGGGTTCTTGGAGCGGGATTTCCGACACCAGCTTGATTTCTTTAGGCGATTTCAGTCTAAGCTCGTATCGCTTAATTGATTACCGCGATCGACCGGGTTTCATCAAATACGATTCCGGCAAATCCGTCAACACGAATCCGATAGAAATACATTCCTGAGGCTAGAGAAGCGGTATTCAGTTTGGAAAGATACCACCGATTTCCCTTTTCGAATCGGTCTTCAATAAGCTGCACCTCTCTTCCGGACACGTCAAACAGACTGATTCGCACAACTCCATCGTGGGCCAGAAAATACCGAAGCGTAGCATTGGTGTGGGCCGGATTCGGAAACACTTCTGACAGTAGGAACACTTCTGGGAAGTTGATTTCCACATCTACGGATGCGACTCGCTGGACCCTGCCGTCTTCGGCGTGAGCATACAGGGCATACGTTATCGTTCCGATATCGGTGATTTCCGGATCCGCAAATGAGGCTGTTTCTGCACCGATCCCTGCAAAAATAACTGTCGTTTCTCCCAGATGGGTACGCTCCAGACGATACGTTTCGACGCCGAAGTCCTCGATAAATATCCACGAAATACGAATCGTACCAGCCTCATCGGACTTGGCTGATAGTTCTGCCGTCGCTACGGCTTGATTTCCTGTAATAAGGAGGGTCTCGACATCGGCTCTTACGGTCGGGAGCAGTGGATAATTATTGTCCCCCGGACAGGCCGTGGACGACCAGTCTCGATGTCCTCTGATGTTGGCGGCTGCCGGGCCGTACCGATCACTCAGGAAAGCAAACAGGGTGACGAATGTCTGCAACGATTCCGTTGTCGGAACCTCTTGGCAGAAACTACCTTCCGACGGATGATAACAGCCAAGCATACAGATCCCAATATTCCCCGTATTGAATCCACCGACATGGGCTCCTCTTGCGAGAACCGGTCCCTGGGCAAGCGTGGTACTGGAGTCTAAAAAAGGTCGCCCTTGGTAGACGCGTCCACTCCGATCGATGATGAATTGATACCCGATATCGCTCCAGCCTCGGATATTCTGATGAAGATCCTGAATCGCTTTCACCTGAACCAGGCCCTCTTCAAAGGTCGTTGCGCTGAAGCCGGCCGCGTGGTGAAACGTCATATAATCATACGATGGATTCGCGAGTGGAACCGGATTTCCGAGTACGAACGGGTCAGCACCCCAATTAGAGCGCGTAATAAGAGCGGGCGGCGTTATATGAAACCCGCCGATCGCGCGGTTTTCTTGAGGGAGTGGAGAGGGTGTTGGAGCATGGCGGTCGTCGTCCAGGCGATTATCGAATACGCCTGCGGAGCCAAAAATGATGGGCGAGTTCGATGGCCCTGAAACCTCAAGCTGAAATCGAGTCGAAGACCAGACCCTTTCGCCGTAAAATCCGGCGATATGAAATCCGTTGGTTGCTGAACGCACAAAATAGAGGGAAATCCACTCGCCCCAGACGCCGGAGTCGTCGAATCGGACTTTTCCCTCCAGTTCATCAGAGGTCGAAAAGATCTCAACCGCCAGTCCGGTGAAGGAGGTGAATATGGGTCGGGTTTCGACGCGTGCGATCAGGCGCTTTCCGATAATCGAAGTGCTGGTCTTCGTAAGTGAGGCCGGAGCATCTGTGATATCGGCTAGGAGTTGCGCCTGGGAAGGAGAGGCTGCAAAAATCGTCCACAGTACGATCCCGAGAAAAACTGATCTCATATGGTCGCTATGTGCCCAGTAGAAAGAGTCGGTATCGTGCTCTGACTAGTAAAATTTAGTATTAAAAATTCAAACTGAAACTATACCAGTGCGCCTGCTCGAGTCTTCCAAAATCGGCATAAGCATAATCAATTCTCATCCGGACGGATCGGTCTACTCGAAGGTTGAGTCCGCCTCCAAACGTCAGGCCCTGTTCCCCGTCTTCCTCAAATGCATTCTTGAATCCAATCCTGAGGGCAAGCAGGTTTCTGAAGGTGTATTCGGTACCCACGTTTACATACTCGCTGTTGTCATTTGGATGAGTTGCGTCCGTTAAAACCACGATCCGATGATCAGCCGTGTTCATGGCATCCCAGGCCAGACCCACTCGAAACATCAGGGGTAGCGGATGCTTGTCCATCAAGTACTCGGCATTTACTATTTCGACGTTGCCTTCCTGATCCTGGCCGGGATCTTGACTGAAAAGGATGTCACGCCCGTTCATCTGCATATTCGGGCCGAAATTGGCCATGTTGGCTCCCAATCTCAGTTTCCGAAATGGTGTAGTGAATAAAACACCCACATCGAAAGCTGTAGCAGAGGCGGTGCTGTGCCAAATCGTCTCACTGATGTACTTGATCGTTGTACCGATCGCAAAATTATCCGTGAGTGCACGCGCATAAGAAATTTGTAACGCGTAATCCTGGACTTTGAACAACTCACCTGTGCCTTCGGGACGACTTGTGGTTCTCACAGGCATGTCTCCCGAGTCAAGGAAGATCAGGGAGGCCGCTACCGTTCCCATATTACCGAGATTCAAACCGAAGGCCGCATAGTTGTAATTAATATCAGCGAGATACTGGGTATGTGACAGGTCCACTGCTCCGCCTTGCAAATGAGCCAGGCCCGCTGGATTCCAGTACAGAGCCGACAGGTCATTGGCTTCGGCTACAAATGATCCACCGAGTGCGATGGCTCTCGCGCCCACGCCGATCTTCAGAAACTGGGCCGAAGTCGTTCCCACTTTAGTAATCGTATCCGTCTCGCCGTTACGCAGAGACTGCCCGGCTGAGGATCCTGCAATCAGAAACACCGCGACGATAGTCGTAGATATCTTCATTTTCTTGTTGGTCTCTGACTATTTGATCACGGCGAACTTGCCGATAAAAGAACCTTCGTCCGATTCAACGTGGAAGATGTACAAGCCGTACGAAATGTTCATGTTGTCCTTCGTGCGCAAATTCCAGAAGACTTTGCCGTCGTCTATTGTGCTGTCATGATATAGGATGTCCACCAGTTCCCCTGCAACGGTGTAGATTCGAATGGTACATCGCCGAGGAACATTCGCAAAGTACAGCCTGCGATCACCTCTATCCGATCGCGTAACTGGATTTCTGGGCTCTATCTCGTTGGTTGCGACGTACGGATTCGGGACCACATAGACATCTCGCAATTCTTCCTTGGCTAGAGCAGACTCTGTCCGAGCCGCTACAGTCTGAAAGGAGTATGTATCTATCGTAGAAAACGGTTTGAATGTTTTGATATAGAAGACGTCACCGTTTCCTGGTGTCTCTCCGCTATCGAAAAATCGTATTTGCCATGATGCGGTTTGAAGACCGTCTACCGTTTCGACGAAAATGATCGGTTCATCTACGTCCCAGTCACCATCTCTATTCAAATCGGTGGCAAAAATGGAAACCTCCTCATTTCCCTTCGTCAGATTCAGCACGCGGAAAGGAAGCGGAAGATTGTTGCTGATTCCGACCGTAATGGGTTCATCTGCAAACGTGACTTCGTAATCGTTTGGTTGAGGAATCTTCCGTGGTCCGGATTTAGCTACCGACACCTCAAATTCGATATTGTTACCGCCTTGAGCCCAGCCTGTCTCATCCAGGTCCAGTCCAAGTTCCTGGTTCTCTAGAAATAGATGTAACCCGTCGAATACCGGATTCCCTTCCTCGCCGTTGATCAATGAACTGAGACGAACCGGTGTGTACTTAAAGGTAGCTGTGAGCGAATCTCCCTCGTTTACCGTCGTACCGATGATTTGCACCGAACCCGAGCTTGCGTTGAGGATATAGTCCGTTCCGTCTTGCAGAACGGCCCCGCCGTCCGTTCTCAGGCTGAATGTTTCCTGGACAATATTCCTGAAGTTAAGCGAAGAGGTCTTTCCGAGGACGGCCCGCAGTCGTTTGGTAATCGGATTCTCGTCTAAAACCGAGTAGAGTACCGAGCCTCCACTGTTGATGAAGCCGAGTGTATAGTTCCCGCCGTCTTTTACAGCCAACTCATCCACGAGCTTGATAGATACGTCGCCAGTTGCGTTCCCCGTTGGGTGCAGAATACCACCTGCCTCCTCGATGGACGCCGCTACGTAGCCGGCCACTCGGGGCCGCGGTATTACAGATACCGTATTAACGTCAAATATGTAGCTGTCCGTGGTCGGATTGTAGGTAATGGTTTTGCTCGTTTCGCTGGGTGGTATTCCTTGGCCGAACAGAGTCTCGCCTCCACCGCTATACCCCCGGTCGTACGCAACAACAGAGTAGTAATAGGTCTGACCATTTATTACGGCATTGGAATCTATATAGGTGTGAAACAGTCCCGTGTCGTCTCCTAAATCGTACGCTACTCCGCGCTGCGGAAAGACGATGGGAGAGGGGCCTTTCAATCCATTCTTCAAATCGAACTTGGCCTCGACTCCAAGTACACTTTGAAGCGGTGAAAATAGAAATTTGGTACCGTTGATGTCCGTGATGGTCTGTTGATCGCTGAACTCGTGGTCAGTCGATCGATAAATGGCGTACCCTTCAAAATCCTTGCTTCTTGAGAGTGGATCAAGGGTTTGTTCCGAACGGTCGCCCCAGTACAGGGTTACTTTCTTGTCGCCGGGCACGACTGTGACGATAGGCTTGTCAGGTGGCTTGGCAAAACGGTATCCGACTTCAAAGATTTCCTGGACCGTGTCTGCGTTCAGCCGGAGATCAGTTAAACTCTCACCTACAATCAAGGCAATCGAAAATCGCTTCGTCTCGCCCGCACGAAGCGGGAAATAGCCGGCTCCGTATAGAAAGACGTAATCTCCTGGTTCGGTCGGAATATCGTCAAATCGACCCGGTCGAACCCAACCCCAGACCCGCTCATCGTCGCTGATGCGGCTTCCTGCAAATCGTGGCGACGCAAATGACGTCAACCCGATCATATCCGACTCATCGATATCGGTAAACTCGAAATTGGGTTCACCCGGCTTTGTGATGTCGAAGGGGTCTCCTGAGGTCGGGAATCCATCCCCTTCACCTTCATCACCTGTACCCGGAATGCCATCGACCCCCACATCGTCAAACTCCGGATTCCAATCGTTATCGTTGTCGATACCGTCGGTCCACGACTCATCGATCATACCGTCGTTATCGTTATCGATACCGTCTCCCGGGTAAAAAACGCCGTTGATGATCTCATTCCCCAATCCGGGGCTTTCTAGAAACTTGTAGCCGAAGTAGCCTGGTGACCTCCCGGGAATATCAGATCGCTGGTCGCTATCCCATGCAAAGACCATGTTGCGATTGCTATCCCATGCCGCCAGGTCGTCTTGCCAGTCTCCGGGGCCGCCCACGTGAGGATCGCCCCACATTCCGAATACGACCCTATCCAGGTCCTTCTCGCTCTTGTTTGTGATCTTGTAAACAAGGAAGATGGCGTCCTCGGCGAGAGGATTGGCCCACTGGTAGAGTCGAACCTCAACTTCCAGACCGAGTCCCCTCTTCGATTCGTCTGAAGGGAAGGGACTATAGTGTTGAAATTCGCGATTGCCGTAGTCGTTCATGAAATACAGCGCTTCTTTGTCAGCGTTCGAAACACCTTGTTGCAATGCCCCAGGCCAAACGTATTTCTTAAGGTTTTCGTTGTACCATGACGCCGGCCATGAATCGGGTTGACCGTCGAGGTTTTCATCGGGCGCGTCATTCGTCGGAATCAGTTTCGAGTCTGGATTGACTACATCAAGTCCTTCGAAGCTTCCGATTGGTTGGGCACACGGAATCGGTTGCCAGCCCCAATATTCCGACAGGTCAGGCGATACTTCTCCGCCGTTCGATACAATTCCGTCTGATACGATATGGGTTACCCAAATGGGAAGACCATCATCTCCAAAAACGACGTTGTCGTTGTCGTCGCGCATGGGTACGCTTTTCGGATCGTCATGATTGGGATCGGGTACCTCTGCAGCCACGAAGGGACCAAACTCGTAACCGTACCCTAAGCCATTCCAAACAATGTCCGTAATCACGTTTCCGGGGGATGAAATGGACCCGAAATTGAGAATCTGCGCCGTAATTCGATTCCCATTTAAGATGGCGTCCCTCCGAATGGTCGTGTCATCAAAACAGTCCGAAACTGAAGATGCGCCGCCTTTTTGGGATTGCTGTTCGATCCACCGCCCGTGCTGGCTATAGGACCAACCCCGTTCCCGGGTTTGGGCGGCTGCTGATCCCGTCACGAGCACGAGGAGAGCTATGCTGAGCAGTCGATTCATGAACATCATTAGAGTCGAATAATTTTCGGGCAGTTTTTTTTCAGAAAGAAATCGTTGCACCGAATTTAATTTCTCTCGGTGAGTTATAGAATTGTGGGCGCGTATTATACTCGTCCAGATTATGGATACCGGGAAGTGCGTAGGCGGGCTCCCAGGTTGCATGCGTACCGCGCTGTCCATTCAACGAATAAGTAGCTCGACCCGTATCGCTGAACACGAAATTCTCGTTCAGCCTGTCGAGCACATTAAAGATCCTGGCAAAGATGCGCAGCTGGGTCCGTCCGGCGAGTTCAACTTCTTTGTAAAGATGCGCGTCAAGTTTTAAAAGAGACGGTTTTCGAGCGTTGCGTGGTAGCTGGTCGATTTTCTGATCGAATAATAGCGGGGTGTATGGATATCCTGAAGCATACTGACCGATTAACGAAATACCCCAGTTGTTCGCTTTAGTCAGTGTAACAGTACTCGAGAGAATGTGTCGCTGATCGAACAGAAGTGGAACCAGTTCCAGCTCCGTCTCCTTTCCAGACAATGCATTGAAGAAGAATGCATTGGATTCCGTGTTATTTCCTTCGGCGATCTGAAATGTGTAATCTAGCGTTGCCGAAAGAATTCCGTTCCGGCTCCGTCGCTTTGTAAGTGCAAAAACGACTCCCTTGATGTTTGCGTAATCTTTGTTTCGCCATATTCGATACAAATCCTCACCGGCAATCGTGCTGAATCGTATCGTCTCAAGGACTTTATAGTCGCGGATATCTTTGAAAAACCCCGTAATATCAAACGCAATATCATCCGTGAGCTGTTGCTGCAGGCCCATCTCGTATTGAACGGTTCGCTCGGGGCGTAATGATGCATTCCCAAATGTTGGTTGCTCACCTCGCGAAAATTCAAAGTCAGGATTGAAATAGAGGGTTCTCAGGTTGGGCATCTGTGCGAAATGTCCGAACGAGAAGTGTATAATTCCTCGTTCCGTGATCGGAAACGAGACTCCCAACCTTGGCATCACAACGATTGAAGGATCGGCGTCCACGAGGCCAACGACGTCGGCTTCTTCGGTGATTTCAAGATTGAGCAGATCAGGTATGGCCTGGCCATTCGGATTAAACCGTTCAACGCGAATTCCTGCATTAATGATGAAGTCTTCAAACTCCAGTTTGTCCTGCACATAGAAGGCAGTCTCGGTTACTAACTGGCTATCATATCGATCGTGGAGCGGGGAGTCGACACCCGGAACGGTGGGTTCACGGTATGTATCCCCATCAAAGAGTGTCGTGAAATCGACACGATCCAGTTCATGCCTCTGGAGTTCAAAACCTGTTTTGACTTCATGGACAATCCCGATCTGTTTCGTCAGGTCGCCCTTTATTCGAAGTGAGCGTGACTCCTCACGGACATTAACCTTCTGGTTTCCGCCGAACAGGAACTGATTGCCCGGGAAGCCGATAATTGCGCCCGAAGAGACATAGCGTGGATCCAGGGGATCGTCGTACAATCGATTCTTAGCGATATTTTTTGCCAACGATGCCCGGATGATATAGAACGTCCGATCGCCGAGAGTGTGCGTCCAATGGATACTCTGATTGATGCTTCGATCCCTGAATGTCCGGACTCCGTCGGGATTGAAGCGATACGAGAAATTAAAACGCTTTCTTTTTTCGCCGTCCATGAGGATCGAATACTCAAGCTTCATCCCGCGAGCCGGTCTGGTGCTCAGCTTGGCCATAAAATTGCCGCTCGAGCGAGGATTCATTGCCACCACTTCTCCGGGTATTTCTTCCCCCTGACCGTATTCGTACCACGGTTTCCCGAGGAGCTCGTAGTACCAGACCGGGCCATCATATCCCGGAATGAATTCCTGAATGGTCTCCAGGAGCTCGGGTGTACCGTTGAAATTGGCTGAATCCGATGGCAGATGCTCGCGTATTCCGTAGATGGTTCCGTCGTTGTTGTCGTAACGCCCCGAGAGAAAGAATCGAATCTTCTTAGCGAAAGGCATGGAGCCACTAAGAGTCGCCTCCATTGTATACACATTCAAACCGAAGCCTGAAGGTGTGCCAAAAATGTCTCCATCGTTGGTCACATTGTCTCCACCATAGAAACTGAGAGAGCCGTGCATGCGCTCGCCACCTTCCTTCGTAACCAGGTTGACGATCCCCGACATCGCCTTTCCATACTCTGCGTTGAAAGCGCCCGAGATCACGGTCAATTCCTGAATGGCGTTTGTCGCGACAGTCGTAGCCAGGCCGTTCGTTTCGAACGGGTTTCCAACCGACATGCCGTCTACGAGATAAGAGATTTCGTTGCTGCGTCCGCCTCGAATATGAATCTCACCCCCGGGGCCCTGATTCACTCCTGCCTGGGTGAGAAGGACGCCGAAGAATCCTTCGACCGGGAGCGCCTCAATTTCCGAGGCGACAACGGTTCGTTTGGACGACGTCAGATCCCTTTGGATGAGAGGTCGTTCGGCGACAATAACAATTTCCTCACCCTGGATGGCTTCTTGTCGAAGGGTAATATCGTATCGGGTGGTTTGACCTGTGGCTACATGGACATCGGATAACAACTGAGTAGAGAACCCTATATAGGAGAATCGAAGCGTGTAAACGCCCGGGCGTACATTCAGAATGATGTAATTACCATCGATATCCGTGACAGTACCCTGAGTCGTACCATCAATGAGTACGTTTACTCCGATTAAGGACTCACCCGTGTCTTGATCCGTAATTCTTCCAGCAATTTTGCCTTGCGCATTGGCCTCAGAAATACCGAACAGGACGGCGAGAAGACAGACGCTCGAGATACGGGAAAGAAGGGGATGAATTCCTGACCCTGATTGATGCCGGGCGTTTGGTCGCATCTGGAGCCTCGTAAAGGGAATTGGCATCTGAAATCGCGTGAAATTCTATTATTAACGTCACACAAATGGATTTTAGGCAGCGGCGTCGCAAGTTGAACGAATGAAACGACGCAAGCTCCAGAAAATATCCAATCCTAAGATAAAAAAAGGGGAGACCCACACGGGCCTCCCCTTAGGGTATTTTCCCGGGTACTACTTCAGCAGGACCATCCGCTTGGTCTGGCGGAAATTTCCATACTCAAGTGTGTACAGATACGTACCGCTGGCGGCGGGTATACCACCCAGGTTGGTACTGTTCCACACTACCTCATAAGTGCCTTGCGAATAGAACTGGTTGTCGACAACCGTCGTCACCAAGCGTCCGGTTACGTCGTAAACCTTCACAGAAATGGTCTTGTCGAGTGGAAGCGTGAATCGAATCGTGGTCGACGGATTGAATGGATTCGGGTAGTTCTGCTCAAGAATATAATCGGACGGCAGAACCACTCGATCATCCTGAATGGAGATGTTTGTTCCGTCTGAGGCGAGTACGCGCATGAATGCACGACGCGGATTGGCGGTAGCCGAGGTCACAGTCCGTGCCCAAGTCGAATCCGCAGGATTCCAGACTCTGCTAAAGACGAACGTACTGTCGTCGACACCCTGGAAGCCCATAGCAACTTCCGTAAATCCGTCGTTGTCCGGATCGCCAAGAAAAGCCAGCTTAGAAACGAATTCACCACCCTGGTCTCCGGATTCGCGTGTTTCCCATATCACTCCCAGCGAGTCATTAATAACCAGATCAAACGAATCCAGTTGGTCTTCCGGGAAAAGGACGTTGATGACATCCGAATAACTGGCGGGGTCTTCCGGGTCGCCACCGTTGTATTCAACGATGTCGATCCAGTTCGGCGGTTCGTTGTTGTTGAACGCTTCTGCTTCATACGTCGATCCAGTACCAATGAAATCCATGTGACCGTCGCCGTCAAGATCTCCAATGGTCAATCCTAATGATGACAAACCGGGGATCAGACCCAGTGTGAAATTGTCGTCTGTAATACCGGAAACGTTTTCACCGGGGTTGTAATTAATGATATAAACGTCGCCAGTCTGCAGGACTGATCCATACACCTCATCGTTTCCGTCACCATCAACATCCACGACATTCAGACCGAAAAATGAAACGTGATCCGGGGCGCCGCAACTATCACCCGGATTCTGTGTGAGATGCCTAAAGCCATTGGGTGTACCTGCACCCGGTGCTAAATAGGCATTAGGAGCCAACACTTTGACAATAGTCGTGTTCAGGCAGTTCCACGACGTCATTACGATTTCATTTCTTCCGTTCCCGTCGAGGTCCGCAACAACCATTCCGTAGGGACTTCCACCGCCGCGATCGACGAAGTCGGGTCCTAGGTTACGGCTGGTCCAGACCGCCTCTTCAATCCAGGTCTCGAATCCTGAACCGATGTCTCCGTCTACGCCAAGGACATACCAGCGATCGAAGGTGTTATTCCCATTATTGCCAAATAAGAGCTCATCCGAGCCATCCTTATCCACATCGACAATGGTTAGCTGCTCCTGTCGCCATCGATTTGGGAGATCAACAAATTCATATATACTGGCTGGGGCATCTCCGTAATCGTTGTCAATGCCCGTATGTTCGAACACATAGAGCCCTGGAGGATATGGAGAGTTTTCTGCATATGAGCGACCAGCGAAGAAATAAATCTCTCCTTTACCGTCTCCATCGACATCGCCTCCGGCGATGGTTCGGGCATTGTTTGTGCCGGGATACGCGTCGAGAACGGGTGTTGAATACACGTGCTCCCAAGTGTCGGGGCCGACAACCTCAAGAACGTGCACGCGGCCTCCACCTGTATAATCCTGAACGAGTACTTCGATCAGACCGTCTCCATCCAGATCGTACGGGCCACTGACCTGTCGAGAACCAGAGTGGTTAAGGCTGTATGGTGCGGCCGGATCCGTGGAAAGCTCGTTAAGCCACGTATAATCGGTCGCTTGCGAAAACAAATTTCCGACCAGTATGAACATGCCGGCCAGTAGAAGAATGGTAACTCTGTGCATAGGTCATCGATGTGATGGTGAGAGGAATGCTAATTCTGAATATTCTGTTGCCCCATGGGGTGGGGGCGCACGTAAATTCACCTACGGACAACTAACGTATGAAAACGGAGAAGATGAGTCAATTAATTGGCCCTATCTTTTTATATAGGATGTTTTCTAATTGCGTGTCATTTTCGGTGCGCTCTGACCAAGATGCATCATCCAATTTGAGGAAAACTCGAATTCAGGACTCGTATTCGGTCCGACGCGCGATTTTTTTGACTACGTTTGCGGTCTTTTTGCCACTCACCGCCTGGAGTCAGCCCAGTGGACTCAAGCATGAATTTCGTGGCGCCTGGATCACTACGGTCATCAATCTGGATTGGCCGTCGTCTCGGTTTCTATCCAGTTCGGCCCAGAAGGCCGAACTCAACACTATGTTACGGAAACTCCACGACGCTGGAATCAATAGCGTCTTTTTTCAGATTCGGTCTGAATCGGACGCGATGTATGATTCGCAGTTAGAACCATGGTCCTATTATTTAACGGGCCAGCAGGGGAGCCCTCCGGATCCGTATTACGATCCGCTGGAGTTTGCCATCTTGACCGCTCACCAATATGGCATGGAGCTCCATGCCTGGATAAATCCGTTTCGGGTCGAACGCTCGGTAGGTAACTATGGGCTACACAGCACTCACGTGGCCGTTGAAAATCCGGAATGGTTGATCCAGGTCAACACGATCTCCATTTTGAACCCGGGTATTCCTGAGGTCCGTGAATATATCGTAGATGTTATTTCAGACGTCGTAACCCGGTACGACGTCGACGGTATCCATTTCGACGATTTCTTCTATCCTTATCCCCCAAATGAAATTGATCTGCAAGATCTGGTTGCATTCAATACGTATGCGGGAGCTCTCAGCTTATTCGATTGGCGGCGGGACAATATCAATCAGTTTGTCCGCGACGTGTCTGAGCGTATCCAAGATATAAATCCCGACGTGAAATTTGGAATCAGTCCGTTTGGGATATGGAGAAGTGGTGTACCTCGTGGAATTGTGGGGCTGTCTGCCGTAGATGTGATTTTTGGGGACGCGATCAAATGGATGGAAGAGGGTTGGGTCGACTACATAGCGCCCCAGCTGTATTGGCCTTTCGGAGGAGGTCAGGATTTCGGAACGCTGGCTCTGTGGTGGGTTTCGGTCTCAAATGGAAGGCATATCTACCCAGGACTTGGGGTCTATCGGTCGGATCCTGCAACGTTTTCCGGAGCTCTCTACGCGCCGACCGAGATTCCGAATCAAATTCGGTTCAGTAGAGCGACGGACGGGGTCGAAGGGAATATTCTCTTTCGCGCCGAGAACGTAACCCGGTTTTCTTCTCTGGGCCTTGCTGATTCGTTGAAGGGTGATTTGTATCGAAACCTGGCTCTCACACCAACAATGGTCTGGCGCGATCTATTTAATCCAGATCCACCGCACGAGCTGGACTTCATCTTCCTCACCAAGACGAGAGGGATGGTTGTCCACTGGTCGCCCCCAATTGCGGGATATGTAGAACCCCGTCGGTATGCACTCTACAGGGCCCAGTCCCTCGTGCAACCGGATCCGAGGGAGGTAACGAAAGACCCCGAAAATCTTCTAGCCGTTACGTATGACACATTTTATTTCGATGAACCCCCAGTTGACGTAACCCCCTACTGGTACGTCGTCACTTCTCTTAGCGCGAATTCAGTCGAATCGACAGAGAGCGAAATGGTCATGTTTGAGAGTACGGGAGTGTCGACCCGATCAACGCCCGAGATCGCTTTTCAGTTTGAATCCGTTTCGCCCAATCCTGTCTCTACGTCGGCGACCATCCGCTATACTCTCGACCGACCCGATCCGGTATCTCTGTCGGTTTACAACGTGCTCGGTCAAGAGGTCGCTGTTATCCATAAAGGCGTCAATACCACCCGTGGAAAACACTTTGCTCGATGGGATGGGTTGGATGGTTCTGGAAGTCCCTTGTCGTCTGGGACCTATTTCGTGGTTCTCAGGGTTGGATCACGCACCCAAACAAAGCCGATTGCGATTGTTCGCTAGATCATCAGGCGCTCTTTTAGGAGCTTCGATCGTTCCCGGCTTGCAATGACTTCATGATTGGCGGTCAGGATGAGCTTGTAACGCCCCGAGAACCACGGGACCAACTCTCGGATATGCCCGAACTGTACGATGGCTGACCGGTGAACCCGAATAAAGTCATTTGAGTCGAGGAGTCCACCCAACTGGTCCAGCGTATAGTTCACAATGTGTTGCTTGAGCATCGGGCGAGGTGAGTCCAACTCGTCCTCCAGGATGAATACGCGAGTAATGCCTTCGGAAATTTCCACCGAAACAAGTCGGTCAATGGGGATAATCAGTATTCGATCCCGGTACGGAATAGACAATTGTTGCAGTGGTCCGTCCGACTCAGAGTAGTCCTCTAACTCGGCCTCGATTACCGACTGTGCATCCATCCAGTCGAGCAGCCGGGCCATACGCTCTTCGGTCTTTTCTTTTGAATCGGGTGCGCTGCATAGCTTCGTTGCGCGATCAAGCGCTTCTTCGAGTCTTTCTTTCGGAATCGGTTTCAGGAGGTAGTCTACTGCGTTGACTTCGAAGGCTCTAATGGCATACTCATCGAACGCCGTAGTAAATATGACAACCGGTCGCGTATCCGGATCGATGCGATCCAATACTTCAAATCCGTCGAACCCGGGCATCTGAATGTCTAGAAACAACACATCGATGCCGCCCTTGTTTAGGATTTCGATGGCCTCTACACCATCTGTGGCTTCGCCGACGATCTCAATTTTGTCGTTGGAAGACACCTCCGCGAGCATCTTTTTGAGTCGCTTCCGTGCCGGTGGCTCGTCATCAACGACTAATATTCGTAATGTGTTTGAAGACATGGCGTAATCCTTAGTCATCTATATGTAAACTGGAGGTCTTCCGTATACTAGGCTACACAAATTACAACCTGAGTACTGATGTATTCGTTCTTCATTCGTCATCGGTTGGGGTGTTGTTTTCTTCTGGGATGAGAAGCGTTACCGTTGTACCGGATTCGACATCACTCTCGAATTTAAGTAGGTCGCGGCGCCCATAATGCCTTTCCAAGCGAGACGCCACATTGGTGAGTCCGATCCCAAAGAAGGAGGCAATTCCTTCAGCTGGCTTGGCTTCACCAAACAGCGACGGGATTCCGACTCCTGAGTCCGTTACCACAACGCGGGAAAATTCGTCATCCAATCGAGTGCAGGACAACGAAAGAGTACCGTGCTTCCGTTGTTTCTCCAGTCCGTGCTTGATTGCATTTTCCACGAGTGTCTGGACGGCGAATGCCGGAACCGGGACAGCCGCCACCTCCGGGTCGAGAAAGCAATGTATACTCAAACGATCTCCAAATCTTGCCTGCTCAATCTTCAGGTAGCATTCTACGAGCGTGAATTCTTCTTCGAGACTGACGAAAGGCTGACTGCCGGTGGTTAGTGTATGCCGAAAGATGGCAGCCAGGTCCTCAACAACGCTTTCGGCTTCATCGGGCCGCTCTTCGATCAGAGCGAGAATCGTATTCAGCGCGTTGAAGAGGAAATGAGGATTGATTTGTGCACGCAGGGCTACCAGGTGTGCCTTTGTACTTTCCTTTGCCAGCTGACGCTCGCGTTCAATCAGTGAAAGTCGCTCAACAGCCAGTGCCAATTGGCTGCTCAAGGAACGCATTTGCTCAAGATCATCGAGATTATACACCGAGCGACGAGCTGATTTTCTTCCGAGAACAAGAAGTCCTCGAGCTTCGCCCTCCCGGCGTATCGGAATAGCCAGGGCCGCGTGGTGCTCTTCGAGAAGAGTGGAAAGCTCCTCAGGAAGTGTGTTCTCATTCAACTCGGGATTTCTCGCCCAGATGGTCGGATGATCTTTGAAATGAGGCCAGACCGTATGAAAGATCCGTTCGGTCAGGTACGGGGCTTCGGGGTGATACCTTCCAGTGATCCACCTGCCTTTTCCGGATGCGCCCGGAAGAAAAAGGATCGCCGATTTGGCTTTGAAAACCCTGCCAACCACGTTGATTGTACTCTGAGCGAGCAATTCAGTGTCTAGAATATCCGTCATCTCGGCCTGGAAACGGGTTAGTTGTTGTCGAGCCTTGTGCCGCTCGGTGGAAAAAAATGACGAAGCAAATACGCGAAGACGCCGAGCGAATCGCTCGAAGAGGATCAGCAGAATGACCACATACATCCCCTCGAGTACGACGCGGCTGTTTCCAGAATGGGCCAACATGGATTCCATCAACGTCAGGCCCCCGACAAAGGCCAAAAAGATGAGTCCGAGTACCAATACGTAGACCAGTGCTCGAGTAACCACGTCGTCCACCTTTCCATGCCGGAGCGTTCCGAGACTGAAGAGTGTGACGGGTGCTACGGCAATGAGCTGCGCACCAACAATAATCCATCCTGCTGTGGCATCTGAAAGACTTGTGAGCACCGGAAGCACCCCGGTCACTACCAATGCCACCACGATGGCGACGAATAGAATGGCCGCGCTTCCTTTCCGGCCCCACTCGCCCAGCAGCTGACCGGCCAAGGCATCTTTGGCCACATAGGAGATAAACACAAGAAGCGCCGCGGCAGCGATATAGCAGGAGGCGTAGAACAGAATCGGAGTGAGCAGATCCTCCAGCGTGACCGGTCCCAGGTGTCCGTATAGTGCCGTTACGAGTACGGTAACGAGAAGAAGAAAAGGAGTGAAGTAGGCGGCAGTGTGAATCTTTCCATAAGGACCTGTACCGGCCAGATTTCCGTCTACAATCACTTTGTGGAGAAGAAGGACAGGAAACCCGATCCACCCCACGAGTCCAATGAACGTGAGCGTCTGAAACACGTCGTCATAGGCGGTGCCCACGTTCGGTGGCCCCAAGAATTCTACAGCTAAAAGGCGTAGCAGATTGCCCACAATCCAGGCCGATGAAACGGCAATCAGCACGAGTTCAAAACGGGCTTTCTTGGATCGGGTGGCCAGCGGCCCGGCTATAACGAGACCGAGGATGTGGAAAAAGGAGCCTAGTGTAAAGCCCCAGAGAGCTAGTCTCCAGAGCCCCAAAGAGCGAGGGTACACAAACGTCGGGTGCCGCGCGATCTGGACGCGAGCATCTACATATTCGTCTCCCCTTACGACAAGATAATTTCTAACCTCGCCGGGTGGAATGCCTGAAATAGCATCTCTGAGACCCTCCGTATCGAAATACTGCTGATACTCCAGCATAAAGAACAGATCGCCTTCTTGAATTCCAGCGTTGGCAGCCGGTCCACTCGGAAAAACGTAACCTGCGATGATTCGGCCATCGATTTCCTGCCACTCAACCCAGTCATATCCTCTCGCCGAAGACTGGATTCGCGTGCTCAGTAGCTCTTCAAAGTGGGACACTTCATACCAGTCGTTCACCATCTGCCCCAGTGGTATGAGCGCGAGCAGCGTGGTAACCAGGACCACGAATCGGGCTATGAAAGAGCGATTCTGCACTTCGCGGAAATAAGTTGGACGGTCTCCGTTTTCGGAACTCCTCGGTTCGAAAGTAACTTATTCTCATGAGGGACTGCCGTCAATGTTCCTCTGATTTGTCTTTCGATACAAGTGTTTTGTTTCAGTTCGAGATATTTTAGATCCGGTTGGTAGATTGTAGCTGTGTAAAAGACGGAAAATGAGCCGGTCGATATGATACTGATTGATACGCATGCCCATATTTACCTCGAACAATTCGCAGAGGATCTGGAAGACGTTATCACTCGTGCTCGAGATACCGGGGTCGAAACCATTCTAATGCCGGCAATCGATATTCGATCGATTCATCAGGCGCTGGAACTCTGCGATCGATTTTCGGGGCTTTTTGCGATGGCGGCCATCCACCCGTCTGATACGAAAACAGCATCCGACGAAGACTTTGAACAGGTTCAATCTCTTTGCCAGAATGCAAATATTATTGCCGTAGGAGAGAGCGGACTGGACTACCACTGGGATCGATCATTCGATGCGACGCAGAAGAAGTTTTTACGCCTCCATGCACGGCTGGCCATCTCGGAAGATTTACCCCTCATTCTCCACAACCGCGAAGCTCAAGACGACATCATTCGCATTCTAAAGGAAGAGAAAGAACGGTCCGAACATCCTGAAAGACTCAGAGGAATCTTCCACTGCTTTGGTGGTCCGCCTCATGTGGTGCCGGATATCATGGAATTGGGATTCCACTTTGGGATAGGGGGGACCCTCACTTTCAAGAATGCCGGTGTTCCTGACGCGATCAACGAGGTGCCGATGGAAGCCATCGTGTTGGAGACCGATGCGCCCTTTCTCGCCCCAGTTCCCCATAGAGGGAAAAGAAATGAACCGTCCCATGTTCGGCTGGTGGCTGAACGACTCGCGGAGGTCCGGGGGATGACCGTAGACGCAGTGGCGGAAATCACGAGCCAAAATGCCAAACGATTATTCGCTTTGGCTTAGATCTCGAACCACTCCGGTTGGAACTCGATACGGGAATTTGCGATTACGGCTTCGTTGGCTTTCAAGGCGACGACCGTTGCATCGAACGATTTCTGGTAGTTCATTACCGGTTCGTAGGGGCCGAAGAAATAATTGTCCATGAATGCTTTCAGTGCATGAAAGAGGGGTGTCTCGGCGTTTGGGTCGTCATCCGTAGCATCCTGACCCAGCGCATCCAACTTCGTGGCATTCGCTAGAAGGGCAATTCCTGTTTCTTTGTAAAACTTGTCCTTTCGTGCATAAACCTCCCAACCCTGCATCGGGGCATCCACTTCCTTAAACATCCAGGCCTTTCCGTCACGCAGAATGATGGTGCTGTCGCTCCCATAAAACGTATCGTACATGGCGTCAAAACTGCTGACAATCGTGGCGTCGTAGATCATCCGTTCACCGGTGGAAAAATCCATCACGGTTTGCGCCGTGTCGGCTACGTCTCTGTCTTTCCAGTAGTACACACCGCCAAATCCAGAGACAGCAGTTGGAAGGCCGCCGAAAATCCACATGGCCGTATCATATTGCTGGATCCCGACTTCGCCCATTAGACCGGGAGAAATTTCCGGATCGAGCCTCCAGTTAAGCGCCCGGGTTCGAGCCGAATCCGGCGACGACCTTCTCCACGATTCTCGGACGTGCCATTGGGCCCGTGCCATGATCGCTTTACCAAGAGCACCACTCCGAATGAAGCCGTAAACGGAACGGTACTGTGGCTCTGTGCGATACAGGAGTCCACCCTGAAAAATTTGTCCCTCGTGCGCTCTTGCGGTTGCGGCGATTCGACGAGCATCGTCGATGGAAGAAGCGAGAGGAGCTTCACAGTAGACGTGTTTTCCGGCTTGAAGGGCGTCCAGAACAATCTGTGAATGCAAATGTGAGGGTGTGGCGATGAAGACCGCCGGGATTTCGGCATGATCGAGGATTTCCCGATAATCGGTGTAGGTAGATATTTCGGATAGCGATCGTTCAGCGCGCCGGAGCATCACGGGATAGGTGTCGCAGACGGCTACCAGGTTCGCCTCCTCCAGTCGCAAAAGCGTTGCCGAGATCTCGCGTCCCCATAGTCCATATCCGATGACCGCGCAGTTTACGGTATCTGTGATCGATGGGCGAAGCTCGGTCGGTTCGGGCTCAAGAAGGACCCATTCACTCGTCAACACGCCAGCGAGGGTTCCCAGCGAGCTCGTTTTGAGAAAGTCTCTTCTACTGATGGAATCCAGGCGATTCGGCATACGATTGCTCATGGTCAACATTGAAATATCTGAGAGTACCGATGATCAATAGATTCGTTCTTACTCCTACGTACCACACGGATCAAGACCAGCTCAGGTTCCGATCAAACGCGGGTAGACCATCAAGAACCAGTACCGAACTGGGATCCGCCGTCCTCCACACACCTACACCCGTCTCCGGGTCATGAAGTTCTAGTGCCGCTGATCCCAACACAAGTGCGGCGGTGGAAAGCGCATCGGATCGTGTAGCCGTGCTGGACACGATGGCCGATACGGCCGCTTCGGATGTAGGATGTCCCGTGCGCGGATCAAGGATGTGGGTATAGCTCCGTTCTCCACTTGTGAAAAATTTCCCAGATCGCGCGGAGATCGACAGGGAGGAATTCTCGAGTTCGATCGTACCCAATACGGCATCACCATCCTGAATCCCGATCCGCCACGGCTCTCCATCGTAGGATGTTCCGATTCCCACGACGGTGCTGGTTCCCCCGTGAAGCAGTGCATTCGTAATACCGTGCCCTTTTACAATTCGAGCAGCCTCGTCCAGAGCGTATCCCTTTCCGATTGCACCCAGGTCGATTTCTACTCCCTCATGGTCGAATCGGACGCTATTGGAGTTTTTGTCCAGATGAACATGGTGGAAGCCGGACATGGCCGTTGCCTCCTCGAGCGCGGTATCATCAGGAATAGATCCGGAGCCCTCTACAAACCCCCAACATCGTAAGAGCGGTCCAATCGCTGGATCGAAGGCACCACCAGTTTTTTTTACGAACCGTTCTGCTTCACGCAAAAGAGAAAATAGATCCGGAGCCAGGGGGATGGGTTCGTATGCGGCGCGGCGGTTGATTCGCGTAAGCTCGCTTGTATCTGAATAGTAGCTCAACCGCTTTTCGAGAGATGTTATTTCTCGCAGAGCCTCCTCACCGGCCGCTTGAAGAAGTGTTTCGTCCTCGCCCAGCAACACGAATTCGAAACGCGTTGCCATCGCGTTGACCGCCACACGCACAGTTTTCACGAGTTAACAGGAAGTTTGGGTCAGCGATTCAGGATAACTCCATGGTTCCATACGTGAGCGTCTCCAACGGTCGACCGCTGCCGGTAGACATGGACCGGGTTTCTTCATCGAAGTACACCATTTCTCCCATCCGTTCAGACATTTCAGCCATTGAAATGATCGTCTGGGTTCGAATGGCCACTTCAATGTTGCCATTGGGCTCGGTATCATTTCTGATCGAGTCAAACAGGTCAGCCACGTGAGCAGGAATACTCACTCCAGGTTCAATATTGTCGTGTGATTCCTGGTCTACAAGATCGCCGAACGGTCTCTCAGGCCGTAATTCAACCGTATTTCCGCCAAAGTAAAGCGTTCCCTCATGACCTCTGATTACCTGCGCCAGACCCTGTTCGTTAACCGTTGAGCCTAGAATCACCATCGCTAATCCACTCGGAAACTCAGCCATCACTTGTGTATTGTCTGTAACCGTTCGGTCATCCGGGCCGACTTCATCCAGTGTGATTCCATTTGTACCCAGACAGGCTACCCGTTTTGGGAATTCTGGATTGCCTGTGGCAATGACCAGTGGATGAATTCTATGGGCGAGCAGGTCTCCAAGAATTCCAGCACAATACCTTAGATACTTGCGCCAGCGGTGATAGTGTTCTCTGTTGAAGTCCACGCGATTTCTGACCTTACCCAACCAATGCTCCCAGTCCATGGTAGCCGGTGTTACGCCTTCTTCCAGTTCGTAGTAATTCCATTCACCCGTTGCAGAGTTGCGGGTGTACGAATCTTGAGCCAACACCAACCGCCCGATCTTGCCTGCGCGGATCATGTCTGCGGCGACGTGCCATTTTCCTTCCGTGCAGTACTGGGATCCCACCTGAAACTTCATGCCCGTCCGCTGGACGGCATCGTACACCTCGAACGCTTCCGGCAGATAGCGTGTCATCGGCTTCTCACAGTAGACGTGTTTGCCGCTTTCCAGTGCGTCAATGACGATCTGCGAGTGCCAGTGGTCTACGGTCCCGATGAAGACGACGTCGATATCATCCCGTTCAATAAGTCTGCGGTGATCCTCATACGTTTCTACTTTATAGTCACCCAGGCCGCCCTCGGATCGGGCGATTTCCAGAAGCGCTCCGGCTCGATCCCGGCGACCAGAATAAAGATCGCAGGCCGCGACGCCGACCGCATTATATTCGTAATTATGCCACGTTTCATTGTTTTCGCCAGTCATGTTTGTGACCGTTCGAACGTGTGCATTAAATCCTTGTCCTCCAACGCCTACGAAGCCAACTCGCAGTTGATTGTTGGCTCCAAGAACACTTGATGGGGTGGTCGTATATCGGTGTTTCGCGGCGCGGACGGGCTCAGACGTCACACCCGCGACGATGGCGGATGCGGCCAGGGTTCCTTTCTTGATGAATGCCCGGCGGGAAGTATTTTTTGCGTTCATGGATCCAGATTGACTCATGATATTGACGAGTAGTTGATGAGCGCGTGGGCAACTAGAGGATTGCAAACTCTAGTCCGTGCATCTCGAAAGATAATGCCGCCCAGAACAAATGCCAGACGGGTTCGAAATATCTCTGTCCCTTTTGCCTCATCAAACCGCATTTCCAAAGGACTGAAAAAATCTCGATCCTAAGCTTTCGCTATTCTGGGTGTTCTCTGTGTTCCGTACATTCGCGGGATATCGAAATACAATGATTCAGCCATCTTTGTGGGTCAGTCAATTATGTCTCTTTTTCGACATTTCTCTGCCGCCGTTGCTGTCGTCGTTGTACTTGTGATTTTTCTCCCGCAGTCGACGCACGCCCAGGAGCGAAGTGCCTTTGCTGTAGAAAGTACGCTCAAGGTAGAAGGCACTTCGAATCAGAGCGATTGGTCGGTGGCTGCCGACAGTTTGGGAGGCTGGATGGAATTCAGCACCGATTCCGACGGGGTCCCGTTTATTCAATCCGTGAAGCTAAGCGTTGTCGTCGAAGAGATGTCGGGTGGGAAAGGCTCCATCATGGACCGCTTAATGCTGCGAACGCTCAAGGCGAGTGAGCATGGTGAAATCACCTATGAACTCCTTGAGGCCGAGACAAGTCGAGTCGAAGGCGCGGCACCGGACTCCTTTATTATCGGCACAATAGGGAACCTGACTATAGCCGGTGAGACCCATCAGATCGAGATGATCGTTGGAGTGAGGATGTCGGAACTGGGACCGATTGTATTTTCCGGCTCCCATGAAATGAAGATGTCCGATTTTGGAATGAAACCCCCAACGGCACTGTTCGGTGCGCTTCACACCAAAGACGACATTGTTATCTTCTTCGAAATGGTTGTCAAACGCAATTAAGAATCGATCTCGGCGGGTTCTGCGTTCTTCTGAGCCATGCCCATCACGCGTCGATACAGCAGGCCATTGGCTAGGCCTACAACTGTAAATGCAATCACCCCGTCGAGGATATTCCAGTGATAGAACTCCCGACCGACTCCATAGTGATTCATATAAATCAGACTCACAGACGCGAAAAAGAGCCACGCTATTCCAAATACTTTCAGGCTCTTAACAATATCCGAACCGGCTAGATTGGCGTGGGCAAGGTGGTAGATCCAGACCACGACCAACCACATCACGAAGTTATAGACGAAGGAAGTTACCTAGTCAAGCGTCGTAAACTCAGCGGTGAAAACGTCCGGATGAGCCTCCATGACACCCGTGAGAGACGGCATGATGAGCGGGCCTTCGATAAGGCCGGCGATGCCATACCGCAAAACATTTAGAATGACAACCAGGAGCAAAAATCGAAGAAAAGTTTTCATAGGGATTCCTCCAGAATGGGGGTGTCCGAACTCCATTCGATTTCCGCATCTGCCCGGATGACGGGAAGATGTTCGTCAAATAGATCTACGTTCTTCTGGAGGGCGCCGCAGTTAAATATTACAATCCGTTCGTCCTCTTGAATCCAGCCGCTCGCCGTTAGCGATTCGACCGCTCCAATGCAAGCGGCGGTCTCGGGGCAGATCGAAATGCCCGTCAGCGACGCCCCTTTTCTCATCCAACCCGGAATCCGTTCTTCCTCAACGGCGATGGCGGTTCCGCCGCTTTCCCGTATCGCATCAAGGATCATGAAGTCACCGATGGCCGCTGGAACGCGGAGGCCCTTAGCCACGGTTGATGCATTCTCAAAAAAAGTGCAAAACCTTTCACCTGCTTCAAAGGCAATTACGACGGGGCAGCAGCCGGTAGATTGAACTGAAACCATTCTTGGCATTTTTTCGGAATTCAACCAGCCCAACTCTCGGAGTTCATTGAATGCTTTCCACATTCCAATCAAGCCGGTCCCTCCTCCGGTCGGGTAAATAATCACATCCGGTAAGTTCCAGTCGAACTGTTCCGCGATCTCAAGACCCATCGTCTTTTTCCCTTCAATACGGTACGGTTCCTTTAACGTAGACATGTCGAACCACCCGGCCGATTCTTTTCCTTGTGCAACGATTTTTCCGCAATCCGTAATGACACCGTCCACGAGGTAAACCTTGGCTCCAAACGAGACAGCCTCGAACTGATTCACTGTTGGTGTGTCTTTCGGCATGAATACGAAAGATTCCATTCCGGCACGCGCCGCGTACGCAGCCAGCGCTCCACCTGCATTTCCCGCCGTCGGAATGGCTACTCGTTTCTGTCCGAACGCGGTGGCCATCGAAACCGCCGCGCACAGTCCTCTAGCTTTGAAGGAGCCCGTCGGAAGTTGCGACTCGTCTTTGATCCATAGATCGTTCAACCCCAACGAAGCTCCCAGGCGAGGTGAGTCAAGAAGCGGTGTCATCCCCTCACCCAGAGTGACAATGTCGGATTCATCCTCGATGGGAAGGAGCTCTCGATATCGCCACATGGTCGGTGCTCGGGACGCAAAGTCCTCCTTGCGAACAGCATCGCGAACGGCATCCAGGTCGTATCGCACCCAGATCGGGCGGTTCTCATGTAGCGTTTGAACCGTGCGTGGTTCAAGAATAGCGCCATCAATGGCGCCTTCGAGGTGAGAAACGAACGAGGGCATCTGTATTCGTGGAGAAATGAGTGGGGTAAACACGCAGAAAGATAGTCGCTTCCGAAGAAATGCGCAGAACGTGAAACAGCATTCGGAATTCAACCACTCAGTGAGGTAGATACGGGCCAGATCTATATTATTCTTGATTTCTGCCTCTTCGAAAAATGCCCACTCCTATGAGACCTATTCGTTCGATCCTATCTGGCGTGACCCTGATGGCCCTTCTTACGATTGGATGCTCCGCCGATTCTGTCGAGACAACAACGACAGACGACGATGATCGCGTTGCGGCCACAGCCGACATCCATTGATGGCCGGATTACGGGCGCCATCCTTTGAGATCCCTCGGCCGGATGGGTCCCTGTATTCGTTTGATTCTGACAACCTGGATCGGCCCGCTGTCATCATTTTTTATAGAGGTGGGTGGTGTCCATGGTGCAACCGCCAGCTCGCCTCTTTGAGAACAGCCGAAAAGGAATTGATCGGCCTGGGTTACGATGTGCTTTTTGTCAGCGCCGACCAGGAAGACGCGCTGAGGCCCAGTCTCGGAGTTGATGGCATTGATTACACCCTTCTTTCGGACAATGAAATGGACGTTGCGAGAGACTACGGATTGGCTTTTCGAGTATCTGAAGAAACGCTCGATCGATACGCCATGGCCGGCATCGACCTGGAGGCAGCATCGGGATACGATCATCATATCCTACCCGTACCGGCCACGTTTGTCGTCGGCCTGGATGGGATGATTCGATTCGTTTACGCCAATCCGAATTACCGGGTTCGTGTCGATCCTGAGCTTCTGGTGATGGCGGCTCGCTCGGCGGTGGAAGATGCTTGAATAGATGTTCGAGCTAGATCCCAAAGAAAAAGCCCCAGCTTCCGGTTGGTCTCTGGGGCTTCATTCTAAAATGAATTGATCTTACTTGTCGTCTTCCTCTTCAACGACTTCCTCGTCGACAACTTCGTAGTCAACGTCTGTTACATCCTGGGCGTCGCCGTCATCTGACGCAGGGGCTTCACCGTTGCTTTCAGCCTCACCCGCAGCCTGCTGGGCCGCATAAAGGTCTTGACTCGCCTCGTTCCACGCTTCGTTTAGTTGCTGCATCGCTGATTCGATTTCAGACAGGTTATTCTCCTTGTGGGCCTCCTTGAGGCGTTCCAAGGCACCTTCGATTTTTGCCTTCTTATCGTCCGGGAGCTTGTCGCCGAATTCGGCAAGATTCTTTTCACTGGAGAAGATCAATGAATCCGCCGCGTTGATCTGGTCTGCTTTTTCCCGCTTTTTCTTGTCCTCATCGGCGTGCGCTTTCGCATCGGTTCGCATCTTTTCAATCTCCGCCTCCGTAAGTCCGCTCGAGGCCTCAATACGAATGGACTGCGCCTTCCCGGTCGCTTTATCCTTGGCGGAAACGCTCAGAATACCGTTGGCATCCATATCGAAGGCGACCTCGATTTGAGGCGTTCCGCGTTGCGCCGGTGGTATTCCGTCGAGGTGAAAACGTCCGATCGTGCGATTGTCTCCCGCCATTGAGCGATCGCCTTGAAGAATGTGAATCTCAACCGAAGGCTGATTGTCCGACGCGGTGGAAAACGTTTCGCTCTTTCGAGTCGGTATCGTCGTGTTGGCTGCAATGAGCTGTGTCATCACGCTGCCGAGCGTCTCGATACCCAGATTAAGCGGTGTGATATCCAGGAGCAGAACGTCGGAAACGTCGCCCGAAAGAACACCACCCTGGATGGCCGCACCAATAGCTACGACTTCATCCGGATTTACTGATTTGTTCGGCTTCTTGCCAAAAAACTCTTCGACGACTTCCTGGATACGCGGAATCCGCGTCGATCCACCAACCAGAATAATTTCGTCAATCTTTGATTTGTCGATTCCGGCATCTTTGAGTGCCTTCTCCATCGGTGGCACGGTGCGGTTGATCAGATCATCTACCATTTTCTCGAACTGAGCACGAGAAATGTCCATCGTCAGGTGCTTCGGTCCGTCTGATGTAGCCGTAATAAACGGCAGGTTGATCGTCGTCGTGGTTCCGCTCGAGAGTTCGATTTTCGCTTTTTCAGCAGCCTCTTTCAGCCGCTGAAGAGCCATGGCGTCGTTGCGAAGATCGATTCCTTCATTCTTGTTGAACTCATCCGCAATGTAATCAATCAGGCGCTGATCGAAATCGTCACCGCCGAGGTGCGTATCTCCATGGGTCGATTTGACCTCAAAGACACCATCGCCCAGCTCAAGAATTGAAATGTCGTACGTACCGCCACCGAGGTCAAAGACCGCGATGGTCTCCTCATTGTCCTTATTGTCCAAACCATATGCCAAAGAAGCGGCCGTAGGTTCGTTAATGATTCGTTTCACGTCCAAACCGGCAATTTCACCCGCTTCTTTCGTGGCCGTTCGCTGAGCATCATTGAAGTATGCAGGGACCGTAATGACGGCTTCGGTTACTTTTTCGCCGAGATAGTCTTCCGCTGTCTGCTTCAGTTTCTGCAGGATCATTGCTGAAATTTCCTGCGGCGTGTAAATACGGTCATCGATTTTAACACGCGCCGTATTGTTGTCGCCCTTGACGACGTCGTACGGTACCGTTTTGAGCTCGGAAGACACCTCTTCGTGCCTACGTCCCATGAATCGCTTAATGGAAAAAATGGTGTGCTCCGGGTTGGTAATGGCCTGACGCTTTGCAGGTGCGCCAACCAGGCGTTCTCCGTCCTTCTTGAAAGCAACGATAGAAGGGGTGGTACGCGCCCCCTCTGTATTAGTAATTACAACTGGCTCGCCGCCCTCCATAACGGAGACTACCGAGTTCGTCGTTCCAAGGTCAATTCCGATTATCTTACCCATGCCTTCTCTTAATCGCTGTATGAATATTCAATTGACAATTCTGTCAGGTTGACACACTTCTTGCATCTAATTCCAGTTTCACAAGAACAATGCCGATTTGGATTTTCAGACAGAATGGCAGGAATTTGGGGGCTCGAACGGCGGTAAATTCAGTTTCGCTTCTCTTCTGACCCGATTCAATTGTGTTTTCGAGTGGGTTCAGAACTCCGAATGAAGCCCGTATCCGTATATTGACGCGTGTACTCTGCTGGCCGTTATGAAGTATGTCCCAAACGCGTTGACCATCACGCGGATTCTGGTCACGCCCATTCTGTTCATCCTGCTTTTTTCCAACTCGCTCACCGGATATGCGTGGGCGTTTGGTTTATTTGTCTACGCCTCGATTTCGGATCATTTCGATGGCGTGATCGCACGCAGGTATTCGATAGAAACTACGTTCGGAAAGTATTTGGATCCGCTCGCCGATAAGGTCCTCGTCCTTGGTACGTTCATCGTGTTGATTTTTATTCTCCCGGATCTTGTACCGGTATGGGCGGTGGCGCTGATTGCGTTTCGAGACGTTTCGGTGACGGTCCTTCGAAATTGGGTAAAGAAGAAAAAGAACAAAACACTCAGAACGATTCAGATCGCAAAAGTGAAGACGGGTGTGCAGCTCATCTTTCTCATATCAACGCTTCTTTTGCTCACCCTCTCGCGATCGCAGGGAGAACTAGGTGTGATGGCGACGGAAATCTTGAGTGGTGACGTGCTCTACTGGCTCCTCATCGTCGTCGTTATCGTGACGGTATTTACCGGAATTGTTTATGTCGTTCGAGTCAACGACTTGCTGGATGACCATATTGACTGACGAATTATCGCATTCCCTGGCGAGGGATTTACTCGAACTCGGAGCTGTTTCTCTCGCACCCAAGAATCCTTTCATATGGGCATCGGGTCTTCGTTCTCCGGTTTATTGTGACAATCGAATGACGCTCGGGCATCCTGCAATTCGGGCACGTATCTGTGAGGGATTTGTAGATCTGATCGAGTCGAACAATCTCGGATGTGACATCATCGGAGGTATTGCGACGGCCGGGATACCTCACGCGGCATGGCTGGCGCACCGCCTTGAGAAACCCATGCTTTATGTCCGAGGCGCAGCCAAAGCTCACGGACATCAAAATCAAGTTGAAGGATCCTTGTTTCCCGATTCGGACGTTATTCTGATCGAGGACCTCGTTTCCACAGGAATGTCATCTGCTGCGGCGATCTTCTCCATTTCAGAGGGAGGCGCGCGCGTGTCCGCCGTCCTGGCCATATTCACTTACAGGATAGACAAGGCTCAGAAGACTTTTGAGGAAGCAGGGATTCCGTTGTACACACTGACCGATTATCCGACGTTGATTGAGGTCGCCGTCAGATCGGGGCGCATCGATAACGCAGAGGTCGCATCGCTACGAGGCTGGTACGCGGATCCCGAAGCCTGGTCGGCTGAAAACATGACCTGAAATTCCGAGGCCGAAGTTCGATTGGGCAATAATCAGCAACGGCCGCACGACACGAGGGCAGAAATAAGCGAGGGAAATACACGGCAGTGGACGCAGTTATTCTTACGATTGGCGATGAACTGCTTATCGGTCAGGTCTCCAACACAAATGCGTCCTGGATTGGCGAGAAACTTACCGCGATTGGCGTTACAGTTCGACAGATGATTACGGTCGGTGACTCGGAACAGGCCATTCGAGATGGACTGGATCGGGCCCTCGCGATCTCACATTTGGTGATGGTCACGGGTGGTCTCGGCCCAACACACGATGACATCACGAAGGTCGTTCTCGCAGACTACTTCGGTCGGCCTCTGGTCTTTCATGAGGAAATATATCAGGAGATCGTACGCCGGTTTGAGGTCAGAGGTATTTCCGTAGCAGAGACGAATAAGGGCCAGGCCATGGTGCCGGAGGGGTTCGAGGTCCTGGAGAATCCGATCGGTACGGCACCGGGGCTTCGGTACACTCACATGACGGACGAACGGCACGTCCAGCTGGTGGTCTTGCCGGGTGTCCCTCGAGAAATGAAAGTGATCATGGAGAATCACGTGCTTCCGCTCATCGCAGATTCGGACGATACCACTCAAATTGTTCAGAAAACACTTCTGTCGACGGGAATCGCGGAGTCAAATCTGAATGAACTCATCGGTGACCTTTCGTCCTATCTGGATAAAGATCTCAAACTAGCGTTTCTTCCAGGTGCGGCGGGAGTGCGGCTTCGACTCACGGCCTATGCCAAGAAGAATGCCCAGGTTTCGGAACGGATGGCCGGTCTTGAAGCGAAAATCTTGGAGAAGGCCGGAAAATATTTCTACGGAGAAGGTGAGGAGGAGATCGAAGCCATCGTGGGCAAGATGCTTTTCGAGCGACAACTTAAAATTGCCGTTGCCGAAAGCTGTACCGGTGGTCTGGTCTCGAGTCGCATCACCGACGTACCCGGGTCCTCCGACTACCTTGTGGGAGCGGTTGTCGCATATCGGAATCGCACTAAAATCAATGAGCTGAATGTGGGCATGACCGATTTGGAGTTGTATGGTGCCGTCAGCCGGCAGGTCGCGCTTCAGATGGCTTCCGGAGTTCGAGCCAAGTTCAGTGCAGATATCGGGGTCTCGACGACCGGCATCATGGGGCCGGGCGGGGGTTCGAAGTCAAAACCCGTTGGCACCGTATGGATTGCGTACGCTGATCAGCAGGGAGAGACCGCCGCCATGCTTCGTCTCGGCAACGAACGCCGTCGAAATAAGACTCGGACGGTAACAGCGGTGTTAAACATGATCCGACTTCGACTCTTGCAGCCTGCTTGATGGATCAGGAAACGGTTTGACACGATTGTGGAAAACATGCCGAGCTAAGGGAAGGCGGCTCGGTTATATTCTCACCGGTATCGTGTCTTGGTGATCGATGGGACCTTCATTGGCTCTGTGACATATAGCTGTCACCGAACGATTATTAACTTCCACGATGTCACCTGGCTTCGACTCTAGATTATACAGAGAGCTTAAGAATCGGTCTCTGATTAACTACGTTTACATCAGCCAATCACGTCAATTACGGTATGGAGAAGAACGAAACCGCTAAACAGCACGCACTGGATTTGGCGCTTAAGCAGATCGAGAAAACGTTTGGAAAGGGCGCCATCATGCGCATGGGAGATGTTCCAGATACGCGGATGGATACGATTTCCACCGGCTCGCTGGCATTGGATGCGGCTCTTGGCGTGGGCGGCATTCCACGCGGTCGTGTCGTGGAAATCTTTGGGCCCGAATCTTCTGGAAAGACAACACTGGCCACACATATAATCGCCGAGGCGCAGAAATTGGGAGGAACCTGTGCGTTTATTGATGCTGAGCACGCTCTGGATGCCACCTACGCTGGGAAACTCGGTGTCGATTTGGATAGTCTTCTGATTTCCCAGCCGGATACCGGGGAAGACGCTCTGAATATTTGCGATACACTGGTTCGCAGTGGCGCACTCGATGTGATCGTGATTGACTCGGTTGCTGCGCTCGTTCCACGAGCCGAGCTCGAGGGTGATATGGGCGACAGCCACATGGGGCTGCAGGCCCGTTTGATGAGTCAGGCACTTCGGAAATTGACGGGGTCTATCAACAGAACGAAGACCATCCTCATTTTCATTAACCAGATCAGAGAAAAGATCGGCGTGGTATTTGGAAACCCGGAGACGACCACAGGCGGCCGGGCTCTAAAATTCTATGCTACCATCCGCTTGGATATTCGCCGCATCGGTGCGATCAAAGATGGGACGGTAGTGGTCGGAAATAGAACGAGAGTAAAAGTTGTAAAGAATAAGGTGGCCCCTCCGTTCCGATTTGCAGAGTTTGATATTATCTACGGCATCGGCATTTCTTTTCTTGGGGAACTGGTTGACATCGCAGTAGAAAATGACATTCTGACTAAGAGCGGATCGTGGTATTCATATGGAGATGCGAAAGTGGGGCAAGGCCGCGAATCTGCCATACTGTGGTTGGAAGAAAACGACGCCATGAGGGAAGAGATCGTGCATAAGGTGAAAGAAGCCCTTGGAATGTTCGTCGTTGAAGAGAACACCGACGTCGTTAAGGAGACTACCAAGAAAGCGCCGGACGAGATGGCGCTGGGAATACAGTTGCCCGAAAAACAGAAGCAGGAAAACGTTGCCGAATGACTTACTCGTCTCCAACCGCAATCGGCCGGGACGTATCCGTAATCCATTCGCTCCATGAACCGGCGTAGAGTCTGGGCATTCCGAGACCCGCGTGCGTCATGGCGAGTGCGATATGCGCGCCGGTAACGCCCGAGCCGCAATAAGTGACTGTTTTTTTGCTAGTGAGCTGGCCTGCAATCGACTCATATCGATTTCGAAGCTCCTCGGGTGAAAGAAAATGGCCGTCCGAGTCCAGGTTTTCCTTGAACGGCGCGGAAAGGGCCCCTGGAATGTGCCCGGCAACAGGGTCGATCGGTTCAGTTTCACCGCGGTATCGTGCGCCGTCTCTGGCATCGAGAATGCGCCAGTCCGTATTGGTCAGAATTTGTTCAACATCTTCGGCCGAAAACTGCAGGTCGTTGTGAACGACCGCAACGAACTCCGCTTGTGGAATGGTTGGTTGCTCAGCTGTTGTCGTAAAGCCGTGTCGAAGCCATGCTTGCCAACCACCATCCAGAACGGCAGCCCGCTCATGTCCAACCCACTGAAGCATCCACCACAAGCGAGAAGCGAAAGCGTCCCCGAATCCATCGTAGGTAACCACTTGATTCGAATTGGATATACCCAACCGGCCAAGGGTTTTGGCGAAGACATCCGGAGAGGGCAACGGGTGGCGACCAGAAATCCCTGGAATGATCGTTCCGGAAAGATCATCTTCCAGGTGTGCGTAGCGGGCCGTAGGAAGATGAGAGGTGTCGTATTCTGCGCGCCCAGCATCGGGATCTGAAAGAGCGAATCGGCAGTCGATGATCACTAGGTCCGGGTCATCGAGTGAATCAACGAGTTCGGATGCTCCCACAAGTGTAGTCCACTCAAGTCTTGACTGGGCGTCGGACATGGAGATGATGAGAATTGTGGGTTGGGTATTCGTGTCGTATGAGCCGTCGCCTGCTTCGGCATTTCCGGCCTGCGAGACAAGGTCAATGAGCGTTGCGAATGCCCCGTCCGAAAGCTAGCTTCGAAGCCTGAGGAATCATGGGCAATCGCCTGTTTATTGGTCTGGCTGAAGTAAGTTCTTCGATCGTTTCAAGTCTTCGAAAAGCATGGCTAAAAGTACGAAACCGAAAGGGTTGAAAGGACAGACGCGTTTCGGCACGCCCTTGATGAAACAGTACTTTGCGATCAAGGATCGGCATCCGGGGACCGTGCTCTTATTTCGAATGGGCGACTTCTACGAAACCTTCGATGAAGATGCCCGCCTGGTGCACAATATTCTCGGCATCACACTGACCAAGCGTTCTAATGGTCAGGCCGCCGATGTTGCTTTGGCCGGCTTTCCCCATCATGCCATCGACCACTATCTACCGAAATTGGTCCGGGCGGGTCTACGGGTGGCAATATGCGAGCAACTCGAAGACCCGAAGAAAACGAAGAAGATTGTCAAACGAGACGTTGTAGAAATCGTAACCCCTGGCGTGTCCTTCAGGGATCAGCTGCTTGAGCCGAAGCAGTCCCAGTATATTGCAGCCGTACATCATGGGGTTGGACGCAGCGCGACGGGGATCGTAGGCGTGGCGTTTGCCGATGCTTCAACCGGAGAGTTCTCTGTAGCTGAAATTGCTTCAAACGATTTGGCCGCAGTTATTCAAACCATATCACCAGCCGAAGTACTGGTTGAATCGACTAGAAAAGGGGATCTGGATTCTGTTCGCAATCTAAATTTTGTGATTACAGGACTCGATGACTGGGTCTTTAAATCAGACTATGCGAAAGATCTTCTAATAACACACTTTGATACCCACTCGTTGAAGGGATTTGGTGTCGACGATATGGAGGTTGGACTGGTGGCGGCCGGTGCTGTTCTACACTATCTCCAGGAGACACAAAAATCGCAGATCACCCATATCCGGCGAATCTCTCGATTCGACACATCAACCTTCATGCTGCTTGACGAGCAGACGCGTCGAAATCTGGAACTGGTATCATCTCTGAATCAAGGCACGCGCGACGGAACGCTGATTCAGATTCTGGACCAGACTCGTACGTCAATGGGGGGGCGCCTTCTACGATCGTGGCTTCTTCGTCCCCTTCGATCTGTAGAGGCGATTCAAAAAAGACAGTCGGCGGTTGGCGCGCTCTTTAAAAAGAATAAGCTACTCGAAGAATTTCAGAAGCTGCTCGGACCCGTCGGTGATCTCGAGCGAATTGCTGCAAAAATATCAGTGAGACGTGTATCGCCGAGAGACCTGATCTATCTCAGAGATACCCTTCACCAGATTCCAGCGATTCAAAACGGCCTGAAGCAATCTTCCGATCCCGTTCTTGTCACACTCGGTGGTCAGCTCGTTTTGCTTGATGACCTGGTATCGCGAATTGAGTCCACGATCGTTGACGAGCCACCTCCGACACTAAAAGACGGAGGCGTCATTCGCCCCGGTCATCATGAAGCACTCGATGAGCTTCGAGCTCTTTCTAGTTCCGGGAAGCAATGGCTGACCGAACTCCAGAAGAGTGAATCGCAGCGCACTGGTATATCCAGTCTGAAAGTTGGATTCAATAAGGTATTCGGATATTACCTGGAGGTGACAAATACGCATAAGGACCGAGTCCCTGAGAATTGGATTAGAAAGCAAACCCTGGTCAACGCCGAACGCTACATCACCGAGGAACTCAAAGAGTACGAGGAGCGCATACTTGGGGCCGAGGATGAAATACGGGAGTTGGAATCGAATCTGTTTGAACAGCTCGTTTCGGAGTGCTCCACCTACATTCCACAGCTGCAGCAAAATGGCCGTCAACTGGCTACTCTGGACGTATTTACAGCATTTGCCGAAACGGCGCGCCGCCATAAGTACGTCCGACCTGTAGTCGATCAATCGACCGAGTTGACGATCGAGGCAGGTCGTCATCCGGTCGTCGAGCATCTTCTTCCGATCGGCGAGTCCTTCATTCCAAATGACATACAATTGGATGCTGAATCGAATCAAATTCTCATTATTACAGGCCCAAACATGGCGGGCAAAAGCGTCGTTTTGAGGCAAGTAGGGCTCATTGTATTGATGGCTCAAGTGGGTTCGTTTGTCCCAGCCACTCGAGCGCACATTGGGATGGTGGATCGGATTTATACCAGAGTGGGTGCGTCGGATAATCTGTCTGCGGGAGAGAGTACGTTTCTTGTGGAGATGAATGAAACAGCCAATATTTTGAACAGCGCCACGCCTGCTTCTCTGGTTTTACTGGATGAAGTGGGACGGGGAACGAGTACGTTTGACGGCCTCTCTATCGCATGGGCGCTTGTGGAATATTTACACGATGAAGAGAAAATCGCTGCCAGGACGCTCTTTGCGACACACTATCACGAGCTAAATGAACTGGCTGAGCGCCTTCCTCGTGTTCAAAATTTCAACATTCAGGTACAGGAGCATCAGGGGAAAGTCGTATTTCTGAGAAAGTTGATTGCGGGCGGATCCGATCACTCTTACGGCATCGAGGTGGCCCGAATGGCCGGTCTGCCAGAGTCGGTTCTTCGCAGGGCCCATGCCATCTTGAATCATCTGGAGAGTCAGCAGTTAGAAGTCGACGCAGCCATGGAAGGCGTCATGAAAGATGCCGGTCTCGTTGGGCCACGCAGACCCATTCCGCAGGCATCGTCCAGCCAGATGTCGTTATTTACTGATCTGACGGACCCCATTGCAACGGAAATCAAAGAGCGAATTGAATCTTTGGATCCGGAGCGACTGACTCCGATTGATGCTCTCATCGAGCTGTCTGAGTTAAAGAAGATGACTACGGATTCTTAGGAGCGAACGTGTTCAGTTGCATCTAATTCAAACGGGCCCATGAAAATCTTAGTAGTCGGAAGCGGTGGCCGCGAACACGCGATCGTGCAATCGCTTACGAATCCGCTGGCTATAGAACATTCTGGACCGCTTTCTGAAGAAAACATTGAGCACGAGGTTTTCACGGCCCCCGGAAACGCAGGCACGGCCGCGTTCGGTACGAACGTGTTGATCGCTGCTGACGATGTCGATGCCCTCCATCGATATGCCGTTCAAGAGGCCTTTGATCTGGTCATCGTCGGACCTGAGGTGCCTCTTGTCCTTGGTCTCGCGGATCTGCTCCGAGAAAGCGGAATATCAGTCGTTGGTCCTTCGGCGCTCGCCGCACGACTTGAAGGGTCGAAATCCTTCGCCAAGCTTTTCATGACGAAGTACGATATCCCGACAGCCTCGTATCAGGTATTCCATCGCAGCGAGGCCGATGCGGCGCTCGACCACATTCGAACCCAGGGCGCTCCCATTGTGGTGAAAGCCAGTGGCCTTGCAGCCGGAAAGGGGGCGATTGTTTGCATGACAGAGGAAGATGCGCTGGAAGCGATATCTGCGATTCTCCACGACCACCACCTCGGTGAGGCGGGTGAGGAGGTTGTTATCGAGAGCTTCATGGAAGGTGAGGAAGCCAGCGTATTTGCCCTCACGGATGGAACGGATTATATACTTCTACCCACGGCTCAGGACCACAAACGCGTTGGAGAAGGTGATACGGGGCCTAATACGGGCGGAATGGGCGCCTATGCGCCAGCACCTATCATGACGAATAAGCTACTCGTTGACGTGTGTCGGATGGTCATTGAACCGACACTCGAGGGGATGCGTCGAGAGGGGTCCCCGTATATGGGGATACTTTATTGTGGACTAATGATTACCGCCGAAGGGCCGAAGGTGATGGAGTTCAACTGCCGTCTGGGAGATCCCGAAGCCCAAGTTGTTCTCCCACTCATGCGATCAGACGTGGCAGAACTCTTTCGTTCTGTTGCGGATGGAACTCTGTCCGAATTTGAATTGGAGGTCGCCGACAAGTCGGCGGTTTGCGTTGTGATGGCTTCCGAGGGGTATCCAGACGACTATGAGAAAGGAAAAACCATCACGGGGATTGAAGGCGCTTCATCACAGGGGCAAACATTCGTTTACCAGGCCGGCGTAACGGTCGATGAGACGGGTGAATTAGTGACATCGGGCGGCAGGGTACTGGCCGTCACAGGGCTAGGGGTAGATTTGACAGATGCCATGGATAGAGCATACAAAGGGGTCGAAGCGATATCATTTGAAGGTCACTTTTACCGACGTGACATTGGGGAAAAAGGTCTCGCGCGTACAGCACTTTCATGAAGAGACATTACCCCAGGTTCTTTGCCCTATTGATCGTATCCCTGCACTCGATTACTGTGAGCCTTGGACAGGAACCGGATACGTTGTTTGTCGGACCACCTGTATACGAATTTACGCGCGCATCACATCTGGGTATATCGCCTGACGGATTGCTCTATGTTCCGGACCGGGATGAGAATGTCATTCATGTTTTCGCGGCGGATGGAGTATATCTCAATCGACTCGGGGGTCCGGGACTTGCCGAAGGACAATTTGATGAGCCGGCGGATGTGGATCCGGCTCTCGGTCTCGTCGTAAATGTTGCCGACACCCAAAACGGTCGAATTCAGCGATTTACGAAAGAATTTCGCTTTATCGAAAGTCTACCCGTCTCGTCTGATCAAGACGACCTGGACGAAGACGACCCCAGTTTTAGACAGGGAGAGGCTCAATTCAAATCGCCATCGGATGGTCTTCCGATCGCCGTATCTTCTTCTCCGGCCGATGATCTCTACGTAATAAGCGCGCGGGCTAACCTCGTAATTCGTTGGGACCGCGAGAGAAGAAACAAGTGGTGGATCGGTCGCCAGGGTCAGGGGCCGGGATATTTGGTCGAGCCGGTAGATCTGCTGGCCACCGAGAACTTGCTTTATGTTGCAGACCGCGGATGTGCCTGTGTTCTGATCTACGATTTGTTCGGCACCTACGTGCGAAGCCTTTCCGAGGGTCATCTGAGAGAGATCCGCTCGGTAACTCGCAGCCCGGAAGGAGTCCTGGCCATCATGCCAGATCGAATCATTGAATTCGATTCGAGTGGACTGCGAATCTCCGAGACATTCGTCGATTTGACCGACCCCCTGGTGGATGCAGTCAAGACGAGAGACCGATGGATACTGCTCACGGAGTGGTCTCTCTATTTTGTACGGACCCGATAATCAATCAGAAATCATCCAGGGCGACGGAATCATGCAGGCAGGGCAACCCCAAAGTCAGAGTAGCTCATCCAGCTACGGTGACCGAGTCGAAATACACGAGCTCGACAGCGGGCGGTATATCGTCTTGGCAGCTCCCGTTAAAAACGTGGTATCTTTCAGCGGATCCTTCGTCTGCCTGCCAGATTTCGCGTCGGGAGAAGACCTCCTTCGAAGTCTGACGGTTGCAATGTTGGACAAGGGAACTCAATCCCGGAGTAAAATCGAATTGGCTACCGAACTTGAAAGCATCGGAGCCGAAATCAATTTTTCTACGGATGGGATTCGAGTGCGTGTCTCAGGACGTGCCTTGGCTGAGGACCTCCCGAAGGTTTTGTCACTCCTGGCAGAACAGCTTAACGAGCCTTCATTCGCCGGGTCAGAGTTGACGCTGTTAAAGGGTCGATATGAAGCGGCTCTCCGGAGGAGCCTTACGGATACCTCGACGATGGCCAGCGACACGCATTCGAGACGCGTTTACAACCCAGACCACCCCTTTTACGCCCACGAGCCTCTCGTAGAGATCGAGAGACTTTCAGAATTATCTGCGTCCAAAGTCGACGCATTCTATCAAGACCACATGCTCAAAAGGGATTGGTCTCTCGCCGTGGTCGGAGAGATCGACTGGATGCAGATAGAATCCGTGATCGCCACTGAGTTTCAGTCCTTCCACCATCATGAGAACTCCGCACCCATGTGGGAGTGGTCCGCGAGACAGCATAAATCGGGCGTCGAAAAGATTCATATTGATGACCGAGAAAACATTGATGTTATCATCGGCCATGCGGTGCAGATGACGCCAGTAGATGACGGATATATCCCGCTTTATCTGGGAAATTATGTTCTCGGGGGAAATTTTTCCGCACGTCTCATGCGAATCATTCGGGATGAAATGGGACTGACGTACGGCATTCGCTCATCTCTTTCCGAGATGGATAGACTTCACCACGGCCGGTGGAGCATTTCCGTTACCCTGAGCCAGGACGCGCTTGACGAGGGAATCGACGAGACGATGAACCAGGTACGGCGGTTCATTCAGGATGGGATTACGGAAGAAGAGACGGAAGAGAAGAAGGAAACGATTATCGGTTCATACAAGGTCGGCCTGTCGTCTACTCGAAGTTTGGCGAGTTCGCTTCTCCGTAATTCAGAAAAGGGGAGGGATCCGTCCTATCTGGATGAGTTCCCCGGATTAGTTGCTGAGGTCACCGCGTCGGATATAAACGCCCAAATATCCACCCATCTCGATCCTGGCCGGCTTCACGTGGCCATGGCTGGTACGTTAGAGTTGGAATAGAGACGCAGAACTGGATAAGGATCGGTCGAGAATCAACCGTCCGGCATCACGAAGCAGAGAATAACGTAAACGAGTATAGCGGGAAAACCCGTCGAAAGTAGAGCAAGAAGAATATAAGCGACTCGAACCAACGTCGGGTCCAAATCGAAATACTCTGCGATTCCCCCGCAGACTCCAGCAATCTTTTTATTGGTAAAAGACTTCTTCAGTTTACGTGTCGGCGCCATCTAACTGGTCTGATTAACTGTCTCGAATAATGGTGATGCGTTCTTCCAGCGTCTTTTTGGCTGAATCGGGCATGATGAAAGCAAGCAGGGCATAGGCCACAATAAATGGCGGTCCAGCCGTCGCGATAGTACCCACTACGAAAGCAATTCGTACAAGTGTCGGATCGATGCCAAAATAATCTCCAATTCCGGCACAAACCCCTGCCAGCTTCTTGTTGGTGGACTTATAGAGCTTGCGTTTTCCGGTCGCCGACAAGGTAGACGGATCGATTTTGGATTGTTGCTTGCTCAGCTTCATTTGTTGCTTCGCAAGCTTCTTCTCCACCTTGAGCTTTTTCTTGTTCTTCTTGTTCGGCCGCCAGGAAAGGACGCCGAATCCAAGGAGAATAATGAAAATGCCCGCCAGCCAGGGCAACAGACTCGCGAGAACGGTCAGGTCGATTCCGGCTCCCCATAGCCCAAGCTGCTGAAAGATATAAGCGATTCCGACGAGGATGAGCGACAAACCAGCCAGCGTTGGTAGGTTCAGCACGCTTTTCGGCTTTTCGGCCTCGTCATCAAAGAGCAAAGTATCCAGTTCGTCGTCCGAGAGAGCCTCTAAATCCAGAGACATATCATCGTACAATGAAGTCGATTCTTCCTCGTAAATGGTTGATTTTATGCGTGTCTTCGTCATTCTTTCAATCGGTTCCAGCGAATTCTCCTACGCGTTCCCTCTGGACAGGTTACGTTACGTTTATATCGACCGTAGCTCGCTCCGTTACGATCATGGAAACCGCTACGTCGTGGCCCTCGTGAGCGATTTCGTCAACTAAACATCCAGAAAAGATCGGGCATATAATTGGTATATCCACATTGGATAAAAACTCATCGTAGTATCCCATCCCATATCCGATGCGATGCCCGTTTCGGTCAGCGCCCAGTGCGGGTACGATCACCACGTCGAGCTCATTCACAGAAACGAAGATCTGACTTTTCGGTTCGGCGATTCCCCATTTATTCAGTTTGAAATAATCTAGGGAATCGACTTTCGCGTGACGAAGCCTAGCGCCATCGGCCCTATCGACTGAGAAGGAGACGACGATCGGCATCACGAGACCCACGTCCATCTCAAAAAGTCGTCTGATAAACGGACGGATATCCGGTTCACGACGCTCGATTATCGGCCAGAAAACATGAACGATTTCACCGGCAGTCCAGGCGCGGAGTCTTTCCAGGCGATCGCAGATCTGGTTACTGTAACGCTCGTATTCAGGCGCCGTCAAGGATGAGCGATACGCCTTGAATCGTTTTCGAGCAACGGCTTTTTGTTCACTGATCGTCATTCTGGATTCAGTTCGGGGCAGGTGCGCCATTCTCAACAGCATGCTTGTTGCTTCGCGCGTGAAGATAAAGAGGATTCAGCTTTACAAGATCGAGGCTACGCCGGGTAGGCTTTCACAGTGTGCCAAATATTGTTTGTACTCGTAAGGTGCCGTAACTTAACTCGTCTATACTAACGTGATAGAATCGTAACCAAAACCCCCTTTAGGGACGAGAAATACAGGTTGTGGCTCACCGAACCCAATGTTCGAAAATTTAAGTCAAAAACTCGAAGGTGCTCTTAAATCCGTAACCGGACAAGGTCGGATTACGGAGCTGAACGTAGTTGAAACAATGCGCGAAATTCGACGCGCATTGCTCGACGCCGACGTCAACTATCAAGTAGCGAAGGACTTTACAGAAAGGGTACGGAAAAAGGCTCTTGATAGTGACGTCCTCACTTCCGTCTCGCCCGGCCAGCTGCTCATCAAGATCCTCCATGATGAGCTCGTTTATTTCCTGGGTGAAACGAGTGCGGAAATTGAACTGGCCCAGAAGCCACCGACGGTAATTCTCGTCGCGGGTTTGCAGGGATCCGGAAAGACGACCTTTTGCGTCAAGCTTGCTTTGCATCTCAAGAACAAAGGCCGTACTCCGATTCTAGCGGCTGCTGATGTATATCGGCCCGCCGCGGTTGATCAGCTAAGAATGTTAGCCGAAGAGATCGATGTACCTGTCTTCTCAATCGAAAAAGACGGTGTGATTGTTCAGGATGCGGTGCAGGTAGCGAGCCGGGCACTGAATGAGGCGCGCAAACAGGCTCGAGACGTTCTGATCGTCGACACCGCCGGTCGGATGCACGTTGATCAAGAGATGATGAATGAAGTCGCCGAGATTAAGAAATCGGTCAATCCTCATGAGATTCTCTTTGTGGTTGACAGCATGACGGGTCAAGATGCCGTCAATGCGGCTTTGGAGTTTAATCAGCAACTCGATTTTGACGGGGTTGTGCTCACAAAGCTCGACGGAGATACGCGAGGAGGAGCTGCGCTGTCGATCCGGTCTGTTGTTCAAAAACCAATCAAGTTCGCCTCAACGGGTGAGAAACTGGAGGCGCTTACCCCGTTTCATCCAGACAGGATGGCACAGCGAATCTTGGGAATGGGCGACGTCGTTTCGCTGGTTGAAAAGGCGAGGGAACAGTTTGACGAGGATCAGGCTGAAAAACTTCAGTCAAAGATTCGTTCTGAAAAATTCGATCTGGAGGACTTTCTGGATCAGTTGGGCAAATTGAAGAAGATGGGATCACTTACCGATCTCGTCGGCATGATGCCCGGGATAGGTCGTCACGTAAATAATATGGACATCGACGAGGATGCGTTTCGACACATCGAAGCGATCATTCAGTCCATGACGCTGGACGAGCGACGGCGGCCGGAGATTATCACCGGCAGTCGCCGAAGAAGAATTGCAGGCGGTAGTGGAGTCGAAGTGAGTGACGTGAATCAGCTGCTCAGGCAATTCAAGGACATGAAAAAAATGATGAAGACCATGACCAAACTCATGGGAAGTGGGCGGGCGTTAAATCTCGCCTCGCTCATGGGGAGTCAATAAGTCTTAACGAATAGAACCAAACGAAAAGTAAAAGATAGTGCCAGTAAAGATTCGCCTACGTAGAATGGGACGGAAGAAGCGTCCGATTTATGGCGTCGTAGCGGCCGATTCACGGTTTCCACGCGATGGTCGATTTATTGAGGATCTCGGCCGGTATCAACCGTTGGATGCGTCCGAAAATGTCAAACTTAAAAACGAGCGAGTACTCTATTGGCTTGAAAACGGTGCGCAGCCAACGGATACGGTCCGTTCGATCCTGAGTAAGCAGGGTTTGATGCTGGCGCTTCATATGAAGCGAAAAGGATCCAGCGATGAGGAGATTTGGTCAGCCGTCGAAATCCACCGCTCGAAGCGGGCTGAAATTGAATCGTCAGCGGTAAAAGAGACGGCCAAGGACAAGCGTGCTGCAGTTCTCGCAGCCGAAGAGGATCGCGCGAAGGAAAAGGAAGCCGAGGAGGCCAAGAAGAGGGCTGAGTTGGAAGCAAAGGCTGAAGCCGAAATGAAGAAAGCTCGTGAGGCAGCGGTAAGGGATCGCGAGAAAGCCGCCGAGGAGGCTCGTCTTGAACAGGAAGGGGCTAATATCGAGCAGGAGAAGTCTGAGGCCGCACCGGATACAGAAGTCGTCGAGGAAGCTCCGGAGCCAGCTACGGAGAAGAGTGACGTCGCTGAGGAGGTCGTTGAAGCAGAGGTCGCTGAGGCCCCCCCTGAATCGGAAGCCGAACCAGAAGTGGAAAGTGAGGTCGCCGAGGAAGCCGCCGAACCGGAAGCCGAGACAGAGGCCGCTGAGGCACCCCCTGAATCGGAAGCCGAGGCAGAGGTCGCTGAGGCACCCCCTGAATCGGAAGCCGAACCAGAAGTGGAAAGTGAGGTCGCCGAGGAAGCCGCCGAACCGGAAGCCGAGACAGAGGTCGCTGAGGAAGCTCTAGAGCCAGCAGCTGAGGCGGAGGTCGCTGAGGAAGCTCCAGAGCCAGCAGCTGAGGCTGAGGTCAGTGAGGAGGCCCCCGAAGCAACAGTGGAAGAGAAGACGCCAGAGTCCAAGGCCAGCTCGGACGACCATGCATCCGCTGGAGAAGAAAATGCGAAAGATGACCCACAGGACGACAAATAATCCTCGTCATTTACACGGAATTAGCGGGTGTCATGTCCACCGAGCCGACGAACCTTCGTGAAATCGGTCGCATTGTCGCGGCCCATGGAGTGATGGGCGAGATGAAAGTGGCTCCTGAAACGGACGACCCCGACCGATTTCTACATTTGGAGGTCGTGTTCGTCGGTCAGGACGAGATATCGTCATCGATTTTTGAAATTCGGTCTGTCAGAATGCAGCCGTCGAAGCATGGGATTACAGTTATTCTTGCTTTGGAGGGAATCTCGGATCGCGATAGCGCCAATGAACAACGCCAAATGCGAATATTTGCCCGTGAGACGGATCTTCCATCCCTGAATCCCGGTGAACATTATCTGAGCGACCTGATTGGTTTGACCGTGAAATCAGTCGACGGTGAGGTGATAGGACGTGTATTGGATGTCTTTGAATTTCCGGCTCAACACGTTCTTTCCGTTGAGTTATCTGACGGTAGAGAAATTATGATTCCTGCCATTCCTGAGTTTCTGAGAAATATTGATACTGACAGACAGGTGGTTACCGTGTCGGTCATTGAAGGAATGTGTTGATCGAATGGAGCATTTTCTACGAGATCGCTACCATTCATCCATCCACGGTGCGTCATGCAACCGATGATCATTGATATAATCGCAGCTCTACCGGACATCGTTCGAGGGCCACTCAATCAGAGTATTCTGAAACGGGCAGTCAGTGCAAATCTGGCCGAGATTCGTGTACATGATTTGAGGCAGTTTTCGACCGATCCGCACCGGCAGATCGATGATTATCCATTCGGTGGAGGGGCAGGAATGATCCTGAAGCCGGAACCGATCTTCGCATGTATTGAATCGCTCCAGAACGAGGCGGAGAAGACGGGGCCACCCATCGATGAGATCATCTTTCTAACACCAGATGGAGATCTTCTCAATCAGCCAATGGCAAATGAGCTCTCGCTAAAGAAGCGATTGGTCCTGTTGGCCGGTCACTACAAAGGGGTTGATCAGAGAGTCAGGGATCAGCTGATTACGCGAGAAATTTCCATCGGTGACTACGTGCTCAGTGGGGGGGAACTCCCGGCTTTGGTGCTTGTTGACGCGGTGGTTCGCCTGTTGCCAGGTGTGTTGGGGGACGCATGTTCAGCTTTGACGGACTCTTTTCAGGATGCTCTGTTGGATGCTCCCACGTACACTCGACCCGCTTCGTTTCGTGATCTGGAGGTGCCGTCGGTATTACGCTCCGGAGATCATCATGCAATCTCGACGTGGCGTGAAGCCGAGCGACTTAAGAAGACGTCTCAGCGACGTCCCAACTTACTGGAGGATCATGGACCTGTATCGGGCGGGAGCGAGACAGACAGTAAAACAGAAAGTTAGAATTGCTGATTTAGGAGGACCGCCATGGCAACTGACATGATTAATCTGGTCGAGGCGACCCAAATGAGAGACGATATTCCTGAATTCGGCTCAGGAGATACGGTCAACGTACATGTGCGGGTTATTGAAGGGGAGAAAGAGCGCATCCAGCAGTATCAGGGTGTAGTGATTGCCCTGAAGGGCTCTGGAACGAGACGTACGTTTACTGTACGAAAGGTCTCGAACGGTGTAGGGGTTGAGAGAATATTTCCAATCTTTTCGCCCCGAATCGCCAAAATTGAAGTCGTTCGCGAGGGAAGTGTTCGAAGAGCAAAGCTCTATTACTTGCGGGACAGACGCGGAAAGTCGGCGCGCATCAAAGAAGGCCGGCGATAAATCGTCTGCCTAATTCCCGGCTTCGTTCGCACCGTTCGGTCTAACGAATCCAATGGGCTAGCTATGGCTTCCGGCGAAAAAATCGTGGTGACCAACCGGAAGGCCAGGCATACCTATAAAATTGAGGATCGCCTTGAGGCCGGACTGGTCCTGACCGGCACCGAAGTTAAAGCGCTACGGGCGGGTCAAGTGAGCCTCCAGGATGCTTATTGCGCTGCAGATAGGGGTGAGATAGTTCTTCGACAGTGCCACATTGCACCCTACACTCATGGAAACAGGGAGAATCATGATCCACTGAGACCGAGAAAGCTCCTCATGCACAAAAGGGAGATAAAACGATGGGCAGATGCCCTGCAAATGAAGGGATATACGATCGTTCCGTTGAAGATATATTTCAAGAAAGGTTACGCGAAAATCGAGATTGGCCTGGGTCGAGGAAAAAAGTTGTACGATAAACGCGCTGACATTGCCGAAAGGGAGACAAAAGTGCGGTTAGATCGTCTCTCAAAACGCTGAGGGGCCCATTCAAACCGCTCGAAAACGAATATTGCGAGTTCGGCTAAACCTAATGATTTAGGCGTTTTAACATACGGTATCCTACGATCAGGGGCTCAAGCGTTTCTTGGATGAATAAGCTCTTAGAAAGAGAACGAGAAGAACCCTTGATCCGCCCGGATCGTAGAATGCAACGGTTACAAGGAATTTATAGATCGATTGATTCAGGTCCAGCTAACAGGTCTGTGACAGTCCATTCAGCCAGGTGGCTGTCCGTTTGAACCCAATGAAAGAATTATCATGCGACGTTCAGCTCTAATACTCATTTTGCTGGTCTCCGGCATCGGGTCGACGATCCTTTCCGCTCAGGATACAGAGTCCCAGATGGCAGATGGAATTTTGGCGTTTCGAGACAGCAGGTATTTGGAGGCTGTAGCCTCATTCGAAAATGTGATCGAAGCCAAAGACCAGAATTCGGCAGAAGCTCATTTTCTGCTTGCACGAATCTACTTCGAAACTTCCCTGGACGATCGGAAGCGTGCCGAGAAAGAACTAGATGCAGCACTCAAGATCGAGCCCGCCAATGTGAAGTATATGGTAGCGCTCATGCAATCGCTCCGTGTCGATTCGTGGAATTTCTTCCAGAAGAGAACGCGAGAGGCTAAACGGTTTGAGCTTGCGAAGAAGATTCTGAAAATTGATGAAAAGAACGCATTTGCTCACCAGGAACTTGGGAAGTCTTATATCCGTGATTTTTGGCGATACAGAAACGCCATCGTGTATCCGAGTCTTCTGTTCGCTCGATCTAAGTACCGAGCCCCATCCGTTCGTGATCCACTTGCCAACTTTTTGTCCCGCCAAGAAGAAGCTCAGGATTTCTTCAACCCTGATGAAGATCCGGATGAATTCGACATTGATTCGGAAGTGTTGACAAGAGTTTCAGGGATGATCGACCCTCAAAGCATCATGCTGTCCGATCAATTCGATGTCGGAACGCTGGAGGCCCAGGGAATAAATGTCCAGGATTTATCGGGCAGGGCGGACCGGGTGTACACGCGCGCCGTCGGCCACTTGTTAGCGGCGATCGATTCGGATCCGCGTCAGCGGAGCGCCTACACCGATCTGATGAGAATCTACTCTCTAAAGGGCGAGTATCAGGATGCGCTGTTGATGCTCGAACAGATGTATCTATACTTTCCCGAAGATCCCGAATTGTGGACCTACCTGGGATTTACACACTATCACAGTGGAAACCTCGCAGCAGCAGCGAAGGTCTTTGAGACGTCGCTGCAGTATCTGGATGAAGATGCCCTCTATGCTTACACCAACCTTGATCTGATTCTTCCTGAAGATGAAATGGAGCAGTATGAAGCCGATTCGGTCGCCTATACTGCCCGGTACTGGACGAGTAAGGATCCCCGACTGCTAACGCCGTATAACGAACGAAAACTTGAGCACTATGCGAGGTTAACGTATGCAGACCTACTCTACGGTGCACCCGAGCTGGACTTAAGAGGATGGAACACCGAACGTGGTCAGATTATCGTTCGCTACGGTGCACCTATTGGCGATTTGGTGATCATACCCAAAAGCTCCTCGAGAATTTCCGAGAGCTTTCGGGCGCTGCCCTCAGATCCCGATCCGAATAATGAAGGCGATGGGAGCCAAATCCTTCAGATCACGCGAGATGGTTATGGCTTCGATATGTTTGAGGAAGCCAATACGTACAATATCTGGACTTACGAAGACAAGAAGTTCGTCTTCGAAGATCCGTTTCGTAATGGGGAGTACCGTCTCTATAGCCCGTCTGCCAATGATATTTCACAGGGCTCCCTGCCTTGGCTGAATGACTACGCGATTCGGGCGCGGGAAATATTTCGCGAGCAGCCAGAAAGTTATACCTATAAGGCACCAGGTCGGCAAATCGACGTTCCGTTTCTTGTCGCCTCGTTCAAGAATTTTAGCAGCGACATGACCGACGTTTATGTCAATTACGGGATACCTGTAAACGACTTTGATCCATCGGATGACATTATAGATCTCACGGCAAATGCTGGAATGTTCGTCGTTAGTGAGAACCGTGATATGCTCGTCGAACAGAGACGTACAATTTATGGTCTCAGGACCGCCCAGGTCGTTCGGTTCGAAGAATCAAATCTCTGGATCGATACGGAGCATCTTCGCGTCCCACCTGGAATGCACGAAGTTTCGGTTGAATTTGAGACGGCCGGCGCTGCTACTGTAGCGGTTCAACGGAGGGAAGTGGAGATTCTCGATTTCTCAGGAGACGAATTAGCGCTCAGTGATTTACTTCTGGCTTACCGCATCGATGAAGCCGAATTCGGTACACCTACACTGTCGACGGATATCGTGAGGAATGGCTTGTCAATCATGCCGGCTCCATGGTCCGTGTTTTCAGTAGAACAGCCGATATATCTCTATTTCGAGGTATATAATTTGGATTTGGACTCGGACGGAAACGCCAACTATCTCGTTGAGGCAGCTTTGGGGCCCAAAAAGCAGGGTGGCGCGATTAAGAACTTCTTCAAAGGAATTTTCGGAGGTGGCAATGACGGAGTCGCCGTGTCACTACCGTATCAGGTTGCCAGTGAGAATGACGGTCAGTATCTGATCCTCGATGCAACCAATCAGGAGCCGGGTCTCTATACGCTCGTGCTTCAGATCACGGACCAGGCAACAGGAAAACATCTGGAAAGAGAGCAGGATTTGTTCCTCGAGTAAATCGGTGCAACTAGAGCTGACTGGCTAGTTCTTGAACGCGAGCGTCCATTGATTGGACTTTTCTGGCCATTTCTTTCTTGTACGCAGCCATCTTCTTATGAAGATCGTTATCTCCCGTTGCTAAGATCTGAATAGCCAATACGGCAGCGTTTTTTGATCCCCCGATCGCCACCGTCGCCACAGGAACACCGCTCGGCATTTGAACCGTTGCGAGAAGCGCATCAATGCCTTGCAGTGCACCGGATGCGATCGGGACACCGATCACAGGGAGTGAACTGCAACCGGCGAGTACGCCGGCCAAGTGCGCGGCCATTCCGGCACCGGCGATGAGCACTTTGATTCCACGCGTGTGGGCTTCCTCTGCGTACGTTTTCGCCGTATCGGGGGTCCGGTGGGCCGAAAGTACTCTCGTCTCAAATGGAATTCCGAACTCCGTAAGAATGCGAGCTCCTCCTTCCATTACGGGCCAGTCAGACTCACTGCCCATTACGATTCCGATGAGGGGATGCTGCTCAGTTTCCATTGACCAATCGAACGTGATCTATTAAAAATGGGATTCTTATATATACGATCCAACGGTAACTTTTCTGTTCTTATTCCCTAAAGGTTTCAAGAAGTCTCGGAAAGCATCTGATCGAGTTGAAGTTCATCCTCTACCAATACTTTCCGGGCTCTGGAGCCCTCAAACGGTCCGACAATTCCGGCGTTCTCAAGTTGGTCGATCAAACGGGCAGCTCGAGCATAGCCGACGGCCAATTTTCGCTGAAGCAGCGAAACGGATCCCTGCTGGCTGCGGACGATGATGTGAGCCGCTTCTGAAAATAGCTCATCACGTTCTTGGCTTGTTCGATCGACGTTCGCCTGCGCACTGTCAGTTAATTCCAGTGAGGGGAGCATATAGGGTCCCGGGCCCTGCTGCTCGCCAATAAAGTGCGTGATTCGATCAATTTCCTCAATCGAAACGAACGGACCCTGCAGCCTCGTAATGTGACTCCCGCTCATGTACAACATATCACCGTTACCAACCAGACCCTCCGCACCGTTGTGATCCATAATCGTTCGCGAATCAATTTTTGAAGCGACCTGGTAGGCAATCCTCGACGGGAAATTGGCCTTAATGAGTCCCGTAATCACATCGACTGACGGTCTCTGGGTTGCTAGAATCAAGTGTATTCCGACGGCGCGTGCCATCTGGGCCAGCCGGGCGATAGGTGCTTCGATGTCTTTTCCGGCCGTCATCATCAGATCGGCAAGCTCGTCAACGATGATGACGATATAGGGAAGCTTTTCGTGCGATCCATTGGACGAATCCCAGTTACGATCAATCGTTCGATTGTACTCTTTCAGACTTCGTGCCTGCGCTTCCGACAACAAGTCGTACCGCCGTTCCATCTCTTTCTCACAGCTCCGGAGCGTTCCCATTGCCTGGTCCACGTCTGTAATGATCACCTCGCTGGCTTCAGGCGGCATCGCGACGTAATGCGAAGCGATATTGGCGTATGAAGACAGTTCGATCTTTTTCGGATCGATCATTACGAACTTCAGCATGGATGGCGGGCAGGCATAGAGCAGGCCTGTGATAAACGTGTTGAGTCCGACGGATTTTCCTGACCCTGTCGAACCGGCAATAAGCAGGTGGGGCATGCGCGTCAGGTCCTCAAGAATCGTCTCGCCTTCTATCGATTTACCCAGAATAAGTGGAAGCTCCATTCCGGAGTTCGAAAAACGAGTGGTACTGATGATATCATGAATTCGGACGAGCTCGCGATGTCTGTTTGGAATTTCGACACCAATGGCTGACTTCCCGGGAATCGGCGCGATCATTCGAATACCGCGCGCGGCCATGGCCATCGCAAGATCGTTTTCGAGTGCGGTAATGCGACTGATTTTAATTCCGGGAGCTGGTGTCAGTTCATACAGTGTTACGGTTGGGCCTACGATTGCTTCAATACTCGTGATCTCGATATTGTATGTCGCTAGTTTATCGAGCAGTATTTGTTTGTGTTCATCAAGCTCATCATAATCGATTTGTTGCGCCCGTTCCTCGCCTTCGTCCAGCAGATCCAGGTCCGGCATATTGAACGGATACTCGATCGTCTGACTCGACCGATTTCTGTGTAGTTCGTCCGTGAGTTCTTCTTTGATCTGTTCGTGCACGTGCATCTCTACATCCGGCACGGCCATCGATTCTTCGAGGAGGCCGGTGGGGTTCACCATTCCGATGGGTCCCGGTACTTCAGTGGGGTTATCAAGATTTTCTTCGGGTTTAGAGATAAAGGGTGCAGGAACTTGTTCCTTTTTCTCTTGCGTGCGAATGGTTGTTAGTCGCTCTGGATCCCAAGCGGTTGTTTCGCGATCATTCTGCTCTTCAAGCGTTCTGTTCCTTTTCTCCGATCTCGCTGCCCTTCGGGCCTTCTGTCTAGCCCACCATTGATCAGTTGATTTTCTAGCCCGAACAAGACCTGCTTCAATGCGATCCAACGATCGTTGTATATCATGATCAATGAGGAGGAGAGCGGTAATCGAAATGATGAGTAGCAAGATGACAATAGACCCAATGCCGCCAAACAATTGGTGCAGCCATCCTGACAGGCCGAGGCCCCACGATCCGCTCCAGACGAGTAGATTCGATTCAAGTGTAATCGAAAGCCATCCAAACACGGAAGCCAGCAGCAGTCCTACCGCACCCATCAACCCAGAAACCAGGGGCAGATATTCTTTTGGGCGATTCCGCAGCCATACGTAGCCCCATCCAAACATAGAAAACGGTAAAAGAAGCGAGAAATATCCCAGGAAATTGGGAACGAGCAGATACGCGATCGCTGCACCCGTGGGACCCAGAGCATTCGCCGCCCGCTCGTTTCCGGGGACAAAAAGAGAGTCCAAGGAAAAACGCCTTGCTAGCGGTTCATCAACGGTTGCGTAAGTCAGGATGGCCAGCGTAATCAGTAGAGAAAACACCATTAGCATCAGGCCAAGAATCTCTCGCTTACGTTGTTCGCTGATAAACGGAGTTTTTGGAGGAGACGAGCGTCGCCCCCGGTTTCTTTTCTGGACCGTGTTTCCCATGGCGAAAAACTAAGCAGTGTAGCGGGCTAATCCAATGTCAGCTTGCGCGCCTAGAAATGCACAGAAACACGAAAGGCGCGCAAGTGCGGACGAACAGATTACAAACCGTTATTCTACCCTAACTATTTATGGTACAATAAGAAAAGACAACGAGTTGCGAAAATACTTTATCCTTCTTTGTGAAACGGAGGGCGTTTTACCTGTACTTTGAACGACCGGATTCTCGATTGCACATTGAGTTCCGACCCTGGCGCCGTGTACTCGGACTGGTTGGTAACATATCCCAGGCCAATTCCTGCATGAAGAATGGGTGACTGCGTTCCGCTCGTGACCTGACCGATCTCCTCTCCGTCTGAATTTAGAATTGTATCGCCGTGTCGTGGAATACCACGCTCCTGCGAAACGAAGCCCACCAGCTTTCTTTCGGGTCCTGCTTCTTTGATTCTAGCAAGAACCTCCCGTCCGATAAATCCTCCCTGGTCCAATTTCGTCAGCCATCCGAGGCCGGCTTCTAGAGGATTCGTCTCGGTTGTGATATCACTGCCGTACAAGCAAAATCCGGATTCTAACCGCAGGGTATCTCTGGCCCCGAGTCCGACCGGCTTGATCCCAAACGCTTTACCGGCTTCAAAAAGGGCATCCCATATTTCAACCGTTCGTGACGCGTCGCAGTAAATTTCGAGTCCTGCCTCGCCGGTGTATCCCGTATGGGATAAAATCGCTCTTTCACAACCAAAAAAGCTTCCTGGTTCCAGCTCAATAAAATGATAATATTTCAGGTCATCGATCGGTACAGGTGAAATCTTGCTCACCGTTTCGAATGCCCTGGGTCCTTGAATGGCAATGAGTCCGACCTCGTCTGAAATGTTCTCCAAAGACTCGCCAGTCGTGTTCTGTTTCATCATCCACTCGAAATCAGGATTGATGTTCGACGCATTGATGACCAACATGTATCGGTTTTCGCTGAGACGATAAACGAGTAAATCGTCTACGATTCCACCGTTTGCCAGGCACATAACCGTGTACATCGCCTTTCCATCGACGAGTTTTGCAGCGTCATTCGTAACCAGGCGCTGAACGTATTCGAAAGCCCCGGGTCCCGTGACCAGGACTTCGCCCATATGGCTGACGTCGAACGCACCAACCTGCTCCCGAACAGTCATGTGCTCGTCGATGATACCTGTATACTGAACTGGCATATCAAATCCTGCAAACGGCATCATCTTGGCGCCCAATGCAACGTGTTTGCTGTGCAGGGGAGTTTGTTGGTTACTCATGGCTACTCGAATGGCTGTACGATCAATCGAAATCTTAATGGGCGAAGATGATACGTCGAGGTGTCTCGATCTGCAATCGCGTTCAGGCCCCGATCGTCCAATCAAGTATGTTCTTCAAAGACGGTGGACCTTATATCCACCCTCTCGCATCACAATCATCGCCCGGTCTGCTTCGGCATCTGTTTCCAAGCCCAACCTGAACGTTCCACCAGTGCCTTCTCGAATTTTGAGTAGCTCGATATCCTTAATATTGATCTGTTCATTCGTTAGTCGGCCGGCCATGTCATAGATCGCACCGGGCTTATCTGCCACGAAGACGAATATGTCTGCGAGCGGTTGCATGAATCCTTTTGAACGCGGCCGGATGGCAGTTTGAGTGTCCTCAGCAGATTGAAAGCGTTCCTCGATCGCCTGATAGTCGTCCGACGCAAGTAACGACCGTAGATCGTCGATTTCATCGGATAGGCTTTTCAGGGCCTCTTGAATCGGCGTCGAATTGGACTGAATAATCTCACGCCAAACATCGAATGTCGATGATGCAATGCGCGTCATGTCCCGAAATCCTCCTGCGGCGAGCTGAAGTATTTCGGGGTCGATTTCGCGCTTCGCACCCACACTGTTCACGAGTGCAATTGCAACGAGCTGAGGGAGATGACTGATCTGAGCGGCGATTCGATCGTGCTTCCGGGCCTCCATAAGTAGAATACGGCCGCCCGTGGACCCAATGACGTCGATAAAATCTCCAAATTGAGCGGAAAAATATTCATCGCTTACGCCGGTAGGAGGGCATAGTACATAGGTGGCATTTTCGTAAAGAAACTCATCGGCATGACTGATCCCGCTTTTCTCAGAGCCTGTCATGGGGTGCCCACCAATGAAGATTACACCGTCCCCCAGGCTGATCTCAGCGGCCGTCTGTAGAGGTGATTTTACAGAGCAGACATCCGACACAATCGTTTCATTCTGTATAGATTGTCCAATTTCGTCCATCAGGGCTATGGACTCCATCACGGGTGTGCATAACATGACCAGATCTGCCTCGGCAACAGCGTCGGACAATGATTCAGCGGCAGCGGTGATGGCTCTTCGCTCGAGTGCCTTTTTCAGGACGTCTTCAGAGTCCACCCCCGTGACGATCAGGTCGGGTCGGCTTCTTCTGACGGATAGACCAAACGACCCACCCATGAGTCCGACGCCAATAATACAGATTCGATTTATCATGCGCGAAGAACACGTCAAATTCCCAGATGTTCAGCGGAGAATCTAGGCGTGTGGATGAAGACAAGCGTATTTTGTGAGACACTGGCCATTCGATCATTCTTAAATCATGACAACTCGAACACTAAATCCGGACGATATTTTTCTCTTTGAAGATCTGCTTGGGAAAGAGGAAAAGCTCGCCATGCATGCTGCCCGCGAATATGCGCAGAGCAAACTTGAGCCGCGGGCTCTGGAGGGAAATCAACGGGGGATCTTTCATGATGAAATTCCGCAAGAGATGGGGCAGGCGGGTCTTCTCGGAGCGGCCATTTCCGAGGTCTACGGCGGCGGCGGAAAAAGCCAGATCTGCTATGGATTGATCGCGCGCGAATTGGAACGAGTCGACTCAGGCTATCGATCGTTTGCCTCCGTGCAGTCGTCGCTTGTTATGTATCCAATCGAACAATTTGGAACCGAAAGTCAGCGGAACAAATTTCTCCCCGGATTAGCCAAAGGGGATCTGATAGGATGTTTTGCCTTGACCGAGCCGGATCATGGTTCCGATCCCGGATCGATGGAGTCGAGTGCGGTACGAGTAAGCGATGGGTGGGTGCTCAATGGACAAAAGAGGTGGGCGACCAATTCACCCATTGCCGATGTAGCCGTCGTTTGGGCCAAAGAAAGAGACCATGGCGGTGAGAAGGCGGTTATTCGCGGATTTCTTCTCGAAAGAGGCATGGAAGGGTTCGAGACACCCGTTATTGAGAACAAAATGTCGCTTCGTGCCTCAGTTTCTGGAGAGATCGAGATGAAAAACGTGTTTGTACCTGATGAAAATGTCCTGCCTGAAGCGTGCGGACTCCGATCCGCCTTTGACTGCCTGAATAGCGCCAGGTTTGGAATCTCATGGGGCACGATCGGGGCTGCAGAGAACTGTTATCAGCGTGCCAGATCATACGTCCTTAAGCGAAAACAATTTGGTCATCCGTTGGCAGCCAACCAGTTGATACAGACCAAACTCGCTGATATGGCGACGGAAATAACGAAGATGCAATTGCTCGCGTACCGACTCGGAGATCTTTACGAATCGGGGCAAGCCGTTCCCGAAATGATTTCTTTGGCCAAGAGAACCAATTGTGGCTCTGCACTCCGGATTGCCCGTCAAGCCAGAGATATGCTTGGCGCGAACGGCATTACCGGCGAGTATCGAGTCATCCATCATCTGGTTAATCTTGAGAGCGTGAATACGTACGAAGGCACGTACGACATCCATGGACTCATTCTTGGAAAGGCACTTACCGGGATTCAAGCATTCGTTCCAAGGGGATAGCAGAGGGTTTTCGTCTCAATGGGTTGTGTAACAAAGATTGTCGCGATAGCGTAGGTTTTTGATAACAGAATCCTCTAGGTACATCGAATTATGGAGCCCGTGCTTGTCGTTCTTATAGTTTTTTCGTCCATCTTGGCGCTAACGAAGATGAATCTGGACTTTAGGAGGAGCAAAATGATATCTGAATCCTCAAACGGAAGCTTTCGAACAAGCGAGATCAAAGAACTGATCAGGGAGGCCGTCGATGATGCCATCCAGCCCCTTATGGAAATGTTGGAGGATCGTGAGAAGCTCCTTACTCCGTCAGAAAAAAGAATCCTGGAAGAACCTGGACACGATGTTGCCTCGACGGAATCACAAGTCTAGATCTTGTATTTTACGCCCGTAATCGAACTCAATGGAAACTGGTCATGCCTGAAGAAATCTTGGCAATCATCATTGTATCAATCGTCGCCGTGACGATATTGTCCATCGTGCGGATGAGTCTGAACTATCGAGTGCGGAGAGGCGTGTCCGGTACGTCGGAGGGCTCCAGTCTGACGACAAGCGAGCTCGAGAGAATGATGCGCCGTGCCGTTGAAGACGCAACGGCTCCTCTTACCAAAAAGGTGGAGGATTTGGAGTTCGAAATTGCGACTAGTAAAAAGCCCCAACAACTCGGAGAAGCCCGCAAGGATCTATTGATTGATCTGGAGGATGAACTAGTCCAAGAAATCGCGGAGCCCGCCCCTGTAAAAAGTCGAGAAAGTAACTGATTCTCAGCGTTTGTGAGTGATTCGTCAACCAGAGACTCTGCAACAAACGGCGAACCGTCCGGGGTTGTCGTCCGCTCGACCGGAAGTTGGTATGATGTAAATGTCGACGGGCAGGTGGTATCTAGTCGCATCCGAGGGAAGTTTCGACTAAAAAACACTGATCAAACAAATCCGGTAGTGGTCGGAGATCGGGTGTCCATACGAATGGAGCCCGACGGCACCGGATTGATCGTAGGCATTGAAGATCGCTTTAACTGCATTTCCAGGCGTGCTGCCGGTCGAAAGGTGGGTAAGGAGCACGTGATCGTTGCCAACGTAGATGCTGCCTGGATTATCCAAAGTGTTTTGCTTCCCAAAATAAATCCAGGATTTATCGATCGATTTATCGCGATGGCCGGCCTGCACGGCATCCCAGTTGGCGTCGTCATCAATAAATGTGATTTGATCGAGGAGACATTTGCCGATGCAATTTCTTTTTGGTCGGACCTTTACCGAGGAATAGGATATCCGGTTCTGCACACCAGTGCGTTGAGCGGAGAAGGCGTCGAGGAGTTTGAGACTGAACTGAAGGGCAAGACCAGTGCGATCATTGGACCGTCGGGTGTGGGAAAGTCATCCCTCTTAAACCACATCGACCCGGAACTCGACCTGCGTGTTGGCGACATCAGTACGCGCACTCAAAAAGGCACCCATACGACAACGTTTGCAGCGTTATATCCTCTTTCGTCCGGCGGTTTTGTTGTCGATACACCGGGTCTTCGAGAGTACGGACTGATAAATCTGGAGCCTGAATTGCTGCCCCATCTCTTCGTCGAGTTCGAACGATTCAGTGCGCACTGTAGATTTCCCAATTGCACACACGACCACGAACCTGACTGTCGGGTGAAAGAAGCGGTAGAGAGCGACGAATTATCAGTAGAGCGCTACGAAAGCTATCTCAACATACTGTCTTCTCTCCGACGGGGCGATAAGGACGTTGGTCGATAAAGATGTTTGACGCCAGCGATTTAATCTGATAGCCAAGACTAAGACTTCTTCTTTCGACCCCCTTTCCCTTTTCGGGCTTCTTTCTTTGCCAGGAGCTCCAGAGCCTGATCCATGGTTACCGTTTCGGGAGCGGTGTTTTTCGGAATAGATGCGTTGGTTCGTTTGTGCTTGACATACGGACCGTAGCGACCATCAAAGATGTTCACCTGCTCACCCGATTCAGGATGCTCCCCCAACGTGCGAAGCGGCTTGTTCCGACTTTCCTTTGTCGCGATGAGTTCGAGGGCGCGGTCCAGTTCAATCGTCAGGACGTCATCTTCGACGGTCAGGGACGCGAACGTGGATTCGTGCTGAACGTACGGGCCATACCGACCGATATTAACCAGGATTTCTTTCCCGGATTCAGGATGATTCCCGATTCGCCTGGGAAGCTCTAGCAATTTGACCGCTGTCGCGTGATCGACCGCCTCAGGATCCATGGTTTTAGGGACCGATATGCGCTTGGGTTTTCCCTCTTCTACGTTATCACCGAGTTGGATGTAATACCCGAAGGGCCCCTTTTTCAGTAAGATGGGCATCTCGGCATCAGGGTGAATCCCCAGGACGACGTCTTCTTTTTGTTTGTCCGAAATCAACTCTTTCAATAGCTCGGTCGAAACGTCGCCCGGCGCGATACTCTCTGGAATAGAAGCCACTACTCTTTCACCTTCAATTTCGATTTCAACATACGGTCCGTATTTCCCAACCCGAACGGTGTACGGATTCCAGGATTCAACTTGTATCGTGGAAACAGCTTTTGCATCGATCTTGTCCAGGCCCTCTTCAATTCTAGCTTCAAGGCCGTTTTCCCCGTTAAAGAATTTTCTCAGATAGGGTACCGGTTCAAGACTTCCCGATGCAATATCGTCCAGGTCTTGCTCCATCTCTGCGGTAAATCCAAGGTCGACCAGGCGCTGGAACTGCTGCTCCAGAAGATTATTGGTCGCAAACGCCGTGAACGTCGGAATGAGCTGATTGCCTTTCCGCTGTGTATATCCGCGCTGGACAATGGTGTCGATGATGGATGCGTATGTACTGGGCCTTCCGATACCTTCGCTTTCAAGAACCTTGATGAGAGAAGCATCCGTAAAGCGGACCGGTGGTTTCGTCTCATGACCTTTCGCCTCCAAATCCTCGACAGATGGAGAATCTCCGACTTTCAGTTCCGGAAGCGGCTGTTCCTTGTCTTCAAGAGCTGCCTCGGGATCGTCTGAGCCCTCGATGTAGGCCCGAAAGAATCCGGGGAATTCGACGGTTCGACCATTTGCCCGGAAAACAGCTTGATCGTCGCCATCTCCAACACCCATTTTTGCCGTTACGAGCTTTACCCTGGCATCCGCCATCTGGGATGCGACGGTTCGCTTCCAGATCAGTTCGTACAAATTTCCTTCGTCCCCGAACAGGCCCAGGTCGTCGACCGTTCTCATTTGGGATCCGGACGGACGAATCGCCTCGTGCGCCTCTTGAGCATTTCGCACTTTGCTCGTAAACGTGCGTGGACTTGCGCTCAAGTATTCGGATCCGTACCTGGATTCAATTGCATTTCGGCTGGCACCGATCGCTTCACTCGAGAGGCTGGTGGAATCCGTCCTCATGTACGTGATGAAGCCTTGTTCGTATAGACGCTGTGCTGTTCTCATCGTATCGCGAGCAGACAAACGAAGTTTTCTACTGGCTTCCTGCTGGAGCGTCGACGTAATGAATGGAGCCGATGGCGATCGTTTTACAGTTCGTTCTTCTACGTCAATCACTTTCCATTCGTCCCCTTTCAACAAAGCGACCAGAGCATTTGCTCGATCCTCCTGCAATACGATACAATCCTTGCCGTCTTTGAGTCCTTCGTTGAGTTTTCCCGTGTTATCGTCGAAATCCCGGCCTGTTGCCAGCCTGAGATTACCGACGTGTGTCATGACGGCTTGAAACTGCTTATCGTTCGTCGAGAGCTCGGCCGACACACTCCAGTAGGAGGCGGGGACGAATCGGATGCGTTCTGCTTCTCGAAGTACAAGGATGCGGACGGCCACACTCTGGACCCGTCCGGCCGAGAGCTTCGGTGCGATTTTCTTCCACAGGAGAGGAGAAATCGAGTAGCCCACCAACCGATCAAGGATTCGACGGGTTTCTTGTGCCTCTACGAGATTCTTATTGATTTCTCGTGTGTTTTCGAGTGCGGCCTGGATGGAGCTCTCCGTGATTTCATGAAAGACCATTCGGTGGATTGGTACGGTGGGTTTGAGCACCTTAATTAAATGCCACCCGATCGACTCACCCTCACGGTCTTCGTCGGTCGCGATAAAGAGGGCTTCCGCATCCTTGAGAGCACTTTTTAGTCCCTTAACGACCTTCTTTTTGTTCGAAGGAATGACGTATAGCGGCTCAAACTCATTTTCTACATCCACACCGAGGCGCGACCATGCAGCCTTCTTGTATTTCTCCGGGATCTCTGCGGCAGAGGAGGGAAGGTCACGCACGTGACCCATACTCGCCTCAACCACATAGTTATCCGGCAAAAACTTGATGATTGTGCGGGCCTTGGTTGGTGACTCTACGATGACGAGTCGCTTCATACTTGTTGACTAAACGGTTCTGGGTTTTGGGAGATCGATTCACAAGAACAATTTCGGGGATCTCACACGCGCAGTCATGGCGGACGTTCCATATCTCTTTCTTGCCGTTCAGTTTACAGAAGCACGAGTCTCGGCGTCCTTAATGCTTTCTTAGATTGGTCATTGGCATTCGCGAGGCGTCCGACCCGTATATTTGGCCTCTTTGGCCACACTTGCCATTTAGCGGTGGCCTTGAGCGGAGCTGATCCTCCTCATTTGATAAATACCCGGCTGAAAAATAATTTCATAAATAGGCCCTATGGAAACGAAGGTTGACGTGTCTACAAAAAAATATGTTTTTCAGTTCGGTGGTGGAAAAGCCGACGGAGATAAGACTCAGAAAGATCTTCTCGGAGGAAAGGGTGCCAATCTGGCTGAGATGAGTTCCATTGGCTTACCGGTGCCCCCGGGAATGACCCTGACGACGGAGTGCTGCTCCTTCTATAGCGAACATGAGGGTAGGTGGCCCATTGAGCTTGAAGCACAGGTCAGGGCGGGTGTCTCGCATCTGGAAGCTGAAACCGGAAGCCAATTTGGAGATGCCTCAAATCCGCTACTCCTTTCTGTCAGAAGCGGGGCCGCTGTCTCGATGCCTGGAATGATGGATACTGTTTTGAACCTGGGTATGAACGACACGGTCGTCGACGGTCTTGCTGAACGCAGTGGAAACGTTCGATTTGCCTATGACGCCTATCGCCGGTTTATCGACATGTTTGGTGATGTCGTGATGAAGGTGAGTCATGATCACTTCGAAGACGCAATCGATTCTCTCAAAGTCGAAAAAAACGCGTCGCTGGATGTTGACCTGACTGCGGACGATTTAAAAGAACTGGTTGAGCAATACAAGGCGATTTTCCTGGAGCACACGGGACAAATGTTTCCGGAAGACCCGAATGTGCAGCTCAGGTTGTCGATCAACGCTGTCTTTGGCTCGTGGGAAAGCGATCGAGCCCGAAAGTACCGTCAGATCAACAAAATCAAGGATTTGATCGGCACGGCGGTAAACGTTCAGGCCATGGTATTCGGAAATATGGGGCCAAACAGTGGAACGGGCGTTTTGTTCACCCGGAATCCGTCCACCGGTGAAAACAAGCTATACGGAGAGTTTTTGGTTAATGCGCAGGGAGAAGATGTCGTTGCCGGGATCCGTACGCCGGAAGACATTTCGAAGATGGAATCTGCGTTTCCGGAGGCATTTTCCCAATTGGTAGAAACCACCAAACGGTTGGAAAATCATTACCAGAACATGCAGGATATTGAATTCACGATCCAAGACGGTAAGCTCTATTTGCTGCAAACCCGCAATGGAAAACGAACCGGGGCTTCGGCGATAAAGATTGCGGTGGACATGGTCGAGGATGGAATTTTGGAGAAGGAAGTCGCCATTAGAGATCTGGTGGAGCCAGCCCACATCGATCAACTGCTTCATCCCCAATTTGAAAGTACGGAAACGTATCAGGAAGATGTGATCGCGCGGGGTTTGCCCGCCTCGCCAGGCGCGGCCGTCGGACAGGTGGTCTTCTCTGCAGAGCACGCGGAAGAGGCGGCTGCTGAAGGTCGAAAAGTAATCCTTGTTCGCACCGAGACAAGTCCTGAGGACGTAGGCGGTATGAACGCTGCCCAGGGTATCCTGACATCGAGGGGAGGAATGACGAGTCACGCTGCAGTTGTTGCCCGAGGATGGGGCAAACCGTGCGTTGCGGGATGTGGAGATATCTCCATTGATTATGGCACGGCATCCTTCACGAATGGAGAGAGTACGATCAAGGAGGGAGATTGGATCTCGATTAACGGCTCCACAGGGGAAATTATTCAAGGAAACCAAAAACTTGTCGAAGCATCCTTGTCGGCAGAATTCGACCGTTTTATGTCCTGGGTAGACGAATTTCGCGATATGAACGTTCGGGCCAATGCCGACACGCCTGAAGATGCCAGGCGAGCGATTGATTTTGGCGCTGAAGGCATCGGATTGTGTCGAACAGAACACATGTTTTTCGAGGGGGATCGAATTGACTCCATGCGTCAGATGATCCTGGCCGAAACAGAAGAGGCTCGTCGTGCCGCACTGGACAAGCTGCTTCCTTTTCAGAAAGAAGATTTCCGCGCAATATTTCGTGAGATGGACGGTTTTCCGGTCACAATCCGGCTTTTGGATCCTCCACTGCACGAATTTCTTCCGCATGGGAAAGAAGAACAGGACGAGATGGCTAGAAAGATGGGAGTTTCCATCGACGCGATTCAAGGCAAAGTGAAATCTCTTGCCGAGTTTAATCCCATGTTGGGGCATCGCGGATGTCGCCTCGGCATCACCTATCCGGAAATTACGGAGATGCAGACGAGAGCCATCATCGAGGCCGCGGTTGAGTTGTCCCAGGAAGGGGTAAGCGTTCTCCCGGAAATCATGGTACCCCTCGTGGGCACCGTAGAAGAATTTGTTCACCAGAAGACGGTGATTGAAAAAACGGCCGAGGCCGTGTTCGATGAGAAAGGCTCGACAGTAGAATACCTGATCGGCACAATGATCGAAATCCCCAGAGCTGCTCTCATGGCGGAGGCTATTGCTCGTGAGGCATCGTTCTTCTCATTTGGCACGAATGACCTTACGCAGATGGCGTTCGGATATAGCCGCGACGACGCAGGGAAATTTCTCCCGGAATATGTAAATCAGAAAATTCTGAAAGATGATCCGTTCCAGTCACTCGATATTGAGGGAGTAGGTCAACTCGTACGGATAGGTACTGAGCGGGGCCGAGAGGGGAGATCTGATTTAAAGATCGGAATATGTGGAGAGCATGGCGGAGATCCGGCGTCGATACATTTCTTTTATGAGCTCGGCATGAGTTACGTGTCTTGTTCTCCATATCGCGTACCGATTGCGAGGCTGGCGTCAACTCAGGCGAAGCTTCAGCAAAACTGAACAATATCGCATCGAAATCGTTGCGAATCGCTTGATTTGAGTGCTGAAACCTGGGTAGTTTACATCCGTCTACGTTAGGCATCTGGATTTAAAATAATCGTAGACCTTAATTGGGCAGAAGTATTATGTGCGCGGAAAAATTTGAAAAGAGTGAAGAGTATTCGAAAACCCGTGAATCGTTTGACGACTTAGGGGCTGAGGAGCAGGCGGTTTTCATCGCCGAGTCGATGATAAAGATGATCGTCAAGTCCGTGCGCAAGGCAGGGGACGCAGTCTCGAAGGCCTTTGGGGATATCAACGTCAATGGGAACGGTGAGGCGAAATCGACAGAGGAATCCAAGGTCGAGAACAAGAACACGAAAGCGTCTAGCAAGAAGTCCGGAAGCTCGAAGAAATCAGCGTCGACGGGAACGAAATCCGAGGGATCTTCCAAAAGTACGTCGGAGTAACCGAAATGTCAGGTGAACGTCAGCGTAAAGTCGATTTTGACCGCCTGAACCTGGTTGGTAAAGCCATTTTTATAACCGGGACAACCGCTAGAGTGCTCGGAACCATCTTTGATTCCGTCGTTGAGACGGTTTCCGGTATCGTCAGAGAGGCTGAAAAAGCCTTCAAAAGTGGCCTGGATGCTAACGTGGATGATGCGACGATCCTGGAAGAGCACTCGAAGAAAGAGTAATCGGTGCGGCTTCAAGCCGCATTCGTGCAGACCGCGTTGCTTCAGACCACACCGTGTCGCTTCAGATCACGCCGCGTTGCTTCAGACGGCCCCGCTTCAGACCGTTACGTTTTGCGTACCTACCTCTGAAACGCCGTTAACACTGTCGTGACGGAGCTCAGCTTCCGGAACAACGAACATTTTAGCAGGATTCTTTACCGGTCGTTTCTCCAGTACCAGGTCAACAATCTCGTTCATCCGTTTGGTGTATTCGATTTTCAATCCCCGAAGCGCGGAAGATTGGATTTCTTCTACGTCTTTCTGGTTCTTCTCGGGGAGAAAGACCTTCTTGATTCCTGCTCGTTTCGCGGCCAGCACTTTTTCTTTGATACCACCTACGGGCAATATCAGTCCTCGAAGTGTGATTTCACCGGTCATGGCCACGTTGTTGCGGACGCGACGCTGCGTGTAGATCGAAATCAAAGCGGATAATAACGCCACACCGGCTGACGGTCCGTCTTTGGGTACGGCTCCGGCCGGAACGTGAACATGAAGGTCCCAATATTTGAAGGCCGCATCGGGAATGCCCCAATCGGACGAATTGGCTTTCACATAGGAGAGGGCTGCTTGAGCCGATTCCTTCATGACGTCGCCGAGTTGCCCGGTTAGTATCAGGCGACCGTTCCCCCTGGAGACAGATGCCTCAATGAAAAGAATATCGCCGCCTACGGGCGTCCACGCCAGACCGATAGCGACACCGGGGACTTTGGTTCGTTCGGCACTGTCCGAAAAAAATTTGCGTGCTTTAAGATATTCTTCAATATCTGTCTCCCGCACATCCTCTCCGTTGGACTCACCCATAGCAATCTTTTTAGCTACACCTCTGGCGACAGAGCCGATCGTCCTCTCCAATTGCCTGACGCCGGATTCTCTCGTATAGCCATCAACGATCAGCCGGATGGCCCCGTTAGACAAAGAAAACTGCTTGTTATTCAGGCCATTACGTTCAATCTGTCTCGGAAGCAGAAACTGCTTGGCGATCCGAAGCTTCTCGTTCTGCGTATAACCGTTGATCTCGATGACTTCCATCCGATCCCGAAGAGGGGCCGGAATCATACCCAGGTAATTCGCTGTGGCAATAAAGAGGACATTGGAGAGATCGCAGTCCAATTCCAGATAGTGGTCATTGAATGCGTTGTTTTGCTCGGGGTCAAGTACCTCAAGCAAGGCGGAAGACGGGTCTCCACGAAAATCAGAGCCGAGCTTATCGACTTCATCCAACATGAATACCGGATTGGCTGTGCCCGCCTTCTTCATTCCCTGAATGATTCTACCAGGTAAAGCACCGACATACGTCCGCCGATGACCGCGAATTTCGGCTTCGTCCCGGATTCCGCCAAGGCTCATCCGAACAAACTGGCGATCTAGCGCTCGTGCAATACTCTTTCCGAGGCTCGTCTTTCCGACACCGGGTGGTCCATAGAAGCAGAGGATCGGGGCCTTCATATCGCCCTTTAGCTTCAGAACGGCAAGGTATTCCAGGATTCTTTGTTTAACCTGTTCCAACCCATAGTGGTCTTCGTCCAGAATTTCGGAAGCCCGCTTTAGGTCCAGTTGGTCTTTCGAGTACTCTTGCCAGGGGGTGTCCAGGATCCAATCGACATAGTTACGCGTGACCGCATAGTCCGGAGACGCTGGATTCGAGCGCGCAAGTTTTTCCAATTCATTGGTAAGGGCTTCACGAACGTGATCAGGAAGGGGCTTTTTGTCGCCACGTTCACGGAGTTCTCGAACCTCGCCAGCCGTGCCTTCACTTTCACCCAATTCGTCCTGAATAGCCTTCAATTGCTGACGAAGCAAATACTCGCGTTGCTGCTGATCTACATCCGTCTTTACCCGAGATCGAATTTCTTCGGACAGCTGTAACACCTGCAATTCTTGATTCAGGTGATTCATCACTTGTTCGGCCCGATCGATAAGAGAATGAGTCTCCAGTAATTTCTGCTTTTCGTCGACATCGATCTGAAGATTTGAAGCGATGAAATGGATCAGGAATGTTGGAGAATCAATATTCTGGATGGCATATGCCGCTTCGCTCGGCAAATTGGGTGAAAGATTTACAATCTGAACGGCAAGTTCCTTAACGGAGCGAATTCGAGCCCGAATTTCTATGCCTTCGACGTGCGAGTCTTCGACGACGGGCTCGACGGTCGCCGCGAAGTATGGCTCCGTGGCCACAAATTCATTGATCTTGAATCTGCGTTTTCCCTGAATCACAATCGACTTCGAGCCGTCAGGCATTTTGATCAGCTTCAGAATCGTTGCAACGCAACCATTTCCATATAGATCGGATGGTTCGGGGTCTTCCACTTCAGCGCGCCGTTGTGCAACAACTCCGATGAGTCGATCGTCACCGAATGCATCTCTTACGAGGCGCAACGACGTGTCGCGTCCTACCGTGATGGGCAGTACGACTCCTGGAAAGAGGACCGTATTCCGAAGTGCCAGAATGGGAAGACTGTCCGGCACATCGGACGTGCTCATCTCCTTTTCTTCATCCGCTGTTGGCAGCGGAATAGCCTGTTCTAAGTCATCATCATCAATGAGCAAATAAGGATCCTGAATCATATACGAAATGCAAGTAACAGTGTAATGAGAGTCTTTGTCCGCGGAGTACACCCGACAGACAAAATGGTTGTCTCGTCTGAAGGTTTTCAAGCACGAAACACGTTAGCGTGACAGGCCGGGTCAAGGTCAAAAACCAAGCCAAAGCGTTTTTAATGACAAAGTGTCTGTTCGCCTTGTCGCTTCGCTACGCTACGGCACGAATCGCGTCTTCCAAATCGTCGGCTTGGAAGGGTTTTGAAATGACCCGAGCAATGTCCTGCGGGTCGACATTCAGGTCGGTATCTCCGGTCAGCAGGATGACGGGTAGAGTAGGGTATAGAGCTCGAATCTTTCGGGCCAATTCTCGTCCACTCATTTCGGGCATGCCCTGATCCGAGATAACGACGTCGAACGCCCCGGATTCCAATTCGTCCAGGGCAGCATAGGCGGAAGCAACAGAAGAAACAGTGTGGCCACGTAGTGTCAACAAGCGATCGATTACGCGCCGGACCATATCCTCGTCATCCACAACCAATACGGACACCGGATCTCGGTTGCCGTCCGTCAACGTATCGACTGGCTCTGCCGTCACTGCGGAATTTATTGGGAAGGTCAACGTGAAAGTCGTTCCCGAAGAGAGTTCGGACTCCACTTCGATCGACCCTTCGTGCTCCTGCATCACACCAAAAACCACTGCCAGCCCCATCCCGGTTCCGCGCCCCCCCTTCGTCGTGAATAACGGCTCGAAAACGCGTTCACGAACTGCCTGACTCATCCCCGTTCCGGTATCCGCAACGACGACCATAACATCCTTTTTAGAACTGTTGGTTGTGATCGTAATCTTTCCGCTTTCAGGAAGGGCTTGAACGGCATTCAGAATCAAGTTGACGAAGACATCTCTCAGCTCGGCGGCCGAGCCCAGAATCGGAGGAAGTTCTACAGATTCAAAGGTCAAATCAATTGCAATTCCCTGTCTACGGGGTTCGTTATACCAGTAAGGTTTGGTGAGTATGACGCAATCCTGAATCAAGCTGGTGAGGTCAAGGACTTCAAAGGACGCCTGCTTTTCTTGTCGAATGTAACGTTGGATTTTGTTGACGAGAGCTGCCCCGTCGTTCGCGGCCTTCTCGATAGTCAGAAAGTGTTCTTTCAATGATTCGGGCACTTCAACGGTAGATCTGGCAAGAGCAATATGCCCCAGAATTCCACTCAGCAGGTTGTTGAAATCATGTGCCATCCCCATCGTCATGCGGCCGAGCGTCTCCATTCGGTGCTTCTCGGTCTGATTCTCCGTCCAGCTTTCAGGCTCAGCAAGAACTTCCCCCGTAATAACCACCAAGTGCGTTCCCTTTGCAGAATCGGGCGAAGGAGGTGGAATCGGAATGAAGTGAAGCAGGACAGGTAAAGGCAAATCCCGGTCAGCCCGTCTGAACATAAAAACGGCATTGGTCACCAAGGATCCGCGCGCAGCCTCTTTCAGATTTTGTCTCGCAATATCCTGGTCGTCCTCAAGAAGATTGTTCCAGAGGCCGAACGTATCGCCTAAAACACGTTGCCACGCCTCATTTCGATAGAGGAGTTTACCGCTAGATGTACAGGAGGCAACAAGTATCTCCGGTTCGACGGCGGCTAGTGACTGTTGGGCGTCTGACATGAATTTCAATCTCGTTCTATAAAGGCTTGTAGCGAGCTGGATCTCTGGACCCGGTTAGAATATTCTCGTCCGATTCACTGCCTCTAGAGAGAACCCGACTAGGACGATACCGTACATTTAGCGCAAATAAGTTCGGCATGAATACGATCTGATTGCTGCGTCCGAACGCGCGTCGTTCGCGCGAAATATAGCAAAATCAACATCCCTTATGTGGCACGAGAACATTCTTAGTACGATTGGTGAGACTCCACTCGTCCGAGTGAACAAATTGGTGCCGTTCTCTGATCTGACGGTTCTTGCAAAGCTTGAGTTCTTTAACCCGGCAGCTTCCGTGAAAGATCGGATAGGACTCGCCATGGTGGAGGCGGCTGAGAGAGACGGCTCGCTGAAACCAGGTGGGACGATTGTCGAAGGAACAAGCGGTAATACGGGAGCTGGAGTGGCTCTGGCAGCTATTGTCAGAGGGTATAAGTGCATTTTTACAACGACCGATAAGCAGAGTCCCGAGAAGGCAGATATGCTAAGAGCACTCGGAGCGGAGGTGCACGTCTGTCCTACCAACGTAGAGCCGGAAGATCCTCGATCCTATTACTCGGTTGCGAAGCGTCTATCAGAACAGATCCCGAATTCGGTCTACCTGAATCAATACGACAACCCGGCTAACACGGTCGCTCACTACGAATCGACCGGGCCCGAGCTTTGGGAGCAAACAGACGGAAGGATTACCCACTTTATTGCTTCATCTGGCACCGGGGGGACGATCAGCGGCGTAGGAAAATACCTCAAAGAGAGAAATCCTAACATCAAAGTGATCGGCGTAGATCCGTTTGGTAGTGTTTACTATAAGTACTTTTTCACGAAGGAATTTGACGAGACGCAGATTTATCCTTACGTGACGGAAGGGGTTGGAGAAGATATTCTTGCTGGGAATATGGATTTCGATCTGATCGACGACTTTGTCCGGGTGACGGATAAGGATTCGATGCTAACCACAAGACTTCTTGCCAAGGAGGAAGGCTTGTTCGTGGGTCAATCCAGCGGAATGGCAATGAAGGGTGCCCTTCAGTGGATTGTAGATCACCGCGACGACTTAATTCCAGACGACGTCATCGTAATTCTTTTTCCGGATTCTGGTTTTAGATATCTTTCCAAGACGTACAACGATGTATGGATGAGGGACCACGGATTTCTCGAACAGACACCTGATCTGGCGATTTCAGACATTTTAATAGCCCAGCCGACACGCCCTGCAGTGGTTTCAATTTCACCTCGTGAGGTGCTGGGGGTTGCCGCAGACATGATGATGGAACACGGAATCTCACAACTTCCGGTCACGGAGGATGGTGAAGTGGTTGGAAGCATTACCGAATCAGACGTCTTAAATCATTTGATCGATAATCCCGAGGCACGCAACGAAACGGTCGCAACGGCCATGGGCGAACCACCACCCATTGTACCTCAAAGCATGCATTTGCAACAACTCGTCGAAAGACTGGACTCTCCACCCGGTGCTGTACTCGTTGAACGAGAAGCAAAGAACGAATTCGATATCATTACTAAAATCGATTTGATCGGCATTCTCTCGAAGCGGGTTCTCTCCGCTCAAAACGGCATTGATTCTAAGATTGACTCTAAACTCGAATCCTAAATCAGCTCTTAAATAGGCTCAAGAAATGAAGAATGGAAATGACGCCCAAAGCGAGGCACAACAACTCAACATCGAACTGACCGAAGAAATCGCGGAAGGAGTATACTCCAATCTCGTCATGTTGGCGCATTCTTCAGAAGAATTTATTCTCGACTTTATTCGGGTGATGCCGGGGGTTCCGAAAGCTCGAGTAAAAAGTCGAATCATTGTAAGCCCGCCGCATGCAAAACGCTTATTGCGTGCACTATCCGATAATATTGATCGATACGAGCGGGCACATGGAGAGATAGAAGAAACGACTTCGCCGGGCCCCGCCGTTCACTTTGGTATGCCAAGCGGAGAAGCCTAGCCACCGGACAATCGGCAACCGCCTGATTCTACTTCCGAACTCTCCAAAGAATGACGGCGGCGATGACAACGAAGAGCGCGTGTGGAAGCCACGATGCCATTACCGGTGAAAGAGCGCCCGTAAAGCCGAACGGTTCAATAATTTTGATCACCGATAGGTAGGCAAAGGCCACAAACAGAGCCGTACCCATTAAAAACGCTTGTCCGCCCCGACGCCGTACGGATGAAAGCGGCACGCCAAGAAGAATCAGGATCAAATTGGCAAAGGGGTAGGAGAATTTGCTGTAGTAGAGAACAAGCGGTATTCCGATTTTATTCGCGCCCGATCGTTTTAACTCATCGATATATTCTCTGCCGTCATCAATGGTCATCGCTTCCATGTCGTCCTCCGTTCTCGCTAGATCTCGAGGAAGGACGGACAGCGTCGTGTCCAGGAGCGAGAGGACTTTTCGCGATTCAATCCCGTCGACTGAGAACGATCTGATAACCGGATCAATGAGTTGCCATTGTTTCGTCGAATCAATCCAAAGCATTCGTACAGCGTCAATACGTTTTCTCAGGCGCCTCTCATCGTCAAACGCGTGCAATGAGACGGTCGTAGCCGTTTTTCTCTCACCATCAAAAAAACCGACACTGAGAATACTTCCCGGGCTGATTTGCCGATGAATATTGCTATAATCGATTCGACCGGATGCATCCTTTGTATAGTCCTGTTCAAACTGAATGCGGACCCGGTTGGTCTCAGGAACGACCCATCCGTTGAACCAGAACATGATTCCCGTCACCAGTAGGCCAACGATGACGTACGGCACCAGCAACCGGTATAGCGAGACGCCACTCGTCTGAAGGGTTGAAAGTTCTAACTTCTCCGCGAGTCTTCCCGTTAGATAAACAGCTGAAATAAAAAAGGCAAGTGGTGAGACCAGACGAATTATTTCTGGGATATAGTTCGGGTAATAGATCAGAAACACATCCCGAGTCTGTGCACCTCGATCAAGAAAGTCGTCAATGTATTCGACGTAATGCAGGACGATAAAAAAAACGATCAAGCCGCCAAGCAGGGCGATGTACCCTCCAATCAATCGTCGTGCAATGTGAATATCAAATTTGGTCACGTGCGAAAAGAATTCCCTAGCGGTGCTTTACTGGCTGTAGCGGCAGAGAATGGATGAACCAAAGAATCGACGAAGATGAATGAATCAGACCGTTGACAGCAGCATTATGCGGCAAGAGAGCGTAGTTTTCGGCCCGTCATAAGGTACGTAAGGAACAGGATATGAAAGTCCACGAATATCAAGGAAAGGAAATTCTAGAGCGGTACGGTGTCGCTGTTCAGCCCGGAAAAGTTGCATACACAGTAGAAGAAGCAGTGGCCGCTGCCCAAGACCTGGGCACAGAGTCGGGAGAAGATCTCTTTGTCGTAAAAGCCCAGATTCACGCGGGCGGAAGAGGAAAGGGGGGAGGCGTAAAGCTGGCTGAGGGAATCGATGCCGTTAGAGATCGCGCTGCGGACATTTTGGGCATGATGCTGAAAACACATCAAACCGGGCCTGAAGGGCAGAAGGTCCGTGCGGTTCTGATCGCCGAAGCAGTTGATATTCAAAATGAGTACTACGTGGGTATTACACTCGATCGTCAGAAGAATATGCCCGTCATCATGGTATCCACCGAAGGAGGTGTAGAGATCGAGACGGTTGCCGAAAAGACGCCGGATAAAATTCTGAAGTGCTGGATTAATCCCCTCATTGGACTTCAAGGTTTTCAACTTCGCGAGCTCGTATTTGGCTTGGGATTCACGGGCGATGCATTCAAAAAGACGCTCAGGTTTATTTCCGCCCTGTACCAGGCGTACACACAGAGTGACTGTTCGCTGGCCGAAATCAACCCCCTCGTTCTTACGGAGCAAGGTGATGTGGTGGCCATTGATGCGAAAATCAATCTGGACGATAATGCGCTCTTCCGGCATCCGGATTTAGCCGAATTGCGGGATACCGACGAGGAAGACCCCCTGGAAGTGGAGGCAGATTCGTACGGTTTAAATTACGTCAAGCTTGACGGCAATGTAGGTTGTATGGTAAACGGAGCCGGGCTTGCCATGGCCACGATGGATATCATTAAAATTGCCGGAGGGGATCCGGCAAACTTCCTGGATGTGGGGGGTGGCGCGAGTGCGGAAACCGTCGAGGCAGGATTTCGGATAATTCTAAAAGACCCCAACGTAAAAGCCCTCTTGGTCAACATTTTTGGTGGAATTGTGAGGTGTGACCGCGTTGCGACCGGGATCGTACAAGCAGCACATAACGTTGAAATCAATATGCCACTGATCGTCCGACTCCAGGGGACCAATGCGGAGGAAGGGGTTGCCATATTAAATGAGAGCGGTCTCGACATTCTTACCGCCGTCCTTTTCCAGGAAGCTGCCGATAAGGTAACCCAGGCGCTCGGTGCTACTTGACGATATTGTACGCGTCGGTTTGTGATCTACAGTTTGCGGACCAGAAGCGATCGTAGATCCGGAATTTCCAGACTTATGTCAGAATCAGCCTCTAAAAATAAGAACTCAGATGTCGTTCTCGAAAACGTCTCCAAGTCGTTCGGGGTCGTGGAGGCCGTAAGGGGTGTAAACCTTAACGTGCAATCGGGGTCATTTTTTTCACTGTTGGGACCCTCCGGATGCGGGAAATCGACCACCCTTCGAATGATCGCCGGATTTGAGCTTCCTGATTCCGGGCATATTTCCATCGGAGGAGAGGACATTACTAGTAAACCCCCGCAGCGCCGTCCCACGGCCATGGTATTTCAGAATTACGCGCTCTTTCCTCACATGACGGTGGGCGAGAATGTAGAATACGGTCTGAAGGTGCGTCGCGTGGACAAATCGAAAAGACAGGAAAAGGTTCTTTCGTCACTGGGCCGGGTCGAGATGGAAATGCACGTGAATGTACCCGTGACGGAGCTCTCCGGAGGTCAGCAACAGCGCGTTGCGGTTGCCCGAGCTATTGCGATCGAGCCGGATGTGCTCTTATTTGACGAGCCACTCTCAAATTTGGATGTAGCTCTTCGCGAACAAACAAGGAGAGAGTTGAAGCAGATGCAAAGTTTGCTTGGACTCACCAGTATTTACGTAACACACGATCAGGAAGAAGCGCTGGCCTTATCGGATAAACTTGCCGTTATGAAGGACGGTTCTATCGTTCAGGTGGGTACACCCAGAGAGTTGTATAATTCACCACAGTCGGCCTTTGTGGCCCAATTTCTTGGAGGCGCGAACGTCCTTTCGGGTAGTCACGCAGAAAGAATCGCTGGTACGGATCCACCGAATGGAAAGCAGCTGGCAGTCCGGCCAGAGAGCATCGTTGTTTCAGACGAGGGGCGTTTCGAGGGTCGAATCATCGAACGACAATTCCTAGGCAGTACGTCGGATCTGTGGGTGGACTGGGATGAGATTCAGTTGCGCATCTCGGTCCACGCTGGAAAGCCCTTGGCCGAGCAAATCCGTTTTGATGTGAACTCGTTTTCGTGGGTCGAGAGTGACGATTCTGCAGGTTTTTAGGCTGCTCGGTTTGGTGCATGGTAGTAGATACGCGCTTTGTAGTAGACACGTGCCTTCACCGGTGTCGATCGATTTACGACGCGACGAACTCCCGGGACCTGCTTAAGAATGAACAACAATAGCTGCTGATTAGCAGAATTGTCAACAAATCCCTTGACAATGACGTCCCCATCCTCGACGAAAAAGTGGATACCGGACGTGTAGGATTGAGCCAAGTCCGATTGGAACACCGAAGCGATCCGTATTGCTAAATCCTTGTCGGAAACACGTGGAGGGTTCCTGGGAACGAGGGTAAGTTGAGGAATAGGCATAATGTGGGTTCTTCGAACCGCATGGGTTCGAAAGAGGGATAGATTGTAAGGTCCTTAGGGAGGAATATCGTCGGAAGACAGAGATTTATAAATCTCTATCGACTATAGGAGCGACCCGAATCTATTTCGAACGTCTAAACGTGGTTGACGAATTCTGAGAAGATCTCTCAGGTGACTACTCTTGACGTGAAGGTCGAATCCCCAGGACTGGAAGTCGCCAAACGGTATCCAATTGAAAGACATTTGCCAGCAATCGAAGTCCCGAGCGATGGCGAGCGTGGTGGTTACCAATTTATTCCTCTCAAAATCGTATCCCGTTCGACTGGCAACTTTCCAATTGGGGGTCAAGGAAAAGTCGAATGTGGTGTTTAGTATCGCCCGGCGGATGGACGAGACCCCCGTTTTCGTGACGCCGTATGAGAAGTCGAGCGCGAGTGACCACGGGATTGAAAAGTCAGCGTAGTCGGTTGGGTGATCTGTTTGGAAGAAGCTGGCTGTGGGATTGAAAGGATCGGCCTGGCCGGCATTGAATCCTGCCCGGGGAGATACCAGAGGTCGAGACCCGTCGCCTCGCGCGCTTCTTACCGACGTCCGAATCGTCAGATCAGCTCGTGTCATTCTCCCGAGGGGTGCTTTTGGGAACGAGAAGGCATATTTGTTGATCAGCTGCCCAGTATCGGATACCTGGTACGGTGAGAACGCGCTCCTGAAATTGACATCTACCTGCCCGAACAATCGGGTGCGGGCGTTCAGTAAAATGCTGTTGAATCCAAGTGAGTCGGCGGCAAAGTTGTATGAGGAGGTTACGTTCAGGTCCAGGAGCTTAACGGAGCCACGTCCCTGTCGTTGGGAGACATCCGCCGAGTCAGCAGCCACCCGTTTCGTCTCGAACGTATTGTTAAGACTGAATGCGAGTGATTTCTGGCTCCCGCGTCCGACACCGTTGACAACTGCATAGCGCACTTCTTCTCCATTTGCGTCTGTGTAGGTGCGGGTATAATTAAATCGGTCAGAGAAGAAATCCGGTCTGAAATTGAAAGAAACGCTCGGGCGGACGGTGTGCCTTATCGTCTGGTAAGGGCCAATGCGCAACGGGAAAATTCCATAGAACGTAGTTGACGCAGCCATACTCGCCGTGTACTGACGAAGAGCGAAGAATTCTGACTCTGAACGCGTCTCGACGACCAAGCTGTCGGAGCTAAGCATGCGTCGATCCGTATTCAGGAACCAGTCTTCTGTATATGTGATCGAGGGGGTCAGATTGAGTCTAAAATCACCCAGGAGAGGGAGACGCTGAATCGAAAAGGGTGCCGAGACCGGGATTCGATGCGAGGCCTTGAAATCAAATTGTTCATCTTTTCCCGTCGCCCTTCGATAGTCTTTCGCAGATGTCAGTGCGTCAAACCACGAGATTCTAGTGGCGGCGGAATCACCGGCCGCTATCAATTCTTCGGCAGACAATGGGCGAAATGAAAACCGGTTGTTGAGCGACATGTTGTAGCTCACGGTTAATTTCTCGTAGAACCGTTCTGATTCTCCGGGAGCCCTTGATGAACGGTAAAATGGCTTGAATGAACGCTGGGAAAATGAAATGCTCGGCAGAGTCATATTCACTTCGTCTGTATCCAATACCTGTGTTTGACTCGATAGTATAGATAGGTTTCTGCTGCTCCAGCGCTTGGTGAACCGAAGGGTGGATTGAATACTCTGCCGCGTTCGGTCATCGTAATTCTGTGAAACGCCGCGTAAGTATCCGGACGAAGACAGGTTAACGTTTGCGTTGAAGCTCGCCGTTGGTCCGATCGTCTGCGTGTGACTCCAACGGAAGGCTCCTGTTTTCTTAATCGAGAAATTCGGATCGTTTTTTTCTCCGTTCTTGAACCGAGCAAGGCTGACCTGCAACTGACCGTCAAATCCGTATCGCTTTCGATATCTGAATAGGGTTCTGGATTGCCAACTTCCGTTCGTCCAGAATCCGGCCTGAAGTTGAAGGTCCATGTAGTCATTCATCGCAAAATACCAACCCCAGTCTCGCAGATAGAAGCCAAACTCATCTTCACCATAGGAGGGCGGCAAAGGGCCGCTTCGTCGGGTATCCTTCGCCGGAAGGAATCCGAATGGAAGCCAGAGGGGCGTGGGAATGTTAAACAGGTAGAGTTGAAGAGGTCCCGTGTAGATCCATTTTTGATTGACCAGCTTCATCTTTTTGGATCGGAGTGAATAGGAGGGATCAACGGTACATTCGCACGTCGTGTAAACACCGTCTTCAATAAATATGACGCTGTCTTCGAGGGCCTTCACGACTCCCCCGCGAATGAAGCCTTCTTCGTAGCGGGTTTCAGCACCGACCACTCGACCACGTTTCGTGCGAAGATTGTATGCCAGTGATTCCCCCACAAAGATGTCAGTACCCCTGGTGAATTCTGGCCTTCCTACCCATACTGAGTCAGATTCGATTCCATGAGCAAGAACCTCATTCCGGGCGAAAAGAATATCGATCTGGAACGCCTTGAGTGTCGCATCAGCCATGATGAGGCTCGAATTACCATACAGGGATGCCGACTTCGTGTCTCCTCGAATGAATAGGACCAGAGAGTCTCCGGCAACAAACGTTACGGGGTCGCGAATATCGTTTTGGGAACCGCCGTCGGTGGCCTGCCCGCGGGTTGTCGGAGCGACTGCAAAAAGGACGGCAGCCAGAATGGCAAACGCTGCTCTGCGGTGAGAATTCCGTAGGGTGATTTTCAACCGAGTCCGTGCATCTCGTCCGGTGTAATCGGGTTCAGTGCCATCTCGTCCGATACCATATCGTCTTGCGAAATCGGTAGGACGCGAATTCGTTATTTTAGTCCATCTGAAATGCCGCATCATTGCGGACATGATTGACGTGTAAATAGACGTAATGTGTCTAGACGTACTCAGTTCAGTAAGAAGCTATTTTTCCTCTACCCGATAGACAACTTCACCCGGACGCGTCATTCCATATTCTTCACGGGCAATGCGTTCTACATCCTCGTCTGTCAGCGGACGTGCCAGTTGAGCCTCGAGTTCGTCAATCTCCGACCGGAGTTGAGCATTTTCTGAATTCAGCTTCGTGCTTTCCTGATGCCATCGGATCCTTGAAAGAAGGCTATAACTGTCAAAGAAGACAAACCAGAAAAGCATAAATGCTGCACCTGCAACCAGTAGCCATCGTCGCACCTGACCGGGCATATTCTGGATGAGTGATCGCCAGCTCATTGATCGTAGATGTGCTTTCTAGCAAAATAAGAAGCGGTGCCAAGCACCATCTCATCAAAATTTACGAAAAGTGAAAGGCATCTATACCAGGAAAGAGAGCCATAGGCCCAAGAAGCTCCTCAATTCGTAAGAGTTGATTGTATTTGGCTATACGATCGCTTCTACATCCGGATCCTGTCTTTATCTGACCTGCATTAACAGCCACAGCCAGATCGGATATCGTCGTATCCTCGGTTTCACCAGATCGGTGTGAAATCACCGTTGTATAATGATTATCGTGCGCCAGCTGAATGGACGCTAATGTTTCTGTCAACGTGCCTATCTGGTTGAGCTTTATTAAGATTGAGTTGGCTGATCCAGAATCAATACCGCGCCTTAAAAACTGTGTGTTGGTTACAAACAGGTCGTCACCAACCACCTGAGTCCGGTCACCGATCGCGTCGGTCAATTTCTTCCAGCCATCCCAGTCGTGCTCGGCCATCCCGTCCTCAAGCGAGATGATCGGATATCGGGCAATCCAGTCTATCCAAAACGATACCATGTCATCAGCACTTCGGGGATTGTCCGGATCACTCTTCCAGAAGTAGTACGCGCCATCCCGGTACATCTCGGTTGTTGCCGGATCCAGTGCGATGTAAATGTCTTTACCCGGCTGCAATCCCGCTCGTTCGATCGCTAGAAGGATGACCTCGACCGCCTCGTCGTTTGACCTGAGGTTCGGTGCAAATCCCCCCTCGTCTCCAACGGCGGTGCTGTACCCTTTCTCCTGGAGGACTTTCTTCAGCCGATGAAAAACTTCAATTCCCATCCTCAGCGATTCCGAAAACGTTTCGGCACCGGTCGGCATAATCATAAATTCCTGCATGTCGACGTTATTGTCAGCATGTCGTCCACCGTTGATGATGTTCATCATTGGAAGGGGAAGTGTGCGCGCAGATTCTCCTCCGATACTCCGGAAGAAGGGGATTTCCTGTGATTCGGCGGAAGCTTTAGCGACGGCCAATGAGACGCCGAGAATGGCATTGGCGCCCAGATGACTTTTATTGGGTGTGTCGTCGAGGGCGAGCAATTCGGAATCGACCCCTTCCTGGTCGTTAACGTCGCGCCCCAGAAGGGCAGGGGCAATCACGTTATTTATATTTGCAACAGCCCGGTCTACACCCAGGCCAAGAAAACGAGTCGAATCACCATCTCGAAGCTCGACCGCTTCGTTTTCTCCAGTCGAGGCGCCGCTCGGGACTGCGGCGCGTCCGCGTACGCCCCCATCCGTTATAACGTCGACCTCTACAGTGGGATTTCCCCGACTATCGTAAATCTGGCGTCCAAGAACCTGTTTGATTTGAGGCATAAGAAAGGGGCCCAACGAAATACGGTGTCGAGCCACGAACTTACGGAGGCGCGAACTAAAACTCTCAATCCACCACGGCCAGCCTTATCTAACGCGGGTCGATTCTCCGATCCATGTATAGCAACCATAATCGATACGGTAGCTCTCGCCATCGGTCCAGTTCTTAAAGAACTTGTCTTCAGCGGTAGGATACAGCTGGTTCATAGTAGAGATTCGGCTGCGGGTCTGAGCAGACACTCTGTCGTCCAATCGACGAGCTCTCTCAAAATAGTCAGCCGCGAGCCAGTAAACGGCCCGATCCTCTCTTTCAAATGTACCACACCCCTGAACCGCTGCGACGTATAGGTCTCCAATAGCCATCAAAGCTTCCCCATAACCATCGTCCGCTTTCAGCGCTTCGCGGAACGACGTACGCGCACGAGAAAGTCGTCCTTCCTGTTGATGCGCGATGCCGACATTGTAGTGCACCTCACGCATAGCATCCTGATCTCCGTCCATCTCTAACGATTGATGGTACAGGTCAATGGCGCCGTCGGTGTCACCGTCGTCAAGTCGCATTTTGGCAATCAGTCGAAACGTACTGGCCGTCGGATCCAGTTCCATAAGGCGCGGTGCTAGATCGTAAACCATGTCGCGCATCTCTTCGTCCATATAGAGATTGAACAGGTCAGAGACCAGTTCAACATTATTTGGATCATCGGCTAGCTGGCTTTCGATGAACTCAATGCGTTCCTGTGGAGACGTAAAGAGTCGTCCTCGCCAATTTTTGATCATGTCGCCGTATTCACTGTTGTCACCATAGGCTTTCTCAGCCACATCCATAAATTCGATCGCGTTCGTCTTCTGATCTCTCAGAACCAAATCGCTGATAATAAAATTGATGTAGTATGGCTCGAGACGAGATGCATCGGTGTCAAACGCCTGCCTGTAAACGCCGCCGACTTCGTGCTGAATATCTTCCAGTTCTACCGAATGGCTCTGCATGAATCGGCCCTTATTGAAAATCCAATTGAACGGATCGGCTTCAATCCCGGCGTCCTCTAAATTGGGCACTGCGACGTCATGTATGTAGAGTGCACTGTCCAAATAAGTCCTTCGAACGTCTGCATCCTCGGACGCCATTCCAATCCCCTCATAAACGTCGACGGCTCTTCTGTAATTGCGGTCGGAACTCCCTGGAAAACCCGGAGCACACTTTAGAATCCACCGCAAATACGGCAGTGAGGAATCAAAGCTCTTATTTCGCCAATATTCAGCATAAAGGCTGTAATTCATCCGGATTGTATTTTCATCCACATCGCAAGGATCCTGAGCCCGGACGGGACCGGCCGCAATCCCTGATGCGAGAAATGCCCCAAAAATGAGCACCAGAATGCTCGTTGCACCAAATTCTCCCGAGAAAACCTTCATTGTTACTGACCTCTTTTGAACTCTATGGGTCCATTCGTTTGGGCCGTCTTTATTATCTCAGTCGTGCCCGATCAAACCAAAGATCTCCGAAGTTAACATTTATGCCGAAACGCACAAACTTGTCCCTTATCAGGCCATTATCTGTGGTGCCCCGGCGCCCTATATCAATATGCATATCAAGGCTCGTGCCACCTGTAATGCCGGGAATACTCACTCCTCCCGTAACACCGTATGCTTTGATCTCCTGATTTATGTCAGGCGTCACATATGACTGATCGATATATCCGCCCAGCCTAAAGGCCACTCTTTGCAAGAATAAATTTAACGACCTTCGAGCAAAGGGATACACTTCGCCGCCGGCAGAAATTCGAACACGGTCACTGAACCCACGGGTATCACCGACAACGTATCCCGGTAATGGCAGATCACTCTCAAACGCGCTCCAATTTTCATATTGGATATCCGCAACAACCGTCCAGATACTGTTGGGTTGATACGCAACACCGAAGCCTAAAGCCCACGGAAGATGGACATCCCCGTTTACAGATGTACCCAGGGTGTCAGTGCTTTCTCCCTGACCGATTGTGAATACACGTTCTCCCGCTAAGGACACCGGGAGCGTGTACGTTGCCCCGAGAGAGAGTGCGTCCTGGTCGCTAAAGAGGGTGCTGAGTACGTAACGGATGCCGAGAGTTCCGGTGAGTCCACGAAGCCTTGTTGACGAGGCGAGATTTCCGTCCCTCAGGTTTACGTTCTGAAAATCCGTTTGCTGCTTTTCTTCCAGGATGCCAAACAGGAAGTCGGCTCGAATGCCGATACTCAGGTCTGGAGTCAGTGCCGCACCGAGTCCGCCGGAAATTTTCTGTATCCCACCATTTCCTGTATGGCTCGTGACGAAAGATTCTTGCGACTCGTTTTCTGGATCGATACTGGCAATTCCTGCATTGTCGACTCGGTAGCTGACCCGCGAGTACGGTTCGAACGAAATACCGATGCCGAGTTTGCGTGATTTTAAAGGGAAAGACAGTTGGAGGGCATTCAAGTAACCGGAGGCGAGTCGACTCTCCTTGGCTCCCGTAGCCGACTCTGTGAGGCTCTCATACGTCAATCCGCCTGCAAAGCGCGTAAGAATCTGATCGCTCAGCGAAGCCGGATTCGCATGATTTGTAAACGTCACAGACCTCAAGGCAAGTCCTCCACCGCCCATGGCTTGAGCGCGGGGCGAGCTGTAAGACTCCCTCTGCCCAATTCCGAATCGGGAATAAATGGATCCACCGGTCAAGCCCTGGGCCGATACGGTGGGAGCCAACGCGACCATCAACACCAAAATCGTGGGTACTATGAAATTCACGTGGTTGCTGGTGTGCAATGCGGTAGGATTCCGTCTCATCAGCGCACCTCCGTTACGGTGAGTATGAGCCTGGGTCCACCGGTCCCTGAGTTTCGTTCAAAGAAAACAAAATCCAGAGAGTTGTCTTCGATGGGGGCGTGCAATTCAAATCTCACCAGATCTCCCCGGCCCAGCACGGTGTTTTGCATGGCGATGCTCAAATTCGTGCTCTGAAATGTCAAAATTCCATCGTCGTCGACTTGACCCTCTGCAAGAACAGTTCTGAATTCATCACTGCCGGTAATCGCAACGAGGTCCATGTTTGTCAGTTGAGGTCTGGAAAAGCCGGTCGGCGTATCCAAAATGGGGAGAGCGGTATTTAATCGGAAGAGGGCGTGATGAATCAAGTTGTTGAGAATCTCATCTGTCTCGAAGTCGAGTTCCACCGCGATAATATCGATTCCGTCTTGAAGTAGTAAGAATTCAGCGGGTGTCGCTGAAGCATCTCTGGACACAGTTGTAAGAATTTTATCGACGCTAACTCGTAGCGTATCGCCGGGAACGGCGATCGACAAAAAGCTGCTCCCCCCAGATACCCCTACAACGGCATTTCCGTCCACGTGAGAAAGGTGGAAACCGCGAAAATCACTGGAGAAGGTTTCACTTCTGAGCAGAACGTCGTTGGCCGAGACCCACGTGCTTGGAAGCTCTATTTCGGCCAGATCCGCCGTTGGATCCAGTTCGATCTCCATGATTGACGCACCGACATTCAGCACGGTGTCAGCGCGCGTTCCGGCCGCAGACCATTCGTCGGAAATGGACGAAAGCCTGACTGTGATAGGAGTCAGCGTATCGCCGTACACATAGTTCAGATCCATGGTCAGCACCACTGACGAGACCGGCCCATTTCTGAAATCGTCCGACGCAGCTTCTAGAGCGACGAAGCTCAGACGCCCCTCCGCAGTCAGCGTACCCAATGCCGGGTCGACTGTCGTCCCGACTAAAAATCGGTTCGCACCTTCTCGCAGAAGGGTAACCGCAAGGAAGCCGCCCGTGATGTCAGCATCGCTACTCGTTTCAAACGAAGTAGGGACCAACGTAACAAGTACCGGCTCTCCGGCCTGAACGTCGACCAGTCCAAGGCCGATGTTCGAGGGGTCATCACCACACCCTACCAAGACTAGAGAACAAATCAGGCCGCTACACAGCAGGCGTAAATGAAACGAAACCATTTGAATAAGGATCAGACGGGAAGAGCAGATGAGGATTTCTTAACGAACGGGCAAGCTGGTTTCGTACGTGACTTGTTCACGAGAAGACCCCAATAACCGTTGGTCAATGGGGCCTGTTACGAGCGACGCTTGAATGCGGCGATCCTGAGGTATGTTTCGACCGCCAGGGGCAATCTCACGTACGATATGGGCTAGGCAGGAATGCTATTTAAAAGTTCATCATAAATGGATACCGCTTGTTCCATCTGCTCTTCCTGGTCGACGGAAAAAGTGGGGACATCTGAGTCGCTGGTAGAACCCGGAGGCAGAATTACGGCGTCAGCAAACATCTGACCGACTTCGTTGGCATTCTTTCCAACGAGGTCTTCATGTTCAACCAGGCTAAGGGATTCAAATTGGTTCTTTCCGAGCCGGGCATCGAAGGAGACTTCTTCAGGCGTGTAGATGATTTTGCTGTCACTGAACAGCGGCTCCTCTCCAAATTCGGTTCTTAATACGTACGGCACGAATCCGCTGATCCATCCGAATACGTGGATCAGATCTGGTTGCCACCCCAAATTTCGGATCGTAGTGAGTACACTTTTTGCATAATAGACGGCTCGATCGAGATTATCCGGGAAAAGGACTCCCTGCCTATCCTCAAAGATTCCCTTCCGCTTGAAATAGTGCGTATTGTCCATGAAATAGACCTGCAGGCGTATCCCGGGAATGGAAGCCACCTTCACCTTGAGGACTTCAGTGATGTCCCCGACCGTGATCTCAGATCCCGAAAGCCGTATTACCTCGTGCAATCGATTTCGTCTTTCACTAACCGTACCGTAACGCGGCATCAATATGCGAATCTCGTACTCACCCGTTTCGTGGATGGCCTCAGGAAGAGTCCGAACAACCATTGCGAGGTCATTAGAATGGGAAAAAGGTGCAACTTCTCCCGAGATAAAAAGAATCCTCATCACAATACCGGTCTGTTGTAGGTGAAATGGGCGTGGTGAACGTCAAGCAGTGTCCAGCGACCAGAAACGCCTCATCATATCATTTGCAGCTCAAAGACGCCCCTGGTTCCCGGACGAGTGACGTCGATACGTCGCACAATGGGTAAGATGCGAGCTGCTCTATCGGTAAAATCGTACGACACGACGAAGCATATAATTTACCAATATGTGACTGTTTTTACAAGAGGATAAGGGTATCGATGCACCACGATTACGTCTGGTTTCTCGCAAGCGATTTGTCTGCTTGTTAACGCTCTCTAGAACGAAGCATATCCTGGTTCCATGCGTACAAGCCTGTAGACCTTATAAAATGGCAATTGATGAACGCCCAAGCCACGATACTATTTGACGGTGTTTGCAATTTGTGCAATTCGAGCGTCAATTTTGTAATTGATCGCGATCGCAAAGCTTACTTCCGGTTCGGAACCCTTCAATCCGAGGAGGGCATGACCCTCCTCAGACAAGCCGCGTATCCGGATGGATATTTGGACTCGATTTTACTTATTGAGCATGGGGTTGTATATCGCGAATCAGAAGCCGCACTCAGAATCGCAAGACATCTGTCCGGCGTCTGGCCTCTTCTTTATGGATTTCGATTCGTTCCCCGGTGGATACGCGACGGTATCTATGCGTGGATTGCCCGAAATCGTTACAAGTGGTTTGGTCGAAGGGACGAGTGCAGGATTCCAACGCCTGAACTGAAAGCCAGATTTCTATAGTCTCTGAGCCAGGTGTTGATAAGGACTATTTTTCGTCACGGGCGCGCTGCTGAAGCAATTCAAAGTACCGCCGAATCAATTGCTCAAAATCCTGTGCGTATCCACTTTCCAATGCTCGAAATAGTTCTCGCCTGAGTTCCTCTACCTGTTCGGAAGAGGTCAGATCTGCCGGGCTGCCGCGGTTCAGATCGGTGCCTGTCCGGCTCTCGCGTTTCCGCTCCTTTCCTTTCTCCTGTAGTGATCTGCTGGCCTCAAGCAGACGCGTTAAAATCTGACGCTGTCTTTGCATCAGTTGTCTGGACGTCCGACTCTGCATCAATTCTTGGACAGAATCCTGCATTTGTTCAGCGAGTCGATTGAGATCGCCGAGCAGTCTATTTCGTACAGCACGCTCTCGATTGATCTGCTTTAGATCTCTGCGGATCTGCTCCTGCTGTGCGCCCAACTGTCGCATGCGTTCGACCATATCGTTGGTCAAACGATTGCCCTGTTGATCATTTAGTAGTTGTTGAATCTGATCATTGAGCTGTTCCTGCTGCTGACCCATATTCTGAAGCTGTTCCATGAGCTGTTCCAGGCTCATCCCGCTTCCCGATGAGGCCTGGCTGTTCATCATCTGATTCAGCAGCTCCGAAAGGATCAGAGCCACTTCATTCAGGTGGGTCATTGAACTTTTTTGGTGTCCGATCGCGCGTCTGGAAGATCGATCTACGAGCGCCGCCACGGCGGCTCCCATCTCTCTAAGGGCATCACCTGTTTGTTGCTGAATGTCCCGGCTCATCTGCGAAATTTTTCGGGCCAGTCTTTGAAGCGAATCGGCAACGATTGTAAGCCCCTCAGAAAGCTCTACCTGATCCTGGGCGGATTCTCTCAGTCGAGGACTTTCTGAATGCATATTGGCCACTTCGAGGCGCAATGCCTCCTGGCGTTCGGACAGTGTCAGAATGTCTTCCAACGCAGCTCTCAGCCCGGACATATTTATCTGCATGAGCTGGCCGGACATATTCTGTTGCATTTGTCCTAGCTGACCCTGCAACTGCCCGAGCTGCTCCTGCATTTGCTGCTGACCCTCCTGCGCACGCTCGAATTGCTGGTCCCGAATATCCTCGGCATTCTGTTGCATCTGCTGCGGAAGCTCTCGATCCAGCGTATCCTCTTCGAGATCTTGCATTTGCTCCGTTGGACCGGAGTTGAGGTCCTCCATCCTCTTGCGGATATCCTCCAATTTTTTCTCAAGGGCTTTCATATCGCTGGCCGCCTGATCCTGTTCGGCCGCTAGTCGATCTGATTCTTTAACATCGGATTCGGGCTCACTATCGGGGCGCTGTGCGTCGTCGGGTCGATTGGCTGCATCCTGCCGCTCATTCTCGTTTTGGAGCTTGGCAGTTTCCTCTTCAATGCGGTCCTCGAGGTTCACCAGATCCTCCGTTCGTTTTTCGGCCTCTTCCAAATCCTGTTGGAGTCGCAGGTTTTTAAATAGCTCTAAGGCGCGCTCAAGCCGCTCGTTGTACATCTTTTCATTGAACTCGAACTCTTCCAGGTTTTGCTGGATTTTACTCAGGTCCATCATCTGAAGCGACTCTTCGAGGTCTTGGAGCGCCTGCATCAATTCCGGAGAGTTCACTTCGTCGACGACTTCACGAAGTTCCTTGAACAAGTTTACGGTTTCTTCGGAGACCAGGTCGTTCTGCGTCATTTCCTCAATGAGTTCTTGAATGCTTTCGGAAATATTCTCAACCGAAGATTCCAGCTCTTTCTGCTGCTCCTGCAATTGCTCAAGCCGTCGTTCATCTTGCCAGTCCGACTCCGGTTTCTGTCTCAGGTCTTCCTGTAGTTTCTTGAACTGCTCTCGAATATCTCGTGCCTGGTCGACCAGTTCTTCCAGATCACTTTCGGTGTCGTCTTCTACCAGGTCCAGATGTTCATATTGCTCGGCCAGAGAAGGAAAGCGCACCGTATGCGTGGCCGTGGAGGACGACTTAAATCCACTCACGCTGTCATTATCCCACACTCGAACGAAGTATTCGATGATATCGCCGGGTACAGGATCGAAGCCGGTTTCTGTTCTTAGGTCCCAGGAATATTCGAGAATCTGATCGAGTAGGTACGGTTGTTCCAGGGGGATCTGAACGGATACGAATTCCTCTTGCGCCGAACCGAATCGCGTCTCTGCCAGGCGGGCGAAGAGGGTGATCGAAGAGAATCCATAATCATCAGAAAACCGGATCGCGAAAGGAACAAGCGCTTCTTCATTGATTTCGGATTGCGGATCCGGATAGCTGAATACAACGGAGGGGAGGGCATCCTCCATCACGTGAATCGTATAATGGATGGGATCCACATTCGAAACGTCTTCCGTGCTCGAAAGCTCGAACCAGTAATTGAAATCACTGTAAATGCGAATGGAGGCGGATGCGCGATCACCATTGATTTCCAATGGGGCTCGTTGTCCCGTCGAATAAACGATTTCACCTGTTTTTGCTTCAGCTCCACCGATGGTCAATTCTATATTTGCCCGGGTGCCCGCGAGGGCAGAAATATCGCCAACGTTGGATTCCAACACCTGAGACTGTAAGCGGGCATAACGCGGATACGTTAGCGTGATATCCAGACGCTGAACAATGGGTCGCTCTACGACGTCAATCGAAAAACGATCAGACTGAACACCGCCTCCCACGATGCTGTAGGACAATGATTGACGTAACCCTTCAAACGTGTACGAATGGCGTCTGAATTCATCCGTTTCCAGGAGTTGGCTACGGGAGCGAACCTCGTCGTGATACATGTATTCCAGAGAGAGGTCCGGAGTGAGATCGGTACGGGTATCCATTGAGACAATGATGGCAGAAATGACGACCGAATCTCCTTTAATTACTTCTACATTCCCGGGTTCGACCCTGATCTTGAAGGGAGTGGGACGAGAGAAAGTCGTACCAGGTGAAAGGACACGGGCGGATGCGTGAGTAAAGAGCCCCGGACTTGAGAGACTGAAGAGCACAACCGTCGCGATAGGGATCGACGCGAACCAGGCAATTTTCTTCGTTTTCGATGTGGATGCGATCCCTTCAAATTGGACAGGTCGAATCTCCTCGCTCAGGTCCCGAACCGCTCTATCCAGCAGTGGCTCAGGCGCTTCGCTATGAGCCCCTCCTGTAAGCTGTAACAAGTTGATCAACCGGTCGCTTACATCCGGGTAGGCTTTGGCAATTCGTCTTGCGACGCTCTGTTCAGTGAACTCGTCGAAGAACCCGATAAACCGAGCGATTGGAAGAACAACGAAGTACAAGAGCAGGCCACTGATCGTCAGACCGAGAATGGACAAGGTGACGACACGAACGGTAGGTGGTAGCCAGAATCCGGCTTCAAGTGAAACCAGAATGAGCCAGAGACCAGACCCGATACCGATCGTCAGGAGTAGACCTGCCACGGAGTCAAGGACGGTGATCCTGCGTCTAGTCGCTTCAAGACGAGCACGGATGGCGGCGACCAGCTTTAGCGTTTGATCACTCATGGCGGTTAGAGGTACATTTTGGTGATCGGTTTACCGGTCGGAGGCAGCTCTGGTTTCAGAAGTTGGCGCCAAAAACGGACGCGATTGAACTCGAAACGATTGAAAATATCAGAATATTGCGAGATCCTTAATCAACTCGTTGGATCGGAGCTCCTTATTTTGGCTCATGAAATACACCTAAGTCATTTCAAATTCGGCCATGAGCATAGTCGCAATTATTCTGGGTGGCGGAGCGGGTACGCGGTTGTTTCCGCTTACCCAGCGGCGAGCCAAACCCGCGGTACCGGTAGCCGGAAAGTACCGTCTCATCGATATCCCATTATCCAATTGCATCAATTCGGGCATCAATACGGTTTTCGTGTTGACGCAGTACAATTCTGCTAGCCTGAATAGGCACGTCGCACAGACGTATCGATTCGATCGATTTCGACATGGCTCTGTCAACATCCTGGCCGCCGAACAGACACCGGGTTCGACCGAGTGGTTTCAGGGAACGGCCGATGCCGTCCGGCAGAGTATGCAACACGTTGCGTTATACAGAAAAGAACACGTGCTGGTGCTCTCGGGCGATCAGCTGTATACCATGGACTACCGCAAGATGTTGGCGCATCATATCGAACACGGCGCGGACATAACGATTGCTTCAATTCCGGTAACCCGGCAGGAAGTGCCAGATTTCGGCATTCTAAAAACGACTCCGGAACATCGAATCACTGAGTTTTATGAGAAACCAAATCCTGAAAACGTACCAGGGTTGGAGAGTTCTGTCAGTGATACGATGAAGGCCGAAGGCCGGCAGTATCTCGCCTCCATGGGGATATACATTTTTTCAAAGGGTGTACTTGCCGGTCTTTTGGAAGAGAGAACAGATTCGCATGACTTTGGAAGGGAAATAATTCCTTATTCTATTGGGACCCATAAGGTGTATAGCTATCCTTTCGAGGGATACTGGAGCGATATCGGGACCATCAAATCGTTCTATGAAGCGAATCTGATGTTGGCACGTCCGAGTCCTCCCTTTGACATTTACGATCCCAAAATGCCGCTGCATACCAATCCTCGAACGCTGCCCCCGGCAAAAATCATTGAATCGAACATCACCGAGTCCCTGATTGCTGAAGCAACGGTCATCTTCGCAAGCTCTATTTCGAATTCCGTGATTGGCCTTCGCTCCTTTATCGGATCGGGCTGCACGATTAGGGATTCGATCCTGATGGGGTCGGATTATTTCAGATGGCACGATCCGTCGGTTCGTCCGACAGATGAAGGGCCTCCTGAGCCTGGAATCGACTCCGGAACAGTGATTGAAGGTGCGATCATCGATAGAAACGTCAGCATCGGCAAACGATGTGTTATTCGAAATTCGGAGAACGTTTCTGAATACGATGGGGAAAATTATTACATCCGAGATGGAATACTCATTGTTCCGAAAAATGCACTGATTCCCGACGATACTAAACTTTGAGAAAACGACAAGTGATTCGAGGGAGCCAGATATTTCTGGGAGTCGCTGTGCTTTTCGGCCTCAACGCCGCACCTGCACGCGCTCAGCCTGGAGCGAGCAAAGCAGATTCGCTTCGAACGTATGAACTTTCTGAAATCGTCGTCGGCGGGTCTTCCGGAGCGAGGCAATCAACTGAAGCCATCCGACGCATTTCAATTGCCTCAATCGTACGCCAGGATGCTCCGTCGGTGGCGGCCCTCGTACCCTTGATACCGTCTGCTCATTTGCAGACCAACTCCCGGGGAGAATCCCTCATTTACATACGAAATGCCGGCGAGCGTCAAGTAGCCGTGTTCTTCGACGGAGCTCTTCTCAATATCCCCTGGGACTATCGAGTGGATATGAGTCTGATTCCGACCGGGATGTTGGGCGGAATGGCTGTTTCTCGTGGCGTTCCATCTGTGATTTATGGAGCGAACGTTATCGGAGGAGCCGTAAACCTTCAGTCCAGGTCGATGGACGGTACCGGTTCGCATGCCGAGTCGACCATCCAACTTGGATCAAATTCTTCTCGATTGGGCAGGGCCATATACCTATGGAGGACCAAGAAATGGTCGGCGGTGGTTAGCGGTGGATTGTTCTCTTCCGACGGGCAGCGCCTGCCGGATGGTGCAAATCTGGAGTTTAGTCAGATTGGCGGAAAGATCCGAACCAATACAGATCGCAACATTTCGAACGTGTTTGCTCGGATCAGTCGGCTGGGTAACGACGATTCCGAGTTGGGTTTTTCGGTCCTGCATGTGGATGCAAAGAAGGGAATCGCCCCGGAGGGCCACATCGACCCGGAACGGGATCGCGTCCGATATTGGAGATATCCGCTGTGGCGAAATACGATGTTCATCGCCAATGCCCGGACGGCTCGATCATCCGTCGGACAACTCAGAGCTACCGTTTGGATAGGTCGATTCGATCAGCACATTGAACAGTTCAGCGACCATCGTTATAACCGGGTTACTGATCTCGAAGAAGATGAAGACAGGACCATCGGCCTTCGACTCGTTGGCAGTCGGTCGCTTGGCCCAGGTAAGATTCGCGCGTCCATCAACTGGTTGCGTTCGATTCACTCGCAGATCGATTTGGAATTGGCCGAGGACCCATTGCGATCGAGTTCGCTAACACAACAGTTCAAACAGGTTCTCTTTTCATCCGGGTTAGAATTTGAGATGCCAATCCGTGAACGAATCGGGATCACGGTTGGCGCGAGTTTGGATGCGAGCGCTACACCGGAGACGGGCGACAAACCTGCGCGTGATACGGACATCGCCGGCGGCGTAACCGGTAGCCTGCGGTATGAGCTCGGAGATCAGCGTTTGATCCGAATCTCACTAGGAAGGAAAGTCAGATTCCCAACCATGAGAGAACTATTCGGCGAAGCCCTTCACCGGTTTGAATTGAATCCGGATCTGCGTCCGGAAACCTCCTTTCAGGCCGATGCGGCCTTTGAGGTTCGCGGTGACGTTATATCCGGTGAAATCGTCGCATTCTACAGACGCACCTTCGATACGATCGATCAGGTTGTAATAGACATAGAGGGCACCACGAGAAGGAAAAGAATCAATTTGGATGGAAGTCGTGTGCGAGGTGTTGAAGTGGCTGGTTCGATTCGATTGTTCGAATACCTGACCGCGCACGGCCATGTAAGCTGGATGAAGCCCGAGGCTTTAATTGGAAGTCGCACCCGGAAGCTCATTGAAAAACCTGAGCTCCTGGGATCGATCAGCGTAAACGTCATTACACGCTGGGGGGGCTCCTTCCAGGCCAACCTCAGGCGGGTTGGCCGCGCCTACGGTCAAGATCTGAACAATGATCAGGTGGCATTGCCACCATCGTCCGAGCTTAATCTGAGGGCAGCAATTCGAAGATATTTTCACGTGGGTGGCATTTTCATTGAACTGTACGCTGGCCTGAACAATGTGACGGATGAGGTTGTCTCGCCGCAACTGGGTTTACCTGGAATCGGCCGGGAAATGCGCGCCGGTGCCAGTCTTTCCTTTTAGCGACTCGATCGTTGAGCTCGATCGGGCTACGGACGCGCAACCTTGATCGCATGACTGGAGGCGAGGGCGGGAGCATCAAAGAGCAATCTAGCTTTTTCCCATGTGATCCGAAAAAGATCACTCTCTCGGTAGGCCTCCAGGGCCTCGGTCGAATCCCAGAGACTATAGGTCGTCATTTCGCCGGGTTCATCGATATTCTGCCACAGTTCCAGGTGATTGCAGCCTGAAACAGCACGAATTTGGTCGCACGTGTCATGGAACAGCGATAAAAACGATGTTACTTCGCCTTCATTGAACGACATACGGACGATTCGAACGAGCATTTAACGTACAGGTTATGGTTTTGAATGACGGGCCTCCCTTAGTTCGAGGCGCAATAGTTCAGCTTGCTCCGCAGCCTTCTGTGCAAAATCATCGCGGTCGGATGCGTACAGGATCTGGCGGCTGCTGTTGATGAGGACCGGTCCTAAACCAGCAGAATTCATCACGGACACGGCGTCTCCTCCCTGAATTCCTACTCCGGGGATTAAAAACGGAACATCGGGGTGGGCGGTTCGAAGGTGGGAGAGCTCATCCAGATTCGTGGCACCGACGACAAATCCTAAAGAACCGGGCAGGTCGGCTGCCCATCCGACTGCCGTTCTGGCCACGATCTGATACACAGGTTCATGGTTGACCATCAGCGTCTGAAATTCATTACCGCCCGGATTGGACGTCCGAACGAGGAGAAAAACACCCTTTCCCTCATATTCCAGAAACGGACGAACAGAATCACCACCCATGTACGGTGAAATCGTGATGGCGTCGAAATTCAAGTCTTCAAAGAAGGCTTTAGCATAAAAACGTGCTGTATTCCCGATATCACCTCGTTTGGCATCGGCGATGGTAGCGATGCCCGCGGGAGTGCAAGAAAGCGCCTCTTTCAAGACCCGAAAACCATCGGTGCCGAGGGCTTCAAAAAAGGCAATATTAAACTTGAAAGCGGAGACATAAGGAGATGTGGCATGAATGATGCGTTCTGTGAACTCCAGAACCGCATTCGCGACCGAAGAAGAAGCCGTGAGGCCTGACGGCATTCTGGCCGGGTCGGGATCCAATCCGACACACAGATGAGACTGCTTTGAGGATTGTATCTCGAGAAGCTGCGTCTGGAATGATGCCTTCACGATAATTTATTTCTGCTACGATTATCTGCTTTTGAGATGCAAAATCATGCCGAATATAACCAATAGGCGAAGGTCCTCAGCGGGCAGGCACAAGAGTCCACGTTCATAATAGAAATCATCACAGAATATGCACCTTGGAGCGTGGAACTCTCGAATACGGTAACCATAAAGGGGACGCGATCTATCCTGAGATCCAGGACAGAGTTTGGAATCATTGAAAATGTAATTTGGTGACGCTGCATGAGTCTCGGTAATCTGAATCTCAAGAATATTTCTGCTAAGGATCAGAAGATGATTCTTGAAATCGATAAGATGATCGGACCGGAGCCGGATGAAATGGGGTTTGCAAAAAACCTCTTCTGGGGGCGTTTCCAGGGGAAGGCCGTATTCCCGTATCCGGAGGAGAGTGAGGAAGAAAAAAACCGGTGCAACACGCTCCTCGCTGAGCTGGAACCCTACATGAAGATGGAACATCCGTCTGTGGCGATTGACCAGGACGAGTGCATTCCGGAGTGGTGTATCAAACGTCTCTTTGACATGGGCGTTATGGGGATGACAGTACCTCAGGAGTACGACGGACTCGGGCTTGGCATTACCAGTTACAACCGGGTTCTCGAATTGATCGGTCGCTATTGCGGATCGACTGCTGTATTGGTCTCGGCCCATCAGTCGATCGGGTGCAAGGCGATCATGCTTTTTGGTACCGAGAAACAAAAGCGATACTACTTACCGAAAGTCGCGAGGGAATACCTGTCGGCATTCTGCCTGTCAGAACCAAACGTAGGCTCAGATGCCGCCGGACAAGAAACCCGGTGCGTCCTGTCCGAAGACGGCAAGTATTTTATTCTAAACGGTGAGAAGAAGTGGAGCACTTCTGGTTCGTTTAGCGGTGTGTTCACCGTTATGGCGAAGCAACTTATCCGCAGCGAGAAGACTGGGGAGGAGAAAGACGCGGTTACGGCGCTCATCTGCGCACCGGATATGCCCGGTTTTGAAATATTCGAAAATAATCGAAGTAAGGCCGGCATTCGAGGCACCTGGCAAGCGAGAATTCGATTCGACAATGTGCGGATTCCCAGAGAGAATGTGCTGCATGAAGAAGGGCGAGGCCTGCAAGTTGCCTTAACCTGCTTGAATTTTGGACGGTGTACCCTGTCTGCAGGAGTTACCGGCGGTGCAAAACAGGCCATGGACCAGAGTGTAAAATGGGTTCAGACCAGGTATCAGTTTGACCGTCCGCTCGCAGAATTCGAGTTGGTCCAGCAACGTATTGCGAAAATGGCGGCATTCACGTTTGCCATGGATGCTTCTCTTTACCTGATGACAGGGATGTTGGATCGAGGAGACGTCGACATCATGGTCGAAACCGCGATCACTAAGGTTTTATGCTCCGAGCTCGGGTGGGAAGTCATAGATGATGCGCTGGAGATTATGGGAGGCGAGGGGTTCATGACCGAGAATGAGCTGGAACGGATTTGGAGGGACAATCGAATCCACCGAATCGTTGAGGGTTCAAACGAAGTGATGCAACCATTCATTTTCGCCTACGGTGGTAAGCAGCTGGCCGAGCAAATGATTGAAATTCAGGAAGCGGTTGCGTGGCATGGTGATGCCGCTGTCTCCGAAAACATTCGCCGTCTATCAAGAAATCTGTCGAATCCCAAAATATTTAAGAGAGCGATTCATTTGGCGGCGCAGCTGTTCGCCGGATATAAGCCGCCACCTCCGGAGCTGCCTTCGGTTCAGCCAGAGTTGGTTGAATACGCTTCTCGATTGTCGAGTCTGGTTCAAAAACATTCTCACTCGTTCAAGCTTGCCAGCAAATGGCACAAAGAACAGATTGTGACCCGGCAGGCCACTCAGGCTCGTCTGGCCAATAGCGCAATCTATTTGTTCGCGTTGAGCGCGAGCTTATCGAGAATGGATCAGCTTATTCGATCTGGCAGTCGAACGCTGGAGTTTGAGCGCGATCGGGCAGCGTTTGAGCACGCCTTCGATCTTCTGGAAATGAGGATACGGTCGAATTTGGGTGAGCTCAGAAAGAATGCCGATGAGAGTATGCGAAGAGCGGCTTCCGCGGCAAGGCGACACAACGATTCTTTGCCCAATGAGGACTTTTACATTCACGAAGCGTCACCGAACGCAAAGGGAACGGGGAAAGTCATTAAACCGGATCATATCAGACAGTTTCCAGGAGAACGTGTGGTTGTTGATTCGAGCGGTAATGGACATGTGACCGACGTAAATCTTCCCTCAGATGGCAAATCCATACGGCGAAAGCCCAAGTCGAGAAAGAACCAGGACTAGTCCCACTCTGGGTGCTATCGGAGAAGAGTCATCGATTTGGACAGAGTCTGACCGTCCGCACGAAGCCGGTAGATGTAGAGACCGCTTGGAAGTTGGCGTGCATCGAAGTGAATATCGTGCTGTCCCGACGGGATGATGGAATCGATCAATTGCGAGACCAACCGTCCGGAAACGTCATAAACGTCGAGTGTAACCGGCAGAGATTTCTGAAGAGCAAACGAAATGGTCGTCACCGGATTGAACGGATTCGGATAATTCTGATTGAGCGTGATGGTCGAGGGAATCGAGGGCTCCTCCACGTTCACGCCGGTCGGGCTCGTAATCAGCGATAAATGCGGGAAATCGCTGCCGAAGATCTGCGTCACATCCGCCGGATCCAGACCGAACCAGTCCAGGAGAATACTGGAGTACACCGTTCTGAAGTCCGTGCTGAATTTCATATTGGACGCATTATCAAGATCCGACAGGCTTGGTTGGGCTCCGTACATTCCGCCATTTACACCGGCTCCAAACAGGAACATCGGGGCGGCCGTACCATGATCGGTTCCGGCCGATCCGTTCTGAGAGACTCTTCGGCCAAATTCTGAGAAGGTCATTACGAGTACTTCCTCCTCCATACCGGTTGCAGTGATGTCGGCCCGAAATGCAGACACCGCATCTGCGATATATTTAAGCAAATTGGCGTGGCGTGTGGTCTGATTGGCATGCGTATCGAATCCACCGATGCTCACGTGATAGATACTCGTTCCGAGTCCGCCCTTTATCAACTGAGCCACGATCGCTAGATGGGTCGCCAGCGAACTGTTGTTTGGGTATTCGACGTCATTGCTACCCGATTCTGAGGCATCCTGGATGGATGAGGCATACCGGAAAGAGTTATTGGCCACTTTCCGCATAAAAGTGATTTCGTCTCCTTGTATCGAATTCGGGATGTTCTCCTCGTCATAAAACTTGCCCGTCTCTGCAATTCGATCAAATAGATCGACGCTGAAAAGAGACATGCCCATATTCGAAATCGGACCCTGAAGAAGCAGTGGAGAAGTATTTCCAATCTGAACGGCGAGTGGGGTCGATGGAGGTGACTCTCCAAACTCCGGATGGGCAACGTCCAAATGGCGTCCCGACCATCCGGTTCCTACAGCGGCCCCGGATTCATCGCCCGTCAACCAGACGTCCGTCGACCGAAAATGAGACAGATTTGGATCCGGGTAACCGACCCCCTGAACGATGGCCATATCTCCATCGCCGAATATGGGTTCCAGCGATGCCAGCGACGGATGGAAACCCAGGTCGTTTGTGAGTGGAAGCGTCGTGTTCGAAGGGATGGCGATCCCGGGTCGAGCATTGTAATAAATATCGTTGTTGATGGGTACGAGCGTATTCAGACCATCATTTCCGCCGTTTAACTGAACCAGTACTAGAACCCGGTTCGTTCCGAGTCTTGCCAGTTTCGATAGCAGGGAGGATCCGCCAAACGCCTGCACCGGTGTCCCTGACAGAGATACAGAAGCTCCAGCAGCAACCATTCCCAGACCTTTCATGAACTGCCGCCTGGACCAGCTCGTGTGGTGCGCTTCGTGGGCGCAGCCATCAGCCAGGCGTTCTCCCAATCGGGTATTTTTCGGGTGTCGTATACACATGATCTTGTCGTCGTTGGTCGACTTGGGTGCCTGGATTACATCAGTTGATAGTCTGGATACTGAATGAGATGGTGTACATACGCCAATAATCTCTCGTTAGAACCTTGATTGTACAGGAACCACTCATACCAAGGAGCACCCCCTAAGAATATCTTAGACAGGTTTCGAATGTGCGCGGGGCCATTCAAGATGGCATCAGGAACTGGGAAAGAGATCAGATCTCCTCCAAAGTCTTCCGGAATTTCGGGGATATCGATGCTGCTCAATTCGACTGCGAAAAGATGGTCGGCGATCGCAGCGGGTAGATAAAATGCCGCTTCTGGATCATTGGCGTCGTAAAGCTCAGCGGCCATGGGTTGAAGATCTGCAGGCGGCATATGGCCGTCTTCGCCGAGTAATATTACATCGCTCACCGCCCAGCGCATCGGGAGAGAACTGGTAGAAATCCAATTGTGATACCCCGGCCAACCGTCGACACCAGGTGGATTGAACAGTTCCTGGTCGATCAACGGAATAAATCGGTAAAGATATTCGATCAACTCCTCGGACGACTCGCGACCCGTACTTTTGGCCAGTTGGAACGTGAACTCAACGGGGTCCTTAGTTTTCGTTCCGAATACGGTCGGATCGAAAAAGTGCTGACTCTTCAAGAGCGATGCGACGGCAGAGAAAATGGCGAAGTCCGTATCAAGAAGTTGCTGCGCAAGCTCGGCTACGACCGATGCATCGGGAAGATCATATACGAAGAGCGCGTAGAGCTTTTGAGCCATATAGTTGGCAATCGCGGGACCGCGTTGATCGAAAATCAAATCGACGACGCCATCGTAATCAAACGAGCCTTCCAGACCGAAGATGTTCTTAGGTTCCTCCGAATCATAGCGTTCCGGATCCAACACGGCTATTCCGGTCGTTGGAGATAGGACCCACCCGGTCAATGCACGTGAGATTTCCTTGATGTCGTCTTCTGTGTAATTATCTACATTATTTTCATCTTGCGGGCTCATCGTGAACAGTTCGAGCAACTCTCTGGCATAGTTCTCATTGGGCTTGCCGACCCGATTCTCGTCTCCGTTCAGGTAGATCAGCATGGATGGATCCGTACCAATCCGTCGCACGAACGTCTTGAAGTACTGGAGAGAATTAGTTCGAAGGAGTTTCAGATACCGGTGGGCGAAGACGGCATACTTATACGTCCTAATTTCCGTCACGAAATGATCGTGCCAGAAGAGACTTATCTTTTCGCGAAGGCCTCCCGTGTAGAGTTCTCCAACCCACTCCCGACGAAAGTCCTTAACCCACGTATTGTTGTTACTGTCGTAGGCCTGGCGAACGCTCGCTGGTGCATCTCTACCAGGCGGGAGACTATTTGCCCATGGTGGATCATCAGGATGGGGGGAAATTCGAGCGTTCAGAATGAGTTCGTCTACCACCTCTCCAGCGGATCGTCCAATGAGTGCAGACACGTCGGCCGCTGTACCGAACAGTGACGTTCGTCTCAACAAATGGGCAGCCCTCGCGCGATCCAGCGGCTCCAGATATTCGTCCAGTCCGGCTTCGATGCCGACCGGTTGCGCTGGCGATCGGGTCAGGAATATATCCTTCACTGCATTCATGCGTGATCGTAGATCAAACTCCGGTTCAGTCTAAAATATCGTCCGAAACGTGCCAAAAGATGTCACGGAATGATCCTGAAAGGATGCAATTTCGAAGGTGGGGCCTAAGACCAGACATTCTAAAGAACATATAGCATCGGCCGAATACGTATTTATCTTTAAAATACGGACAGGTTGCAAGGGGATTTTTGACACCCTGCTCTGTGAGCGCCCCAAAGAACTGCGGTTCTAGCCGATCACATCAAATCCCGTATACGGGACCAGCACCTCAGGAATTCGGATTGTCCTATCGTCTTGCTGATTGTTCTCCAGAAGGGCAGCTACGATACGGGGAAGCGCCAGCCCACTCCCATTCAGGGTATGCAGGATAGTCGGTTTGACGGCCCCCTTCGGACGATATCGGATTTTCATTCTTCTGGCCTGATACGCCTCGTAGTTGGAGATGGACGAGACCTCGAGCCACTTCTTCTGGCCAGCACTCCAGACCTCCAGATCGTACTTCTTAGCCTGGGTAAAACCCATTTCCCCCGTGCACATCAATAATCGGCGATACGGAAGCTTGAGTCTGTCCAGTGCTCTTTCGGCGTCCGCGCGAAGGCCTTCCAGCGCCTCGTAACTTAGATCCGGGTGAACAAATTGGACCAGTTCAACTTTATCAAACTGATGGATCCGATTCAGACCGCGTACGTCCTTTCCGTATGAGCCTGCCTCTCGACGGAAGCAGGGCGTATAGGCGCAGAACTTGACGGGTAGATCGTCTTCGTCGATGATTTCGTCTCTGAAGAAGTTAGTAATTGGTACTTCGGCCGTAGGGATCAGAAAGAGGTCATCCCGTGCCAATTCATACATCTGATCTTCCTTGTCCGGTAGTTGACCCGTGCCGGTCGCCGAACCAGAGTTAACAACGTATGGCGGTTGAATCTCCTGATAGCCACCCTCTTTTACCGCTAGATCCAGAAAAAACGCGACCAGGGCACGTTGCAGTCGTGCACCTTGTCCGAGATAAAAAGGAAATCCGGCCCCCGTTACCTTGCTTCCACGGTCGAAATCAACCAGGTTGTGTTTGTCGAGGAGATCCCAATGAGGCACGGGTTCGAACTCGAATGCAGGCTTGTCATTGGTTTCAAAAACGACCTGATTGTCATCCGCGCCTTTTCCTTCAGGAACCGAATCATGTGGAATATTCGGAATCTCGAGTAGCAGAGCGTTCAGTTCTCCTGAGATCGTCTTAGCCTCGGCGTGCTTTTCCTTGATGTTTACCTTCAACTCGGCTGCCCGAGATTTAGCCTCGCCGGCTGCTTCCTGCTTACCCGCTCGCATGAGCTCTCCGATTGATGCAGATACGGTATTCGCATCGGACTGATTTTGCTGTAATTCGGTTAGACAGGCTCGATAGGATTCGTCGAGCTCAAGTACACGATCTACCAATTCAACAGAGCCCGAGTTTTTTTGTCGAATGGCCGTTCTAACCCGTTCCGGATTCTCCCGAATAAAGTGAGGATCCAACATAAGTCGTCGACTATTTTGCCTCTTCTAAAGCGATGAGGCGACGCGACAGATCGTGAAGCGCATCCTTTAATGAATGGGGTTTGTAACCCAGCTCAGTTTCTGCCTTCAGAACCAGAAAACCAGTGCGGGGTGGACGGAATGCCGGCTGGGTAAACTCGGAGCCGTCGGTAGGAATGATCAGTTGGGTATCCAGGTCAAACGCTTCTGCCACGGCGATGGCCAATTCATAGATCGAGAACAATTCCCTACCGGAAATATGATACACTCCTTGTTTTTTGAAACGCACGATTCGTTCGATGCCTTGGGCAAGGTCGGGAGCATACGTTGGCGTTCTGAATTGATCCGTGACTACGCGAACGGATTCTCCTCTGCCCAGTTGTTCAATAACCCAGAGCACAAAGTTTGAACGGGATAAGTTCTCTCCCGCGCCAAACACAAGCACCGTTCTTGCTATCACCCAATGTTCCATGCCGGCTCGCCGCGCTGCGTTTTCGCCAGCCAGTTTCGATCGCCCGTAATAGGAAAGAGGGTTTGGACGATCACCTTCTTTGTAAGGACCTTCCAACCCGTCAAAAATGAAATCGGTAGACACCTGAACGATTCTGGATCCGAAGGTCAAACATTGTTTGGCCAGCGTGTTGACCGCATCGGCATTCACCTGCCAGCATGTTTTACGCTCCGATTCGCACCGATCTACCTGAGTAAAAGCTGCGCAGTTCACAACGACATCGGGCGAAAAATCTTGAAAGACACCCGAGACGGCTCTTTCATCCGTGATGTCCAGCCGAACATAACCACACGAACCGCCTGAAAATTTCGGTTCGTCTTCCCTGGCTGTCGCAAGGACGTCATAGTCAGGGCGGCTGCTCATTTGCCGGACGAGCTCTTGCCCGAGAAGTCCATTCGCTCCTGTAATTAAGACGCGTTGATAAAGCATCCTGGTTCCATACGATTCTGCAAATCAAATCGGATACGTGATGAAATCGAAGCACGCCTAACGAGCCTAACGCTGTCGGGTTTCACAAATAGTAGCGAAGCCCAACTGCTGATCCAAACTCACCCACCATATCCGGAACGATCACCAACCTGGGGGAAATTTGCATAAAGATTTCAAAGCTGTGCTTCTCAAAAAACAGTCCGAGGTTGGAACTGATTCCCCAAAAAAGTCGGGAATCATTCAGTCCCACCGTCGCACCAGGGCCGAGGAAGAAGCTCAGCGGAGAATTCGGGATTTTGCGATGTGTAAGCGCATGGACCGTCCACCACACGATGTCGTCCGCCGTCCACGAGATGCTGAAATCAAGAGCCCGCACGTCGGCAGGTTGGACCGCCGACGAGTCCCTGGCAATGTAGAGCTTGGACGATAGGCCAGCGGTCCTTCCAACCATTCCGCCCAGACCCAACATTCGACCCTGCGGTTGTGCTGAGGATGTGTTGACGAGTCCAATCCACATCAGACAACCCAACAAGAAAAGACCGGTATGGCAGATTCTATGATGGTGGACAGTAGCTGCAGGCCTGATGCCTCGATCCTGGCTAATCAACTTGAATGAGCGAGCCGAAGCTCACGGCGCCGACCAGCACCTTCGAATCGTTCATTCTCCTCGTCCGTCAGAATATCCAGGCTTGGAACACGACGAGGGTTCGAATCCCGTCCAATCGCCACAAATGTAAAAAAAGCTCGATTGCACTTTCTTTTCGTCCCCTCTCGTGGATTTTCAGCCCACACATTGATTTCAACTTCCATAGAGGTGCGAAAGGCTCGATTGATCTGACTTTCAAGGATAACGATTTCGCTTTGCCTGATAGCCGATTTGAAGTCAACTTCGTCGACACCTACGGTAACGCAGACCGATCCGGCGTGTCGCTGCGATGAAATGGATGCGCAGATATCCATCCAGTGCAGCAGTCGTCCTCCCATCAGGTTGCCCAGGCTGTTCGTGTCGTTTGGCAGCACAATTTCAGTCATCGCACACCTCGAATCAGCCACCTTTTTGGTCAATTCCTCCATGTCACGTCTTTTGCTTCTTTTTCTTGGCTGCCGGGAAGAGAATGTTGTTCAGAATTAAACGATAGCCCGGAGAATGTTTGTGGAGGCTCAGGTCTGTTGCGGGGTCTCCTACATAATGTTGATAATCCTCAGGGTCATGTCCACCATAGAAGGTAAACGTGCCTTCTCCAAACGTGCCATGCAAGTATCGAACCTCATCCCGGCCTGGTGCCTCGCCCAGAATAACCACATTGGGTTTGACGGTGCTCTTTCGAAAATTGGTTGTCTGACCGATGAAACCCTTTACGGTCGAGACATGGTTCTGCGTCAGCATGGTAGGAACGGGATCCCACTTTGCGCTGAAGTCAAATAGGGTGAAGTAGTCCACAGCAGGATTTCGGAGCTGAGGGGGAGGGGGGCCCGTATCAATGTCCGAATGTTCGTATTCGCGGGCATTGAAACTCGGTCGAAAATTGTGGAAAGCGAATGTTCGATCGAAATCCAGGGAGGCAAGGGCATTGGGGTCGATAGAATCGCCATCGTATTCGGACGGAACGATGTCCGTTCTGATCGCAGCTTGGGCGATATCAAAGGTGTCCGTACCCGAGCACATGGCAAACAGGAATCCGCCGGTTGCGACGTAGGTGCGAATCTCTTCGACTACCAACAGTTTCAAGTGGCTCACCTTCCTGAGGCCGTGCCGACGAGCAGTTGCCTCTGCCTGTCTCTGTTGTTCGATGTACCACTGAGAGCTTCGGTAGTTAAAGAACTTTCCGTACTGACCCGTGAAGTCCTCATGATGGAGATGGAGCCAGTCGTAGTCGGCCAGCTTTCCATCGAGTACGCCATCATCGTAGATCATCTCGTATGGCACCTCGGCATAGGTCAACGCCAAGAGCACGGCGTCATCCCAGGGCAATGTCTGGTCGGGGGCATAGACGACGATCTTCGGGGCCTTTTCGAGCCGGATGATACTCGTGTTGCTTGATTCGTCTTCTATTTCGGAAATCACGGTAGACGTCTGGGCGCCGGACAAGAGTTCATAGGACACGCCTCGGATCAGAAGTTCCGATTCACTGACGTCGTCCTGTGCAAGTAAAAACGATCCTCCTCGATAATTGAGAAGCCAATCAACCGGAATTTGACGCTCCAGGGCCCAAAAAACCGCACCATATGCTTTCAGGTGATCGGACTGGCGATCATCCATGGAGATCAATATATCCTGCGACCGGGCAGGATTTGCCGTCAGTAGAATCAGCCCAAAGAACAGGAGCCTACACTTGCCGAATGTAAAAAGGTTCGTCATCGTGTCGCTATCGTGTACGGTCAGGCACCGTCGCCGCGAAGTGCTCGAATTCGAGCTCGTGTATCCGGAACGAGGAGTGATCCGGGATATTCGTTTAGTAAACGAAAATACGTGGCGATTGCGCCTGACGAATCGCCCAAATCGCGCTCCTGAATCTCCGCCGCCTCAAATAAGCATCGATCAACTAAAAAACTATACGGATGAATCAGGGGGATTTCCAAATAGGCCTGCAGCGCTTCGACCGACTGGCCATGTACGCGCAGAAGGTTTGCACGCTCAAATCGGAGATCATCTGTAAGTGGATGCTCACCGGATTGCTCCAACAAAAAATTGATGCGGGACAGGGCTTCATCTGTTCGGTGCTGCCGAATGAGCAGCATCGCCTGGGCAAATCCGTGAAGGAGTGTATCGAGGGAATCCGGTCCCCGGTTCTCAATCAGCAAAAGCTTGAGCTGAGTAGCATCATTGGACACATCGGCTGATGTATTCTCCTGTAATACGGACGCCAGCGACAAGGCACTTTCCAGTTCACCGCGGTAGAAATGGATCTGTGCAAGTTCGAATCGAGCCAGGTCAGCTGTTTCACCGGTTCTGAGTCTGGATACAATTCTTGAGAAGTGTACCTCAGCCGTTATCAGGTCGTTGTTTGCCAGCTTCAAGCGGGCAAGGTCGAAAGCAGCATCGTTGGCGGCTCTATGATTCGGGTATCTCGAGATGACTTCAGAAAGTATTTCTTCAGCAGCCTGGTAGTCAAAAAAGATGTCCTGTTGAAGTCGTCCGATCCGACGGAGAACATCTGGAAAAAACGCGTGAGTAGGATAGTCCGTCAAGAACTGAGAATATGTTCGCAGTGCCTCGTGATAATGGGTATCCGGTATGTTCATACCGGAATCGTCATACACGCGTTCGTTTTCACTCACCGCCCACCGCTCAAGAGTCAGACCCAATTCGCGAAGCGCATCCGGAAGCGTCGGGACATTTAAGTACGAAACGAGCACCTCCTCATATGCCTCGACGGCTACGTCAAATGCGCCGACCTCGGCAGCGACCTGGGCAAACGCATAGAGCACCCGACCGTCTTCGTCTTCCAGTTGATCAATCGCGCGATTCACGTTAAACGCATCTCGAAACCTACCGGCCTCGATGTACAGCCAGCCGAGAAGGTCACGGTACGACCGCACCAGCGGTTCGATGGCTACAGCGTTCTCAACTTCAGCAATACTTACCTCGAGTGCACCGTCATCCAGAATGAACTGATTGAGGCGAGACCGAACAAAGTTCAGTTGCTCGTCCGTTGTCCTTAAAAGCGACAGGTACTCCCGCATGGCTTTGTCATGCTGTGCGGAGAGTCCATACAGATAGGCCAGGTCGGTTTGAAAAAGAGTGTCATTTTCAAGGCGATCTCGTCCCTGTTCCAGAAACGCGATGGCTAGCTCAAACATCCGCACCTGCATGACGGAACGATAAACCAGAAGGTAGACGCTTGGAGCATTTGGACTCGTATCGATGGCCTCTTGCCAGACGTCCATGGCACGTTGCTCATCACCTGTCAGATAGACGAGTCGGGCCTTTTCTGAAATGTAAAGGGTCGGTACTAATTCAGTTTTGATTTTAGTATCGACCAGCGCGATGGCATCTTCGAACCGCTTAACGTTTTCGTAAGCTGTCCGAAGCCGCTCGTAAAAAACATGCGTTTCGGGGCTTCGTGCAACCAGGTCCTCCAAAAGACCAATGGCCCTCTGATACTGAGCGGCCCGTAAGAACGACTCTGCCAGTTGGAATCGCGAAACGAGCGCACTGTCAGAAATCTGAGCTCCTACCCTGAGCGATGTGAGAGCTAGAAAGGAACCGATTAGAAGGAAATTAAGAAGAGGGCGTTGTCGCCTCATACCGATACGTCTCAGAGATGCTGTCTCAAGTAAATCTCGAGATAAGCAGGACTATGTTCGATTTGATCTGTGCAGATTAAAAGACGCTTTAATATGGTGGTCGAAGCACGTAAGTTTCATCAACTTCGCGTCTCGCCCATTTCTTGATCATTTATTATGTCCCAAAGGCGGAAAATAGGCCAATATTCTCGCGTTTTACCCCACTTCATTTTCGCCAACGATGCATAGGTCCGCATGTTTGAAAGCCGAAACCCAGATGTGAGAAACGTCGCTGTTTTAGGATCAACGGGGTCAATTGGCGGGCAAACGCTCGATATCATCCGACTCTTTCCCGATCGATTCAAGGTATCGGTCCTGTCTACCGGATCCGCGGTCGATCGACTTGCCGACCAGGCCCGGGAGTTCTTACCCGAGTGCGTCGTGATCGCAGACAAGGCACGAGTCGCGAGCCTTCAGGAACGCTTGGCCGAATTACCCATTGATGTCCTGGACGGCGAATCAGGGTTGGAAGAGGCTGCTGCACTCGAATCTACCGACGTGGTTGTGACGGCGGTGGTTGGAGCCACTGGACTGCGTCCGACGGTTGCGGCCATCAAGGCAGGAAAACGAATTGCACTGGCCAATAAGGAAACACTGGTGATCGCAGGATCTCTTATTTGTCCACTTGCGGCAAAGCACGACTCCGAGATCATTCCGGTAGACAGTGAACACTCGGCGATATTCCAGTGCCTCGTGGGTGAGGAGAAGGAATCGATAGAACGACTGATCCTGACAGCTTCCGGAGGGCCTTTTCGAGAGCGGGCGCTTGAGACGTTTTCGCAGATAACCAAAGAAGAGGCCCTGCGTCATCCCACATGGCAAATGGGCCCGAAGATTACCATTGATTCAGCGACGATGATGAATAAAGGTCTCGAGGTTCTCGAGGCGCATTGGCTCTTTGACGTGGATGCGGACGCCATCGATGTTCTGGTACATCCCCAATCGATTGTCCATTCACTGGTCAGTTTTGTTGACGGATCCACAAAAGCACAACTCGGCGTGCCGGACATGAAAGTCCCCATTCAATACGCGCTGTGTTACCCCGAACGCTGGCCAGCTGATCATCCTAGGATTTCGTGGCACGATGTTGATGACCTCCAATTTAGAAAACCCGATCCGGCGAAGTTTCCGTGTTTGGGTTTAGCGTTCGATGCCCTCAATGCCAAGGGCGCAACGCCCGCGGTTCTAAACGCAGCCAATGAGATGGCAGTCGCCCTGTTTCTCCAGGACAAGATCGGATTTCTGGACATTCCTTCGCTGATTGAGCGCACGATGAACGATTTGGAGGATGAAGGAAGTGCGACTATTGAAGACTTATTCCATGCCGACAGGCGAGCACGTAGTCGGGTTCAGGAACTCGCTAATGCCCAAGTACATTAGATCGCCCCTTTAATTCTTCGTTTACATCGAGGACCATTACTCCTCGCCTGCACCTCCTATGGGATTATTTTTCGAAATCCTAACGACCATCGGGTGGCTCCTTCTGGCCATCATGATTCTGGTCTTCGTTCACGAACTCGGTCATTTTCTGCTTGCCAAGTTTTTCAAGATGCGGGTCGAAAAATTTTCGATCGGGTTTCCTCCGAAGATCATCGGCAAAAAATTTGGTGAAACGGAATACGTGATCGGATTAACGCCGCTGGGTGGATATGTGAAAATTTCCGGGATGGTTGACGAAAGTATGGACACGGACAAACTGACGTCGCAGCCGCAACCCTGGGAATTCCGATCAAAACCGGTTTGGCAAAGAATCATCGTCATAACGGCCGGAGTCGTCTTTAACATGATTTTGGCGGCTGTGGTGTTCATCTCTCTCAATGCCTTTTATGGTTTTCCGATCCCGGTCGCTGAGGGCCTTGTCAAGATTCAGGAAGGATCGATTGCCTACGATATGGGCCTTCGTACAGGAGATAGGATCATATCGGTAAATGGCGATGCGACCCATGCCAATTTCCGAGTAACCCAATTGGAAGAGTTGTTAAAGGCGGATCAATTCATCGTCCAGTTTGAACGCGACGAGGCGACGCAGACGGTTCATGGACTGGATGATATCATGACCCGTCTCAATAGGTCAGGTGGGAGATTTGGAGTCAGTTTTGATGCAGCCATTATCGGAGAAATCGTCGAAGGTGGCGGTGCAGAAAAGGTGGGCCTACGAGTTGGAGACCTGATCGAGCGTATCGACGGAACGCCAGTCAGCTTTTACTCAACGATGTCGGAGCTGGTTCAGGAGTCGGAGGGCGAGTCTATGGTCATCAGATTTAGGCGTCCCGATTCATTGTCTGGCATCATTCCACCCGGGGCCGTTGCCATCAACGATCCGTCTGGGGCCGGGGTGCTTTACGAGACGAGCCTCACTCCGACGATGGACGGAGGACGCTATCTTCTTGGGGTCCGTAACTACCTCACCACGCTGAAGCATTCGCCCATTGAGGCTGTTGGGGCTGGTCTATCCGAAACATGGACCAAAACTTCAGTCATGATCACCAGCCTGGGAAGGCTGTTTACAGGTAAGGAAAATTTCCGGGAGAATATTGGCGGCCCGATCATGATCGCCAAGCTGACCAAGGAAGCTGCCCAAAACGGCGCTTACTATTTCTGGCAAATCGTTGCTATACTTTCGATTACGCTGGCCATCATCAATATCCTACCGATTCCAGCTCTTGACGGAGGACATCTCGTTTTTCTCTTGTACGAGGGAATCGTGCGGCGCGAGGTGTCGTTAAAGTTGAGAATGGTTCTTCAGCAGATCGGGATGGTCCTTCTGTTCGCGTTTATGGCATTTGTCATATTCAACGATATTCTGAACCTATAGTCATCCGACAGTCTAAAGCCCATTCATTCCTTCGCTTGGGTCTCTAAACATGACCAGCCAAAACGAAGCGGATCTCAAGGCTCAACAGGAGCTCGCAGCGAACGGAAATGTCCCCGAACACATCGCCGTAATCATGGACGGCAATGGTCGATGGGCGAAGCAGAAGGGTCTCAATCGAATACAAGGCCACAAAGAGGGCGTCGAATCTGTTCGGGATATCGTTGACGCCTGTGCTCAAGTGGGTGTCCGGTATCTGACATTGTATACCTTTAGCACGGAAAATTGGAACCGGCCAGTAAGCGAAATCAATGCACTCATGGAGCTGCTCATTCGAACGCTCCGCAAAGAGATGGATACGTTTCTCGAAAAGGGTATTCGACTCCAGTCGATCGGAAACTGGAGCGAGCTTCCTATTGCTGCTCAGCGTGAGTTGGAGGAGTCGATCACGGCGAGTGCAGAGAATGAGCGGATCACACTGATCCTTGCCCTTTCGTACAGTGGTCGTTGGGAGATTATTGAAGCGACACGAGCCCTGGCAAGGAGAGCCAGAGACGGTTACTTAGATCCTGATTCCATAGACGAATCGATGATATCTCAGGCACTTGAGACCGTCACCGTACCGGATCCGGATCTGCTGATTCGTACAGGTGGAGATATTCGCATCTCTAATTTCCTTCTGTGGCAAATCGCATATTCTGAATTGTACTTTACCGATGTCTACTGGCCTGATTTTCGTCGCAAACAGCTTTACGATGCCATAAAAGTCTTTCAGAGTCGGGATCGTCGATTTGGACGTGTTGAAACCGCAGGTTGACCATTTTAAACCACGCCGGCCCTGTTTCCGTTCTTGACGTCGCAAAGGTGGCCGTAGCTCCTCAAAGACAATAAATCCCATGTTTTTGTCGTTTCGTAGGGAAGTACGAATGGCACCCGTCTTCGCGAAACCAAGGCCCGATATTCGCCGTTAGTGCGGAAATCAACTGCAGAGGTGTTCCACCCTGATCCATTTATTAGAGAGTTTATGTCCGTGCGATTAATCATTGTCTTAGTGTTTGGTGCATTCCTGACTGGATCGGCCAGCGCACAAATCGGAAGTTCGACCCAGGCCAATGGCTTCGACAATCTGGAGATTCTTAGTTTGTCTGTTGAGGGAGTGACGGACGAATACACGCGCAGCTTTGTTCAACAAAGTAGTCGCCTGAGGGTGGGACAGCGAGTTACGATTCCCGGCGATCCTGCTTTCGGAGATGCGATCCGGGCGATCTACAGGCTGGGCACGTATGAAGATGTTCAAATCCTTGAAGAGCAGCGCGTTGGGCAAGGTGTTTTTCTAGTCATTCGAGTCAAGCGGACCGCATCTCTTCGCGACTATCAATTCAGTGGAATCAGCAAGGGTGAGCAGAAAGACCTACGAAAGGAAGTACCATTGTATACGAGGGCCGCTGTTCGACCCAGTTCGATTGCACGCGCCAAACAGGTCATAATAGAGTACTACGCAGAGAAAGGTAGACCACTGGCGACGGTCGAAGTCACTCGCACGGACCACGACGATAATACGTCAACACTGGAATTTTCGATTGATCGTGGTCCGAAAGTCAAAGTGGGAGAGATAATCGTCAGCGGCAATGAATCCCTCACGGATAACAAAGTGCGGAAATTCATGAAAACGAAAAAGCCCTCCTGGTGGAAGTTCTGGCGACGAGGAATCTATAAGGAAGCCGTGTTCCACGAAGATCTCGAGCGGATAGTTGACGAGTATAACGAGCGTGGATACTATGACGCACGTGTTGTTCGGGACTCCGTGTACCTCGAGCAGATTCCGGGAAAGAAGCCCAAAATGATCGTTGAAGTAGATGTTCTGGAAGGTCCACAATACTTCGTGCGGAATATCGCATGGGAAGGCAATACGATATTTACCGACGCCGTACTTACAACTCAATTGGGGTTTCTCCGAGGAGACCGTTTCAATACCCGGCGGCTCGACGAAAAGCTATACGGTGTAGGAAAAGACAACGATGTGTCGAGTCTGTATATGAACCGCGGATACATGCGGTTTAACGTAAATCCACGTATTTCCATTGTTGGAGAAGACTCACTGGATCTCACCTTCGACATTTTTGAAGGCGATATCTATCGTTATGGTGACGTTACCATTGCCGGCAATCGGAAAACCCGTGAGCATGTTATTCGTCGAGAATTATTTACCGTTCCGGGCAATACGTTTAGCCGGAGTCATATCCAGGAATCCATTCGACGGCTCATGCAGATGAACTACTTCACACAGGAGTCTCTGGCCGCAGGACCTGGGGTTGAGCTCAATCCGGAGAAGAAACAAGTTGATCTGAAGTACAATCTTGAAGAACAAGGATCGGACCAATTGGAATTGTCAGGCACGTGGGGTCGATTTGGAATCGTGCTCATGCTCCGGTTTGGCTTCAATAATTTCTCGGCTCAAAATCTGTTTAATAGAAGTGCGTGGCGTCCATTGCCTTCTGGAGATGGTCAGAAGTTGTCTCTGAGTGTACAGACAAACGGAAGGCGATATCAAAATTATTCATTGTCCTTTACGGAGCCGTGGTTTAGAGGTCGCCCGACACCACTTGGATTTTCACTCTCCTTTTCCAGGATCTCACTTTCCTCGTTTAATACCACGTCGACAGGAAACCTGTTGACCTTTTCAGTCAGAACGTTTTATGAGCGGCGACTTCAGTGGCCGGATCAGTTTTTCAGTACCTCCACAACGATTGGATATCAGTATTTCGACAACAACGATTACATCTCGACGTTGCCTCTGGGCATAAGCTCGGAAATAACGTTTAAGCAGTCACTCATCCGGAATTCCACGAACCATCCACTTTTCCCTAGCACAGGTTCAAAGCTCCTGTTGTCTTTAGAGATTGCGCCGCCCATTGGCAATCTGATTCAGTATCACAAGTGGCGTCTTAATACGAGTTGGAATATGCCTCTGATGAACAGGGTTTCGATCGGGGTGGGAGTCGATGCGGGCTATATCGGATCGCTAAACGGGGAAGAGGTCCAATTCGAGCGATTTGTACTTGGAGGATCTCCTTTCGAAACACAGGGATTCTTCAACTTCTTTGGAAAAGACATTGTCTATATGCGAGCGTATCCTCTGGGTGCACTGGGTCCCCGTCTCGACGACGATCCGTTCGGTGGCAGGATTTTGAACAAGTTCACCTCTGAGCTGAGATGGCTCGCCGTCCGGGCGGACCAACTTCAGGCGGCACCATATTTGTTTATTGATGCAGGAAACTCGTGGGATGGTTTTCGATCCTATAATCCTTCTGACATATTTCGATCGGCTGGATTCGGTGGACGTCTATTTCTGCCCATTCTCGGTATGATTGAGCTGACTTACGGATACAATTTCGATTCGTTTGATCCGATCAACTCGAGACACGATGGCAGCCGAAAATGGACGTTTCAGTTCAGCCTTGGTCAGGGATTCGGACAGTAACAGACCACGGACTTGAGAGGTTTTGTATACGATTTTGGACATTAACCGTCCGATGGGAGGAACGAATTATGACACGGAACTCGAACATGCGCATGGCCATCTTCGCATTTTTCGCCATCTTTGGCATTACGGCATCGAGCGCTCAACAGAAAGTGGGTCACGTAGACTCTGAATACATTCTGTCCCAGACCCCTGAATACATAACGGTTCAACAGCAAATAGACCGAACGGCTGATGAGTGGAATGCCGAACTGAAAAAATTAAGTCAAGAGTTGGATCAGAAGTTCAAAGACTATCAGGCTCGCGAACTTCTTTATACAAATGAGGAACGCCAGAGAAGACGACAGGAGATTATGAACGCCGAGGAGGATTTAGAGAATCGTCGTACGGGATATTTTGGACCCGAAGGGGAAATCTTCACTCAGCAGGAACAGTTGATGCGACCTATTCAAGAGCGGGTACTCACTGCGATTGAGGAAGTAGCCATACAAGAAGGGTTTGACTATATCTTTGACAAATCCGGAGACTTTCTTTTCTTATTTGCGAGAGACCAGTGGGACATCAGTGACAAGGTTTTAGAAGAGCTTGGAATTGAAGTGACGGGCTTGCGAAATCAACGACAGGTAATTAATTGAGCCGTCACGACCGTGACATTATTAATCTATTCAATCAATGAAAACTAAAATGCGTTTTGCAAAAATCGGTGCAGTTGCAATTTTGTTTGCATCGGTGTTTAGTGCCCCGGCAACGGCGCAATCGTTAAAAATCGGCTATGCAGACCCGGATGTAATTATCACTTTTATGCCCGAATATCAGGATATTCAGCAGCAGATGGCCGCAGAATACCGTACCAGTCAGGAGGCACTTCAGGCGCTAGCGGAGGATTTCCAGGAACGGGTAACCAAGTATCAGAAGCAACAACCGCTGCTGTCCACGGCGCGACAGGCAGAACGTGAGGCCGAGTTGGCCCAACTACAGACTGAGATTCAGGATTCTGCGGCGCGCAAGGACCAGGAACTGGCCCAAAAGCAGGAGGATCTTATGGCTCCGCTCCTGGATCGCGTACAGGAAGTAATCGACGAGGTAGCTGCAGCAAAGGGACTGGACCTTGTTTTGAGATCGCCGGCACTGCTCTTCGTGAACGAAGATTCTGTGATCAACATCAATCTGGATATCGCAGAACAATTGGGAATTGAAATCGACGAGGAGGCCCAAAGCGACTGAACGCTCACTAACTCCAAATTTGAAAGGCGGGTGTTCCGGAAGGGGTATCCGCTTTTCTTTTGACGCCAATCTTCGCCCTATATTCCACGCCAGAGTCATACCAGCTGAGCTATGAGTACACAAGTAAACCCCGCCGTACCGGATGCCGCCAAGCGTGTAACGACGCTGACCCTGAGCGAAATGAAGGAGCGTGGAATTCCGATTGCTATGTTGACGGCATACGATTACACGTCTGCAAGATTGTTGGACAGCGCGGGAGTCGATGTCGTCCTGGTGGGAGATTCGGCTTCGAACGTCATGGCCGGCCACGAGACAACACTGCCCATCACGCTGGATCAGATGATCTACCATGCTCAGTGTGTGGTCCGAGGGGTCGAACGGGCACTGGTTATTGTGGACCTTCCGTTCGGGTCGTATCAGGGGAACTCGAAGAAGGCCCTCGCCTCAGCCATTCGCTTCATGAAAGAAGCAGGCGTGCATGGTGTTAAGGCGGAAGGAGGTCAGGTGATCAAATCCGCTGTAAAACGAATTTTGGATGCCGGAATTCCTGTGATGGGTCACCTGGGCCTGACCCCACAAAGCATTTACCGATTTGGTACGTATCAGGTAAGAGCCAAAGACGAAGTGGAAGCGAAGAGGTTATTGGCGGATGCAGCTCTCCTTGAAGAGGCGGGTTGTTTCAGCTTGGTCCTTGAAAAGATTCCTGCTGAGCTCGCAGCCGACGTATCATCTTCTATCAAAATCCCGACCATCGGAATCGGTGCAGGACTGGAATGCGACGGTCAAGTACTTGTAACACATGACTTATTAGGCCTGACAACAGATTTCAATCCTCGATTCGTGCGACGGTATGCACGACTCGACGAGGTGATTAAAGAATCGGTCGCCAGATACATTAAAGATGTACGAAATCGAAAATTTCCAACCGAAGATGAAAGTTACTAGAGGAGGGGCGGCGGGATGACTCATAGTTCTAAGACGGACCCACCCCTGATCCTGATCTGCAATGATGATGGTATAGATGCACCCGGAATTCTGTCGCTGGCGGCCGGTTTGGACGGCCTGGGAGAGATCATAATTGTTGCCCCGGCGCATGAACAAAGCGCCGTGGGTCATTCGATCACCATTCGCGATCCCGTTCGAGCCAGACCTTGGCCATTCCGGGTTCCGTCAGGCGCTGTAAAGGCATTCAGCGTGAGCGGTACGCCAGCTGACTGCGTTAAGCTTGCGATCGATAAATTGCTGCAGCGCACTCCCGCAGTGGTCGTAAGCGGCATCAATCAGGGCCCCAACGCCGCTGTGAATGTCATTTATTCCGGTACAGTCTCCGCGGCTACGGAAGCAACCATTCTGGGAATTCCGGCAGTCTCGTTCTCTTTCTGCCGGTGGAGGGGAGGGGATTTCGAAGGCAGTGCCAGGATTGCCCGCAAGATCGTCAAACAGGTTCTAGCACGTGGATTGCCTCACGGAGTTCTCCTCAATGTAAATATCCCCGATTTGTCCTACGAGGCCATACGCGGGATCTCCATCACGCGTCAGGCAAAATCCAAGTGGGAAGAGTCCTTCAGCGAACGAATGGATCCATTTGATCAACCTTATTACTGGCTATCCGGTACCTTCGTAAATATGGATTCGGGAGAGAATACGGACCTTGCGGCGATTGATAACGGCTTCGTCTCGGTCACACCCATCCAACATGACCTGACGGCTCATGGAGCGATCGAAGGCCTGGAAAAATGGACCTGGGACGATTCTGTGGCTGACGAACCCGAGTCAGACGAAGCTGTGTCGGAAGGAGATCTACCGAGTGAAGCCATTCTGGATAAAGCTGTTCCCAATAAAGCCACCCACGAAGAAAAAGATCACCAGACGAAATTGGTAAAATCATAAATGGCTACGATCAAAGTTCGCGTTACCAAACAGGAAACGGATTTTCATTTTCGTGGCCAGAACGCGAATGGACACACCGTCGACATGGACGACGCGACGGCCTATGAGAATGGAGTCGGAAGCGGTGTTGGTCCCATGCAGCTTCTGCTGATGGCATTGGGTAGTTGCAGCGGGGTTGATATTGTCTCGATCCTGGCCAAGAGCAGGCAACAGGTTGAACGCTTTGACATGGAGATCACAGGGGAGAAGCCCGATGGCACTTCCCCGTCTGTGTATGGCGATATCCACGTACGATTTATTTTCGAAGGCGATGTAGAGCCGTCAAAAGCTCGGCGAGCTATCGAACTAAGTCTCGGGAAATATTGCTCTGTTGCCGCCACCTTGGCAAAAAGCGCAACGATCGGATACGATTTCATGGTCAATGGTGAGCTCCTGGAAGGTGCGCTCGTAGGATCGGCGTAACGCTTAATGGGCCGCTCTCGAATCACGGTTACTGCGCTGCAACCAGTGTGTTTTGAAGCATGAGGGCGATCGTCATCGGACCCACTCCACCCGGGACCGGCGTGATGAAGGATGCTTTCTCGGCCACCTCGTCGAACTTTACATCTCCAACCAGTCGGTATCCACGCTCTTTGGTTGCATCGTCAACACGGTTTATCCCAACGTCGATGACAGCAGCGCCTTTTTTTACCATATCCGCCGTCACGAATTCCGCTCGTCCGAGGGCCGCGACCAGGATGTCTGCCCGTCGTGTAATGTCCGGCAAGTTCTGCGTGCGACTGTGACACACGGTTACGGTAGCGTCCACTCCCTTTTGAATCAGGAGGCTGGCCAGGGGTTTGCCGACAATATTGGACCGACCGATGATTACCACTCTTTTTCCTGCGATATCGATACCGGATCTCTTGATCAGCTCAACAATGCCGGCTGGCGTGGCCGGTTTGAATCCCGGTAAGCCTAGCATCAACTTTCCTACGTTTTCAGGATGAAAACAGTCAACGTCTTTGTCGGGATTGATCGCCTCAATGACGCGTTGATACTCTATATGATCGGGAAGAGGAAGCTGCACGAGAATACCGTCAACCTCTGAGTCATCGTTGAGTCGGTGCACCACGTTCACTAAGTCCGCCTGAGTAATTGAATCAGGATACGTACGGGTATCGCTTTGGATGCCCACTTCATGGGCGGCCTTCTGTTTTCCTTGGACATATGATGCGGAAGCAGGGTCATCGCCTACCAGAACCACCGCCAGATACGGTGGGCGACGTCCCGCTTTTATCAACTCGTCGACGCCCTGTTTAATGTCATTCCTGATGTCGGCAGCGATTGCCTTACCGTTGATGATTACAGCCACGCTTTCGTTAGAGTTGATGAGATAAAAGTGGCAGTAGAAGAGAGTCTGCTAGAAGGCGTTTAAACTAATGACAGCGCGGATCAAATGCGGAAGGAGATACCGACGCTGACGACTAATTATATACATTATTTATATCATGTAAACACCAGTGGTATAACGATATACCGTTTCTATTCCCTAGACCGTCTAAATTTTTAATGGTGATTAACTTTGGATGAATCCGAACGCCTGCGGGTGGTATCTTCGTGGCTTTGGATTTGATGACGGGCGTCGCCTGACCCATGATGATCGACACGAAGCGCGACGTCAATTCCACGCACGAGAATTGGGTTATGAGTAAACGATACCGAATGGGCATATTGGGAGCAACGGGTGTAGTCGGACAGAAATTCATTGAACTGCTGGATGGACATCCGTGGTTCGAAACGGCAGAACTGATTGCTTCCGATCGTTCAGTCGGGAAGCTGTACCCGGAAGCGGTAACCTGGATGGGAACCGCTCCGATTCCGAAAGCAGTTTCAGAGACGACGGTCAAACGTGCAGCCGATCCGCTCCAATGCGACTTCGTTTTTTCCGGATTGGATTCTTCCGTCGCCACGGAACTGGAGTCTCAGTTTGCGTCGCAAGGATTACCTGTGATCTCGAATGCAAAAAATTTCCGTTCGGACCCGACCGTACCACTGCTGATTCCGGAAGTAAATCCTGATCATTTGTGTCTCATTCAGAAGCAATCATGGCCCAACGGCGGATTCATCGTGACGAATCCCAACTGTTCCACCGTAGGAGTGGTGTGTTCGGCAAAGCCCCTGGATGATGCGTTCGGTGTGGATGCCCTCCAGATCACAACGATGCAAGCCTTATCCGGGGCGGGTTATCCCGGAGTTTCATCTCTGGATATACAGGGAAACGTGTTGCCGTTTATCAGGGGTGAGGAGGAAAAGTTAGAAATGGAACCACTGAAACTGCTCGGGTCCGTCGTCGATTCCGAGGTGCAGCGATCGGAAATTTCAATCAGTGCCCAGTGCAATCGAGTCCCGGTCGTCGATGGACATCTGATCAGTATTTCCGTTCAGTTCAGAGAGAAGGCCAGTCTGGAGGACGTGGAGGGGGTATTTAGAAATTTCAATTCACCGTCGGATGTAATCGATCTCCCTTCTTCTCCCGATCAATTCTTACACCTCTTTGACGACCCCGAATGTCCCCAGCCTGCTCGCCACTCCCTGTTGGGAGGGGGAATGACAGTCTCGGTGGGACGACTCAAAGCCTGTGGAGTACTTGACTATCGATTTGTATCTCTCGTTCACAACACGATACGTGGAGCCGCCGGTGGAGCCATCCTCAACGCCGAGTTACTCGTCTCGAAAGGGTACATCGGTAACCGAGATTCCTGAAAACGTTTCTTGAGCTTCGTGTAAAGGACGGAACTCCGGTTGACTGGACGAGTGAATATTTATATAATGGGCGCGCTTTCAAAAGCGGGTGTAGCTCAGTGGTAGAGCATCACGTTGCCAACGTGAGGGTCGTGAGTTCGAATCTCATCACCCGCTCAGTTATGGCCTATTCGGCCGGTCCAGCACCACAAGCACCGGAAGATGGTCTGATGGATAGGAGCCTTTTCGCGACTCGTCGAGCACCTCATGCGATGTCGCCAGAAAGTATTCGGAATGGAAAATGTAGTCGATGGTCCGAGACTCTGTTAACCCCACCTCAAATCCTCGGAAAGTAGTCATATCCGATTGGACGGCGGCTGACCGGGTATCGAGCAGGATAGGCGCGAAGGGAGTTTTTGAAGTGAGTGCGGAATAGGGTGGCTGAGAATCCAATGTATTGAAGTCACCCGTGACGATGAACGGACGGCTACCGGCAATCTCCATGATCTTCCTCCGGAGTAAATGGGCACTCTCTTCTCTTGCGCCTTCTCCCCGATGATCAAAATGGGTATTGAAGAACAAGAAGGTGCCCCCCGTGGCTTTCAACTCAAACGAAGCCCATGTTACGATGCGAGGCAAAGCCGCGTCCCACCCAACCGAACCTACCGAGTCAGGCCAGGGAGATAGCCAGAATGTCTCTGTCTCGAGGAGCTGGAGCCGATCCGTTCTAAAGAAAATGGGCGAGAACTCGCCACCATTCTGCCCATCGGATCTTCCCTGTCCGACCCACTCATATTCTGGAAGCCTGGTCGACAGCGTATCGATCTGGTGCCTTAGAGCCTCCTGCAGTCCAACCACATCAGCTTCCGATTCGCGGATGATCTCCGCGACCCAGTCCTTTCGGTTTTCCCAGACATGAATTTCGTCCGAGGGATTGGCATAGCGAATGTTAAACGTCATCGCCGACACCGACTGTTGGTTGCGGGACTCTTGACACGCTCCAACTAAAAAAGGGACCAGGACAAGGGCGACGAGTTTTACGGGCGCTTTCATTCGTTGGATTCAGGATGTTGTTCGGGAAGACTGTCTCTGGAAACGAGCAACCCTTCCGAGAACACGACGGATACCAAGAAGGAGATGCCTCCTACGACTCCTACGAGGGTTACGATAGCCGGACTCGTCCACGTAACCGCTGCTCCCGTCAGCGCCAACCATGGGAGACTTAGAAGAGCATATCGGATATATGGCCTGATAACACTCCGAATCTCAACCCGGGCCATTCTCATCAGAATCACGATCTGCCAACCACGTACCACTGAACCACCGATCGTGAGAAGCTGCAGTGTCAACATGACGTCACCTGTCGAACCACCGTAGATCAAGCCGGATGCAACAACGACAAACATGGCAAAGTTGGTCGCGAACTCCACACGCTGGCGTTCGAGCACATCGAAAAGACGCGAGAGGGGTGAGGCCACCGCCGAAAAGAGAATCCATGGCGCCATATACCGAGCCATGACACCGGATAGCTGCCACGTTTCTCCGAGGAGAAAGTGGAATATCTCAGGACCCGCGACCATAATCACGGTTACTGGAAACCACGCAAGGAAAACAAGGCGCTTGTGAATGATCTCGGTTATGTCTGCCAGTGTGCCATCTCGATGTGCTTCAACTGCGCGGACAAAGAAAACCTGTCCCACCGCAGCGCCGATCAAGCTCAGCGGGACGAAGAGGACATTGAATGCCCGTCCAAAATATCCGACGGTCTCCAGGCTGAAAAAATAGGCAAGAACCAAGAAGGGAAGCCGCAGACTGAGCATCGACACAAAAGAAGCCGGCATCGTAAAGAAGGGAAAACGCCGGTATCGAATGGCCAGGTATTTCAATTTTTTCAGTGAGACTCCCTCGGCGAGAGCTCGCGAAACACCTTCAATAACGCGCCTTAGATTGACCAGGATAGCCGAAACCCACCCGATCAGAAATCCGAATAACAATCCCGCGGGGGACGTGGAAATGAATCCTCCACCAATTTTGATCCCTGTCATCGTCGTGGTGTAGGTCATCTGTCCCCGTGAGACGCGTCCGAATTGTTCGCTACGACTCAACCACAACTCGGAAATGCGAGCGTACCGGATCACGATCAGAATCGGAGGAATGATCCACAACCATGTCGCTATGGACTCGTCTCCGAAAAAAGCTGCGAAGACATCGCCAAACGGTAGAAGAAGGTAAAGGCCGAGTGACAGTCCAAGTGTCAATCCGAGCGCCAAAAGAAAGCTATGAGCGCTGTCCCGGTCATTGTCGGCCAACATCAACGTGTCTTCGTACCGTAACGAAACAAACGGGGTGAGGATACCTACGATCGAGATGACAAAATCATACAACCCGAACGAGGTCTCCGGATAGAGCCTAACGAGGATCAGCATTCCTCCATATCCGGCGACGGATGCGTAACCGGTTGCCGATAGCAGTTTGAGTATCGGGCCTCTCATCCCGGAGTTGCTCCGATAGATATCGAGAAGCGATCTGAGACGAGTCGACTTACTCATTCAATGGAGTATGGTATTGGTAGAGCCACCATGTTCCCTGTTGGTGGGCAAGTTGTACGCCTGGAATCATCGATTCGCTATTCAAGGCGCTTCGTCGCAGAATAAAGTGGATCCCCTCCGTATGAACTAGCCGCTCGACCGTCGTGGGTGACATGTCATTGTATGCATCATCGAGGGACTGCATTGCGATGGTTCCACCTCTGGCAAGACGTTGAATCGGGGCTTCCGATAGAAGTCTCCGATACCACTCTATCATTTCGTCGTCATGGAAGGGAAACGCTTTAAAATCTACGAATATCGCCCGTTCCGCTCGGTAGCGGAATCCAGAAAGAGTCGGGGGAATCGCGAAAACGGTGCCTTTGCCGGTGTTCATTTTGATCCATGCCAGCATCACACCTTCCGACGACGAATTTCGGGCGAGGCTCGGTCGCGTTCTCGTGGCTACGGGTGACCACGAACTGGCAAGAATTGCTAAGAGAAGAGGAACAGATGCAAAAGGAATGATCGTTAATCGCTTACGCAAAAGTTCTTCTAGCCAGAATTTTAGGCTACCAGGAACGAATCTAAACACACCGACAACCAGGCCTGGAACGAGAATCACTTTGGCAAGCACGGTCAGTTTGAAGAGTTGCAGTTTCGTGATCAGGGCGTGTTCCAAGATGACTGTACCAAGTACGGCAACCAAAAGAGCGACGGTTATTCCGAGTAACGTGGTCACAGCATGCGTCCAAAATCGTGACGAAAATTGGGACTTAGACAGTGAAAATATCACCCCTCCGAAGACCGCCAGCGTTCCGAATTTTATATATGCCACAACAGGAAAAGCGTCGGGTAAATAATGATGCGGATTTCGAAAAGCTGCTATGATGTAAAGCGCTTCGCTGGATCCTGGGCTCCGGAGTTGATTCAGGATGAGGGGAACGAGAACGGGCAATGCAAAGAGTGCGAAAGCGAAAGCGAATCGAACGACACGCCGAATGGTCTCTCTCGGGTCTGTAACTGTCATGAGGAGGCCCAAGGTCAGGAACGCCATCAGGGCTATTTGCAGTGAAACAAGCGGCTGGACGAATGCGGCTACTCCGATAAGTACGCCGGCCATCATGTCCCTTTCTTGATAGAGGTAGACCCATCCCCACAACGCTAACCCCCACGCCATTGTGCTTGGGAGAAGCATGCTGCTCATGATTTCGTTACCCCCCAGATTCCAGTGTGGGGTAAAAATCAGCACGCCGATAGTAGAAAGCATTGAGAGAAGCGGGCTGCGCGTTGCCATCCAGGAGAGTCTAAACACGGCGGACATACAGAAAAGAGAAGCCAGCACGTAGAACACCAGTACCGTCAACCAGATCGGCAGAAACATCGCAAAGGGATGAAGCAGCGTTACGATGCCCGTCCGAATATTAAATCCAGAATTCTGAAGGCTGACGAACCAATCGGAGGAAAGCAGGTCCGGGTTCAACCGACTGAGCAAGTACGGCAGAAATTCGCCCTGATCACTGACTCCAAAATCATAACCAAATCTGAGGAAGTACAGACTGGACGTGATCAGGAGCGTAAGAACGAGTGTATGACGATACGAATGATGGGACGGTTGCTCTATGGTCTCTCGCTCTCCCGTCGGAGCAGGACGTACCAGATCGAATACGACCTACAAACGATTGGCTTCTTTGAGAGAGAAAAAGATACGTAATAGACGGTTACGTACGTGCCGTACGTGGAAATACGTCGTCAGCACAGGGTTAAATCGCCGTTTAAATTCTGCGATGGAAGGCGTATTGGCGCCGACCAGGTCGAACGTTTTGTAGCCCCTTTTCGAAAGCTCGTAGGAGAGTTTCCCAAGCAATATGGTCATTGCCGGTCCCGGGATGCTCCCCGCAACCCAGTAGTACGCATCCGGAGCCTCCCCGAGAACGACAACCCCGGCGCTCGGTGCGGCGCCTGGCTTGGTGCCTGGTGCGGTGCCATTTGTTTGATGAACGGTGTAGCAAACTCCCTGGCCGCGTCGGATTTGCCTCAACACCAGTCCCTCAAGTTGGTCAGATGTAAGAGGCGGAGTTCGGTTGCTTCTCTCGTAAGCCTCCAGGCACATCTGGACGATGTGGTGTTCATGGTCGGACGAACAGGTTAGTTCGTATTGATCCTTCATTTTAGCGTACAGTCGGTGAGCTCCTTCAGACCAGCCAGATAAAAACCGATCGGGATCCGAAACGTCCAATTTAAACGTGTAGAGGGGTGAAACCTGCCACGAAGCCCATTGAAAGCTCCTCACGTCTTGAATGTTGGGCGGCAAAACGAGGTCGGTTTTGCTGAGTTGCCCGTGAAGCAATTGGATGAGGCTCTCGTACCACGTGTCCCGCGAGTGAATCTCAGCGCCTGTCGGAATATTTTTAGCCGCCAGGCCACTAAACGGTGTAAATCCCTGAGGGCTATTGTACTTCATGCCAGACTTTCTTTCCTCGAGAAAAAGGAGGCCTGCTACATCCTCTTTCGCAGTGACAATCGCAGCTTTCACTGGAAGATGGAGCACATTTGAAAGATCTTCGACGTAGCCAAGCGTGGCGAAAGGCGTACGAATAACACTGTCTTTATGGAGTGATTCCCATCGCTCGCGTATCCCGGGGTCCTCGAGACTGAAGATCGATGCCGTCGGGCTCATGGTCTTCTTAGAGGATATACTGGCTCAGATCGCGATCTCTGACGATTTCACTAAGTCGCGCGTCGACCAGTTCACTGTCAACGACGATTTCCGATTCCCGGTTGGCATCTGGAACATCGAAAAGGATGTCTTCTAAAAGCGTCGTCAGAATCGTGTGTAGTCGCCGGGCACCAATATTTTCTACCTGCGCATTCACTTCCGCTGCAATACGAGCAACGTCTCTGATGGCGCCGTCCGTAAAAATGACGTCAACACCCTCTGATTTCATCAATGTCTGATACTGCTTAATCAGGGCGTTCTTAGGTACCGTTAGGATCTTGTAGAAATCCTCCTCGGAAAGACTCGACAGTTCCACTCGAATCGGAAAGCGTCCTTGCATCTCGGGAATCAGGTCGCTCGGTTTCGCAGCGTGAAATGCTCCGCTGGCAATGAATAGAATATGATCCGTTTTGACCATCCCGTACTTCGTCATTACACCTGAGCCCTCAACGATCGGAAGAAGGTCACGTTGCACACCCTCTCGAGATACATCGGGGCCGTCTTTGGCCGAACCGGTTCGAGCAACCACCTTGTCAATCTCATCGATGAATACGATGGCTGATTCCTGAGCGCGCTGTAAGGCTTCCTTAGTCACCTTATCCATATCGATCAGCTTCTGAGCCTCCTCGGCGACTACGACGTCACGGGCATCAGCGACTTTGATTCGACGTTTTTTTTTCTTTTTGCCTCCAATATTTCCAAAAAGATCCTGGAGGTTGAGACCCATTTCTTCCATCCCCATGGGTCCGAACACTTGCAGCATCGGGGTTTGATCTGAGGCCAGATCTATTTCAATCTCACGATCATCCAGCTCTCCATTCTGCAGCTTGTGGCGAAATTTATCCCGCGTTCTTTCTCTAAGGTCAGACTCACCGGAAGCCTCGGTCTCCGAATGGTTTTCAGAGGACATGTCAAGTGAAAAGTCCGTTGCCGGAACCGCTTCGACGGTCTGGCCCGGCGCAGGAGGAATTAAGATGTCGAGAATGCGTTCGTCTGCGAGTTCTCGCGCCCTCGCTTGAACTCGTTCGGAATGTTCCTCTCGGACCATGTTGACAGAGATGTCTACGAGATCCCGGATCATACTGTCGACATCTCGCCCTACGTAGCCCACTTCCGTAAACTTGGTCGCCTCTACTTTCAAAAAGGGAGCGTTCGCAAGTTTAGCCAGGCGACGGGCAATTTCTGTTTTGCCGACACCCGTGGGTCCAATCATGATGATATTATTCGGCATGATCTCTTCCCGCATCTCATCGGGGGCGTTCAACCGTCGCCATCGATTTCGTAGCGCAATGGCCACACTTTTCTTAGCGTCGTGCTGGCCAATGATGTACTTGTCCAGTTCGGCTACAATCTGATGCGGAGTAAGCTCGTTTTGCATAGTCATTGCTCTAGTCGTGAGCCTGCTCGTAGGAGGGTTTGTCGTCGATGTACTCCTCAGACACGCTCTCGACGGCATCGTCAACGTCATCCTCCTCTAAGCACGGCTCCGGATTATCGTTTTGAAACAAATTTTTGATTTCCGTGACATCCGGGTGTTCGGAATTAACCAATAAGACCGTATAGTTGTGTGGAAACCCCCTTCGTTTTTCCAGCCAGACCGCACCACACTCTTCGAGGTAGTTAATGACCGTTTTGGGCTCATCTTCTTCCTCTAGAAGCTCAGAGAGTTTTCTCAAAAGCGGCGTCAGATAGACCTCCCGGTACTGACCGAAGTACATCTCGATGATTTCCATCGCCTGGCGAGCGATACCGTCTTCGATCGTCTCAGTCTGTTCCGGACGCTGGGATTCAGTCGACTCCTCACCGAGTGGGTCCATGGAAGTGCCCGTAGATGAGAGCCCGTTGGTCTCAATTGTACCGGCTTTTTGGAGGAGTGTCCTCGCATTGAAAAAGCACTCAGCAAGGTCGGATGGGACCTGTTCTGAGGTCGTAGGTGTTTCAAGAGCCGCAATCAATACCGAGCGTCCGTTTCGCTGTATATATTGTGCCAACGGGACATACCAGTGGTCTCCAGACAAGACAATAAATGATCCAATATCCGCAGACGAATGAAAAATTTGAGACGCTTCGAGAGCAAGTTCTATCGAGGAGGCATACTCGCCTTCGGCTGTATAAACGACACGTTGCTCAATTCCATTTGCGAGCAGATCGGTGCGGATATCCTGCCCGATCGATTGGTCTCCGGAAATGGTAGAAAACGATATGGTCCGTACCACGTTGAGTCCGAGATCTCGCGAAACATATTTTCTCAGTTCCTCGACAAGACCGTGGACGACATCGGCTGCTTGCCTCGAATCGCCCATCAATTCACTTGTCACTCGAACGACGTTTGGTGAATCAATGAGGATGATTGCGTTCTGGCGGAATATGGAAGTCATTCTGGGTTCTCTTTGCAGTGTCATCTAGAAATAACATGTAGCAACGGCACTTAACATTCAATTCTGGATACCCGTAGGGCTACCGTAATTCATATCAGGTGGTTCAGGTCGAGTTACTCACTCGCATCAATTTCAAGCATTGTGATTTCACTATTCGTATAAATACAGATATCTGCAGCGATCTGTAGCGACTGTTCAACGATTTCTTTAGCGGTCAATTCGGGTGCATGTTTCATCATGGCGCGTGCCGCAGCGAGTGCGTAGGGTCCCCCGGAACCGATAGCCAAGATTTCATCATCGGGTTCAATGACATCTCCAGTTCCGCTGATCAACAGGAGTCTATCCGGGGACGCCACGGCGAGAAGGGCTTCCAGTCGTCGAAGATACCGATCTGTGCGCCAATCCTTGGCCAACTCAACCGCGGACCGCGTTAGGTTTCCACCGAATTCGTCGAGCTTCTCTTCGAACCGTTCGAACAGCGTAAATGCATCGGCAGTCGCACCAGCAAAACCCGCGATAATTTTTCCTTCGTACAGACTTCGGACCTTCTGAGCACGGTGTTTCATAATCGTCTCGCCCATGGTGGTCTGTCCGTCGGAACCTATCGCTACCTTCCCGTTGTGACGAACGCCAACGACGGTGGTGCTGAGAATGATAGGGTAGGAGACTCGAGGAAAAGAATCAGTCGAATTAGACAAATCAAATACAAAAAATCAAATAAAACAATACTGACGGGAATGTAGGATCCATCCGGCGCTAATTTCAAGTCGATTGCGAAAAATGAGCACCTTTCCTAGCGTCTGTATGTTGCCAGTAATTCGATGATGCGATCCTGGGCATCTCGAACTTTAGCGGTTTTTACGGTGTAATGATTTGCCATGAGAACGAACGAGAGAGGCGTTCCTGCCCCGGAGTGAACATATCCGCTGATCGTGCTTACGTTCGATACCGTTCCGGTTTTGGCGTGCACGTTTCCGAATGCGCTGCCTGACCTCATTCTGAATTCCAGGGTTCCATCTACTCCCCCAATGGGTAGCGATCGGTAGAAGGCGACTCGGGTACTGTCGTCGTCGTGCCGAAACATGTAATTCAGAAGCAAAGAGGTCATTTCAGCGGTTACCAGATTCACGCGCGATAGTCCAGAGCCGTCCACAAGTTGAATTCTGCTCGTATCAATACGGGCCGCTACGAACGTGTCCATGGCCCGAGCAATTCCCATTTCTGCCGAACCAGGGTCCAGATCTGGATCGTCTACGGGATGGATGGCTCCGAGTGTCCGTAAGAGCTGCTCCGCGTAAAGATTGTGGCTGCGCTTGTTCAGCACCGTTACAATGTCTTTCAGCGGCCTTGATTCATGCGTGGCGACACGAATCATGGTGTCCCGGGAGTCATGCGGTTTGATGGACAAGTCATCCACATCAACCGGACGACCAATGACCGATATCCCGCTCGCTAGAAGAGTTTCTCGGAGAACGTGGACAAAAAAGAGCGTCGGATTCCGGACGGTAAGCGACTCACGATCCACACGGCCCTGCGGTACTTCGCTGAACAGGCGAAACGAATTGGTGCCTCGGTCACGCGAATATCCCTCATTGAGTGAGGATTCTGGATCTATCGAGATACTGGCGTTGGTGACGCTCGCAAATGAGGTGTTTGCCGGTTCCCAGCTGAGCAATCCGGGCATTCCCGGGCTCTGGGCGGTAATGGAGAAGTCAATGCAGTTGTCGTTGAAGGACAGACCGCTGACTTCGGCTGAGTACCAAAAGGGTTCATCGTCCCAGCTCCAGCCGTAACCCAGTGGCGTGTCGTCAAAAATGTCGTCATCACCGATGATATCTCCATTGATTACGGAAATGCCGTAAGAGGCCAATGAGTCGGCCCAATTTCTAAAGGTCTCCGTACGGTCACCACCATTGAACCTGCCGCCGATAACCGGATCTCCCGAGCCTCGCACGATTACATTTCCCTCAAGCACCCCATCAACGACCGGTCCGTCGATATAGAGGGTTGTCTGGTAGGTGAACTCGGGCCCAAGCTGGTCCAATACCGCACTGGTCGTATAGAGCTTCGTATTCGAGGCGGGAATAAAGCTTCTTTTTTCATTATGTCGATATAGTATGGTCTCCGTACTAAGATCAACAATTAGTACGGCCCACGTACCATTTTCAAACTGCTCTTCTAGAAGAATCCGCTGTATGGCATTTTTCAGCTGTTTCGGTGAGCGAGGACCGCTCTTTCCGCGTACGGTGGATACTGACTGACATCCGATTGAAAGCGTCAACAAAACCAATAGTCCAAGAGCTACGTGTTTCATACGCGCGGGCTTTGATTAATGATATTCACTACGAATCGAGCAGAATGCGCTCCGGGTCCGGAATGGAACGAATAACGAACACATGGGTGGCGTTGTCGAGCCGAGCGTACGGACGGACAAAGATCTGCCACGTGATCATCCCGGGGTTGATGAACACGGAATCGATTTCACCGATGGGATATCCCTTCTGAAAGACGCCCGAATACCCAGAGGTCACCACCAATTCACCTCGCTCGACATTTTGAGACCGGACGACGAGTTCCAAGAGAAGTCGATCATAACGCTCCCCATCCCATCTGAGAAGTCCGTCGCTGTCAGATGATAGGATTTTAACCGGGATGTGAAAGTCGGAATTCAGATACGTCATGACCTTTGAATACTTATTGGTTACCAACACGGTCTTACCGAGAATTCCTCTGGGGTCTACGACAGCCATCCCTTCTTCAATTCCGTCATCCGTGCCGACATCCAACACCAGGAAATTTCTTTCGTGGGTCACGTCCTTCGAAATGATCCGGGCGGGAAGTGCTTCAGCGCCGAGCGAATCTCTTAGTCCCAAGAGGTTCCGAAGTTGGTTGTTTTGGCTTCGGGCTTCGCGCGCGCGCGCAACCTCGCTCGAAAGTCGATGATTCTCCTCCCGTAGCGCTTCATTTTCTTCGACCGCCTTCACGTAGCTTCCAAGCCACGTGAACCAGGATTCGACCGAGCCCGTGGTTTCCAGAGCGCGAGCACGTAACCCCTTTATCATCGGCTCATTGGCCGATACCAGAACAATCATAGAAATCAGGAGCAGGCTGAAAAGCAAAATCCAATCCCTGATTTTATCCCATAGACGGATCATTCGTTTTCAAGACGATTCCTCGGTTCAAGTCTGAAACCGAGACGGTAGTGGACCAGAGTCTCACTTGTATTCCATTCTTGGACGGGGTAACGAACAACCGTTCGTTTAGTGCCGAAAGTGCCTGCGCCCGGTAAAGACCATGGCAATTCCGTTTTCGTCGGCTGCCTTGATGACCTCATCATCACGGACGGATCCGCCTGGTTGAATCGCAGCAACTGCGCCACAACTGGCTGCTTCCAGTAGACCATCTGCAAACGGAAAGAAGGCATCAGAAGCCACGACGGAGTTTGAGAAATCTAGCCCGGATTTTCCGCCTTTAAGAACGGCCACCTGCGACGAGTCAATTCGACTCATCTGTCCTGCGCCTATTCCGATGGTCTGACGGTCGCGTGCGTAAACAATGGCGTTGCTTTTCACGTGTTTGGCGACGCGCCAGGCAAAATCAAGATCGAGCCATTCGCCGTCGGTTGGTTCTCGCTCGGTGACCACCCGGCTTTGTTCTTTGAGCGACCCGGAATCGGGGAGCACTACGTCTCTTTCCTGCACCAGAAAACCACCGATCACCGAACGCACGTCAGAAGAAGTGGAAGCACGTGCCGGGGATTTCTGACGGAGAAGCCGCCTGTTTTTCTTTTGCTGAAGAAAGTCGAGAACGCCATCCTCGTATTCCGGCGCGATGATAAGCTCGGTAAAAACTTTGTCGATGGCTTCGGCCGTCGTCGCGTCGAGCGCGCGATTCACAACCACAATTCCTCCGAAAGGTGATTGACGATCTGTCGAGAGAGCCTTTTCATACGCTTCGGGAAGACTGCTGGCCGTGGCGACGCCACACGGATTGGTGTGCTTGAGAATGGCACAAGTTGCGTCTGCGTTATCAAATTCATCAATCAAGCAAAGTGCAGCGCTCAAATCAAGCAGATTATTGAATGACAGCTCCTTGCCATGGATTTTCTCTATGAATGGAGATAGATCACCGTAGAGGGCAGCTTTCTGATGGGGATTCTCTCCGTATCGAAGCGTTTGTACACGAGCCGCGTTGATCGATAATTGTGGCAACATGACGTCCGCGGTGCTCCGGTTGAAATACTCGGCCACGGCGGCGTCATACGTCGCAGTCCGCTCAAAGGCTTTGGTTGCGAGGCCGCGTCTCGTTGCGAGGCCCAGCGCTCCGCCGGTTTCACCCATTTCTCTGATGAGTTCCGGATAATCGGAATGATGTGTAACCACGGCGGTAAAGAAAAAATTCTTTGCTGCCGCCCGGATCATCGTCGGCCCACCGATATCGATATTTTCAATTGCGATCGAGTCCGTTACGTTGACATCGGACACGGCTTCTTTAAAAGGATAAAGACTGACAACCACCAGGTCGATGGGGGAGATGCCGTGTTCGGAGAGCTGCTTTAGATCAGCTGCATCCGTTTTCCTCGCGAGAATGCCGCCGAGAACCTTGGGGTGAAGGGTTTTAACGCGTCCGTCCAAGATTTCGGGGAAATTGGTGACGGTCGACACATCGGTTACGGGTAGTCCCGCTTCGGTCAGCGCGCGCGCGGTTCCCCCAGTCGAGATCAATTCAACGTTGTGTCCATGAAGAGCCCTTCCGAGGTCGACGATCCCTGATTTGTCGAATACGGAAAGGAGCGCCCGGCGGATGGGATAGAGGTCATCAGGTGCCGGCAAATCTTTTGTGGAAATCATTGAGTGGAATTCGATTAAATCAGGCATTATGGACGGTTACGTCGGGTCCGTCAGCTTGAATCCGGTGGTCAGTAAAAAGTGCGAGGGCTCTCGGATAAATCTGGTGCTCGAGCTTCAGCACCCTTGCGGCCAGCGATTCGGGCGTATCCCCTGGAAGAATAGGCACCGTTTCCTGAAGCACGATGGGTCCGGAGTCATACCCTTCATCGACCAGGTGAACGGTCGCACCCGATTCCGAAGCCCCGGCCTCCAGAACGGCTCGATGTACCCGTAGGCCGTACATCCCCGGACCCCCGAAGGCTGGAAGAAGCGCAGGATGGATGTTGACTATGCGACCCGAATACTCATGCACGATCTCGGCCGGAATCATTTTCATGTAGCCGGCAAGGGCAACGAATTCAATTTTATGTTCGCTCAGCTTCGCCAGTAACAAGGACGCGTATTCCTTTTGATTCTCATACTCAGATGGATTCAAGATCGATACGGAAATGTCATGCTTCTTCGCCCGCTCCAAAACCCCTGCAGCTGGATTGTTGCTTACACAGAGTACGACGTGAGCCTTAAGAGCACCGCTCTCGGCTGCATCGACGATCGATTGGAAATTGGATCCTCCGCCCGAGGCAAAGACGGCCAGTCGCATAGCTGGAGTTCTATTCTGCAGAATCGATTCTACGGGTCCTGATTGAAGGTTGCATTTCTGCAATTCCGATGGCTTGTTCGGCTATCGCACGGACGAAGCATTTTAAGGTCGCCAGACATCTTCGGTCTCTAAGAGGAGATGAAATCGTGTACCTCAGGCGGACGACCTCTTCAATCGTTTCTTGTTTGGACCACAGCCTCCAACATCTCCAGGTTCGCACCAGACTCATCAACCGTCAGTTTCGCGCGAACACCAAACGGCACACTCAAGTTGGGCGAGATATGCCCGAATACCAATCCTTCAGCCACGGGATAGGGTGCATTGGAAAAATAATTGTGGAGGACCTCGCGGCAAGAAAATGAACGTTTGCCCGCGCTGGGCTCGCAATTGGTAAACTGTCCCAGAACCACCCCGCCTAGGCTATCGAGAACACCCACCAGACGAAGTTGCGAGAGCAAGGCATCGATACGGTATGGAGCTTCGCCGATGTCTTCCAGATATAAAATGGAATGTTCAAGAGGAGGGAGATATGGGGTACCAATCAGGCGTACGATCGTTGCCAGATTTCCTCCAAATAAAATGCCTTCCGCCGTGCCGATTTGAATCGGTTGCAAACCCTTACTTCCAGGTCTCTCAAAGGACGAAAGAACGCCTCCTCCTGAGAGCTCCCAGAACTGCGACTCGGAAACGGGATCAATAGAAGGCCATTCGACCGCTACCATCGGCCCTTGTACGGACGTCCATCCCGCGTGGGTGTATAGCGCAAATTGAAGCGCCGTAATGTCGGAGTACCCAACGAGGAGTTTGCTGTGTGCGCGCGCGGCCTCATAGTCGATCTCTTCCAGGATTCGCATTACGCCATAGCCTCCCCGTACTGCAAACAGTGCGGAAACATCACTTCTCCTGAGAAACTCGTTCAAAGCCGAAGCTCGTTCCTCGTCCGTACCCCCAAGATATCCGTGGGGCGCGTACTCAGGAATAGGATGGGCAATGTCCAAGCCTCTTTCTCTAAGGGCCTCCACTCCGCTGGTGATCGCTGACGGATCGGATGGAGCCGACGCCGGCATGACAATACCCACACGAGACGTTCGCAGAAGAGGGGCTGGTTTTTGAACGGTCATGAACGGTGCTGGATAAACGGTGCCGAAGAAACAGTCCCGGAGAAACGATTCCGAATAAATTGTCTGGAAAAGATTGTCTGGTGAAATGATCGCGATTCTACTGGTAACTGCCCCCGGGACAACATAATATAGTCTCTCTCTCAGCCATCTATGGAGCACCGGGTTGACCTTCTGTGAATGATACGTACGCGATACAGCCCCCCGTCTACTTTCCGGACCTTACCTATTGTGCCTTAATGTCGTCTGTAGATTGCTTCGTTGTAGGCGAGAATTTTCAATACAGTAGACAGTCGTTTCAAAATCGGGCACATGTCAGATCGCCTGACGGCGCGCAGTGGCTGACCGTACCGCTTATCGGTGGTCAGCACGGTCTTCCTATATCGGAAACACAGATCGACTATGCATTTCATTGGCAGGCCAAGCATCTAAAGGCTCTTCGATTTAACTACGGCTCGACTCCGTTTTATGAGCATTACATCGATCAGGTCTCCCGCGTCATCGTCACAGAGCATGACTCACTGGCGGCTTTGACCGTTGCCAGTGTCGCGCTGGTTCACGAGCTCCTGGGTCTCGGTTGCGCGCTCGAGAATAAGGGTTTTAATGGGTTCCGCGAGAGACGATCAACCACCCGAACGCAACACCTTTTCGATTCGGACATCAAACGGAATAATTCCAACGAGTCTGACCGGCGTATTCTCTCCTACAAGCATCCCGTTTATCGTCAAAACTTTGACGGGTTCGTAGATGGAATGTCCGTGCTCGACCTGCTCTTCAATCATGGTCCCGAAGCGCCCCGTATCTTGCGGTCTGGCATATCATTCGGGGAGGTAGAGGATTGACATGTTGAAGCGAATCGGAATGGGTTGTTTGTTTGCTGCTGTGATACTGGTCTTGGGCGGCTGTACCCGGGAATCAGAAAGAGAATGGCTGAAAGGGAACCTTCACACCCACTCGTTCTGGAGTGATGGCGATGATTTCCCTGAGTCTATCCTGGCCTGGTACATGGACCACGATTATGACTTCGTTGCGATTTCCGATCACAACACATTTGCAGATTCGGAGAGGTGGCTTACGATCAGCACCGAGGATGCGCGATACATTACGTTCCAAGACTACCTGGAGGCCTTTGGTCCGGATTGGGTTGAGCACGTGGAGAGTACCGATTCTGTCTCGGTTCGGTTAAAAACATTTGCAGAATATGCCGAACATTTCAACGACCCGGGTGCCTTTCTGGTCATTCAATCAGAGGAAATAACCGATCATTTTGAGCGAAAGCCCATCCACTTGAATGCAACCAATCTGGCGGAGTTCATCGCACCGCAAGGAGGGACGAGCGTTGTCGATGTAATGCAGCGAAACATCGATGCGGTCCTGGAACAGCGTCAAACCACAGGCCAGCCCATGTTTCCGCATATCAATCACCCCAATTATCAGTGGGCGATCACGGCGGAGGAGCTCTCTCAGATTACCGGTGAACGCTTTATCGAAGTGTATAACGGACACCCGGCCGTGCACAACGAAGGGGACTCGCTGCGGTCGAGCGTGGAAATCATCTGGGACTACGTGAACACACGACACGTTGCAGAAGGGCGCCCTCTGGTTTTTGGAATCGGCGTTGACGACGCACACAACTACCGCGAATGGGAAGTCGGTCAAGCTAATCCTGGTCGGGGGTGGATCATGGTCAACGCGGAGGACTTATCGGCCGGATCGATTATAAGGGCCATGGAGAATGGAGCGTTCTATGTGTCGACGGGAGTGCAACTGGATGCCATAGAGTTTGACGGCTCTTCGTTGTCAATTTCTGTTGAGGAAGAGGAGGGTCTTGAATACACCATCCAGTTCATCGGGACAACCAGCGAACAGACCGAAGAGGGAGAAACATTGCAATCCGGTCAGCTCTTACACGAAGTGATCGGAACGAGCGCATCCTATACGCTCAGCGAATCCGATCTTTTTGTTCGCGCAAAGGTGATTTCGTCGAGGCTGAAGGACAATCCGTACCGGGAAGGTGAGATGGAACGCGCATGGACACAGCCGGTATCGAAAGAATAGTATTCCGTATGTACACCACCGTGTTACAGATATTATATGCTGTAACACTTAGAGTATTTATTGCTCGTCGTCCCGAATGAAATTCCAGCGATCTATCTCGGACAGTGATCGGCTGTCCATTATCGAACGTACAAGCTCGACCGTTTCCGGATTCTCCTTCGATACGTCTTTGGACTCTTGGATATCGTCGGTCAGGTTATAGAGCTCAATGGGCGCGTCTTCCTGACGCCTGATCTCTCGACGGACTCCTTTCCAGTCTCCCATTCTCACGGCCTGCATTCCACCGAAGGCGTGATACTCCCAGTAGAGTGACTCGTGCTTTCGCTGGTCCGACACATTACCTGTGAGTGTGGGAAGGAAGGAAAGGCCGTCGATGTCGTCCGGGACGGTCGCACCGGCGATCTCTGCAATGGTCGGCATTACGTCCCAAAAGGCAGAAATATGGTCTGAAGTAGTTCCAGCGGCGATATTGTTCGGCCATTTAACAATCATCGGTACTCTTATGCCACCCTCGAATACCGACCCTTTCAGGCCTCTGAGTTCACCGACGCTGTTAAAGTAGTCCGCGTCGACGCCACCTGTATAAGTCGTGCCGTTGTCAGAACTAAACATGATGATGGTGTTATCGGTGAGCCCAAGGTCGTCTACCAGTGCGAGGATCTGACCGATATCCCGGTCCATCCTCGATATCATTCCGGCGTAGGCCGCAAGAGGTTTAGGATGGGGGAGGTACCCTTTGTTGCCGAGATAGGCTCCACGTTCGTCGAGGTCGTCGTATTGAATCAAAGACTCGAGAGGCACCTGCAGAGCCAAATGGGGAACAGGTGTAGCAAAAACGAGGAAGAATGGATCATTCTTGTTCGATTTAATGAATTCGAGCGCAGACGACAGCATCAGATCGGGTGCATATTGTGCGCCCGTGAACCGCTCGTAGTAGGCCTCGTTGCTTTCCAAAGGCTCGTCAATACGCTGATGGGCTGCGAAATACGTGTTTCCGTCCAGGCTATCCGGTTCTTCGTTATGCCAGAGATGTGTAGGGTAGTAATTGTGGGCTACCCGTTGACACAGATATCCATAGAAAAGATCGAAGCCTTGTCGGACAGGATGCCCCTCCGAATCGGGCCCACCCAATCCCCACTTTCCGACGAAACCGGTTTTGTACCCTAACGGTTTTAGAAGCTCAGCTATAGTGATTTCTGCATCGGGAAGGGGGAGCTGACCCTCTGGTTCGTTCGGCCCCCAGCCACCCATCTCATAATTATCCCGAATGTAGGCGTTGCCCGTGTGCTTTCCGGTAAGGAGAGATCCCCTGGAAGGAGCGCAGACAGGGCTTCCTGAATAGTGCTGGGTAAAACGAATTCCGTCGGCAGCCAACTGATCAAGCGTGGGGGTTTGAATAATAGACTGGCCGTAGGCCCCGACTTCATTGTAGCCCAGGTCATCGGCTAGGATGTAGATGATATTGGGGCTTCGTACTTCGGGTTGGCAGCCAAGAAGAGAGGATACAAGAAGAACTACCCCAATACTAAAACGATGGTTAAAAAACACCGCTGGTATACTAGTATGTAGTAATAGTACGAATTATTTACTATTTAGGACAATTAGTACGCATTCGTACTAATTCGCGGTTCAGAGGATTTAGTCCATCTGATAGAGGGATGATACGAAATGCTGGAGCGATTACTCGAATGAAACCGACCGATAGGAGGCGCTACTTTTGCAGAACCATTTTTCGGATCGCGGTCGCGTGGTCGATTTGGATCTTGTAAAAGTAAACGCCTGATGGTAGATCGCCGCCGTCTAACATGACTGAGTATTCGCCTGCATCCTTAGGCTCAGGCACCAATACCGTGACTTCCCTTCCCAGCACATCGAGTACTACTAGTTGTATATTGGCGAAGTGAGAGACGCGATAATGGATCCTCGTTCTCTCGGAAAAGGTCTCCAGGCCGTAAAGTGAATCGCCGAAATTCAGAGCTTCGAGCTCTTTGAGAACGGCACCGTCACCACATCCAATGTCAACAATGGTAGAATGGGGGAAGGGGTTAAAAAGAGCAACGATATTCGCGGCTTTACTAATTGCTCCTAAACCGTGCCACTCAGAAAGTCCTTCAGCCGTACAGTCGTTTTCTTAGTGAGATTGAATCTGATCTATCACGGCGAATCAGAACTTGAATCCGTCAATCCTTCACAGGATCAGATACAGAAGCGGTTTCAAGGATCGGCTCGACTTGAACGACTCTGGGTTCTTTTTCAGATTTCTGATACGCATAAGGATCGTGGGCGATGGCCTCGTCCGGAAGCCATTCGGAAAGCGGTCCGAGCGTACTCCGAATCCGATCCGTGAAGAAGGAGGGGATCTCAGTTGTTTCCTGTTCGAGGAAATCACGGAACGGTTTATCGTTCTCGACTTTATCCAGAAAGTTCTTGTAATACTTGATCTTCACCCAACCCTCGCCCGATATCGCTCGAAGCACGTTCATGGCTTTAGTAAAAGGACCCCGGTTTGCATTGAACCGTCTAAAAATGGCCTTTTTTGAGAAAGACGTTTCATGTATGCGGATGAGCTTCTTGTAAAAGTCCGGCCATTCGTAGTTCTTCGGACGAACGTTCATGAAACCGCTGTTGTTCAGAAAGTGAAACGGTGCGCCGATTACGCGATCAGCGTTTTGATATTCCAAATTGAGCGGAGCACTTCGGCCGAACGCCGTAAGCAACGAGTACGCAGGAAATGCGCCGGGTGACAGTTCAAGAAACTGCCGCGTTAGATCGAACGGCTCGTCACCCTCGTCGCAGTCGAGACCGAAAATAAAATTGGCTTGGAAGTACGGCAGGTAACTGGAAATCATATTCACCTGATCCGAAACCTTTCGAACCTTCTCAATTCCTTGCGATTTGCCGGTCTTGGATTTGTTGCCCATGTCATACCAGGATTCGATTCCCGGAAGAATGGCTTTGAATCCATTCTTTTTCATTCGCTTTACGTTGTTCTCAGACAGGAGCGAGAGTGTGCTTTCAGCAATAAAATCGATACTCCCTGCGGGTACGGCTTCTTCTATGGCTCCGAGGTAGTCATTGAATCGAACGCCAAAATTCGGATCGTGCCAACCCACTCGCGGCGTTTTCACCGTTGCTCGCAGAAACCGCAAGTCGTCCTTCAGTACGTCAAACTCGAGCGGTTGATAAGGAACAATTGAATCGACGCAAAAACTGCAGGTATAAGGACATCCGAGACTTCCTATCATCGGTACGATTTTCAGAAACGGAGCCTCCTGCAGTAGACGATCGACATATTTCCATCTCGCCTGCAAGCCGGGGAGGGTTTCAGGTTGTTGTGCTGACGCGAGGTATACGCCCAAGGGTCGATGCTGGGAACAGTCTTTCAGAATATCGTGGACGAGGTCTTTATTGGTAAACCCGACGACGTAATCGAAGTATTTCTGTGCATCTTCGGGATAGGACCGGGCATGCGGTCCTCCGAGAACGGTAACGCATCCCTTCGCCTGATACATCTTCGACAATGCGTAGGCGACATGGGCCGCAGTTGTGAACGTACCCATGAATACGATATCCAATCCATCGGGCAATTCTTCTATCATGTTCTCATGTCCAGCGTGATAGGCAAGATGGACTTCATGGCCTGCTTCTTCACACCAGACGGCAATGACCTGTGGCATGATGGCTGCCAAATTCGCCCTCATGGCGCGAGCATAAGCGGTGGTGCTCGGAGAATTTGCTACGACGTCAATGACGCCTACCCGTAATTTGCGCATGGTCTTCCGGATGAGGTAGTAGTTTTTGGCTCAGGTCTGGGTCTCGGGAGTGTGGCATGGACGAACGAAACGCCCACGCAGAATCGACTTCCTGATTGTCAAGATAGTGAATAGAACGTATTTCGTGACACGTAGTCGTCTGGCGGGGGTGTGTGTTATGGGAATTCTGACTTCCCCATAGTCGCCACTCGGCGTTCTTTCTCACAAATTTGAAGTAAATCTGGCTTCAATTTTGGATCAAATTGAACGAGTGTTATCGTGCAGGATCTTCGGACGAGTAACGACCAATAAAATCTGTAAGGGTAAACATATGAAGAACCGTCGAGTGTTCGTTTTTGTCTCCTTGATGCTGGTCCTACTGTCAAGCGCCAACCCACTGTTTGCGCAGCCCTCTGAAGCTGATCACGTACGTGACCATTACCCGAAGAACCCGGGCATCGACGTCCTGAATTATACGTTCGAGTTACAGCTGTCTAATGATTCCCAGACGATCGACGGTACCGCCACGATAGATGCCAGATACGTGAAGGCGGGCCAAACGGCACTTCGTCTGGATCTGGTTAAGAAGTCGGACGCCTTAGAGGGAAAGGGAATGAGCGTGGACTGGGTGCGGATGGAGGGCCGGGATCTAGCGTTCAGGCACGAAGACGATCAGTTGTTCATCGAACTCGGTCGTGAAATCGACGCGAACGAAATAATACAGGTGAAGCTGCACTATAGTGGGATTCCGGCGTCTGGACTTGTGATCGGACCCAATAAGCATGGGGACCATTCCTTCTTCAGCGATAATTGGTCATCGCGAGCACGGAATTGGTTGCCTACTGTCGATCACCCGTATGATAAAGCCACAAGTGAATTCATTGTCACCGCGCCAGCGCACTTGCAGGTTGTATCCAACGGGCTCCTGGTAGAGCAGACCGATTTGGACGGCGGGAATCGCCGAACCCACTGGAAAAATTCTGTTCCGATAGCCACGTGGTTGTTCGCGCTCGCAGCAGCCGAATTCGCCGTCCAGTACGTCGACACGTTTGATGGCAAGTCGATTCAAACCTGGGTTTATCGGCAAGATCGTGATGCGGGGTTCTATGATTTTGCCATCCCTACGAAGCAGACGTTGGCGTTCTTCTCGGACCTGGTGGGACCCTATTCCTATGAAAAACTTGCCAACATCCAGTCCAATTCAGTCGGAGGTGGGATGGAGGCAGCGTCGGCAATATTTTACGGCGACCGATCGGTAACGGGAAATCGAGACCGTCGCTGGCAGCGTGTGATCATTCACGAGATCGCCCATCAGTGGTTTGGCAATGCCGTTACCGAGTACGAGTGGAACGATGTTTGGCTCAGCGAGGGATTCGCAACGTACTACACACTGCTATTTCGAGAGTATGCTTACGGAAGAGACGATTTCCTAGAGGGATTGAAGGACGCCCGAGACCGGGTCTTCGATTATTACGAAACCGACTACGATTTCCGTGTCATCAGAGATCACCTGGAAGACCTGAACCGTGTTTCTGGACCGATGATCTATCAAAAGGGTGCCTGGACGCTCCATATGCTTCGCGAAATGATGGGCAAGGAGTCTTACAACCATGGGGTTCGCACGTATTACGCGGAATTCAAAGACGGAAATGCTATCACTCCTGATTTTCGCAGGCACCTGGAAGAAGCCTCGGGGTTGGATCTCGGCCAGTTCTTCAAACAGTGGTTGTATCAGGGGGGTGTTCCGTCTCTGGAGGGGGCCTGGACACTCAAGAACGGTGAGCTGGTCATCGAAATTGAACAAACTCAGGAGAAATATGATTTTGACCTGTCCGTGGATTTCGAGATCAGGTTCGCCGACGGATCGTCCGAAAGAATATCGTTAGAAGTGAACGCTGACCATGCGGCGCGAGTTACCAGGTCCATCGACCAGGAAGTACTCGACGTAGTCGTCGACCCGGATACGCGCGTTCTAGCACGGTGGACGTTTGGACGGGGGGAGGACGGATGAAACGCAGTTTAGCGCCGAAGTGCACGAAAGAGGCTGTGGGGCCATTTTACCGGGTCAGACACCAGATTTATCCAAACAAGATAACCCGCCTCAGCAACACCACACGATAACGGTAAATGTCAAGAGAGTTGATTCATTCCCACGATCTATCCTACCACGCTATCCCGTAATCCTCTCCATGATGGCTAGCTCCGCCCCAAAACGAATGATGCTCCCAGTCGAAGAATATAGCCGTAATGGGTCCAGACGTTCTTGCTGAATATTCAGGTCGATATCCCATCTTTTTTAATTCGGTGCGCGTCCACGAGGGAATCGAATCGTTTAGACGAATACGACCCGGTGAATTCCGATGACTTCCAAACGAGCCGTGTAATTGAAATGTATTGATATTGGGCGCTTCTGCAGCTTCCTGAACGTTCATTCCGAACTCAACCACGTTCAAGAAAAACTGGAGCAGGTTTTGATCCTGTGAATCGCCACCCTGAACAGCAAACGAGAGGAACGGTTTTCCTTCCTTGAGTGCCAGTCCCGGCGTTAACGTTGCTCTCGGTCTTTTTCCGGGCTCGACCACATTGTAAGGATTCTGATCTTCCGACAATATTGATCGATGCGTAAATGCGCTGACGCAGCATACTTCGCAGTGCGACGCGGAGGTAATTCTTGAACATGACTCACTGAAGGTCGTCTCGCAAAGATATCGAGATGCCAGGGGTGATCTCGATTGCATAATCATCAGACACGCAAATCACGTCATTAGTTTACACGCGTTGGGAATTAAGCGTCACACGCATGAGTGGGTATTACCTAGACGAGAATCGGAGGTCCAGATACTGTTCTGCGAGTGAACGATCGCAGGTGCCAAATTCTTGCGTGACGACGACGCCCGGTAGAAGCGAAAGCGTCAGCGACAAGAGTAGAGTGCTCAGAATCAAGATTCGGCAAGAAGACCTTGTCATAGCTGATTTCTGGCTAAATCAGCCTCTCAGCGTCAATTATGGCGATAGGGTGTGTCCAAACGGTAATAGTAACAAGATCATGCGATCCCGTCGAGTGAAAAAGGGTGCACTCTAAGAAGTATTTACAACGTCCAATGGGAATTGTAGAACTAAGAATCGCATCCCATTCGGGGCGGATACAATCGGCATCAGTGTATCACCGTCAACGGTCTTGTCGCCGACAGACGGCCAATGGAGAGGCGATAGAAGTAGACACCAGTCGGGAGTGAGGAAACGTCAAAGATTTCGGTGTACTTACCGGGACTCTGGAATGAGTCGTGAACAGTCGCGATTTGTCTTCCGGTAATATTGAATAATGAGAGCGTGACTTCGGTTGGGTCAGTAACCGTGTATGTGATAAATGCCTGCGTGTCGGCGGGATTTGGGTAGGCGGGCTCAAAACCAACAAAGCTCGCAACTAGCGCTGCCGGTCGTCCGATCGAGACATCCGGGGCGAAAAATTCAGGCGTATTTTGAAGATAGCCAGCTATATCTCGCACACGAGAGATCGACTCCAGATTATCATTTCCACGAGCCCAGATAATGGCAAACGCGATGGTCTGCTCTTCCCCCGGTAGCCAGTCGAAAGGCCCCGATGAAATCAGGAAGGCTCTGTCATAAGTTCCATCATCCAACCACCCGAGACCTGTTACCGGGTCACCTGAATACCAATACGTCGTGGGCTGTCCGGTCGCCGAGATACATCCGGATCCAACGCGAATTGGGTTTCCCGAACGACCACACAGGCCTTGAAGATGATTATAGAAGAAGGTTGGTCGATTTTTATGGATTTCGTTACCAGCAACGAACGCAGTCAAATCGAGGCGCTCGTTCGGCTCATCGATAATCCCGTTTCTGTTGTTATCGAGGCCGTCAGCGTCTACAAGCGGTCCCTGCAAGAGTGTGATCGCGAGTGCCGGAGGATTCGCACCATACTTAGCGTCGAAATTATCCTTCTTATAGACGTAAACCGTGCTGATCCAAGAAGCAGATCCAAATTTGTCGGTGTCGAAATCTCCTAGATCAGGATCCATAAAGAACCCTATATATGCGTCCTCCAGCGGATTCGAATTTGCATAGGTAAACGTGTACCGGAAGTAATAGACTTCAACGTTTGGGCGTGAAGGCATTGCCGCCACGAATACTCGTGCTTCCAGACCGACTTGAGGAAACCAGAGATTCTCGACGTTTTCCCGCCCGCCGTCATTCATGATCCACCATGCGGATTCTTGACCGACAATAGCTGGCAGATCGCCGGAGGTCGGATCATAGTCGTCCACGATACCATTTCCGTCGACCGTCGGTGCTCCGAGACCCGAAGGCCAGTGCTTAATATCGTCTGAGAGTTTACCCGACTCCACGATTTCACGGAGATCAGAGCGCGAAACCTTCCAAATACGATCATAGTCGCTGCAGTTAGGCAATCCGTAACCATTCTGATCCAGCGGTCCCGGGTAATAGAGCTGGCCTGATTGTGGGCCCGTGAAGTGAATTTCGCCGTTGATCAGGCCGCCAATCCACGGCTTTGCTCGGAAAATGACGTTAATTCCGCTGCCTTTTGGGACTTCGAAATGTGGAAGTGATGTTCCATGCGCCCAGAAAAGGTGACCATCATTTTCAACTGCAGCTTCTGCATTACCCGAATCTATCGTCAGCGCGACCGATCCGTACTCACACGGTACCTGCGCATAAACTTGCGACGTGAGTTTGGTAACAATGACCAATAGTGATATGGTTGTCATTAACTGCATTTATGGTTCATGCAATTCTGATATAATGGTTACCGATCGACGTCACTTCACCAGCATCATGGATCGAGTGGCTGAAGCATGGCCGATTTCGATTCGGTAGAAGTACACGCCTGATGGTAGATCCGTGCCGTTGAACGAGATTGAGTAATCACCAACGCCCTGTGGCTCACTCACCAATACCGTGACTTCCCGTCCGAGCACATCGAGTACAACTAAATGCACATCGGCCAAGTGAGGGACGCGATACCGGATCGTCGTTTTCTCAGAGAAAGGTTCGGGGAAATTGTCAGCTAGTGCGGCACTTAGATTTGGTGCTGCAGGGACTGGATCTTCGGGAATTAGGATAGGATTGTCCCAAGCGCCTAACTCAAAGGCGCTCCGAACATGGTCGGCTGCCTTTCGTAGTTCAATTACCGAATCTAGATGGTCACGTCCACGGGCCCAGACGATGGCGAACGTAAAATCAGTATTCTCACCCGGATCGATAGAGAATGGACCGGATGAAATAAAGAAAATTCGGTCTCCGGGTTCATTGGGCGTTCCAAGACCATCCACGTTCATTTCAGACCAGAACTCCCTCGTGACGGGATCACCGGGGAAGACGAAGTTGGTTGGCGTACTGGAGAAATTTCTTGCATCACCACCAAACGTGAAATGCCGCCCATCCCTCCACTCGCCCATGAGATATTGGTAGTATTGCTCACCGCTAGTCGGACCGGTGTCGTAGCCGCCTCCGCCCTGCCAGTATCCGATAGTCGTTGTGCGAAGACGTTCACCTTGCTCGTCGACCAGCCCGTCGCCATCGTTGTCCTTAAGATCGCTATCTGCCACTGGCCCCTGCAGAAACATGCTTCCTAGAGCCGGCGGAGCGGTTCCGTAACCCCACTGATTGTCATCGAAGTTATCGCCGTTGTAAACGAACCCCATCCCCCGGCTAGTGTCTGCACCAATATAATCATCGTCGAAATCGCCGAGATCGACGTTTAAGAATACGCCTACATACGCCTCAGTGATCGGAACAGCGTTCTTGTTAAAGATCCGATAGTGATAAAGTGTTGCATTGTTGATTGCGCTCGTTGGGTAATATGCCGCAAACGCATGACCATGCACCTCTATTCCCAAAGGCGGCGTATCAGTAGACTTGTGTTCGTTCCCACGATCGTTCATCACCCACCAGATGGACTGATCGCCTCGGATTGCAGGCCGCTCACCGGCTGCGAGGTTGATTCTCCGGGACACGCGGTTCGATAATAGTTGGCTCATTAAATCGATTTGGTTCCCATTTGCATCTAATGTCGGTGCTCCGAGCCCAGTTGGCCACAAGCGAAGGTCTTCGGTAATTAGTCCGCTGGCTTCATAATCCCCAATGTCTATCCTGCGCACGCTGTAGACATGATCGTATTCGTTGCAGTTCTCCGGCGGATTCCCACTGTCGTCTATCGGCCCGGCCCACATTTCAGTCTGGGTGTACCGAGCCGCCGCTACTCTGAGCGATCCGTCAACAAGACCACCAATCCAGATACTGCCTGCGAAGATTGCATTGGTTCCAGAGAAACGGGGTACTTCGTAAACACTAGGCTGTCCACGATAGAACAGTCCGCCTGTGTTAGGAATCCGAGCGCGAACATTGTTTGCCCTCCAGATACGCTTCACCTTGCGGACGGTCACAATCGCCAATCTTCTGGGCTTTTATTGTGCCGGGTATCAGCCAGAGGCAAAGGCCTAACAGCGCGACGAATCGAGCGAATAGATGAGTATTCAAACGTATCACAACTGACCTCCGAATAAGTCAGCCTCTCAGTGCCAATTAAGGCGATAGGGTGCGTCTAATGAGTAAGTGTAGTGGTTAGCGAGGTCACGCGGTAGTGAAAAAGGGGTGCACTCACTTCACCAACATCATGGACCGAGTCGCCGACGCGTGGTCCATTTCAATTCTATAGAAGTACACGCCTGATGGCAGATCGGTGCCGACGAACGTGACGGAGTATTCGCCGGCATCCTTAGGCTCACGGACCAATACTGTTACGTCTCTTCCGAGCACATCGAGTACTACTAATTGCACGAAGGCGAAATGAGGGACGCGATACCTAATCGTCGTACTCTCGGAAAATGGCTCCGGAAAGTTGTCTGCGAGCGCGGCACTTAGATTTGGTTCTATAGGGAGTGGATCTTCGCGAATTAGTATAGGCTCGTTCCAAGCGCCTATCTCAAAGGCGCTCCGAACACGGTCTGCTACCTTCCGGAGCCTAGATACTGAATCAAGACGGTCTTTTCCCAGTGCCCAGACGATAGCGAACGTGAAATCTGTGTCTTCACCCGCTCCGAGAGAGAAAGGCCCAGATGAAATAAACCAGCGCCGGTCACCCGGTTCGATGCGTGTACCCAGACCGTCCACATTCATTTCTGACCAAAACTCGCTGGTAACAGGGTCACCCGAAAAGAACCAATGAGTTGGAATATTTGAGAAATCACGTCCATTTCCGCCATACGTATACGGTTTTCCATCCTTCCACTGGCCTTGCATGTAGGTGTAGTAGTGAGTTCCTGTAGTCGGATCCCCGGATACTCCACCGCCACCGTAATACGTACCGACCGCCGTGGTTCGTAGTCGCTCTCCGGGCTCGTCCACCACTCCATCGCGATCATTATCGACCAGATCATCATCTGCAACCGGTCCCTCGATGAATAACATGCCCAGTGCAGGTGGAGGAGAACCATACCCTTCTCCGCCACCATCAAAATCGTCAGCGTTGTACGTTAATCCCATTCCCAGCGTGCTGTCCGACCCGACATAGTCGTCGTCAAAATCACCCAGATCAGTATCAAGAAAGACTCCGACGTATGCCTCCGTGAGTGGAAGGACGTTGCGATTGAAGATCCGGAAATTGTAGAGCGTAGTGTTATTGGCTATTTCACCCCCCGCCGCTGCGAACGCATGTCCGTGCACCTCAATTCCCATCGGTAACGTGTCGGTTGATTCGTGTTCATTCCCCCGATCATTCATGACCCACCAGATGGACTGATTGCCGAGCACCCGCGGCCGCTCACCCGCCGCTAAGTTGATCACTCTATCTCGTCGCGCAGAGAGAGGCAGGTCCATCAGATCGATTTCATTTCCTTCGGCATCCACGGTTGGAGCGCCTAGTCCTGTGGGCCATTCCCGCAAGTCGTCCGACGCGATCCCTGTTGCTTCATACGTGTGGATATCCGAAGAACTGACTTTGTAAATCCGGTCGTAGACTTTGCAGTCTTCAGGTGGGTGTCCAAGTTCGTCTAGAGGCCCCGCCCACAATTCGTTGTTTCCGTATCGAGCGGCAGAAGCTCGTAGGTCGCCATCTATGATACCGGCAATCCAGAGTGCACCCGCAAAAATAGCGTTCGACCCCGAATGGATCGGCACCTCGTACACATGCGGGTTACCTCGATAGAACAGGCCTCCGGTATTCACGATCCGGGCTCGGACGTTATTCACGTCCAGAAATTGTTCTCCGAGCGGGCGGTCGCAGGTGCCGACGAGCGATTCATCAAAGAGCGCCGTACATCCGGTCCGACGAACGTCGACTACCGAGCTAATCCAAGATTGGAAAGGGCCGTACTTTGATTCACAAAGATTTGTACCGTCGAACCAGAAATTCTCTAGACGTCTAAGATTCGTCAAGGAAATGGGTAGAGTACCTGTAAGATCAAGATTGTTTTGGAGATTCAGCTTTTCTAACCACTGAAGATTTCCTAAGGTGAAGGGAATCTCGCCGGTCAATTTGTTGTTGCTGAGATCAAGAGTCTTCAGATTAAAGATCTGACCTAACTCCAAGGGGATCTTCCCAGTCAGATTGTTTCCTGACAAATCGATGGCGACAACTATTCTACTAAGAATATCGTAAACGACGCCGTGCCACGTTCTGATATCGCTCGTCAACCAGCCCGTGTTGTTGATCCAGTTGTCACCGTCGGTGGCATGGTATAGAGCCTCAAGGGCTAAACGATTAGTCTCCAATATCTGGGCACTGGACGTAGTACAAAAGAGCGTCAGGCTAACCGCGAGAACGGCAATTCGGACGTGATATGCGGGATCTCGAATGGTGATCATGGCCAATTTCAGGTCGTGAAGTCAGCCTCTCAATGCCATTTATGGCGATAGGGTGCGTCTAATCAGATAGAGTAGCAACTAGCGATGACTGAGGTGAGTGAAAAAGGGGTGCACCGAATCAACTACGTAGATCCTACACCATCAATGATTCTGGCCTTGACATTACTTTTATTGATGGTGATTATGGTTTGATCATTAACGGTTTCTGTACCGCAATCGTGTATCGGCCTCTATTTATACTGGGTTTGGGAGTTTTATTTATCTCAAGCTGCGAGATTTTGGGAAATACCGATATTCGCGTGAGGGCTGAGGATCTACAAATCGTAACCGACTCGACTAACTATGTCGGTAGACGAAGAGATCCAAAGAGTGTCCTCATCAGCGTAGACGCGACTTACATAAACAAGTCGAAGGCACGGATCTACGTCTTCGGTTGTGGCACGGTTCTGGAAGATTTTGAACAGCTGGTAGATGGGCAGTGGGTACATCGGGAGGGACTTGGGTTCGGATGTCCTCTGATTAAACATGAATCCATTGTTGTCGAGCCCGGCGAAAGTAAACCCATTCATTTTTCAGTGGGTACGTGGGGGGCAGAGTACCCAGATCAATCGTGGGGACGGCAAGATATTTCGGGGACATTTCGTATAAAGGTATCGGCGTTTCTTCACTGGGATTATCAAGCTCAACATTATTCAACTCCGGTACCTGAGACCGGACGGTATTCGAACTCGTTCGAGGTTGAGGATCGCTGCGTGATCAGTTGGGGCGGATGCTGATCTAGATGCAACAAGCATTAGATACTGACACGAAGATCAATGCTCGGTACAACCTGCATTATCAGAATCCAGAGATGGAAGAGTGGCGTCGTATCGGAGCGTTTGGAAAGGCTGAGAACATCATCTCCATGTGCAGCTCGATTCCCCATGACCGAATCATCGACGTGGGATGCGGGGAGGGAGCGGTTCTCGAACAACTTTTAGAGAAAGATTTCAGCCAAGAATACGTAGGTGCTGAAATCTCCGACGGTGCGCTCGAACTTCTTCGCAGAAAAGAAAGACTGAAAGATGTAGAGCTAATACACATCGATGATTACGCCATTGACGTTCAAGACCAGCGTTTTGATCTAGCTGTCCTAAGCCACGTCCTCGAACACGTTGAGCACCCTCGCCGACTAATTGCTGAGGTGTCAAGAATCGCCAAATATATCTTCGTTGAAGTACCGCTTGAGTGTACAGCACGTCTTAAGCCTGACTACGTAGAGGATTTGACTGGACACATCAATTTCTATGATCGAATTACGATTCGGCGATTCCTACAGACTTGTGGCCTAACCATTGTTGATCAACGAATAACCGATACGTCGAAAGAATTAGTCGTCTTTCAGCACGGAAAGATGGGCCGTGTTCGTCATCTGGTTCGAAAAGTCGCACTAAACCTAGTTCCAACAATAGCCCAACGAATCTTCGTCTATCATGCTGCTCTTCTGTGTCGGTCCGGCAATTGAGACCAGAGCGTATGAGTACGGAAGATAGAAGCCTGTGAAAATCTCGGTTCTAATCTCGAGGTCCCGCCAGATCGGGTCTCTGGAGTGGCATTGGATCGGTGTGGGGTAGTTGAGAATCCTAGATAGTCGATCGTGTTATCACAACATAGGTGTGGAGTCCACTTTTGAATGAATTAAGGTGAACTGGCCTTTGAACCTAAAATTATCGGGCGTGCCTCCAACTGATATCGCTGCTTCCAGCCAATCAGTAACACATATGTTGGCTTCCACGTTTGATCACAAGAGCTCTAATACTTTGACGCACAACCGTATCGTACACTCGAAAGATTTATGGGCAATTCGTAGTTCTTGACTTATTCGGATGGTGAGAAGACTTCGTTGACGTATTCGGAAAATCCAATTCACAGCGATCTAATCTGGCTCCTTCAGTATCTGGAGTCTTCGGGCGGCTTCTGCTGCGGGGTGAGTCGAATCCTGTGGGACTGCGCAGAGTTCGAGTGGGGGCCGGAATCTAACGTGGAGCGGGATCAGTTCGTTGTCTGGGATCTCCGAGTCGACCGGAAGTATCGCGAAAATCTGACTGAGATCGACGAGAAGCACTTTAATGTGCTCACGCGGCGTCGGCCGTGGCACGAACCCCTCACCGTACTGCTAGCAATCCATCGAGAAGGCAACCATGAGTTTCTACAGCTCCGATACATTCAGGCATTTGTTAGTTGCTACTTCACGAGGGACGGTTCGGAGGTGGTGGACCCGACTACCAAATAAAGGAGCGATTCAAGACTTCTCCGACACTTGTCAAGGCAGCCGTGGCTGCGGCCGAGAAGATCTCTGGCGAACCGCGTCATTGGGAATCACGATGAAGCACTGAAATACGGCATCGACTCTCGAAAGATCGAGGAATCCCGCTCAATCCACTACCCCTCCCCGATGTACCGTTAGGTTGGATAAATCCCCTGTCTACCAATGAGATAAGAGATATCCTGAACCGAGGGGTTAGGAGACAGGTTAGGATTTCTCAGTCTGACGTGCTGAAATCGCTTGGATCTGGTTGGCTGAATCTACCACAGAAACGAGATCCAATTCAGCAAACCAGCAGGAGACAAATCATGAAAGCCAAAGAAGAAAACGGCGTTGCAGTATCAGATGTACCAGAGAATGGGCAGGAAGATAAAAAGTATTGGATTAGAGAAGACATTGAGGCCTCGCGAAGTATCCTTCGGGCAGTTTCGTCCGGAGTTTCAGGCCAACTGGATTACTCGGGCAAAGAAGACGTAGCGCTGGTTAATCGTTGCTCAACCGAGCAGCTCGAGGCCGCGCTAACCGGCAAGCTGACCGAGGTTGCGTGCGGTTTTGATGATGTAACCGATGGGTGCATTAATCAACTGCATGGCGATGTGGTGACCGTTGAGTTTTTGATGCAATCTATAGAGAGTGGAACCTGCCCTACAGAGCAGGCTGAAGCACTCATTCATGTCTGCAACCGGATGGTAAAATCGGCGAAGATGATAATTGAGTACGAAACCGAGAAGGCGGCCAAGAGCGTGCCCAGTA
>JADFHF010000094.1 GCA_022567305.1 Bacteroidota bacterium | reverse complement strand
CATTTCCGGGAAGACCACCAGGAGTCTCATCCCAGACGACCAATTCATAATCGCGCGGTGTACCAGGTGGGATGCCCCCTATGCCGAGATCTGATTGGTAGGGTTGATCGATGAGGACCGAATTCAAAGTTCCATTGACCGGCACCTCGAATCGGTTCGCTTTCATCGCAGTTGCGACACTGGATGCCGAGAAGGTCAACACGTCGAAGTCATTCCCGTCAACATTCAGAATGGCCACATTTCCGGTATCATAAATAATGCTCTCGATCTGGATCAACGACTGGAAATCTTTCCACTCGGCCGAGAAGCTAACAACCGCCCTCGGAGGGGAAACATCCCGTGGAACCGCCGTGGGATCCCAATCCAGGATGTCCATGTGCGGGATGACCAATGTGATCCGCAAATAGTTTCCTGCGAGAAAGTCACCCTCCTGGCTCATTTCCAGATATCGAATCTCTGGAGGTCCGATTTCCCGCTCGAGAACAACCAATGGTCTAATCAGGTCGGGCCGTCCGTTATCCTCTGTGATGATCAGGGCGAAGTCCGCTACGTTTTCCCAGATCATGTATTGAGCTCCACCCTGCCCGATGCCCTTCGTAATTTTGGCGGAACTGTTCGACAGTGTGCCATCGATCACCGGAACGGAGGGAATACGCACGCTACGAAACATGAGCGATGCATGTCCATAGGCCTCACCAAGGGATCGATCGTTGATCACGTTGGCGACGTGAAACTCAGCCACGACGTCTGTCAACTCGAGTCCCTGCGCGTTCAGTACGGACTGGTATGCCGGAGCTCCTTTAAACACGATTCTCGCGATCGCCCCCGTGTTTTCAATGCCAATTCTGTCGGCTACGTAGCTCGTAAAAAGTCCTCCCCGCTGATAGTCCTCGAGACGAGGGCCACCTCCAAGTCGCCAGTCCAAGAGTGGGCGAGTCCACTCGTCTTCGAATTCCAGATAGGCAGGGTCGCCGGTAATTGGAGGGAAATATCCATTCTGCATTTCCGCCCACGTCGACAGGCCTTCATTGGTAAAGGGAATATCAAAGCCTTTGTTTACGTTTGAGTAAATCAAGTGCTGATGCTCGTGAGCGAGAACTTGCTCGGGACGACCAAACCGAAATTTCGCGCCCGTATGATCGGTGATTCCGGGGAACGAATCGAGGTGGATAATATCGGCTAGATTCTGTCCCGTCAGGTTGACCGGATCGAAGAACCCCAGCGTAAATGATCCTCCAATTGCCGGGTCCCAACCATCTCGAATGTCCATGACCAGGACATCCAGTTTACCGTCACCGTCAACATCGGGGGGCGGACCGAAAATATCCTGGTTATTTTTAATGATTCCTTGCTGAGGGTTGTACGAAAGAGGAAGCGTATCCGAGTTGAACGCAAGCCGCATCTCCTCGATATCCTGATCCGTTACGTGTCCATTGGCAAACTCTGCTGTTTCAACCCAGAGGTCGAAAAGGGGCTCCTCCGCCTTTTTTGTAAACTCGACGGATTCCCAGGCTCCGGCCTGGCTGTCCAGGACGCGCACCGTAAATATTTTCTTCTCACCAATATCTACCGAGCCACCCTTACGGGCGTACGGAATCTGGCCGCTACTTTTCAACCGACTGAATTCGTCAAGGGCTTTACGACCCTCCTCCGACATGAGTAGCTCCAGAGTGAGGTGCCTCAGTTTTGGCGTTTCCTTTTCGGGCTTCGAATTCATGTATCGAAGCTGACTCCATTCGATAACGCGCTTATTCTGCGCAGAAACGCTGGAAACGAGTGTCAAACAGGCTACTAGTAGAATCGCTCGTGTCATTCGCGGTACAGATGATGAAGTTCGGCAAGCCTCAGACAAGATGATCGTACTTCGAACGATAATAAACGAATTGAACCGGAACCAGGCAGAAAAAATCCCGGATGATCGTTACTGTGTGGTGAATACTCGTTCGGGCTGTCTCAACGACCGAACCAATTACGGGTGAGGGCGTGGAAAATACCGTGAACACGTCATGTATCCACAGATTCGATCCATTTAACCCGTAGAATCGTGTGTCTTTCCTACCGAGTACAAATGTATGAATAATAATCATTTAACACCTGAAGAAGAACGAATAATCGTTTATAAGGGAACGGAAGCTCCATTTTCCGGCGAATTCTGTGATCACAAGGAGGACGGGACGTATACTTGTCGCCGTTGTGGGGCAGCACTGTATCGATCAGACGACAAATTTGACTCTGGGTGCGGATGGCCCAGTTTTGACGATGCCATCCCCGGGGCGGTCGATCGACATCCCGATCCGGACGGACGACGAATCGAGATCGTCTGTGCTGAATGCAAGGGTCACTTGGGGCATGTATTTGAAGGCGAGGGTTACACCCCCAAAAACGCCCGCCATTGTGTAAACTCGTTGTCGATGTCGTTTCAGACGGGGGACTGAATTGGGAGAACCAACCGAACGCGCCCTATTCGCTTCCGGCTGCTTCTGGGGCACGGAGTATTACCTCGCCCAGGCACCCGGTGTCATATCCACAACCGTAGGGTACACCGGAGGGAGCGTCGCGAATCCTACGTATCAACAGGTTTGCTTCGAAGAGACGGGACACGCGGAGGCGATCGAAATCATCTTCAACCCAACCGAGACGACCTACGAGACGCTGGCAAAATTATTCTTTGAGACCCACGATCCGACACAAATTAACAGACAGGGTCCGGACGTCGGAGATCAATACCGGTCTGAGATTTTCTACGCCAATGACCATCAGAAAGAGATAGCGCTCCGTTTGATCGAAGCGCTAAAAGCAAAAGGATACCCGATCGCGACGAAGGTTACGGAGGCTGCCACGTTTTGGCCCGCAGAAGAGAATCACCAGGATTACTACGACAAAAACGGCCAGTTACCGTATTGTCATGTCTACACGCCCCGATTCTAGCTAGTGTCATGTCACGTGTGTAATGTCGTAGTATAGTTCGTATCTTATCTTCATAATCAAACCGCGAGGATTGGCTATGAAAAGATACGTCGTGACGCTTACAGAAGAAGAAAGAGAGATGTTACGTGCTTTGGTCTCGAAAGGCTCGCACCGCTCACAGAAGATTCTCAACGCGCTCGTACTTCTTGCCTGCGATCGAGGTCCGTTCCAGAGCGCTCGATCGAGGAACGACGATATTGCCCGTGTGCTGAGCGTCAGCATGAGAAAAATCGATCGTGTAAAGAAATGCTTTGTTGAGCGTGGCCTTGAAATAGCGCTCAATGGGACGAAAGGACAGCGGGTCTACGAAAAGAAGGCCGACGGCGATTTTGAGGCCCATTTGATTGCCCTTTCCTGTAGTCGGCCCCCGGAAGGCTTTACGAGGTGGTCGCTGCGCCTATTGGCAGATCGAGTCGTCGAACTCGATTACATCGAGAGCGTCTCGCACGAAACGGTGCGTCGTGTTCTAAAAAAAACGAAATCAAGCCCTGGCGAAAAAAAGGGTGGGTAATTCCGCCGGATAATAACAGCAACTTTGTCGCGCACATGGAACGGGTACTGGGCGTCTACAAGCGCCCCTACGATGCGCGATACCCGGTTGTATGTATGGATGAAACGCCAAAGCAGTTGATCGCCGAGACAAGAACTCCGATTCAGGCGCGGCCGGGCCGAGTAGCCAGGTACGACTATGAATACAGGCGCTCGGGCGTGTGCAGCATTTTTCTTGCGAGCGAGCCCCTGGCAGGCAAGCGCATCGTGGCGGTCTCCGAGAGGAGAACCAAGCGGGACTGGGCCTTATTTATTGAACAAATTGCCGAGCGATACAAGAGCGCGAAGAGAATAACGCTTGTCATGGACAACTTGAACACGCACACGCCCGGCGCGCTATACGAGGCGTTTCCACCGGAGAAGGCAAAAGCGTTATGGAACAGGTTTTCGTTTGTCTATACTCCGAAGCACGGAAGCTGGCTCAATATGGCAGAAATAGAACTGAACGTGCTAACGGCGCAGTGTCTGAACCGTCGAATTGACGATATCGAAGTCGTCAGACGAGAGGTTCATGCATGGCAAGAGCATAGAAACAACAAAAACACCAAAGTAAACTGGCAATTCACGACCGAGAATGCTCGGATTAAGCTGAAGCGCCTTTATCCGACACTAGACGGTTGACGCGACACTAGACAACCGCGTCACGTGTACTGCATACTTAACAACCTCTGTTGACGAGGCGAAACAGATCACTCCGCTCAACGGCTCCAACTGGCGGTACAAGGCAAACAGCGAACCCAGTCCGGTCGAATCGAACGATTTTGTCTTTGAGAAATCCAGGATGAATTTCCGAGTACCCAGACGAACTTGGTCTTTAAGAATGACCTTTAAATACGATGCATTCCGAAAATCAAGGTGATCG
>JADFHF010000017.1 GCA_022567305.1 Bacteroidota bacterium | reverse complement strand
TCGGCCCGGCCGGAAGGCGTAGCTCGACTCGGAAAAGTGTGGATCGAAGATTGGCGTGAGTACCTGATTTAGTGCCTGCTGGATGAGCCGGTCTGTAACGGTCGGAATGCCGGGTGTGCGCTTCCCGCCCGTAGGCTTCTCGATCTCAACGATCCGTACCGGCACGGGCCGGTATCGGTCTTCCAGCAGTTCTTCTTTCATGCGGGACCAGTTCGTCTCGAGGTGGGCCAGTAGATCATCGACCGGCATCTTGTCGATGCCTGCTGATCCACGGTTACTCACCACGCGGCGGTAGGCCCTCGCCATGTTCTCGCGTTCGACCACTGCCTCCATTACTGAAGAGGCTTTGAGATAAGATGATTCCCGCAGTGCCGTGGCGCTTGATGCGCTCATCCCTTGCTCTCGGGGATTCCGTCCCCTACCCTCCGGGTGAGCTTCCGGCGTCTCTGCCTTCATGTCTGCATCTCTTTCTACCATCGAAGCTCAGGCTCCTATCTGTTGAACGATCAACGGCGATTACAAATCGCCAATCGCCCTATCATGTTCAGGCCTTCAGGTAGGTCGAATACCCTACTACGCCTTCTGCTGACTTCTGCCAACCCATCCCGAGGCCTTGCGGAGCCGGTAGCACGGGTGTCCATAAGCGTTGCTTTTGGGCACCCCGGCAGATTGACAGATCTCCCAGGGTAAGACGTCTTCACCTTCGCGCTTATACCCGCCGCATATACAGTCATTCGTTCCGTGCAGGTATTGGACTTTGAGGATACTTGCCCTCTCATCCCGAATGATTGCCTCATATGCGATTCCTGTTCGTCGGGTCAGCGTTTTGCCTACGGCTTCCTTCAGATCCCGCCTCGCGACGGGCACCCTTGCCGATTAGCTAACAATTCCCCCTGCCGGGATTGTAGGGGACTTTCACCCCCAAGTGAAGACGCCATGCCTGGCGCACAAACAAAAAGGCCGGAAGAGTAACCCCTCCCGGCCTTTGTAGGCTTCCGTCAGCAAAAAGCCACAAGCGTTTTAGTCGTTCGGATTCAGGATGTCGTCGATCCGCTCCGAAAGATCTCTGAGGTGCAATCGTGTGGCGTTATCACGCGTGCGGCCTGAAGCACGATCCACCTGCCCTTTCAGCGATTCAAGTTCTCCGCGGACGTACATGCGAATATCCGACAGACTTACATCGATACCGGAAAGAAACGACCCTGCCTCCGAATCCATCAAAGTTTGAAGTCGCTCGACGTAGCCTCGCTGAAGTGTGCGCCTGTAACCGCTGATATTCGTTGCGCGACGGAGTTCACTGAAGACACTTCCTCGGAGGTCCGAGAAGAGCTCGGAAATCGTATAGGTGTCGTCACCCAGCATGGCTTCCGCTTCTATCATGCGAGCCATCTTTTGAAGATTCAACACCCGGTTGATGCCGCCCACCTGGTAGCGGCGGATTCGATCTACCGTTCCGGTTCCTTCAAATCGACGCAGGATATCTTCTCGAATCATCCACTCGGGTGCCGTGAAGACCTGATCGCTCATCCACTGCATGGCTGCTCGTTGCTTATCAGCTTCGACGGGTTCGTAGACAACACCGCTCTGATCGTACGTTTTGTTCGTCTGGTACACGCCCCCAATGATATTTGAAACATGCCCCACGTACCGATTCCATTGGCTGGTGACTTGGTTGTACAGCTCCCTCAGATCGTCGTATGTCTTCCCGTTCTCAGCCGTCCAGTCGATCAGGTTATCCAGGATCCGTTTCAGATTCTCGATTCCAAGATTGCTCGCTTCGACCGGATCGTTGCTGATGCTTTCCGTCTGCACACGCGGATCGCCAAACCCAGAGCCGAACCACATCGCCGGATCGTCGGCACGCTCGATCGTCCATTCGTTCAGAAGCTCGCGCTCCTCTTTCGGCGTCAGCTCATCATCGAACCAGGAGTAGCTCCACTTCGTAGCCCAATCGTCGTATTCACCGATCATGGGTCCGAACTGCGTGACGCCGTCTCCGGGTTGAGCTACGTAATTGAACCGGGCGTAGTCCATGATCGAAGGAGCGACACCGTGGGTAGCGGTGAACACAGGCGAGCGAAGTTGCTCAACCGTGTAGGCGTGGCTCGAACCCATGTTGTGCCGAAACCCGAGCGTATGACCCACCTCGTGGGCGGAAACGAAACGAATGAGCTCACCCATTACGTCGTCGTCAAATTTCACTTTCTGCGCCGCCGGATTGACGGCCGCAGTCTGGACCAGGTACCAGTTGCGGAGTAGGTTCTGAACATTGTGAAACCAACCAATGTCGCTTTCTAGAATTTCGCCGGTACGAGGATCGTGTACATGCGGCCCACGTGCGTTCTGAATGGGGGATGAGAAATAGCGGATCACCGAATATCGTGCGTCTTCGGGGCTGAACTCGGGATCCTCTTCCGGTGTCGGCGGATACGCCCCTCGGATGGCGTTCTTGAATCCGGCCGCTTCGAAGGCTTTGTTCCAATCATCGACGCCTTGCTTGATGTACGAGCGCCATTTCTCAGGTGTAGCCGGATCGATGTAGTAAACAATCTGCTTGACGGGCTCGACCAGTTCTCCTCGAGCGTAGGCCTCCTTGTCCTTGGGTTCGAGTCGCCAGCGCGTTACGTAGCAGACGGTTTCGGCCTTGTGTTCGTCGCTGCTGTAATCGGTCATCGATACGCTGAACAGCCCAATCCGGTTATCGCAAAGTCGCGGTTTCATTGGATCCGCCGGCAATTCAATCATCGACTGACTCATCTCCAACGTGATCGAGTTGGACGACCTGTTCGATGGCGCTTCCGTTGCGTCGTAGGTCAGTACATGACGGACCTCGATGTTCGTGGGAAAGCTCTTGATCGAAGAGATGTACGATCTGTTCGAATCGACGCTTCGAACCTTGTAAGCCGTTCTGCTCCCTGATGCCAGACCGAGCGGTGCAACATCAGACGTGAAGAACTTCGTAACGTCAACGACGACGCCGGTTGTATCCTCGTTATACGCTTTGATGTCGAACGCATATAGAATCGGTTCGAGATTCGAATTCCGAACGGCGCGGTATATGGGATCTTCCTCATCGGCGACGTTCGTATAACTAACAATGCGCAGGAAAATCTTGTCGTTGTTCCGAACCCACCGGACCACTTGCGTATTGGCCTTCATTCCACCGTATCCAATGTTGTTCGCGGTCCGTGCAATCCGGGTCACGAGGAGCAGTTCCTGATCCAAACGGTCATTGGGAATTTCATAGTAGAACGTGGCGTCGTCCTTGTAGACGATAAACAAGCCTTCATCCTTCTCGAAATCATCTTTGATGACATCTTTGAAGGCTTTGATTTCGTCCTTGTCCGATTTCGTGGAGTCGGCTGCCGCTTCATCGTCTGACGACGCGGCTCGCTTGGATGACGCACAACTGATGAGAAAGAGGCTCAAAAGTGGAAGAAGGATAAATATTCTGAATTTGCTCATGGTGGATTTAGTGGCCTTTGTAATCAGTCGTGAATGGCCGGACCGCTGGTCCAGTAGAAATTTCTGCAATCTGGAAAAGGTAATACGATTGCGGCGGACGTCAATGCAGGAACCTGTATTCACGTTCCTGATTCATCGGAAATGCTCGAAAAGGAGTCGCCCGCTCGCATAGAGTCTAAGACGAAAGTTTTGTGATGATGAAGACGAAATGGTATCATTCGGCACCTAGAGCCCACGTTTGTGAACAGACCCCGTCTCTGTAGTCATGATCGGCAAAACCGTTTCGCATTATCAGATTCTCTCCAAACTAGGAGAAGGCGGTATGGGCGTAGTTTACAAGGCGCTTGATACGGGTTTGGGTCGAGAAGTTGCCCTAAAATTCTTGCCCCCCTCTGCTTCTCGAGACCCTGAAGCCAAAGAACGTTTCATGCGCGAGGCCAAGTCGGCTTCTGCCCTCGACCACGCCAACATCTGCACCATATTTGAAATCGGTGAAACGGACGACGGGCAGCTCTTCATGGCCATGGCGCTCTACGACGGCGAGTCGCTGGAGGATCGTCTAGCGGAAGGCCCGATGCAGGAGGGTACAGAGTAGATAGAAACGGATGGGACACAAAGCCCTGCGTGAACGTAGAGCTACCTACTGAGTCAGAATCCCCGTCGCCGAAAGAAGGCGATCGCTTTGCAGCAGTACGTCCGCCAGGTACACAAACGTTGTGTAAAGATTTCGAAACTGAGGAGGCGCTCCGGTCGCCGCTTCCTGGAGTCGCGGGTCGTCAAAGAGATAGTGGTACTCATAGTGACCCTGCTTGAGCAACACATCTCCTTCGTACCATCCCTCCTCCACGTTCCAATCCATAATATTCTCTTCGTCGAAGACCCAGTTGTTGAAACTGCCGGTGAGCACGACCCGGCCCGACGCCCGAACCTCGCCGAGAGGTACAAATCGGAAAAACACTTTAGCGTACTCGGCTGATACTTCCGGATCCACGACATTTCGGACCACTGCGTCCACCACCGTCTGGCCATTCAGGAATGGAGCCAACCCCGTACCCGGAAATCGAGCATAGTCGGGCGCAACCGCGACCACCGGGGGTTGGATGGAGAGATCCGTGGATTCAATTCGACCGCCCACCCGGATCTCGCTCAGGTCCAGAAAGTAACTCGCTGGGGTCAACTGAAACGAGTCTTCGGGCTCCAGATAGAACGCAATATCCGGGAGCACAGCCAGCGCCGTTCGAGCGGAACACCGCGCCATTTGATACCGATCATTTCTCACAAAGCATACGCCATAATCGAACGCGTTTGCGTGGGTCGTCGGGGGTGTAAACTGAACGGTCGGCTGGATCGATGTGTACCCACGGCCGGCAATCAACACGTTGTCAAGCCTGATATTGAGCGCCATGGCCTGCTCCGAAACGAAAAACGGCCTCTCAAAAAGCACTTCGTCTTCCATTCCCTGCTCGGTGATGCGAACGATGTAGTTGCCGCTGATCCTGAAATCAATCCCCTGTGTTGGAAATCGATAGGTATAATGCGTATAGGCGATATCCGTTACTCGAGAGATGGAATAGTCGAGCAAATCTTCCCTCTGAAAGGTCGTGAGATATTCGGCGGGTGTGAGATCTCTCTTCCAATCACGATTCGCATGATAGAAATAAGCCGTAAGTGGACGCGAATTGCTGTTCAGGATATCGAAGGACACCGTGATCGTTTCTCCCGAACCCAGGCGAATGAGAGGTGTCGACGTTTCGTTTCCAGTTCGATAGACCTGAATCGTGTGGACCTCCTTGTCCGTTGGCGCGAGAAACAAACCCTCCACAACGGGCGCCTTTTTTTCGGAACGACGGTCCTCTCCATTCGCGACCCCTTCTTCCGTCGAGGCACAAGAAGACATCGTAACTGCGGCTACGAGACCTAAAATGGCCCGAAACATATGAACGCGCTTACTCATTCACTGATTGAAATCGCGAGCCGACGGTTCCTGAGTTTTCCATATACCAGGTCAGCTTTTGAATGAAATCCTTCAACACCTGAGCCATGGGAAAATCTCCGACGCCCTCATGATCCCTTTTTGCCCGTTCCGCATACGCGAGGGCCGCACCAATGTCCCCCGACCTGAAGGCGTAATTCGCTGCCCAAACCGTGCACCGGAGACCCAACTCCCGAAAGGCCTTCATCGTACAAAGGCCCGCGGAGGCCGACATGACTCTTTCGAGACTCGACAAAGCGTCTGCGTAGTTTTCTTCCTCGGCAAACAGGACAGCTCTCCAGAGATGACCGCTCTCGGGCACGAAATGCGTTCCGAGCTCACGATCGACCAGAATGGATTCAAGTCGCTGGCGTTTGGTGCGAGCCGAATCTGCCGATACCAGCAGGCTCATAATATCAGGGGCTTCGGCAGTCTGTGAGCGCAACGTGACTAGTGCGCGCGTCTCTCTGGCATACACAGGATACTCGTCACGGACCGAATCATAGAGACGGCGTGCGGACACTGGATTGCCGGCAATGACATACGCGTCGGCGAGAACTGAGCGCTCGGAGAGTGTCAACGTCGCGCTTTCTTTCGCTGAAAGACGAGCCTGCACCAATGGTGCGTCCTTCGTGGCCAATCCAGCTCGTCCCCAGGCCGCCCACCCGGAAGAAAAATTTGGATGATGGGTAACCAGTGGCGTCAGGCTCTCGAAAGCTTCGATTGGATGTCCGTCGTCAAGTAGTTTCAGAGCCACTCTCAAGGATCGAACGCGTTTGGGAACCCAGTGGGGACATGTTTTTTCGAAGAGAGATAGCTCGCCAAAAGCTAAGTTTGCAATCCATGCCGCCGACCGATCGATCGATTCGAGTGATTTAAGAAATCCAACCCATTCCAAGGCCAGCTCTACGGTCGATTTGCCGTAGGCCGTTTCAAAATTGCCCGTCCTATATGCGCTCTTGAGAGGATCCGACCCGTATCGATCGAGAAGAAATTTGACGAACGATCCTGAAACGGTATAAGACACGGCGCCCCGACCCAACCAAAATCCACTGATCGAAAGCGTGCTGGCTACGCGTTCTGCAAACTCATCCGCGTCCAGTTCTCTAAACATTTCTGCCGACGCAACCATCTCGTGCACCGAGGGTCGCCCGTCGGGCGGCTCCGTGGCAACAGCGAGCCCTTCAACCAGACCGACGGCGAGCGAAGCCCGAATCACGGGAAGCCCGAATTCTCTTGAGAATACATGGGCAAGCTCATGAGCGAAGACACTACCCACCTGAGACGCCAAAACGTGGACTTGTGGATCCCGAAGCCAAACCGGTGCCACACTCGTATGTCGAGCACCGGTTAGCAGAGCTCTTGTTTCGGCATCGGGATAGATATAGGATTGAACGCGGCCTTCAACGTCGGTACCCAATCGGGCGCTCAATTGGGCATAGCGATATTCATGTTCAATGGCCCAACGATCAACCCGTGCATCGTTTGTCGTCGATCGATCGTAGTGAAGATCAAAATGCTCCGTTGGTCGATGTCCTGAGAATCGCTGCTGCAAATACCAATCGGGGGTATTCAGTCCGAGGTAGGGGGAGAACAGGTAGACCGCACCAATAACGAACACGAGTGCAACCGTTTTCAGATCGGTTTTCAGAACGGTTTTCACGACAATTTTCAACGAAGGGGCCCTCGGAAAGACCATACGGCGGCCCACGAAATACGCCAAGCCGGCCCACAGCAGCGTCAGACCTCTGAACCAGAACAATCCAGAGCGAACAACCAGTTCTTCGTCGTAAAGGGGTCCCAGAATTCCACCAAACACATGGTTATAAGTGTAGAACTGGGGGTGGAATCCGATATCGAAAACGGGGCCTACGATCGTAACAAGAACCCCTATCAACACATGCCAACCGAATCGCCCACCACGAGCGGCAATCGCAAATGCAATGCATACGGACAGCACGACCGTGATTCCAGGAAAGAGCGGAAAGAAAAGAAGGCCGCGAAAATAATCGCAGTTAGGTGCCCACAAGGGTGCGAGCGTCAGCATGAACAGTGGTAAGAGAAGCCGTGTCAATCTGCCAAGCATAACACGGCCGAATTCAGCCTCGTCGGAGTCGGCGAAAATCTGATAGGCTGCCCTGCCAGACACGAAGTAGGCTACGAAAGCGAGTACAGCCATCGACTCGACGTGGAGTCGATTTAGTAACGGAATGAACCAGAAAATAGCCGTCGTGATTCCGTATACGACAAGTTCGGAATCCAGCTTAAAACCAAATCTCGACTCAGATGAGGATATACGAAACGCCAATGGAGAAGACTTCCTTGAATTGGGCTTTTGAACTGATATCGGTGTCGTAGAGGACGACCCACTCGAAGTTAACGCTCAGCCAATCGTTGACCTTCATGGCGACCAGGTTTTCCCAGAGAAAGTCCGGCTTTTGGAGTTTGTTAAACGCGGCGAATAGGCCAAGGGTGGACTTGTAATGCACATGCTCAAAAACCTCTTTGTCCACTTTGGTGAATGACTCGAGGCCCAGCTCGAATCGGGCGTTTTTATCTGGGTCGACGCTGTACAGGGGACGCAGCTCTTCGATCAGAACGACCGTCTCCTTGGCAGCAATACCCAGGCGTTGTTTAAACCAGTTGCCTGGTGAATGCGTGAGTCCGATAGATTGTTGAAACGTGCCAGGAGACAGAAGATCTGATACCTTTACCGGGGGTGTGCGCTCGTCTGCGAAGGGATTCTTCTGAAAAGCAAATCCTTCGTCGAACTGCGACCGGGCTAGGATGGCGAAGGTCGGATTCAGTTTTCCAAAGAATCCACCGCCGGTGTACTCGAACGTCATCGCCAAGCGGATAATATCTTCGGACTTTCGAATGTCGAGTGTTTCCTGCTTTACGATTCCGTAGCCCAAGCGCAGTTCGTGCGTCTGGGACCAGGCGCCGGACACTCTTTCGAGCTTTCCGTCAACACCCAGGTTCAAACTGAACGTGTTCACACCTCCCTCAGCCCAGTTCTGAAATCCAACCTGCGACCCGGAAACCTTCGCGATAAGGGACGGCTTCCACGTGGGAGCATCGGCAGAGTCGGTAGCTACCTGAGCCTGGGCCATGACCGTCGTGGCCATCCATATCCAACCACACAACACGACCGCCGGCTTCAGTCGATTCTTCATCATCCTTTTTCCGAAATGCACAGAAACAAGAAAGGCCGTGCAGCAACGCACGGCCTCCCCAACAAAGTCTTGTTCGAAAAAGTTGGATTACGCGTTCTTCATCGATTGTACCTCAACCCGGATGTCCTGTGCAGTTCTTTTCAGATCTTGCATCGCTTTGCGGACGCGTGTACCTGCCGCTTTGTTGCCCTTGTTGTAGAATTTGTTGAAGTCATCTTCCATTGAATCTACATATCCTTTCAGGTCGCCGAATCTGCTCATTTTATTTCTCCGTGATTTGATATGGTAGTGAACGAGGAAGGACAAAAACCCCGTTTCTGAACTGATTTGAAGGTAAAGCAATGTCAGAGTTCTGTCAAGCAATAATCGGCTTTTCTGAGCATAAAAAGCCACTTTTAAAAATAATTACCCTCAAACCTTTACCTCTATAGCCTTGAATTTTCCGAATTTAGCCACATTTATGGCAAAGAATATTTGAGTCACTTTTTCTTCGCTGAAACCAGTAAATGAGTCCTTTGTGTGACACTTTCCTGCCGATTTAGTCTGATTTTGTCAATCCATCGACTCCCAACTGGTCCGATTTCAGCTGAAAAACTCTTGTAAACGATACAACTTTTCGGTTCGCACCTCTTTAAATCAGAACGAGTGACAAAGATATCCACAGACATTGATTCGAGCCCGACCACACCCGTTATTAGTACCGCCGGTGGTCGCTTCTGAGACAGGCGAAATTAGATTGCGCATAAACTATACTGATGACCCCATTCTGTCACCTTCACTGCCACACCCAGTATTCACTTCTGGACGGTGCGGCCCGGATCAATCGACTACTTGCCAAAGCAAAGGAATTGGAGATGCCGGCCCTGGCCATCACGGACCACGGCAATCTCTTTGGTATTCCCGAGTTTTATACGACGGCGAAACGCGTAGGCATCGATCCCATCATCGGATGTGAATTCTACGTCACCGCTTCGTCCATGTCCGAGAAATCGGACCGAAAGCGGTACCACCAGGTGCTTCTGGCCAAGAACGAGATCGGATATCAAAATCTCATTCGGCTCTCTTCGCAGTCCTTTATCGAGGGGTACTACTACAAACCTCGCATCGACCACGAGATTCTCAGAAATCATAGTGAAGGCCTCGTAGCAACCACATGTTGCCTGCAGGGGGAAGTTCTACAGAGCATTCTGAAAAACGGGGAAGACGAAGCAAGGAAAATCTTCGAGGCCTATCTGGACATATTTGGAGAAGATTACTACGTCGAATTCCAGAACCACAATATCCCCGATCAGCATCGATGCAACGAGGTCCTTTTGCGTTGGGCGACCGAGTATAACGTAAAAGTGATCGCCACGAACGATGTTCACTATGTCGAACAAGAAGACGCTGCTGCGCAGGACGTTCTTCTCTGCCTGCAGACGGGCAAGGACCTGACGGATCCCAACCGAATGCGATTTGAGAACGATCAGTTTTTTCTAAAATCGTCCTCGGAGATGGAATGGATTCTCAGGGATCTGGACCCGGCGCTGGGTCAGCAGGCCCTGGTCACGACCAACGAAGTCGCCGAAAAATGTAAGTTCGAGTTGCCGATGGGGCAGCTTCTCATGCCGCACTTCCCGATCCCGGCCGAATTTGAGAACGACGTGGATGGGTACCTCCGTCATTTAGTCTATGAGCGGGCGGCCCGTCGTTTCCCGGAGATCTCGTTGGAGATCCAGACCCGGATTGATCACGAATTGGGCATCATTGGCGATATGGGGTATGCCGGTTATATACTCATCGTTCAGGACTTTACGACGGCAGCCAGGGAACTCGGGGTCAGCGTTGGTCCGGGTAGGGGATCCACAGCGGGAAGTCTCGTTGCCTACTGCCTTGGAATAACGAACGTAAATCCGCTGACGTACAATCTTCTCTTTGAGCGGTTCTTGAACCCCGAGCGCATCTCCATGCCGGACATTGACATTGATTTTGACGACCGTGGACGCGCCAAGGTCATCGATTACGTGGTAGAAAAATACGGAAGAGAAAATGTCTGCCAGATCATCACATTCGGAACGATGGGCGCCCGTTCGGTCATCCGAGACGTAGCGCGGGTTCTGAGCATTCCACTCTCCGAGGCAGACCGTATTGCAAAGATGATCCCGGAAGGCCCGGGTGTAACGCTGGCGTCTGCCATGGAGGACGTCCCTGCCTTTCGCAAGTTGACCAAGGACCCCAACGAGCAGATCCGCAACCTCATGCTTTACGCGAAGGTTCTCGAGGGCTCGGCTCGGCACACGGGTGTCCACGCCGCCGGGGTGATCATAGCGCCTGGAAAAGTAAGCGACTACGTCCCGGTCTCCATTGCCAAAGGCAAATCAGGCGGCGACGACGTGATGATCACCCAGTACGACGGAAAATGGGTGGAGTCTTTCGGACTCTTGAAAATGGACTTCCTTGGTCTGAAGACGCTTTCCGTCCTCGACGATACGATTCGACTCCTCAAGGAAAACCGCAATATCGAACTCGACATCGACGAGATTCCGCTGGATGATTCAGCGACGATGGAGCTGTTTCAACGTGCTGATACGGTAGCCATTTTCCAATTTGAATCCAGCGGCATGCGGGAGTGGCTCCGAAAATTGAGGCCGACGTCGATCGACGATCTCATCGCGATGAACGCCCTGTATCGCCCGGGCCCCATGGACAATATTCCAGTTTACATCGCCAGAAAACATGGTGAAGAAGCCGTTGAATACCCGCATGAATGCTTGATTCCCATCCTTGAGTCCACATACGGGATTCCCGTTTATCAGGAGCAGGTGATGCAGATGGCTCAGGAAATGGCAGGATATACGCTCGGTGGTGCCGACATCCTGCGTCGTGCGATGGGTAAGAAAAAGCGATCAGAGATGTCCAAGCAGCGCGAGATATTCATAGCCGGTGCCTCCAAGAGAGGAATCGCCGAAGAAAAGGCCAACAAAGTGTTCGACCTGATGGCGAAGTTTGCCGGTTACGGGTTCAACAAGTCACACGCCGCGGCTTATTCCATTATTGCTTATCAGACGGCCTACCTGAAGGCCCATTATCCCGCGGAATTCCTCGCAGCGGCCATGACGAATGATATGGGCGACACGAAGAAATTGTCGATTATTCTCGAGGAATCCAGGCACCTCGGAATTGACCTCTTACCTCCGTCCATCAACAAAAGCCAGACGGATTTTACGGTAGAAAATGGAAAAATCCGATTCGGGCTCGGGGCCGTGAAGGGCGTAGGACGCGGAGCCATCGAGAACATTCTGGAAGCTCGGGAAAGTGAAGGCCCGTTCAGCTCCATCTTCTCTCTGACCAAACTTCTGGACGCCCGGTCCGTGAATAAAAAAGCGATCGAATGTTTGGCCAAAGCGGGTGCCTTAGATGACTTGGATGGACACCGAGCTCAGTTGATGCAAGCCGTCGACGCAGCCATGAGGTATGCACATAAGGTTCAGGCGGATCGAGCCGCCGGTCAGAATTCGTTGTTCGGCGTAAGTGGCGACGGCGCCGCCACCATGGAGCCCGACTTACCTGTTGTCGAGCCATGGCCTCGTGGTCGTCTCTTGAAGGAAGAACGTGAATCGGTTGGCTTTTACGTTTCGGGCCATCCTCTCGAAGCCTTCCTACCTGAAATTCGCGCGTTTGCGTCGGCACAAGTTGCTGATGCCGAATCATTGGCTGAGGAGAACGGCAATGAAGAAGGCGGATATCGAAAGAATCGGCCTCAACACTCCTTCTGTGGTATCATCACCGAGGTTAAGCACCGGACCAACAAATCCGGGAGACCTTATGCTTTTGTTACGTTTGAGGATTTCTCAGGTCAGGCTGAACTGGTCTGCTTTTCTAACACGTACGATCGAGTGCAACGATATCTGGAGGTGGATGAAATCGTACTCATTCGTGGAAGCGTCGACATGCGAGGAGGAAGCGCCAAGGTCCTCGCGAACGACGTCATCCCCATGTGGAAAGTCAGAAGCCAATACATAAAATCCTTGATTGTTCGCGTGGACGCTGATGCGTTGACGGAGACGCAGGTCAATGAAATGGAAGAGCTTTTCGCGTCTAACAAGGGATCCTGCAAGCTTTATTTCGACCTGATCTCTCGAGATTCAGCGCAGCCCGTGCGGCTCCTGAGCCGGTCGGCTGTCGTCGACCCAACCACGGAAGTGATGCAGGGCCTCTCGCGACTCTTCGGTAGACATGCTGTCGTTGTTGAAGGAGAAGGGTAAGTAACGCTGCCCGTACTCTGATTCTCACGGACGCGGTTTGACCTCATTTCTAGGATTCTGTTCGAAACACGAGCGTAGCAAACTCGTAGCGAGAGAATTCCAATTTCTTCGGCTTAGTCTTTTCCGGGTCGTAGCCAGGATTCATGGCCAGCATAACAGTCTTTAGTGAGTCGGTTCGGGGTATTGGGAACGCGTTCATCGCGAGCGTGCTTCTACTGATCCTCGTCATACTCTTAGCCGGGTGCGTAAAAATCGACGAACTCAGGGAGCGTTACGCCCCGCAAAGTCCACGAGCGGCCTACGAATTCGGTCTGAAAACGAGCGGTTTGCGGCAAAGCGCTTTGGGAATCGCCTGGTTCGAAGCCGGTGATCAGGCCCTTCTGGAACCCGTTTCACCCACCGTTCCTTATCGCGAGATCGGCTACGTTGATCCTGCAAGACCCCACGCCGCGGCATTCCGGATCCGGCTGACTCGAGGGCAGCGATTTCTCGCGAGTGTTTCGTTTTCGGCACCGGACTCAGGAAGTATTTTTCTCGATCTTTTTCGGAAAATGGACCGGCTTGGCCTCGGTACACGCCAAGTTGCCTCCGCCGACTCGACACAGTCCATACAGTTCGATGTGGATCGTACGGGGACCTATATACTCAGGCTTCAGCCCGAGCTGTTGGCTGGGGGCCGATATGAACTGACGGTCAGAACAGCTGCATCGGTCATCTTCCCCGTGTCGGGTTTTGACAGCGGCGCCATTCAGAGTGTATTCGGAGATTCCAGAGATGGGGGGCGGCGAAGCCATCATGGTGTCGACATTTTTGCCCCCCGAGGTACGCCGGTCATCGCCGCTACAAGCGGATTTATCTCCAGCACGCGCGTCGGCGGGTTGGGAGGAAAGACCATCTGGCTCAGATCCGCGGAGACGGGTGCAAGTATTTACTACGCACACTTACAGGAGCAGCTTGTCGATAGGGGAACTCGGGTCGCCGCAGGCGACACCCTCGGTCTGGTCGGTAATTCGGGGAATGCTCGAACAACGTCTCCCCATCTCCATTTTGGAATCTATCGCAACGGACCGGTCGATCCGCACCCCTATATTTATGAGCCTGATCAACCGATGCCGAGAATCGCTGTCGAGGCCGTCACGAGCGGTTCCTGGATGCGAACGCGTATCGACGATTCAGGTATCTATGCCGGCCCAACTCGACAAAGTGGACCGATTCAGCTTCTCGAGCGGTATACCAGCGTTCATGTTCTGGCCGCTGCGGCTTCTTACTACCGCGTTCAATTGCCGGATGGAACAACGGGATATATCCGCGGAAACCAGATTGAGCCGGAGACCGAGCCGATCGAGGAATTCGTTTTAGCCTCCTCGACGCCCATCCAGAGCATCCCAAGTGAGACCGCTGGCGCGATGGGCATTGAGCCGCCCGGTAAATCGATTCTGATTCGAAGTCGCTTCGGTGACTATCTGCGTGTGACTACAGATTCCGGTCAAACCGGATGGCTACTTGATATCTAGGGAAACCTGAGCGCGTGTCACCGTTTCAAGCTGAGCTGCCATCATTCCGTAATTCCTCGATGATTCGCACCCTGGTCCGCATTCCCAGAATGTTTTTCATTGGCCTGATCAAGATTTATCAGGCCGTGTTTTCTCCCCATTTTGCGTCGTCCTGTCGTTTTACTCCAACGTGTTCGGAGTACGCAACGCAAGCGTTTACCCGCTACGGCGCGATAAAGGGGCTGATCCTTTCGATCCACCGAATTGGCCGGTGTCATCCCTGGGGAGGTCACGGATATGATCCTCCGCGCTGGTTCAGCGAACCGGACGTCGAGACCATCCCGCCCATGAATTCTGAACAGTCCTGAACCAGTCATAAGTAGGCACGAATGGGTACGCGGAGTCATCAACAGAGCGCAGCAGATCTGACCGTACGGTGTGCAATCATCACGTGTAGCGACACGCGCACAACGGACACGGATACGAGCGGCGCATATATCCGGACCGTGCTTGAAGAAAAAGGTTATGAGATCGCCGCGTACGAACTGGTAAAGGATGAACCCGAGCAAATACGGGGAATGCTCAATGCTCACGTGGACAACGGAATCGATGCCGTCATGATCAACGGCGGCACGGGAATCGCACGGCGCGACACGACCTACGACGTGGTGGTAGCCATGCTGGAAAAGACACTTCCGGGCTTCGGTGAAATTTTCCGGATGCTTTCCTACGATGAAATCGGGGCGGCTTCGATTCTTTCTCGGGCCGTAGCCGGCTCCATTGGAGACACACTCGTCTTTTCCATGCCCGGATCAACGGGCGCCGTACGCCTCGCGATGGATAAACTGATCGCCCCGGATCTACGCCACCTGGTCTGGGAAATCCGAGAGCACTAGGTCTAGAGAAGTTACTCGTATCGGAGTGCGTCGATCGGGTTGAGTGCCGCGGCCTTGCGAGCCGGATAAAATCCAAAGAAGATGCCCACTGCGGCCGAGAAAATGATCGCTATGGCGACGATATCTGGAGCGACTTCAGTCCCCCATCCCATAAACCGGGATAAGAGTGTCGACCCCCCGAATCCTAGCAGTACACCCAGTGCCCCACCGAAGACACTCATTACGATACTCTCGATCAGAAATTGAGTCAACACGTCCGAGCCCCTGGCGCCGACGGCCATTCGGATTCCGATTTCTTTCGTTCGTTCGGTGACCGACACGAGCATGATGTTCATGATACCGATACCGCCCACGAGGAGCGATATAGAGGCGATCGCGGCCAGCAGAAGGGTCATTACTTCGGTCGTACCCTGAGCCGCCTCGGCCAGCTCGGTCTGGTTCCTGACGGTGAAATCATCCTCTTCCCACGCTGCCAAACCGTGTGATTCCCGCATTAGAACGGCGATTTCCTCTTCAGCAGCGGGAATATCGTTTGGATTCGACGTATTGACGAGAATCTGGGAAATGAAGCTTCGACCCCGTAATCTTGTCTGGACAGTGGTATACGGGGCAAGAATTTGGTCATCCTGGTCCGTTCCTGAGGCGGTTTGACCCTTCGGATTGAGTACACCGATGATCGTAAATGGCACATTTCTCAATCGGATCTGCTGACCGACACCATCACCGTCCGGAAAGAGATTTTCTGCAACGGTCCAACCCAGGACGGCCACCTTCTTCATCTGTCGAACGTCCCTTTGATTAAAAAAGGATCCGTCGAACATCGTCAGCGCCCGAATGTATTCGTAATCCACTCCGACTCCGTTGATCAGTGTTCTCCAATTCCCGGTACCCCCTACGGCTTGAGTGAACGTGGTCACGACCGGAGTGACACCCGAGAGAAGAATGCTCTCCTGTGCGATCAATTCCGCATCCCTGACCCTCAAGCGATTGTAACTCCCCGAGCCACGACTGACCCCACCACTCGAGCTCGTACCGGCCGTGATCACAATCATGTTGGTTCCCAGATTCTGAATCTGTTCCGCGATCCTCGACTGAGCTCCCTGTCCAATGGCAACCATGATGATGACCGCTCCCACTCCGATGATAATTCCAAGCATCGTAAGCAGCGTGCGCATCTTGTTTTTCAGAATGCTCTTAGTGGCTACTACTAACAGTCGTGATGCAGTCATGGTGTTTATTTGATTATGGGTCCTCGAGTAGTTGGCTACACAGCCAATTCGTTTATGTCCTGAGTGGAGCCTCCGGGCGTTTCTTTGACAATTTCGACCGTGACGTCCTCATCAACATCCTCAGCTAGATTTTCGGCGCTTTCGTCAGCGCCTACGACCGTATTCTCAGCAGCATTCTCAGCATCAATTTCAGCAGCAATAATTCTTTCCAAATCCTCTGCCGCGGAGCGTGGAGTCTGGAGCTCATCACGAATAAGCAGACCATCTTTCAATTCGACGACCCGCTTTACATAGTGGATGACATCGCGTTCGTGCGTAACGACGACGATGGTAATGCCTTTCGCATTGAGTTCCTGAAACAAGCCGAAAACTTCGACCGACGTTTTGCTGTCCAGGTTGCCCGTGGGCTCGTCGGCAAGAAGAAGTGAGGGATCGGTAACGAGCGCGCGAGCAATGGCGACACGCTGCTGCTGCCCCCCGGATAGTTCATTCGGATGGTGGTCGGCGCGATCCCCTAGACCCACGATTTCCAGTGCCTCACGCGCCCGCTTCTTCAGATTGTACTTGTTCCCTGAACGGTCATAGAGAAGGGGCAATTCTACATTTTCAAGTGCAGAGGTTCGAGCCAACAGATTGAATCCCTGAAAAATAAAGCCAATTTTTTGATTTCTAATATCGGCTAATGCGTTGCGCTCTAATTTATTAACCTCGACTCCATCAAGTATATATGTACCCTTTGACGGATAATCGAGACAACCCACGATGTTCATCAGCGTCGATTTTCCGGAACCGGAGGCCCCTATAATGGCGACGAACTCTCCATCATCGACCTGGAAGTCGACACCTGCGAGCGCATGCACCTCAGTACCACCCATCGAATAGATCTTTGTGATGCCGCTGGTTTCGATTACGGTTTTCTTCTCTTTCTGCATGCGGTGTGACGGAGCTCAGTTTTTTGAGAGGAGATATTCAGCCAGGAAATGCTCTAAAAACTTCCCGGTCGTCTGCGACTCTGCTGTTGCTGCTGAAACGGATTCGAGTTGGTTGCAGCCACAGATCCCCGAGTGATCCCTGCAATCACGTTCATGCCCGATTCGACATTGCGTCCCATGACTTCTGTTGACTGACCATCTGTGATACCCGTCCGAACTCTAGCCACCATGAGATTTCCCTCGTCATCTATATACCATAGCTGAGCCATGTTGGGCCGGCCCTGACCACGGCCGAATCCGCTACCTTGAAATCCTGAAGGACCCCCGCCCTGCCTTCCTTCTCGTCCGCCAAAGTTTCGCCCGCCCGCACGAGTAGAGTCTCCTCGCGCTTCTCGCTGTGCGGTCATCCGGGCCATTAATTCGGCCATCATTTCTTCGGTCGGACGGAATCGAAGACCGGCGTTTGGCACTTTCAAAACATCCGAGACGGTTTCTACAAGAAATTCCACGGTCGCCGTCATGCCAGGTAATAGCTGACCGTCGTCGTTGTTTACATCCACCACCACCGTATAGGTCACGACGTTTTCCTGAACGGAGGATTGAAGCCTTACTCGCTTCACCCTGCCCTCAAAGACGAGATCGTCGTATGCCTGAACGGTAAACCGCGCTGTTTGACCCTCCTGAATTTGGCCGATGTCGCTCTCGTCCACGGACGTAAGAATTTGCAGTTTGCTGAGATCTTCTGCGATCAAATAGAGCTGCGGTGCCGACATGCTGGCCGCAACGGTTTGACCCTCGTCTACATTTCGCTCAATGACGACCCCGTCAACCGGCGAGTAAATGTTCGCGTACGAAAGATTACGCTCGGCCCTCTGAAGATTGAGCTCACCCGACTTTAACGTAGCCTCCGCAATCTGCAGATCGTAAACGGCCTTATTCAGCTCGACGTCCGTGGCAAAACTCTTTTCATGCAATCCCTTGATCCGGTCATGTTCACGCTGGGCAAAATTCAACTGGGCCCGATTCCGCAGAAGAGACGTTTCTGACTCGTGAATAGCCGTCACCAAGAGCGTCGTATCAATCTTTGCAATGAGTTGTCCGCGCCTCACTTCATCGTTGAAATCGACGTACAACCGATTTACGATTCCTGAGACCTGCGTTCCAACCTTGACCATCGTAACAGGCCTCAGATTTCCCGTGCTGGCAACAATCGACTCCAGGTCCCCTTGTTCAACCTGAACGAACCGGTACGACGTGCCCTTCGGTCCATCTCCTCTCGTCGACAACCATATAAATCCCGACCCGATGACGACAACAAGGGCAACGGCAATAATTTTTTTCATCAGTCTAGAATCCTTAAGAAATAGAATTTTGAGTTAGTTGGAAGGCGGGCGTTCCCCTTTTCCAGAGTCCAAGCCTGGTCTCGACCCGTTCCTTGACGCTCTGCCGGACCTGTTTCCGTGGCGATTTCTATCTCGCCAGTCATCCAGAGCCTGAACCTGGTCAGCCGACAGCACATTGCGTATGAGCTCTTGATGCATCGAGTCAAATACGGCAGATCGGATTCTCCGAGACTCTCGCATCAGTTCTACCAGCATTTCTTCATAATGTGTGACGATTTCCCGAACGGCTTGAGCCTGGGCTTCATCGTGTGGTTTAACAACATCTTCGATCATTTCCGAGAGCGCACCACGATCGCGCAACGATCGAGTCCTCTCCATCTGTTTGTTATGAATCGTCGTCTGGAGCATGAGACCGAGCACGAGCCCGAGGATCAATATTCCAAGGAGAACAAAAGCTAATTTCGATTTCGTATTCATGGTGTGTTACCTCGTGATCGATTCCAGGTCGAGATCATAGGCAGACGCAACAGTAAAAGGATGTAAGCCAAAGACGCGCTCCGTAATCGAACGGTCGACCAGGTCCGAACTCACCTGTTGGGCATTATAGGCGGCAAGAAGAAAGACCAGAAGGATTCCGGCAACAACCAGCTGTCGCAGCTGCGATCTGATTACATCGGTCCAGAGTTCGTCAAACCAGCTCCGCTGGTTACTCGACACGCGCACCGCACGGAGGATATTATCTGTCAGGAATTCCTCTCGGACGTGCTCGCTCTCATCAGCCACCATGGCCCGAAGCGATTCATGAAGTGGTTCTTGGAACGGTTGCCAATCCGCCTCCCCCTCTAGATCGATGCCCCGACTTTCGACACTCCGATCGATATTTTGGTCTTTACGATTCTTCATAGTATTCAAACAGGTTCAAGCCCTGTCGTCCGTTGCTACGTTCATTGCGTCTTCGACTGCTATTCGCCGTGAACCCATACGCGACGAGTCACCGATCGTCTCTCTCAGTCCGACTAAAGCGCGCTTCAGCCTGGACAGCACGGTTCCGAAGGGTATCCGCAATACGTCGGCCGTTTCCCGCGTTGACAACCCATCGATCAATCGTAGCACGACAACCGCCTTGTGACGAGGCGACAACGTGTTAATGGCCGAACGGAGTCGTACCCTTTCATCCGATCGAATGGCGAGCGTTTCGGGCGTCGGAGAACCTGATTCGACCTTTTCGGCCTGTTCGGCGTCCCAAGGCGCGAAAAACCGACGCTTGCGACTTCGAAGAACGTCGAGACTTCGATTGATGGCTATCCGGGTCAAAAATGTCTTTATCGAAGAATCCCCCCGGAATGATGCTAGAGCCGTATGAAATCGGACAAAAACCTCCTGTACGGTGTCGTCGATGTCCGACGATTGCCCGAGCATGCCGGTAACCGTTCTCACAATATGTGCCTGATAGCGTTCTACCAGGTATCTAAACGCGCGCTCGTTACCACCCAATGCTCCGTCGACCAGGGTCGCATCCACTGAGCCGGCATCGATCGCCGGGCGAGCTTCTTGAGCCTGCTCAGCAGGCATCGCGAGGCTACCAACGGGCACTTCCAGCCAGAGACTGACTTTATATGCGGGTGCAGATATCATTCGGAAACGTGGACGCTAATTCGACGGTCCGTTCCTACGGCCTCTACGTGGACGTTCGGCTAGAATTTTGTTGTATTTTTCCATCTGATTTTCAGATAACACATCGGCCAGTGAGGCCTCCGTCTCGTCATTGATCTCTGCCATCTTCTCTCGCATCCCCTGTCGTCGTCCTTCACCACTTCGGATCTCTTCGATCATTTCGATTCGCACGTCGAGGGCGGCTGAAAGAATCTCGGCAACCTTCGGAGCCTGTTCGTCGGAGAGTTCCAGCTGCGCCATCAATTCTTCATTCGCCTCCTGCTGGCGTTCGCGCATTTGCTCAGGAGAAAACTCCCTACGCTGCGCCTGAGCAACTCCGGCCGACAGCACAATAATCGAAATAACGGCGATGTAAGCAAATTTCGTCATGTTGATCACTTTATCTCTAAAAACCTTGTCAGTTTGGCTAATTCTTTGACGGATCAGGTTGCAGACCATTCCATTTGGTCAGATTTTCCGATCCAATCCCTCTACTCATTAGAACCGGGTGTCCAAACGTACGTTCGCTCGTCGGTTCCCAACCGATTGGATGACCGAGAGCAGCCGTATCAACAGAAACATCAACAGAAATATCAATAGACGTCTTACGTGGCCCGCCAATTCCATTTATATAACTCGTTATCTCGCGAGACCGAGACCGTTGAGCCCCTCCATGACGGCCATCTCCAGTTCTATTCGTGCGGTCCTACGGTCTACTCATATGCGCACATTGGTAATTTCCGATCATTCCTCACGGCTGATCTGATATTCAGAACCGCTAAATCGATCGGATGGGAAGTCACCTACGCCACGAACATCACGGATGTGGGGCACCTGACGGACGACGATCTTACAGGTACGACCGGCGAAGACCGAATGGTCCAGGCCCTTCAGTCCAAAGAAGGCGAGCGTTTTGCCAACATCTGGGATCTGGCTCGATACTACACGCTGGTGCTCCAGGAGGATTGGCGGAGTCTCAACTTGCTGGAACCGACGGTCAGGCCGCGCGCGAGCGAGCATATGCGCGAGCAGATCAAAGCCATCGAGCAATTGCTGAAATCTGGGCACGCCTACGAAACATCCAACACGATTTACTTTTCAGTCCCCAGCTTTCCGGCCTACGGTCGACTATCCGGCAATGAAGCTGCAGAAGATCTGGAGCAGGGAGTTCGAGACGTCGTTCACGACCCTGAAAAACAGGATCCGAGGGACTTCGCCTTGTGGAAGAAAGATGATTCACACCTGATGCAGTGGCACAGTCCGTGGGGATGGGGATTTCCCGGCTGGCATCTGGAATGCTCAGTCATGGCACAGACTTACTTGGGCGACGAAATTGATATTCACGCCGGTGGAGAAGACCTCATCTTTCCGCATCATGAGTGCGAGATTGCACAGACAGAGTGCCTTACTGGTAAAACCTTTGCCCGAAAATGGGTACACACTCGCTTCCTCCAGGTCGAAGGCAAGAAAATGTCCAAGAGCGCGGGCAATTTTTATACGGTTCGGGATCTTGTTCTCCCGGAATCAGAGGGCGGACGTGGAATCGATCCTCTCGCCGTACGGATGACGCTCTTGTCGGGCCACTATCGTAAGCCATTCAATTTTACGTTCGAAACCCTCAAGACCAACGTGCGGCACCGGCAGCGTTTTGACGACGTAGTCGCGCTCGCCGAAAGCGGACTGGAAAACGGCGAGAACGGACAGAATGAACTCTCGGGCTCGCTTACAGCACTTTTCGAGCGAACGCTCAGTGCCATGCTCGACGACCTGAATACCCCTGAAGCACTCGCCGCCACGTTTGAGGCGACGAAACTGGTTCTCAAGCATGAACATCTTTCAAAAGACTCCGCCGCGTCCGTAATACGGTGGCTGGACAACACGAATGATCTCCTCGGCATCGTCTATCCCCACGCTCCGCTGAAAACGGAATCGGGCGACGAATCCTTTGCCGCAGAGGTCGATGCATTGGTGGCCGCCCGTACTCAAGCACGTGAAGCAGACGATTTTACCCGTGCCGACGAACTCCGAGATGAACTGACCTCCCTGGGTGTGGAAGTCATGGACACACCAGATGGACCCAAGTGGAAACGTCGCTCAACACTTTCTTAAATCTGAACGGATAAATGCCAGAAAAACAGAATCCCATCAAACTCCTCGACTACGGAACGCTCGAAGGCGGGCTTACTCGAATGATGAATCGATTTCGGGACGAAGGAAGCATGACAGGCGACAGCGAGGCAGATGATTTTGTTAAATCGAATGGAAATGCCGCGTTACTCGGAATGCTATTTGATCAACGGATTCGGGCGGAATATGCGTTTATCGGGACGGTCAGACTAAGGGACAGACTCGGTCATCTGGATATGAATCGGATCGCGAAGATGGACGGCGAAAAACTGAGAGAGAAGTTTGCCGAAAAGCCGGCTGTTCACCGGTTTACGAATAAGATGGCGGACATGACGCGTGCGGTCGCAAAAATCATTTCAGATGAGTACAACGGAGATGCGTCAAACATGTGGAACGATGGATCGGACTTTTCCGAGATCCAGAAACGGGTGAAGGCGCTTCCGGGATTCGGGCCTCAGAAATCGTACAAGATGAAGTTCGTGCTTCACTACTTCGGTCATCGCGACTTCGGCGACGAATAACCCGTATCAGCGATTCCTATGCTGCGCGTTCCAGTATATCCTGAGCCGTATCTGAATTCAGACTGAATACGAGATAGCTTCCGCTCTTACGGATTTCCAGGGTTGGTCCTTCCGGCGTAGCATCGGAACACAGCGATTCCCATGCGATGTCGACGGCGACGTCGATCAATTCTCTTGCTTCCCAGGGTTCGGGATTTGAAAATACACTACGTCTCCAAGCGATTGCACCACCTGGTACCGGACGCATGTACTTTTTCATGTATTCGGTTACATCCATGCCATTTCGTCGATAGAATGTTGAGAGTATCTCTTGCATGCCGAATGGAATTGCAAAGCACATGCCGAGGCCCTCAACGGGCATGAAAGGTCGAAAATCGCCCACCATGGGCTAAGAAGACGATCTATGGCGGAAAGGAAGGGGTGCCCGGGCAGAAAATTTTACCGCAGAAACGGATAAAATGCCTTCACGCTCGGCCCAAAAAAAGGCGTCTGCTGATGAAATTATCGGCGCCAGAAAGCCGGTACGAAGAGGATGATCACGGTAAAGATTTCCAGACGACCCGCCAGCATGAGAAGAGACAGAACCCACTTCCCCATCATGGGAATCTGGGCATAATTATCAGTGGGTCCCAGCGATCCGAACGCCGGACCAATATTTCCGACACTGGAAAGAGCTGCACCGAATGCCGTCGTCAAATCCAGACCGAAAACGGACATGGCGAGTGTCCCGATTCCAATCAATCCCAGGTACAGCACGATGAATGACAATACATTGCGCATGACTTCCTGCGGCACAACACGGTCATTCAGTCGAATAGGGATAACAGCCTGCGGATGGATCAGTTGCCTGACTTCTTTGAATGAGTTCTTGAACATGAGGACATGCCGAATCACCTTGACCCCTCCGCCCGTCGATCCACCCATTCCACCCACGTAAAAACAGAGGAATATGATCGCCAACGCCAACGGAGACCACAGTTCGTAGTCAGCCGTTGCAAATCCGGTCGTCGTGATAATAGCAGCCGCCTGAAACGCCCCTGTCCGTAACGCATCTCCGATCGCCTCGTATCCGGCATAACCATCCGGAGTTCCCAGGAAGATCACGACGCCTCGGAGCGGTTGCCACAATCCGATCGTAATCAGCACGGTAGCAACGAGGAAAAACCCCACATACACACGGAGTTCCGTGTCTCGAAAAACCGTAATGGTTTTACCCCGCAGCAACCGGTAATGAAGCGCGAAGTTGACGCCTGCAAGCAACATGAAAACCGTGATCACCCATTCTACGTAGCTTGATCCAAAACCAGCGACCGAACTGTTTTTGGTTGAGAAGCCACCCGTGGCCATCGTCGCGAACGCATGATTCACGGCGTCGAACAAACCCATGGCAGGTAACAACAACAGCACCTCTGCCGCCGTAAATCCGACATAGATGAGCCACAGCCTCTTTGCCGTTTCCTGGACGCGCGGTGTCAGTTTGTCCGTTGCCGGTCCTGGCACCTCAGCTTTGTAAAGCTGCATCCCTCCTACTCCTAATAGAGGCAGAATGGCAAGCGTCAACACGATAATTCCCATCCCGCCCAACCATTGGGTCAGACTACGCCAGAAAAGAAGTCCCTTATCCAGATCCTCAATGTCCGGATTTCCTCCTCCACCAAGCACAGTTGCCCCGGTGGTCGTAAATCCACTGATGGTTTCAAAAAAGGCATCCGTATAGGTCTCAAAGACGCCTGTCGTCAGGAAGGGAATGGCGCCGACGATCGACAAAACGACCCAGGCAAGGGCCACTATTGCAAATCCTTCGCGAATCCTCAGTTCCTGATCTTCGGCTGAAAGAAATCGCCAGGCCAAAAGTCCAACCGTCGCCGACCCGATGGCCGTAACAAGAAAATGGACCCACGAGGATTCCCCATAGATCAGACCAACCGCAGCAGGCAGAAGAAGGGCGAGCCCAAGAAAGAAAACCAGAACGCCGAGGGTTCCAAGAACGGCTCTATAATTCAGGACCATTTTGCGATGGGGCGTGGGGCGGGGAGCGGGCGGGTTTTTAAGTCGCTGGTCAAGGACTCCGGAAGAGTCGTTCAACCTCATCGATAAGATGAGACAGAACGAATACGTAGGCACGCTGTCCGGGTTCTATCTCTGTCGTACCCGTCGCGATATCCACATGTTTTCCGTACATGACGGCGGCCAAAAGCATTCCGTCCGGTAGATCCAGATTCATGAGGGAATCGCACGTGATGGGTGAACGCGGGGCCGCTTCGATCTCAAGGATCTCTGCATCCATTCCAGGCACGGTCGCTACACTCAGTACGTGCTTTTCTCTAAAGTAGCGCATGATTTCACGCGAAACCGCCAACTTTTTGTTGACCGCGGCATCCAATCCAATTGACTGAGAAATCGGGATATATGCAGGTTTCGAGAGCAGTGCGACGGTCTTTCTGATCTGAAGATGTTTCGCAAGTAGACACGTGACCAGGTTTGATTCCTCATCGTCCGTTACGGCAACAAACGCGTCCATGTCACTCAACCCCTCCGTGATCAACAGATCGATATCCGTAGTCTCGCCGTGGATTACGAGTACCTTACTCAGCTCTTCGGCCAAATCTTCCGCTCGTTCTGAATCGGGTTCGACGAGCTTCACGTGAATGTTGTTGTCCTCGCTTAACTCGCGAGCGACCATGGCCCCAATGTCTGTCCCTCCAAGAACCATCACGTCGTGGATCTTCTGGTCCGATATTCCCATCACCGCCAGCATGGGAGGTATGGTCTTAGGACGCGCGATGACAAAGAGCTGATCATTTCGAACAAACTCTTCGTTTCCGCTGGGCAAAATCGTACGTATTCCCCTCGCGATGGCCATGACCCTGAAATGAAGATCTGGATGATCAGCCATAACATCCTTGATCTTTCTGCCGACAACGGGCGAATTTCGATCCAGCCTCAATCCCAACAGATGCAGCCTACCGTCAGCAAGCGGTAAAACGTCCGTGGCGCTCGCGCGCCTGACCAGTCGACACACCTCCGCGGCGGCACTTTCTTCCGGGTGAATCGCCACCGTGATCCCGAACTCAGATACATGCGTGGCGGAGTCGGAGTTCGACAACTCCGTTGAACGAATTCGGGCTACCGTCGTCTCGACTCCGAGTCGACCGGCCAACATACAGGCTATGATGTTGACCTCGTCGACAGCGGTAACAGCCACCAGAATTTTCGCATTCTCGATGCCCGCTTCCTCCAGCAGCTTGGTCGATGTACCGCTTCCCTCGAGCACCATCACGTCGAGTTTTTCCGACACGTGGTCAAGCGCATCCTCATCCACGTCAATCACAACAACATCGTGATTCGCCTTCGCCAACAACTTGGCGACGTCAAAGCCGACTTCTCCAGCACCGATCACGATCGCTCTCATGCCGTTTCCTCCGGGTCGATGAGGCTGAGCGCGGCTTGTTCGTCGCCCCATCCCTGAAGGGTCCAGGCCTGTTCCCAAAACTTGACTTCGTACTTCGCGCTCAGAACAAAGGCTTCAATGGCATCACTCTGATGATCTGGATCCGGAAATCGATCAGCCACGTATTGTAGATGTGCCAAAAGTTCGTTGGTGTACACGACAAACGTGGGATCCGCATAGGTCGCAAGCCAGTCAGCATACGGATGGTCTTCAGGTAACTCCGTAAATCGATGAATCACCTGTTGGCCGATATCAGCGTACAGCCAAGGACACGGGGCCAGAGCAGCGACGGCCGTCAGCAGTGAGTCGCTCCGAGCCGAAGTCAGCAGATGATTCTGATAGGCGCGGTTGTCCGGGGAAAGTACTAGGTTCGCGATGTCTTCACCGGTATAGCCAAGTTTCCGCCCGTATTCCTCATGGAGTTCCCTTTCAACGACGAGAGCAAGTCGCGCACCCTCGATAAACCACAGTTTCCTCCCGGCGTCTTTGAATCTCACTGAGATCATGCTGCAGACATCGGCATACGTCTGCAAATACCGCGCATCCTGCATCTGATAGTATCGAAATTTCTCCTCGTCCAGCGTTCCATCGAGAAGCCCCAGAAGAAACGGGTGTTCGAACGAAGCTCTCCAGTCTTCGACAGCGGCCTCCAGACAAAGCGCGGCGAATGGAGGGACTTCGAATGAGGCATCCGTATCAGATGCCCGCGACGATTCGTTAGATGCGATCATGTAACGACAAACATGTAGAGACGATTATGTAACGAAAATCATGTAGGCATGGACGATTGAAAAGCCCGCAATGGGTTGCAGTAACGGGTTTCAGTAACGTATTCGCTCCCGAAATTACGCGCCCGAAGATACTCCTGACGTTTACCGGATTCAATCACCGTCAAACGGTAAACGTACCCGAAATGTCGAACCAACACCAGACTCCGTTTCGAAGGAGATGTCCCCCTCAAGATCCTCAACCGTTTTCTGCACGATGGCCAGTCCGAGTCCGGTGCCGCTTGTCTTCGTGGAAAAACTGGGTACAAATATTTTGTCCCACAACTCTTTCTCAATACCGGATCCGTTATCAGTGACGGTCGTCTCTACAAAGCGAGAATCCTTGTCAGAAGTGACGACACTTGTTGTGAGCGTGATGAGCCCATCGCGTTCCTCTGGAATGGCCTGGATCGCGTTCTTGATCAAGTTGATAAATAGCCGGCGGAGTGCCTCTTCGTCTCCCTCCATGGTTAGAGCGCCCGGCACCAGGGTCGTCTCGATGGTAGTGTCCGTCTCATTTCTCATGAGGTCAACAGCGGCTTTCACCACCTCATTTAGGTCCAGGGGCAGTCTCACGTTTTGAGGCATGGATCCAAAACTGGAAAATCCATCCGCGATCCGTGCAAGAGCGTCGATCTGTTCGATCAGCGTCGTTGTCGTACGATTGAATTTGGTTTCGAAGCCGTCCGAATCTCCATCTCCGCCGGTGGAGGACTGCATTTTCGAGAACGCCGTTCGCAGGTGTTGAATGGACAGCTTCATGGGCGTCAAAGGGTTCTTTATTTCGTGCGCTACCTGTCGTGCCATTTCTCTCCAGGCCAGTTGTCGTTCTTGCTTAGCCAGTAGATCACGACTTTCTGACAGTTGACTCTGCATCGTATTGAAACTGTCCACGAGATCGCTGATTTCGTCTCGAGAACCGACCGGGCCAATGCTTTCGAATCGACCCTCTGAGACAGACTCCAATCCCTCTCGCAGCTTTCCGATCGGTCGAGCTAGGGCATTTGCGAGCAAGGCCGCCGTGACCATCACCACGAGGACGAGGAGGAGTAGCGCTCCGAACAGATATGCGACCGTACGGGCCCGCTCTTCTTCTATGCGCTCCTGTTCCGGAAGGGTGGGCAGGGAAATCACATATCGCGCATCTCCGCGTTCGTCAGTGAGTGCCCGGAATCCTGCCGTATACATGAATGTCCCAAGCGATTGATTGACGCTTACAAACCGGAATCCATCGAAGAACAGCGCTTCATATGCCTGGACCGGGAGTCGTGTATCCACGAGTCTCTCCCGAACGAGTTGTGGTCGAGAGGAGCCCTCCAATTCTGCCGCACGATATACATTCAAGTCCAATCCCACGCGGCGTGCGAGTGAATCCAGATTGGTCCTCTCCAGCACACGATAGGGCAGCTCCTCACTCCCGGCGTCTTCCGAGAGCGCATCCTCGACGCGAAGCAAATGTTGACGAAGCCAGCTTTCGATTGCTCGCTCATTCTCGCCCGTCACCACCTTGAGCCCCACCCAACCTGTTACGGTCACGGTAATGAGTCCGACTGCGAAGAAGGCGTTGAGAACTTTGTCCTGAAACTGAATCTTCTTCGCCGGCAACAACCCCTTTCTGATTCTCCAGCCGATTCCGATGAGATAAAGCGGAACTCCGAGAAAAAGCCCTGCTATGGTGACTCGTAGCAGATAGTAAAGATGGTCGAACAAGCTGATCTCGCGAATGCGAACAGCAATGGTTCGGACGCTACGTCCGAGCGTGGGTGAAAATTCGAATTCGGTGTCGGGTTCCAGCCGACGATAGAGAGTCAGATATTTCTCCTCGCGAATTTGCTCTGCCCTCCATATAATGGGTTCAACACGTAACTGCTCGTCTATCTCCGCGTCCAAATTGTAGCGGCCAAACGTTCGACCGTAGTTTCGGACCATGACCCCGTCCTGAAATTCAGCGAGAGACATGTTGGCATAGTGGTCTCCATAATATCCGGTGGGTACGAGCACGCGGGGGAACGCTTGAGCTCCTTCTCTGGCGATTTCGTGCGGCTGCGCACGGACAAGCAACCAACCAAGTCGATCAGGCTTTTCGCCAAATGACATGAATCCAGCGTAAACGAATCGTTCGCGTTCACGAGTGCCGGTCATCTTCTCTATCAGCGGACCCGAGTCCCCTTGATCGGCATACATTGCACGAATCAGACTGAATTCCTGAGTATCGGCGGCGTCCATAGATCGGCGGCTCCCTCGCGAAGGTGATTCCTGGTATCGACCCAGCGGTTCGCCTTCGTTTGAGAAAACCACGACCGAGATATCATGAGTCCCCAAAGCCGAAATGAGCTCGCCATGCGTCAACGATCGCGCAAGGGCATCATAGTATTCATGGAGCTCGACGATAGATTCAAAATCTACCAATTCGATCTCATCGGCTCGATTCAGCAGCTGACCGATCGCAAAAACGACTCTGGAGTCCATATCCTCTTCGAACGAATCGGCTGCGTGCTCGATATCCATCCGCCTATCCACGGTCATCGCTTGTTCGAGGACTGGATACAAAATCATGGAGACCAGCACAACCGACGGGACTACGGATCGGAGATGAAGCCACTCAGCCCCCCGCTCTGAACGCATGGGGCTGAATAAGGCGATGGCGTAGACGACCAGAATGAAGACCCCCGTTGCCTGCAGGCTCAGCACACTCGCTATATCTGTCGTCAGAAACGCGATGCCGAGTAGAACGGAGACCGCCAGTAAAGCCTGAAATACCAGTCGTCCGCGCGATATCGATTGCCAGGAATCCGACTTGAACCATTCGAGACACACCCAGAGCAAACGCGAACACAGAAAGACGACCGAAAAAGTGATCATTATGAGGGATGCAAAAACAACCAGAACCAATTGATCGGGTAAAAGGCCCGAATGCTCGAAAAAGTTGAGCGTACTATCAAGGACAGCCCGCTGCGAAACGAGGCCAAAAACAGAAACCAGGCCTAGAACCAGAGTCATGTGAACTGCAAGCGCCGAAAGCAATCGGATGTCGCCAACGCCCCACGGTTCATGGCCTCGCTGGTCCGAGCTGAACTGGAAGCCAGACCGTGCCGTCGTTCGCACGCGCTCGGTCACCCGCACAAATAGCACAGCGATGACCACCGTCATGAGCGCTGAAAGCAACAGGTCGCCGCTCGTTTGCATGAGTCCATGACCGTACTCGGAGGCCAGATGCTGAGGGTCGAAGAGAGGCGCCAGAGATGCTTTTCCGGTTTGCCATCTGGCGGGTACTTCGAGGGCGAGAAATGCGTATCGAATACTTGCGATTGCGGGTAAAAAAATGAGAAACCGCCCGACCGGTTTCATCGCGGATTCCTCATTCGATCCCGGGCGAAGCGTCCACCGGGCTGCACCGAAAAGGACAACCACGAGTGCCATCGTCACCCAGAGATAGACGAGATTCAGGTTTTGGGTTTTCTGTTGGGAAACGAGTCGGTGGTCTGATGGCGGAGCGACGTGAACACGAATAAGCGTTCGTCCATCGGCACCTTGCAGTGTCCTGGAAAATCTGGATTCGCTAGGATCAAATCCGGGTTCGGGCATCAGTTCGACACTGACTGGATACGTCGTCATCCGAGACCATTCTTCGTCCAGCGTATAGTCTCGAAGAAACTCGTTTCGCACCGGCACATGTTGAACGATCATCCTTAGGACGCGGACTGCACCGACCGTCTCAATTCCGTCTCTAATAGGCCACCAGATAACGAGGGCTGAATGTCGATCCCCGTCAAAGGCCAGAGCTGACTGATAGGAATCGAGAAAATTCGTTTCGCTCGGCGCAGAATCCATCGGAATCGACGCCCCTGCCCAACCCATCAAACGGGGCTGTTGATCATAGATCTCGATCGCTCCCTGATCGCGCAGTTCGTAGGCAGCCATCATCCGAACGATGGCCTCCTCACCGTCCCGATTGCCTGTACGCGCAATTCGGAGCGCCCGGATCAAACGAGGATTACTGGCCAGTGCGCTCGCTTCATCCATCATGGATGCTTGAATTTTCTGAAATTCGTCCTCGACCTGATCGAGGGCATTTTGCACCGCCACCCGCCGCGCGTTTGTCAGGTCATCCGCCAGGCGGGCTCGGCCGAGCTGCCCTATCCCCCAGGTAATAGCGGAAAGGAGAACCAATCCGAGGAGAGTCAGGCGAATCGGCCGGGTTATGGACTCGGAAATCTGCCCCGGATTGGGCCCGGGTAGCGGCCCCGGTGAGGAATGGTGGGTATGTTGCCCGTCGGAATCTTGCATCCGCTGAAGGATTATTTAGCGGTCGGGACTTTCAATTAAAAACTCACGCAGCTTCCAACCGTCGGCCGACTTTTTTAAACGAAAGTACGTCCGAAGCGGTACCTCATAATTGGACGTACGCATTCTTCCCTCTACGAATAGACTTCGATTTGAACGGGTTGAATCGACTAGCTCAAATGACGTTGGGGTGTTCTGCTTAAAGAATTGCTTGAGCACGAGGGTTGCCTGTGATCGAGTATACTGTTGACTCGCCGCGAAGAGTGCCAGCTCAATTGATTCGGTGGAGACGGCCATAAGTTGACGCGCGTCTCCTTCGGCGACGGCCTTTCGTATGGTCTGCAATTCGTCCACGTAATCCTGCGACCAGGCCTGACAAACGCAGAAAACCGAGAGCATCGTAAGGACCCAAACTAATTGGACGAACCGAACGGATCGAATGGTTCTGTGGCCTGATCCCCCCTGCGGACTATCTGACGAAGGGTACGGGGTTTTTCTAAATAAATGCATGCCGAACCTTCGTGAACCGATGGGTTTCGGATTGAATTTCATTGATTTCACGGTGCAAGAAACGATCCAGGGCCTGAAAAGAATCATGAATCGCCCTTCGGTGGCATTAATGTATGATATCCAGGACGAAATCGGTCGGCTAGCGTCTGCTCACGCATTCAGAAAGACGATCGTGACGCCTGCGCCCCCTTCGTTCCAGGGAGCCTGTTCGATTCTGGAAACGGCGTCCAACGACGGCAGAAAGTCTTGAATGGCCTCACGAAGCGCGCCTGTTCCTTTTCCGTGCAAAATCTCAACACGGTCCAGAGATGCCATCGAAGCATTGTCAACGTGGACTACTACGCGAGAGATGGCCTCATCCACACGAAGGCCGCGCACGTCAATACGGCGAGTCAGAGTCGTGAATGGCAGGCTGGGTCCTGAATCGGTAGTATGGCGAAAAACGACCCGTTGTTCTGTGGCCTCCCCCACTTTGGTGAGCCGGGATATCGAAACACGCGTTTGAAGGTCACCAAAGGCGATCGTCGCTTCATCTCGCTTGATTGAGAGTATCTCTCCAACCGCCTCGCCTTGATCCAGAAGAACCTGGTCTCCTTGCTTCAGCGGACCATCCTCCAGTTGTTTGATCGAAGATCCCGGGATCTTGGCATCGCGCTTTGCGGTCTCTCGGCCTCGCGTCCGGCGATCCAGGCGCTCTGATTCTTTCTCGACCTGGTACCGTGCTTTTTCCAGATGGGCCCGCGCTTCGCGCGTTCGATTCGATTCAGCCTGTGATTCACGAATCTCCCTGACCACTCTTTCTACGACACGATTCGCGTCCCGGATGATTTTTTCGGCCTCTTCAGTCGCTCGTTTTCGGATCTCGTCCCTCCCTTCCTGCAGCGACTGGAGCCGTGCTGTCCATTGTTCTCGGTCCTTATCAGCCTGGCGGAGCGTGGCCTCAGTTTCTACAATCCGGACGTCAAGAATGCGATTCGACTCCTCCAAAGACGAAATGAGGGCTTCGAGCTGAACGCGCTCGGTTCCCACGAGCTCACGCGCCCGCTGTATGACGTCGTGCGGTAGCCCAACCCTGGTTGCAATTTCAGTGGCGTACGACGCGCCCGGGATGTGTGGTCGAAATTCAAACGTCGGTTTGAGTGTATTCACATCGAAAGACATGGAACCGTTCGCCACACCTTCGGAGTCGTTGGCAAAAACTTTAAGACTCCCGTGATGGGTAGTGACGACGGTACGGGCATTTCGCTCGGTCAAGCTCTCAAGAACGGCACGAGCAAGCGCAGCGCCTTCATCCGGATCGGTCCCGGTTCCGGCTTCGTCGATCAGAACCAGTGTATTCTCCCCCGCATCCTTCAACATGACCTTTAGATTTTCAAGGTGTGATGAATAGGTCGACAGATCGTCATCAACAGATTGTGCGTCGCCGATATCGACCAGGATGTCATCGAACAGACAAAACGTCGATTCCGGGTTTACGGGAACCGGGATCCCCAAGCCCAACATCGCGGTCATCAGGCCAATGGATTTCATGGCCACAGATTTGCCGCCTGCGTTTGGGCCGGAGATGACGAGCGTGTGGTATGAATCGCCGATCTCGAGATTCAGGGGAACCACCGATTCCACTCGGTTCTGAGCTTGGTAAACCAATAGGAGTTCCGGATTGCGTCCTTCTATGATCCGAACAACTCCCGAGTCATTGATTTTCGGTACGGTGGCATGCAGCTCATTACCCAACCTTGCGATGGCAAGAGAGAGGTCAAACTGAATCAGCAGTTCTCCATTGGCAGAAATCGGACCCGATCGTTCCCGAATCAGATTCGTTAATGATTTTCGAATCTCGTCGATTTCGCGCGTTTCGGCGGCTTCGAGTTCCCGGATCTGATTGTTCAGATCGAGACATTCCTGAGGTTCGATATAGACCGTCTGTCCGGTAGACGACACATCATGCACAAAACCCGCGACCCGGTTCTTCGCGCTGACTAAAACCGGGATGACCATACGGCCCGACCGAATCGTGGCTTGTTCATCCGCTGCAGATCCATCCGCCGCCGCACGGGATAGCGCGGACGCAATACGACTTCTAAGGTTTTGACGTGTATTCTTCTGTTCCTTTCGAATTCGCCGCAGCTCGGGCGAAGCATCGTCCCGAATCTCGCCGTCGTCATCGAATACTCTCCGAATGGACGATTCGAAGCCCTTGTCAGCTTCCAGAGAGGACCATCTTTCTGCGACGGACGGATATTTTTCGGACCGGGAGCCAAGAAATGAGTGGAGCAGTCGAGACGTCTTTTCTGCTTTGTATACCTCCAGGATCAACTCCGCATTCAGCGTCGCCCCTTCGGGCTGAGCCAGATCCAGTATCGGAGACAAATCAGCGTTTGGGGTGAAAGGAATCGGATCATCAAATGCCAAACAACCCTGCAGCTCAGCGACGACCTTCAGGTTCCGCTCGATTTTCCTGGAGTCTGAACTGATTGCGAGACGTTCGGCCCTGAGTTTGGCCGGTTCGCTCTCTGTCAAGGCCACGAGTCTGGCTCGAACCCGGCTGAGTCCGATTTTGTCGGCCGCACCGTCGGGTGAGAGAATCATTTCACTCTGCCTTGCGCGCGCTAAACGAGATACTGCTGTGATCTCCGATATTGATTGCCGCCGGCGTACCGCTTACCTCTGCGGAGGCCCCAATCAACGAGCCCTCCAGATGGGCGTTATCGATCGAAGCTTCAGAAAATACGATACTGTCTCTGATCACTGACTCTTTGATCACCGCCCCGGATTCAATCGAAACATTGGGGCCAACCACGGATCGTTCGATTCGGGCGCCTTCTGCAATAAACGCCGGCTCGATAACAACGGACTGAATGACAGCCGACTCAGGAATCGGAGTATTCTCTCTCGTTACGATTTCCATCGTGGTCTCGTAGAGGGCCTGAATGGTTCCGCAATCCAACCAAGCCGTGACGCCCGCAGTTTTGAATATCGCACCCTGCTTGAGCATATGATCGAACGCATCGGTAAGCTGATATTCGTCGCCAACGCCGGTTAACTCTTCATCGAATAGATATTGAATTGCATCGCGAAGGCGGGAAAGATCTTTTACGTAATAGATGCCAATGAGTGCTTCGTTTGAAATCAATTCCTTTGGTTTCTCGACCAGAGCTACGATTCGGTCGCCTTCCCGAACGGCGACGCCAAATCGGCTGGGATCTTCGACTGATTTTACCCAGGCCACAACGTCTGCTTCAGAAAGATCAATTCCCGGTTCCATATAGAAGAGGGTGTCCGCGAAAACGACGATTCCTTCTCCCTCCAGGTGATCACTAGCGAATGACACGGCATGCGCCGTTCCCTTGGCTACATCCTGAACGGCAAAATGAGGCGACATATCATGCCGGGCACAAATCTGTGCCAGGGCCTGCTGAACTTCCGGTCCAAAATCCGGACCCAGAATAAAGACACCTTCATCCAGCGGTCGAGGCAGTACTTCCATGAACGTATCCACGATTCGCTCTACCATGCTCTTCCCACAGACGTTGATTAACGGCTTGGGTGTCACATGTGAGTGTGGCCTGACCCGTGTCCCGCGACCGGCCATTGGGACAATTAATTTCATGAAGCACGTAAGTGAATTTTTGTAGTAATGAAGCTAGAAGACCCGGTGACAAACCGTATTCGTTGACTGACCACTCTCGGGTGGAAGATACCATCTTTCTATCTCTTTACCGGTCATGAAGCGCATGTCACTCAATGAGTTAATCATTCTAGAATTCCATCGATCAGAATCTCAGACAGATCTGTACACTTATTTATGCACTTCGAAAAGGTGATTTTCTCAGGAAACATCTTTAAAATCAATGGCGTTTGCGCAACTTTGATAGTCTGAGTAGTTCTTATATTTGATGCCCGAACCCAGAATTAGGCCCCAAACGGGCTTTTCAGGATTTCAAGAACCTCGTTCCATCTGAGCTTACCATACGCCTTACCCAAATGTCAGGTGTATTCTCGGTGCGCTCTCATAGATTGGAACAAGATTGGATCTTGAAATCAACTGTCGGTAGACGCCGGCAGCTACGTCAGGAAATGAACCAAGAAACCATAGATGAAAGATGACAGCCAGTCGTAATCACCGCCTCGGTATCCTGATCGTGGCGCTTGCCACGATCGTCGCATTCGCAGGAATTGAACCCGCATACGCACAGGAGTACAAAGAAACATTTAATGCGGGCCTCGAAGCCGCCAGAGCCAAAGATCTTCCAGCCGCTCTCGAGCATTTTGCCGACGCAGCGGATGCGGCCGAAGCTGAGGGCGATGCAGAAGTAGAACGTCGTTCGAGGGAATTTATAGCCAGAATCGAGTACAGTGTCGGAATCGGACTCATTAACTCCGAGAAATACGACGAGGCGATTTCACATTTCGAAAATGGGATCAACCAGTATTCGACGTATCCGAAAAACTTTCTGGCAAGGGCTAGCGCGCTAAAGAAGAAGGGAGAGGTCGACGCGGCCATGGCTGGTTTTGTGCAAACAATCGGAGTCGCCCTTGCTGCAAGCGATACCAAAACGGCTAACTCAGCTGAAAAAGCGATTCGACAGCACTATATCTATCTCGCGTCTAGCGCTCTGAGCAGAAACGGCGTTCGAACATCAAGTGCTGACGCGGATGAGGCGCTTACACACCTCGAGACGCTGCTGGCAGTCGTAGACGCAGATTCCGACGTGTTTTACTATCTGGCAGAAGTCCACAAAATAAAAGGCGAGTTTCAGGATGCCGTTTCTATGGCCGATCAGGCATTGGATATCCACCGCGGAAGTCGTACGGACAAAGCGAAAATCTATTATGTGAAGGGCGAGGCGCTCATGAGCCTGGGAAACAACTCCGATGCGAAGAGTGCTTTCCAAAACGCCGCCTACGGTTCATACAAGCAATCTGCTGAGCATTTTCTAGAAACGCTGGGAACGGAATAAGAGCGTAACTTTTTCTTCTATAGCCCACGGGTCTAATGAGTCGTGGGCTTTTTTGTGGTTCGTCGTTATTCTTGCGGTGTGAACCATCGACTGTCTTCACCCATTTCACGAACTGGACCAGAGTTATGAGCCAAATAGCTGCAACTGCGCAAATAGGAGAAAACACGATACTCGGCGCATTTTGCGTGCTGGGCGAATCCGTAACCATCGGAAGTGACACCGTCATTGGAAACCATGTCATCATTCACGATGGTTCGATCATCGGAAACGGTGTACGGATCGATGATCACACGGTCATCGGAAAACGCCCAATGAAAGCCGCGAATTCAGCCGTCACCTCCGAGACCGACCTCTCTCCAGCGACCATCGGGGACCGGTGTTTGATCGGAACCGGCGTCGTTATTTATGCCGGCTCAAGCATCGAAGAGAGTGTATTGGTTGCTGATCTGGCAACCGTTCGCGAAGACGTACAGATTGGTGAACAAACGATCGTTGGTCGCGGCGTTGCCATAGAAAATAAGTGTCGGATCGGTCGCTACTGCAAGCTCGAAACGAACGCGTACATCACGGCCTATTCTCTGATTGAAGACTACGTGTTCCTGGCGCCGGGTGTCCTGACGAGCAACGACAACTTCATGGGTCGAACGGAAGAACGGTTTAAGCACTTCAAGGGAGTAACCGTCCGCCGCGGTGGGCGATTAGGTGTCGGTTCCGTAATTCTACCGGGTCGAGAAATCGGCTCTGATAGCGTTGTAGCAGGAGGATCGGTGGTCACGAAAGACACGGAGTCACGTCAAATTGTAGCAGGCACACCTGCTCGCTATTTTGGGGATGTTCTGGAGGAACAACTTCTGGAGCGCCAGAATTGGTTTGATTGAAATCTCTTCCATTCATGAATTAGGAGGCCGGAAAAGCCGCCCGAATGCACCAACCCGACCTACAAATGGTTGACCTGAGAGGACAATACCTCTCTATCAAGAATGAGATCGATGATGCCATCGCTGCCGTTATCGACAGCTCTTCGTTTATAAAGGGGCGATTCGTATCTGAGTTTGAAGAGCAGATGGCGTCTTATCTGAACGTCGCCCACGTGGTTGCCGTTGGAAATGGAACCGATGCGCTGCAGATCGCACTGATGGCTCTCGGAGTCGGCCCGGGAGACGAGGTCATTGCACCGTCCTTTACCTTTGTAGCCACATCGGAAGCTGCATCTCTTCTTGGTGCGGTACCCGTATTCGCAGATATCGACCCGGACTCGTTTAATCTTGATCCGAACTGTATCGAGTCTCTCATTTCCGAGCGAACCAAAGCCATCGTACCCGTCCATTTATTCGGACAACCTTGTGCAATGGACGCGATCATGTCGATCGCGGAAAAGCACCAGCTATGCGTCGTCGAGGATAATGCTCAGAGCGTGGGATCGCTTTATCAAGATCGGTTCAGCGGGACGATTGGCGATTTCGGCACACTTTCATTCTTCCCGTCAAAAAACCTGGGTTGTTTTGGAGACGGAGGTGCGATTACGACCAATGACGCCGAACTAGCGAGCTCCGCCCGTCTGATTGCCAATCATGGATCGGTGAAAAAGTATTACAATGAAGTGGTGGGCGTGAACAGCAGGCTCGACGGTATCCAGGCAGCTATTCTCTCGGTAAAGCTGCGACATCTCGATTCGTATATCGAATCTCGAATCGAGGCTGCGGATCGTTACGATGCCCTGTTCTCGGATTGTCGATGGGTCGTATCTCCTCCAAGAGCATCAGGCTGCACTCACGTCTTCCATCAGTACACCGTTCGTATAACTCCCGAACGTGCCGGCGCCCGCGACGCTCTTGCAGCCTATCTTCGTAACGAGCACATTCCGCATGCCGTCTATTATCCTATTCCAGTTCATGCGTTGCCCGTAAATCTGAACGGAACACATCCCAGTCGTGCCGGCGACATGACACACACCAACGTAGCCTCTGAACAGGTTATCTCTCTCCCGATGCACACCGAACTTACAATGGATCAAATAGAATACATTGCGGAACAAGTGATCCGGTTTTTAGAGAATTTCGAAATGGTTCCGGTGTAACACGACGCACAAGAGTATTGGTTTAAATGGGAAATGACATTCGAATTGGTCAGATTGGACTGGGTTACTGGGGGAAGAACCTGCTACGCGTATTTTCAGGGATCGACGGATGCCGCGTAACTCATGGGTGCGATCAAGATGAGTCCATTCTCGGCGCCTTAAAACACGCCTATCCGGATACCAGTTTTTCGGCACAGTTTGAGAATCTCATAACAGCGAACGATCTGGACGCCATCGTCATCGCTACAGAGACTCCAACGCATTTCTCGCTTGCGATGAAGGCGTTACGAGCGGGAAAGCATGTTTTCGTAGAGAAACCCATGGCCCAGACCTCAGACGAGGCACGGATGCTGGTCGAAGAAGCTGCGAAACAGGACAGAAAGTTGATGGTCGGGCATCTTCTGCTCTATCACCCGGCATTCCTGCATGTACGAGATCTCATCCATAAGGGCGAACTCGGCCAAATTTATTATATCTACTGCGTGCGAGTCAATCTTGGGATCGTGCGACAAAAGGAGAATGCGTTCGAGAGTCTTGCTCCACATGATATCTCTCTTGCTCTTGAATACATGCAGGCCAAGCCGATCGCCGTCTCGGCTCAAGGACAGTCCTACCTGCAACCGGGAATCGAAGATGTGGCTTTTGCCCTCATACATTTTGAGGACGGAAAAATCGCACACCTCCACACGAGCTGGCTCGACCCTCACAAAGTTCGGCGCATCACCGTGGTCGGCAGCCGACAGATGGCGGTCATTGACGATGTGAAGGGAACGGAGAAAGTTCGCCTATACGACAAGGGAGTTGACGTTGCTCCGACGGAAGCAACGTTCGTCGACTATTCGAATGCCATGACGCTCCGGTCAGGTGATATTCGCATTCCAAAAATCGATATGAGCGAGCCGCTGGCAGAAGAGTGCAGGCACTTCATTGAGTGTATACAGGCGGATGAGATACCACGAACCGATGGGCGAAATGGCCTCGCTGTTGTTCGCGTTCTTGAAGCAGCCCGCGAATCACTGCAAAACGAAGGAATCCGCGTCGACCTTACGTAGTCTGGAATTCGCGGGGCGATTCTACTCAGCCCCCGTCGTGCGAAGCATTTCGTCGAGGGTCGTTTCACCCATCTCGACCAACCGTTTGGCCGACTCCATGAGCGTAAGCATTCCTTCCTCGATGCCTATTTTGCGAATCGCGCCTTCGTCGATGTCGGTGCCTGCTTCAGCAATAATATGACGTATTTTATCGGAGAAGTAAAGCGTTTCGCAAATGGCGCGTCGACCCTTGTACCCGATACCCGAACACGTAGCACAGTTCCCGCCTCGCATCGCCTTGTAGACAGTCGTCTCTTCAATTTCCTTGTCGGTCCAACCGAGAGACTTCATCAGGACCTTGTCCGGACTCTTGTCTTCGGCCTTGCACGTCGGACAGACCGTACGAATCAGTCTCTGCGCCACAACCAGATTGATCGCATACGCGATCAGGAAAGGCTCAACGCCCATCTTGTACAGTCGACTCACGGCGGCTGGTGCATCATTCGTATGAAGCGTGGAAAACGTCAGGTGACCCGTGTTGGCAAGTTTGATGGCGAGTTCAGCGGTCTCGTGATCTCTCATCTCACCCACCATGACGATGTCAGGGTCATGCCGCAGGATCGAGCGCAAGGCGCTCTCGAGGTTCAGCTTATGGCTTAGCTTTATCTGTCGAACGCCGTTAATGATGTACTCTACCGGGTCCTCAACCGAGAGGACGTTGACTTCAGATGTTACCACCTGGTACAGGGCAGCAACCAGTGTAGTACTCTTGCCAGATCCCGTTGGACCGGTCAGGATGACCATCCCGTGGGGCTGACGAATTGCCTTGTCAAATCTTTCAAGCGCAACGTCGAGCATTCCCAATTGATCGAGTTCGGTAAGCACCTTCCTATCGTCCAAAATTCGGATAACGATGCTCTCTGCTCGTAATTCCTGATTCGCAGTGGCGATCGGGAGGATCGATACACGAAAGCGAATCAGGGCATCGTCGATGCGGCGCTGTATATAGCCATCCTGTGCCGCGTCTCGCTCAAAGCGATCGACGTTTGTCGAATTGTCCTTTACGACGGATAGAAATGCTTCTGGTGCAATCCCTTTCTCCGTATGCCAGTGTTTCAAACGTCCGTCAAGGCGGAAATGGATTTCTACCTGCCTCTTAGGATTCGGATAAATATGGATGTCGGATGCTCCCATTCGGGTTGCTTCGACCAAAGTCGCCTCGAAGAGATTGATCAGTTTCGACCGCTTGATTTCAGCGTCAAGCGCTTCTTCGTCAACGAGGTCGGCCGAATCTTCGTAACTGGTCCCGAAATCGAAGGCTGTGTCTTCCGTTGAAATCCGTTCGAGGTACTCATTTTTTCGAGGAAATAACTCTTCCAGAAGAGCTCTGATTTCGGACTCTGGAGCATACTTAAGTTCGAAGCGGCCAAGATCCAGTTCGTGTAACAGCCGGCTTACTTCCGGGTGGGTTGGATCGGGAGTGACGAAAATCATTCGTCCTACACCTGTTTCATAATCCACGACGTGCTCGAACGGAAGAAGGAGCAGGTCGAGTAGTTCTTCTCTCTGATCTTCCGCTACCGTTTGCATCGTCAGGAGAACAAAATCGAAGTCCGGTCGCCCGTTCCCAATTTGCTCCTGTTTGAATGCATAAACACGGGCGGCTTCTTCATACACCGCCTCCTTGTTGACCTCTGGCTGATCACCCAAAATGCGCCAAAGAGCCTCGCGACCGTTACCCGCCTGCCAGTCTGCAATCGCTTGCTGAACTTGTTTTTCACTGACGTGCCCACTTCCCAAGAGCGAGCGTATCACTCTATCGTGGGAAGCCGGAGTAAGTAATGAAGGCGGTTCTCCTTCGTCGCCATTGGATGGGATCGTCACGATATCGGCCGGATCGTGATCACCGCTGGCGTCATGGCTGTCATCAATGTACAGCGGTATGCCATCGCCTTCGATGAGATAGTCTGTAAGGAAATCCTCGGATTCAGGAGTCGTTTGTAGAGTTTCTTCCTGCTCATCTTCAGATTCCATTCCGTTGTTCGAGTCCGAACCGGATTCTTGAGAATCCGTTGCTTTGGCGTCAAATTCACCCACATGGATATCATCCCAAGACCCATCGTCGGATTTTTCGTCGACACCGGACCCGAGCGCCGAGCCCAAACCAAATGGTGAACTCGATGTCAGCCATCCCCTGACGATGCCGATACGCTCGGCGACCTGGCTCAGTGGAGCAAACAGACAACCGCCTTCAATCTCATTCGACTTGAGATAATCGGAGATGGACGCATTAGTCGGATCGTGTGTTACCAACAAGAGCTTGTTGGTAGACTCGTCCGAAGAGGGTTCGAGATCCACAGGTAACAGCCCGTGATTCAGTAGGTCCTCGAGCTTTTCCGCGGTGAGGAATGAAATCAATTCATTGACCAGCTCCCGGGTTGGGGCCGCATCCAAATAGGTATAGAAAGAAACACCCGATGCTTTGGCGACCGCTGCAAATACAGCCTCGCCGTTCACACCGTCCACCTTCGCTAGCGTCCTCCACAACTCTCCATCCCCTTCCTTCTCTTTGAGCGCCTCAGAAACCTGGGCAATATTGACAATGCCGGTCTGAACCAGTGACAACGTCGTTGGATCCTCTACCATTTCCGACCTGTCTTCGGCGGTCTCGTTGACTCCGTCCGCACTCTCTTTTTCGGCTGCCTCTGGCTTGTTTTCTGGAGCAGCCCTTACCGTTTGCTTCGAGTTAGGGGGTTGATCCAGCGACATCGAAGAAAGGGTTTCCGTAAGTTCATCGTCCGACATGTCCATCAGCTCGCTGAGTGCTTTCTCGAGCACATCGGCTTTCACTTCATGCTGACGGTTCGGAGTCGATGATTTCTTTGGAGATTTCTTCGAGTCGCGCTTAATGCGTGGTTTTCGAGACGTTTTTGATGACATCGTTCGTTACTGTTTTTCTCGGTCTTCTAGTAGTTCATGAAGTCCTCGCTCGATGGACTAATCAGAGCGATTTCAGATGAAATGATCGTCAACCCCATAATCGCGATCGTAATGACCACCGCAACGAGTGTCTGAATCACCTCGATCGTTGATGCCAGTTTCAGCGACGTTTCCCTTTCGTAATAATCGGCCATTTGACGCGCGCTGTCGCGCACGTTACCCGTTTCTGCCCCACTTCGAAACCGCGCGAGTACCATCGATGTAAAGACGCCAGATGCTTCCATAGACTTAACCAGTTCCGCACCCTGTGCCACCATCATCGGAATCGTGACGGTCTTGATCTGGTATTCCATGTACTTGTTGCCGCAGGCTTCCGCTGCTATGCGAATAACCGGAATGTTATCTCCGCTTCCGGAATAAAGAACGGCGAAGACGCGACAGAAAATTTCGATATTCAGCTTGTGAAGAAGACCTCCAATGAGCGGGAGACGAATCAAGTGCTTATGAATGAGGAAGAGACCTCGCTTGGACTTGACAAAGGCAATGATCGAGCCCGTAACAATCGTACATACGAGTAACACCCATCCATAATTGGTATCCATCCAGTGCGAAAACGCGAGCGTTTTCCGAGTCATTGGGGGGAGCGTAATATCAAATCCTTCAAATAATCCTGCGGTTTCCGGGAAAATGACCCAGACGTACCAGATAAAAACGGCGATCAGCACGAGCATGGTAATTGCAGGCGTCACCATGGAGCTTTTAATACTCTTCTTGAATTCGTTTTGACGCTCGAGGAATCTGGCCGTTGCTTCGTAGATCTCTGCCATGTTTCCTGTCTGGGACGCGATACCAAGCATATAGGCAGTAAACTTGCCCAACATGTGCTGGTGCTTCATAAAAGCCTGCTGAGCCTCCATTCCACCCTTTAGGTCGGCATTCAGGTCACGAATAACCTGTTTGAGACTCGAAGAGGACACATCGTTGACGAGGAGGTTGAGTACCTCGTCGAAAGGAAGTTTTTCACGGAGCAAGTTTGCGGAAAGCCGCACGAACATAATCATATCCGTTTTCGGCGGCTTTCTTTGGTAGGAGAATAGCTTTCGATTGACCTTGAGTACTTCAAGGCCCATCTTCTCCAGTGCGTTCTCAATCTCTTCAGCGGAGAAGGCCTTTTGCTCCCCATTCATGATCTTCCCGTTCGCGTGTCGTACGCGATACAGATAGATCTCGCGAGGCTCAAGTGTCCTTGAGCGGAACGTGTGTCGTTCCGCCAGGTCGTCTACTTTCTTCTGGGCGGCTTTCTTGGTTCCGGCAAAGACAGACCCCTGAACCGGCTGTCCGTCAGGACTGACACCTGTAAATTTGTATTCCTTTACTGCCATTGTTTATACCAGGCCCCGAGAACGTGAGGGAATTTGAGAATGGTTAAGGAGTCGGGATCGTGTACGTACCGTTGTACTTCACGTCGGTCAAAAGGACATCGTAGTCATTCACGTAGGTGCGCGCACCTATATTCGGATAGCGCTTCGCGACACCGGTGATCTCCAATTCGAGTGTCGAGGGGCTGTTCAGAGCGTAATATGCATCGTCTGTCTCGGAATCCATGAAGAGTTCAGCGAAGCCGTTCGTATTCAGCCCGGAGTAACTCTGATTCCCGCCGGAGTACGGATCACGCTTGGTTTTCCACATAACCGCGGAGCTTGCGATTTCGAGATTCCTGCTTACGATATTATCAGCCTGGCTCTTCTTTAGCTGGTCCTGAACCGCAAAGAGTCCGGCCATCACGGCTACTCCCACGATGATAATTCCCATCACCAGCAATAAAAGTTGTTGTTGTCCCATGGTTTCTAAGTCCTTGGCTACCTAGCTAATATGACCCTGAAACAGGGCATATTGACTACGCTCAGTATCGACGAAACGCGCGATCTCTTAATACGACACAAAAAAAAGAGGCAGCCTCGCGTTAGCGAAGCCGCCTCCTTCACGAATCCACCGGTGAGGGTGGATTACGCAATGTTCATCCCGGTGACTTAGTTGACCGTAGTCGAAATGTCACTAGGTTGAGTACCGGCTACGGTGACGACAATCAAATTGAGTACCGTTGATCCGTCCGTTTCGTAACTGGTGGCCGTGATGGTCAAAGGACCAGCGACCTGATTTGAAAGCGCATAAATCGCGTTCAAGTTCTCATACTCAGTAGCTGTCGCAGTAGCAGAGCTGTACGGCTGATCACCGGTTTCGTAACCCATTTGATTAAACGTAAGTCCTGTCCACTCAACGGCACTGGCGCCACCGCCGAATGCGGCTGGCTTCAGCTTCCATGCCTGTGCGTCACTCGAGATGCGGATGGCATCGTTAACGACTGCATCGGCATTAGCCTTTTTCTGATTCTCACTAAATGCCTGAATACCAACAACGACGGCAAGACCGACGATAACGATACCGAGCACCAGGAGAAGAAGTTGCTGTTGACCCATTGGTTAACCTCTTTGGTCTAATTAGCAATATGACGTACGCGATTATTGACGCACGACTTTCGAAGTAAACCGATCTTTGTGGGATATCGACGATTGTGAGATCGACTTAAGGTTTTGATTTGTTAAGATATCGTGAAGGGCCTGAAGCGGATGTCCCGATCCGAGCAAGAATCGTATAATCGCGCAACACACCCATCCGCACGGCGTAAACACAATAAGACGGAATAATTAAGCACTCGAATAAAACAACAGAGCCGAAAATGACTGGAAAAGACCGCGTAAAGATCAACCTTGAGGAAATCAAGGTGAAGGGCAATCAGCTTGTCGATAAAATCAAAGAGGTCATCGAAGAAGGAAAAGCACGCCGCGTGAGCATTCGCAAAGACAATCGGACGTTGCTTGAATTTCCCCTAACCGTGGGCGTCGGTGGAGCCACAGCCGCTATTTTCTTTACACCGGTTCTCGCCGCCGTTGGCGCACTGGCCGCGCTCGTGACAGATGTGGAAATCGTTATTGAACGCGATCAAAAGGAGGTCGAAGTTATTGAAGAGTCGGATTCTACGGAGGCAGAGTAGCCCGCTACATTTTCGGTGGCGTGCAAACAGGCTTAGACGGATCAACCCCTCTTTATGACAGACGCAAATGCCAGTGAGTCGATTGCGCAGGCAAATACGGTCGTAACCTTTGATGATATTCAGCTTGCGTCGGAAATCCTTCTCGGTATAGCTCACCGGACTCCCGTGATGACCTCCGGCAAGCTTGATCGTCTAACGAGGGGTCAGGTTTTTCTAAAGTGCGAAAACTTTCAAAGGACAGGAGCCTTCAAATTTCGAGGCGCCTATAACGCGCTTTCAAAGCTTGATTCGGAGCAGAAAAAGCGTGGCGTCTTGACCTTTTCTTCCGGAAATCACGCACAGGCCATCGCCCTTTCCGGATCGATTCTGGGTATCCCAACAACCGTGATCATGCCCCACGACGTTCCGGAAATAAAGCTTCAGGCCACGAAAGAATACGGTTCTGAAGTCGTTGGTTATGATCCAGAGGAGATTACTCGAGAAGAACTGGCGCTCCGTTTATCGGAAGAACGTGGACTCCCAATAATCCCCCCGTATGATCACGAAGACATTGTAGCCGGTCAGGGAACAGCGGCACTTGAACTCATTTCTGATTATCCGGACCTGGATCTCGTAATGACACCGTGTGGAGGAGGTGGGCTTCTTTCAGGAAGCGCGATTGCTACGAAGGGGCTTCATCCCGGGTGTCGCGTAGTGGGTGTAGAACCGGCTAACGCCGATGATGCAGCTCGGTCATTTCGATCCGGCAAGCTTCAAACCGTTGAGAATCCGAACACGGTCGCAGACGGTGCGCGAACTCCTTACCTAGGGAAAATTACGTTTCCCCTTGTGCTGCAGCACGTTGATGATATGGTCACCGTCTCAGAGCAGTCGATCCTGAAGGCCATGTTTTTCCTTTGGACTCGAATGAAACTGGTGGTGGAACCGACAGGCGGACTCGCGCTCGCAGCGTTACTTGATGGCACGATCGAGGCAGACGGACGCCGGATCGGTGTCGTCCTAAGCGGCGGCAATGTTGACGTACTCCGGGCGGCAAAGTTGTTTGAGGCGATCGAGGGTTGAACGTGGAACAGCCTCCTTCCTCTCCGAAGTTCTCTCTCGAGGTGCTTCGAGAATATTTGGATCCGATCGTTGATCGCTATGAAAAGATCCAGTTTATCGATTTGGACCCAATTTCCATTCTGCATGGATTCGACAGTCCGGCGGATCGTGAGATTATCGGACTCTTCTCCGCCTTACTCGCCTGGGGACGACGAGATCTCTTACTTCGTAAGCTGGGAGAGCTCTGTGAACGAATGCGCTTCCGGCCATACGAATTCGTATCCGGTTTCAATGCGGACCGAGATTCTGGCGATTTGAGCGGGTTTGTCCATCGGACATTCAATTCGGAAGACGCTATTTGGCTCTGTATTGCGCTACGCGAGGTTCTTCACCATTACGGTTCCTTAGAAAAACTCTTCGTTTCGTTTATCAACCCCGGCGCACCAGACCTCGGTCCTGCTCTTGAAGGCTTGAGTCGAACCCTCCTTCAAGCTCACCCTGAAATGCCCCGTCGAATGAGTAAACACCTGGCTCGGCCCTCTACCGGGAGCGCCTGCAAGCGACTTTGCCTGTATTTGCGGTGGATGGTTCGGCCCGGACCAGTGGATCTGAATGTCTGGCCGTCAATCGACAAAAAGTGGCTCTTTCTTCCGATTGACGTTCACTCTGGTCGTCAGGCGCGCGCCATCGGGCTTCTTTATAGGAATGCGAACGACTGGAAAGCTGTTCAGGAATTGACCCGGGCATGCCGCAAGTTGAACGTTAACGATCCGGCGCGCTACGATTTTGCCTTCTTTGGGACGGGTGCTGCAGGGGAAACACTAACCCTCCCAGATGATGCTCAATAATGGTCGGCGATGTACTGTCCGATGCCATGATACGCGCGTTGGTGATAGACGACGGGGCGACCGGGTTTCCCATTTGAAATATCTTTTACCAGACCAATCAAGATAGTATGGTCGCCACCAGGAAGGATATTGTACTGAATGCAGTGAAAGGTTGTTAGGGTGTCCTTTAAAACCGGTGGGCCCTGTTCGCTGACGTCATACTCTATGGCTGAAAATTGCTCTTCCTTGGAAATATCCGAGCGCGCAAAAAGATCGGAGAGATCAGCTTGATCCTCCCGAAGCACATGAACGACAAAGTGCTCCGCCTTTACTATCGGATCGTGAATTGCGATAGACTTTTGGACGTTAAAGCAGATCAGGGGTGGATCCAGAGACAGGCTCACAAACGAACCGATGGTAATTCCCCAGTCTCCAGATTCATCCGCCATGGTTACGACAGTTACGACCGTCGGTACATGACGCATCCCCTCTAAAAACCGAGCGGTATCAACGCCCTGCCCTTCTAAATATTCGGTTCGCTGGCTCTTCACGGGTATTACAAACGGATTTAGTGACCTAAAACTCGATTACGGACAATAACCAAGCCGTTGCCTTCAGGTCGTCGTCTGTATGGTCTTCGAGCCAGGAGCTTCAAGTCGATGAATGGAACCAATTCTCTAGGAGAATACATCCTTGACCTTATCGAAAAATGATTGCTGATCGCGCTCCTTCGGAGGATCGGGTATGAACGAATCAGAGTCTCGCATCCCCTCAATGACTTCTCGTTCTTCGTCCGAGAGCTTTTTGGGCGTCCAGACATGAATACGAATGAGTTGATCGCCGCGTCGAGAGGTCTCTAGATCTGGAATACCGCGGTCGCGCATTCTAAGGATCTTACCGGATTGAACACCCGGGTCGATTTGAAGACGCGCGCGACCCTTGAGCGTTGGAACTTCCACTTCCGTACCGAGGATCGCATTTGGAAAGGAGAGAAACAGTTCATGATAAATATCCAGTCCATCACGGATAAAATCCTCGTGGGGTTTCTCATGAATCTCCACACGTAGATGACCCGATTCTCCTCCTCTGACTCCAGCGTTTCCGGCTCCACGAAGCGTTAGATAATGTCCCTCGAGAACGCCTGGGGGTACTTTAACCGTGATCGTCTCCTCACTTTTTACCCGTCCTTCGCCGTTACAATCGACGCACTTATGGAGTATAATACGACCTTCACCGCGGCATCTCGGGCACGGCTGGACGTTGACGAACTGACCGAATACCGAATGGGTCACGTGGCGAATTTCTCCCGTGCCGGAGCAACTATCACACATGGCATAGCCAGTGTCCACGTTGGCGACGCCTTTTCCGGAACAGGTTCGACAAGCCAACTGCTTCCCAACCTTGATTTTTTTCTCCGTACCCGCTGCAATCTCCTCTAGGGTCAACGGAAGTTTGATACGAAGATCGCTGCCGGACCGCCCTCCTCTTCGACGCCGACTCCTCGTCTGAGTGCCAAAAACGTCATCAAAAACGCTTCCACCACTACCGAAAATATCGCTGAATGCACTGAAGATGTCGTTGATGTCCTGAAATCCTGCGCCACCCGAAGCACCATTCCCGCGGACTCCAGCGTGTCCGAATCGATCATACCGGGCACGTTTACGACCATCGGAGAGCACCTCGTAGGCCTCGGCGGCCTCCTTGAATTTCTCTTCGGCCTCTTTGTCGCCCGGATTGCGATCCGGGTGAAAATTCAATGCCAGTTTTCGGTAGGCCTTTTTCAGGTCGTCATCTGAAGCGGCTCGTTCCACCCCCAGTATGTCGTAATAATCTCTCACGCCTCGCCTAGGTCTCCGCCGGTTGATACAACGACTTTAGCGTGCCGTAGCACTTTATCTCCCATTCGAAATCCCCGCTGGATTTCAGTAATCACAACCCCGACTTCTCCGTCTTCGCCAACAGGTTGTTGCATGACCGCCTCGTGTAATTCTTCGTCGAAGGGTTGACCGACTACCGATAGGGGCACAACATCCATTTTTTTCAGCTCGTCCATGAGTTTTTGATAGGCTAATTCCACGCCGCTCTTGAGCGACTCATACGCCGCGAGAGGCGCTACGTCTGAGTTCTCCTGGGCTTGATTTGAAGCTTCAATCGAACGATGAAAATCATCAAATACATCGAGAAGTTGCTGAATAACCATGCTCTTTCCGAAGAGTACCATCTGACCTTTTTCCTGCTCAGTCCGGCGGCGGTAATTCTGGAATTCGGCTACCTGTCTCTGAAGACGATCAGTAACCCCTTCCAACTCCTTTTGCAAGGATTCAGAATCTTGGGGGTCTTCGGATTCGTCACTCACTGACGCCACAGGCTTCTCTACAACGTCGGGAGATGAATTCTGCGCGGGCGTCGCCTCTTCCTCATTCGGTAGGGCATCTTCGCCGTCCAGTGTCTCTATGGTTTTCTTATCTGTCAACGTGCTTCGTTGTCGTTTGTATAAATCGGATAGTTGTGTTTCGTATTGAATCGACGGCCCGTTAGCGGACATTAGGCTCGATTCGCTTTTTGCCCTGGCCAGCTCATCATCATGGCGACCCCTTCGACCAGGGCAATCACACGAGCGTAGTCCATTCTGGTCGGACCAACGACTCCGATCGTTCCCTGCATATTACTCCGAAAGTAAGGAGCCGTTACCACCGACAATCTTCGGGTTCTAGTCGTGCTTTCATCCGTAGCGGACATTTCGCGTCCAATGTGTACGGTTGCGCCTCCTGGGCTTCCAAACTCTTGCTCCTCTGGACGCTCCAGCAGACGAACGACCGATGATTCGTCGTCAATGAGCTCCATCAAATCGCGAATGCTCTGCGCATCGGTGAATTCCGGTTGGGACAGAATATTCGTCGTCCCTTCCATTTCAATCGTTCGATCGGCGGATGCATCGCGAAAAAGATGGGACGATTCATTCAAGATGAGTTGAACAATCCCCGTATCCTCGTCTTTCAGATCGATCACCCGGGAAACACAGGTTTTCCGGAGTTCAGCGAGCTCTAATCCGGCGAGTCGCTCGTTGAGGATCTCAACGAGCCGATCCAGCCGATCTCTTCTCAACTCAACGGAGACATGTAATACGATCGTTCGTATCAGGCCGCCTTCTACGCTCAGGACGAACATGACGCGATCCGACGCCACGGGTACGATTTCTAGCCGTTCAAGAATTCCAGTAGCCATATGCGGGCTGAGGACAACGCCGAGTAATCTGGCAAGACGAGCCAACACCTTCGATCCCTCGCGAAACAAAACGTCGGAATCATCTATGACGTTGCCAAGCTGGGTTTTCATCAAGCGACGTTCTTCCCTGGTCAGGATAGCCGAGTCCATGAGTGAATCAACAAACGTCCGGTATCCGAGGTTCGTCGGAACGCGCCCAGCGGACGTGTACGGATGTCCCAGGAAGCCTTTGGACTCCAGATTGTTCATTGTGCTTCTAATGGACGCGGGACTGATCCCCAGGCCGAACCGATCGGAGAGGTATTTAGACCCTACCGGTCCGGCCGATGCGATGAAGTTTTGAACCACCAATCGAAGAATGATCCGCTCCCGATCGTTCAATTGCTCGGTCGTATAGCTATTTTTCCTCTTTGAGGCCACGTTCTCCTTCTCTAATAATGCTGGTCAGGCACATTCTGGTTAATTCGTCGACGCAGATCAGCTCGCAGCTCGACGAGAAAGTCGATCCCTCCAACCCAGTTGCCGTCGGCCGTGTTTCCAATACTGGTGCATTCTACATGGCGGATTCACAATAAAAAGAGGGCGCCGCCCATCGACAGACAGACGGCGCCCAACAGCGTATCTTCTTGCCAGGGTCCGTTATTCAATACGCTGTATTTCAGTATCGCGTCTAACCAGGACGTCAGCACCGGCGCGGGTGTGGAATTGATATTCATCCGAAGAAAGTCGAGGCTCGGACAGGAGTGCCGAACCCGACGCCATTCCGACGCCAACCGTACCATAGTAGTAGTCGTAATTGTCCAGGCCCGCGCTCATTGCTTCAGAACCGTAATCCCACAGCCAGCCTTCGTTTTCCGGCAGAAGCGAAATAGGAATGTATCCTGATGCCGCATAAGGGTCGAATAGTCTGGATGAGTTGATGCGATAAATGCTTCCAGATTGTAGATCGAGCCTCCCGGCGCGATACCCGTCACCTCTCCTGAACTCGTCCAAAACGTATCCGTCGTAATACCGGGTAGAGATCATCTCAAAGCCCTCGTACGGGTCACCCACGATGAAAACTTCTCTGTCGAACCGTATTTCGCCATTGGCATAAACCGTGGCGTGCACGGTGCCTAGGTTTTCCGGCACATAGTCGATCGATCCCAGGTGTTTTCCTTCGTAATACAAATCAATGGCCTCGATGCTGATCTCAAGCTCTGCCATCTGATCGTTCGACGACAGAATCCGGTGCCGATATTGTGTTTCGAGTTCGACCTGAGAAATTCGGGTCCGGTTTTCATAATCTGATCTCACGTACACAACCTGTCTGTACCGATATCGGGGCGCCCAGTATCTCCGTGCTCTAATGACCCACGGCCATGAGATATGAAGATGTATGTGTGGCCAGTAGATCCGAAGCAGCGGTCTTGTAAAGATTCGATGCCTGGGGATGTACCGGTGGTGGTAGTGTCTGCGGATCCCCATGCGAACAGGCTCCCAACCCCTGGATCGAGTCGAATAGCCGCGGCCATCAAGATTCCTTCGCCTGGAACCTGAACTACGGTTGATCACTCGGTTTCTAGAAGAAACAGACGCCAGAGTGCGGGTTCTTCTAGAAGCTACATTTCGTTGCCGGTTGCCTGTTCGGGAGGCTGAATCCCCGACATCTCGGCCATGGCGCGATGAACCACGCGACTCGGTTGCTGCAGATGCTCGGTCCGTATTGGCCCGGTCGGCCGATCCCCTTGTCGACGCGTTCCGATCGGGCTTGCGTACAAATTTTGCTTCTCTACGGGTTGAATCCTTTGCTCTACTGGCGCTCGATTCTCCTGCGCCTTTTCGAGGAGATTTCCGATCTTCCCTGGTTGCTTTCCGAGTCGACCGATCCTTCGACTCCGTGCGCTGTGAACCTCGTGCATTTTGGGTAGCCCGGCTTCGGGAAGATATTTTTGGCGCCGACGCCCTCGAAAACGACTTACGTGAACGCGAATTCTCGGTTGTCGGAGTTTTTCGTTTCGACGATCGAGCCTTGCCGACCGATGGGCGGCTCGCCTTCGCGCGGGTTCGATTAGGCTTGGATATAGCGTTCCTATTGCGCTTCGAAGCGCTGGATTTCGAGGCGCGCGACTTGGGTGCGCGGGATTTAGAAGCCCGGGATTTGGAAGTCCGAGGTTTTGCAGCGATTGCCTTTGACGGACGAGACCGTTTCTCAACCCGTGTTGTACGCTTAGAACCGCTACCCTTTGATGATTTTGAACGCTGTGCAAGCGCATCACTCGGAGCTGCCGCAATCAAGAGTCCGAAGACAATGAGAAAAAGTCCCGTGGATCGAAATCGATGTAGCTGAAAAGTCATGTTTTCCCTCCCGTCCGGATTATGCTTTCTATAGATTTCTGCCGGACCCCAGTCGAATACATAGACAATCGTGTGCCACAGCGAAGAATGCCCTTGTCTTCCCTGAAATTCCTCGTTGAATGACGCAAAACGATCAATTCCGTGACGAACCGGTCTGTTTTCCGTCCACGAATGTGGACACTACGAAATGATTCCCCAGACCATGGTTCCACCGATATGGGCCGTCCAGACGACCAGAACTGCGGCGAGTAAGAGTAGGAAACAAACGACGAGTCGGACCCAAAGTCGGGTGCCCGGATGGGAGGTGTTCATCCGATGTACGTATCGGGCGCCTAATAGCGCTACAAACGAGACACCTATCGCCCATGTAGCCATGAGCGCTGCATCCTCATGGAGATGAACCAGCTCATCTACGATTGGCACCCCCTCGCTCTGCTCCTTCATTATGTCTCCAGATAGGTAGGCAACCATGGCTCCCGCAAATCCCAGCATTTGGATATAGCTCGCGGTAACCAACCATTGAAGGCGATCTCTGAAAAGCCAGACTAACCCAAATCCTAGTGCGAGCAGCACGAGCACGAACGGGAAATGCACCGCAATCGGATGAATGACCGGAATATCGTAGCGAAGTACCTGCTCCATGGCTCGTCTAATAGTAGAGGACTCTCAGAGACATATCAAATCAGCACGTCCCCCGTCATCTCGTCAGGAATGGGCAGGTCTAGAAGTTGGAGAATCGTCGGGGCGATGTCTCCCAACTTGCCGTCCTGGATGGGCCCATCGAATCCTTCCTTTATGATCAGATGCGGAACTGGAGCGGTCGTATGGGCGGTGAAAGGAGAACCGTCTGGATTCATCATGCAGTCTGCATTGCCATGATCCGAGATGATATTGACCGTGTAGCGGTTCGCGAGCGCGCTTTCTACTACAACTCTCGTTGCGTCGTCTATCGCCTCGACCGCTGCGACGGCAGCATCGAAAACACCGGTATGACCCACCATATCCGGATTTGCAAAATTGAGGACGACGAACGTGAATTCGCTTTCTGCGATTGAAGCGGCAAGCTTTCTGGCGAGTTCAGGCGCACTCATCTCGGGCTGCAAATCGTACGTGGCTACCTTGGGAGACGGTACGAGAATTCGATCTTCACCTGGAAACGGCTCTTCCTGGCCGCCACTAAAGAAATACGTCACATGTGGATATTTCTCCGTTTCAGCGGCGCGCAGTTGATTCCCTCCTTGCTCTGATACAACCTCACCGAGTGTGGCCTTAAGATTCACATCGGGAAAGACCACGGGCACGTCGAAATCGGAAGAGTAATCGGTGAACGTCGAAAGGTGAGGGGGCTGGAATGAACCGCGATCAAATTCCTCAAATTCCGAACGAATAAACGCCTGGGTCAGTTGACGGGCCCGGTCCGCGCGAAAGTTGAAAAAAATCACCGAATCCTCCCCATTGATTCGACTCGACTGTATCTCTTCTGACGTGCCTATCGCTCTCGGTGAGACGAATTCGTCGGTGACACCGTGCCTATAACTGTCCTGAAGAGCCGATCCTGGAGAATCAAAGGCCTCCCCTTTCCCATGGACGAGCAGATCAAAAGCACGCTGTGTCCGATCCCAACGGCGATCCCGGTCCATGGCCCAGTACCGGCCGACGATCGAAGCAAAGCGCCCGACCGCGTACTCGGCGATGGCCTCCTGCAAAGCCTGGAAATAGTCGATCCCCCCGTGCGGATCGGTATCCCGTCCGTCGGTGAAAGCATGGATAATGACCTGGTCCGATCCCAGCTCTTGGCCGTTTGCAAACTTTAGGAGTGCCTGAAGATGATGAACGTGAGAGTGCACACCTCCGTCAGAAAACAGTCCAATCAAATGGATCTTTCGAGACGTTTTTCGAACGCGATTACACGCTTCCCTGAGAACTGAATTGTCGAAGAATGTGCCATCTTCAATCGCCCGATCGATTCGGGTGATGTCCTGATAGACGATTCTCCCGGCACCCAGATTCATGTGCCCGACTTCTGAATTTCCCATTTGCCCATCGGGCAGCCCAACGGCCAAACCAGAGGCCTCGAGTGTTGCGTGCGGATATTTTTTAAAGAGTGAATCCAGAAACGGTTTGCGCGCGCGATGAATGGCTGAAACTGACGGGTCGACCGCAATTCCGTAGCCATCAAGAATGATGAGAATGTGCTTGTTCGTCGGATTCAAGATGTGTTTTCGGAACGTAGATTCATACGGAACCGGGACATTTACACTCGAAAGTCCTTGATGCGTTTGGTTGTAACTCCAGACTTGGAGACGAAGACATTCATCGAACCGCACCGGGGACAACATACCTGTTCCACGCCATACCGATCCGTGACAAGGTCCGCTTCACCAAAGTAATGCCTCCGCGTGGCGCAATAAAATTTTCCTTTGAAGGCTTCTAGATTCAACAGGGGTTCAGGAAGTTGCTGGAGTTTTTCATAATACGCGCAGTACGAAGAAACCGGGCAATCCTTGCACTCTGGAGATCGGGCTTTACAAACGTAGCGCCCATGGAAAATGAGTATGTGATGGAGATTGCTCCATTGTTCCTTTGGGACCAGTCGCTTCAATTGACGCTCGACTTTCTCCGGCGTGGTCGACGTAGAGTTAACTAGACCAAGTCTATGCGAGACCCGGAACACATGGGTATCTACAGCCAATGTGGGGATATCAAAGGCTTCAGCAGCGACAACCTGGGCTGTTTTCTGACCCACGCCCGGAAGTTTTTTCAACTCCTTGACGCTTCCTGGTACACGCCCGCCAAAGTCGTGTACGATCATCCGCGCCAGACCTGCAAGGTGACGCGATTTGCTGTTTGGATACGTTACGGACTTGATGAAGAGAAAGATTTCTTCTGGTGAGGCCTGAGCCATCTTCTGAACTGTAGGGTACGCACTGAACAGAGAAGGCGAAATTTGATTCACCCGATCGTCCGTACATTGAGCCGAAAGAACCGTGGCAACTATCAGTTCGTACGGATTCACGTGGACCAGCTCGGTCGATCGTCTCTGTGAAGCCGCGTCTAATGCATCAATCGCACATGCTGCGCGCTGGGTCCGATTCAATCCGTTCTTTCTCCGGAATATGTCATTAATGGCGCTTTCCTCAAGATACACCGCCTCCTTTAGAACGCTTTGGATCCGAGCCGTTGCGTTCACGATTCTCGTACTGGCATTCCTGCCGGGAATGGCTGCCGCACAACTCCCGTCCAGCCTATCGGGTGAGGCGAAGGTTTCTCTCCTAACCATTTATCCGGGAAAGCCGATTTACGCTGCGTTTTCACACAGTGCGATCAGATTTCGTGATGACAGCACCGGGGTCGACGTGGTGTTCAATTACGGCACGTTTGACGACCGCGATCCGCTGTTTCTACTGAAGTTTATATACGGTAGAATGGATTACGAGCTAAGTGCGAACTGGATGAAGGATGTGATGGCGGAGTGGCGTCAGGTTGAGCGGTCTATTGTTGAGCAGGAACTGCAACTCGCGCCGAATTTAAAGGCCGCACTCTACGCACGTGTCCGAGAGAATTATCTACCCGAGAATCGTTCGTACCGATACGATTTCCTGTTTCAGAACTGTGCGACTATTCTGTTGGATCTATTACGAGAGACGAATGGATTGCGACTCGACTCATCTCATGTCGGTCAGGAGACCTTTCGTGAGCTTCTGCAACCATACATCGATCACCGCGCGTTTTTTGATGCGGGAATCGCCCTTGCGCTAGGATCTACGGTCGATCGAAAAGCGACCTATGAAGAGCGGTCATTTCTACCCCTTGAATTGATGGAGCTCGTAGCGCACGCCTCGACCGATAACGACGAGAGTGGAGCCAAATCTGACTTGGTCGTCGCACAAGACACTCTATTCTGGAGCGGTGCCGGTTTCTCGCAGGCGAATCCCTATTCCTGGTTGGCCATCGTTTCTTGGATACTCGTGCTCGCGGCGATTGCGACGGGCACCTTTTGGCCGGCTACGGAATCAAGATCGTCTCGATTCGACCGGATACTATTTGGGATTCTTGGGTGCGTTGGATTTCTCCTTGGTTTGTTGTGGTTCGCTACGGCTCACCATGTCGCAGCAGCGAACTGGAATCTTGCGTGGGCGCTTCCTTTTCATGTTGTTCCGGCATTTGCGTGGTCCAAGTTATCAGCGATTACCCGGCGGAGATATTTTGCAACCACATGCGCGATCCTAGTCGTCTTGGTTCTCCTGCAGCCCTTAATATCACAATCGCTTCATCCTGTCTATGTACCCGTGGTCGTCCTGGCCGCGTGGAGGAGTTTCCTCCTCGCCAAGACCAAGTCGTGAGAAGCGTGAGGGTGGACGATCGGTGGATCGTTCTCGCTTGAGAAGGACGGCTGCTTCAAAATCGGCCAGCTCGACGGCGGATGGAAGCCGAGGCAATGGATACGGACGCCATCGTAATCGAGTCAGATAGTACGGACGCCATCATAATCGAGTCAGATAGTACGGACACCATCATAATCGGGTCAGATAGTACGGACACCATCATAATCGGGTCAGATAGTACGGGCGCCATCGTAATCGAGTCAGATAGTACGGACACCATCATAATCGGGTCAGATAGTACGAAAACCGTAGTTTATTGGCTTCGGCCTTCACGATATTAACCCGTGATCTACCGATATTCATTACCCAGATTTGATCCGCATAGAGCGATCCGACTCACTGAGGATCGGGGCAGTCGTGTTGCCCCGGTTTCGCTCGCCAAGACATTGAAGAACGCCAAAAGCGGACGTATTATCGAGTGATGAAGGTCAGTGAATCATATCCCACGTCACGTTTGAGCAGTTTTCGGTTGAGACTCCAAACCGAACTGGCCGCCCGTTGCGCGACCAACATGCAGTACTCACAGCGATCGTTCGCCCAGCATCTCGACATCGACCATTCCACGCTGTCTCAATTTCTGCGCGGTAAGCGAAAGCTGACCGAGGCGACGATCCAGAAACTCGGATCCGCGCTGAAGCTCAGCCCGGAAGAGATTGACTCATATGTCGCTCATCATCGACGCTGGCCCGTGGCTGATTCGCGAATCAACGAGGCGAAACACTTGACCCGGGACGCCGCCGAGATGATCGCCGACTGGTACTACTTACGCGATCCTGGAGCTGACGCGCCTGGAGCACTTCCAGGCCAACTCCTCGTGGGTCGCGCGCGTACTGGGAATAACCGTGGACGAAGTCAACATCGCGCTCGTTCGGCTGTGTCATCTGGGTCTAATCTCATTGGAAGGCGATCACTGGGTCGATCGTTCGGGAGGGCTGGTCGTCTGCATGGAGGATTTTACACAGGCCACCATCGATAGGCTGTGGTCGCAGGTTCAGAAATTAGCCCTCGCCTCGTTGAATGATCGAATACGAATCCACGAGCATAGCTCCATGACGCTGGCCGTCGACTCACAACGATTACCAGAAATCACAGAGAAAATCGCCCGCTTTCGCAGCGAACTGCTGGAGTTGCTCCAGAGCGACCGATCCCAGGATGACGTTTACCGACTTGAAATTAATCTCTTCCCAATCACACAAATCCAACCAATCAAGGAGAATATCGATGGGTAACCCCGTAACGCACTGGCAGATTATCAGTAAGGACCCCGATGGGGCCGCAGGCTTCTATCATGAATTGTTCGGATGGAAGATCGATACCGACAACGGGCTCAACTACCGAATGGTTGACACCCAGTCCGGCGACAAAGGCATGCCGGGTGGCATCTGGCCTAGTCCACCGGAGGGGCATGCCCTCGTTCAGCTGTTCGTAGAGGTCGACGACATAGATGTCACCGCGCAAAAAGCGATTGATCTCGGAGCGGCTGTCGTGATGCCCAAACAGATTCTGCCCGACGGAGACGAGATGGCGATCATACACGACGCCTTCGGCATCACGTTTGGCCTGTGGCGCAAGGGTTAGGAACCGAAATTAACAGCTCGACGGGGAGTTTGTCCTCTCCGTCAGAGTGCAAATAGAATATTGTAAACCATTATATATTATAGATTTAGTAGCTTTTATAATTTAGATGGTTAAGGTCAGGGTGAAGGTTTCCGGTGTCTATTCAGTAAAACCAGACTTACTGAAGGCTGATTATGGCACAGGCCATGGGTTACACCAACGGGCGCGAGAAACTCATTGAATATGATCCACTCAATGAGGAATTGCCCGAGAATGATCTATCGACATCGGCAACGTTTTGGATGATATTGAAAGGGTAGCATTAAGGCTGAAAATGTATGCTGCCCGCGTATACCTTCTTCTGCCGCTACTCGAAAGCTCCTGCCCCTTCAAGCGCTGAGATGCGTCAGCTCTCCTTCTGGAGCTGACCACGGACGTTCAAAAGGAGCGTGAAGAGTACACTGCCTCCTTCAACACGGCCTCGTAAACCTTCTTGCAGAAAACTCGAGGGGCGGAAAATGAAGGAGGTAGGTCTCGAACTCTACGCAACGAGTACCCTAGAAGGTCTCCAATTCTATCAAAGTGCGGCACGATGCCATGATGCTGCTGCGTCTAGTTATCGGACTCCATTTTGCACTTCCGCCCTCAACCCAGTTTCTTGAAGGACAACGCCTTCGGACTCCTCGTGCTCGGCAAGTCCTTATCTCGCTACAAGATCGTCGAAGAACTGGGCCGTGGCGGGATGGGAATCGTCTACCAGGCCGACAAAGCGGACAAGTAACTGTTAATTTATTTGGGGCAACATCTGACGCATCGTCACGTCTCTTAACAGGGGAGAAGGACACAATTGCTCAACCGGGAATCAATTTTGGTATCCTTTTGCTAGATTCCAGCGTCAGTAGGACGAGCAATGGTTCATGGTCACTGTCAGAGGTTCGATCCATCGCCGCTAAGCACCATTCGTGGCGGCTCTTAATTGAGAGGGAGGAGAATGAGACTACTCGTAGGCCTGTTCATGGCCATTTCGCTCACCGTTCCTGCCAAAGCACAAGAAGAGGGCGCCCCACCATCACTCCGCATCTTTCTGGATTGTCGGTTCTTCTGCGACAACCCATACATCAAGGAAGAATTACCGATCGTTGACTTTCTCAACGAGAGAACCCAGGCCGACGTACATATCCTGCATGCCCGGCAGAACACGGCCGGAGGTGGCTTGCGCATCACGTTGACGTTTCTTGGGCAGCGCGATTACGCTGCCCTGAGCGACACTCTTACCTACGCCACCCGTTCGGATGCCACCCCGGACGACCGACGAAGGGCCCTACTGCACCACCTGACCATTGGTCTTTCCCGTTACCTGGCTCGTGCCGGTTTGAGCGACAAACTCGTCATCAGCGCGGTCAAGCCTACCTCCCAAGACCGGCCCACCAGTTCAATTGAAGACGATCCCTGGAATTATTGGGTGTTTTCGATCGGGGGGAACGGGCGGGTGAATGGCCAGGAGACTACCAAGTTCACTAATCGAAGAGCCAATTTCTCAGCGAACCGGACAACGGAAGAGCTCAAAGTTCGGATCAATGGCAATGTCAGCGACTCGAAAAGCGAATTCGATGCGGGTGATGAGACCATCAAAAGTAAGACCAGCTCCGAGCGACTTTCAGCGCAGATCGTCAAATCCATAGGCGGGCAATGGGCTGTTGGAGCGAACGCCTCTGTTTCGACGTCGAGCTTCCAGAACACGAAGCTGCAGATGGAATTCGGCCCGGCGATTGAATACGACTTCTTCCCCTACTCGCAGTCGACTCGAAAATTTCTCACGCTGCAATACAATATCAAACTTTCCCGAAGGCAATACGACGAACTCACCATTTTCGCACTCGATGAGGAAACCATTCTCCGGCATTCGCTCGGCGTTAGTCTCAGACTGTCGCAAAAATGGGGCAGCTTAACGTTGTCGACTAACTTCAATCACATGCTGACCAACTTCGACCGAAGTCTGACCGATTTCTACAATCTGGGCATCTTCGGCTCGGCCAACGTTCGCTTATTCCGCGGGTTCTCGTTTAATACCTTTGCCGCGTACAACCGTATCCGCGACCAGCTCGACCTTCCGAGTGACGAAGCGACGAAGAACGAAATCCTTCTGCGGTCGGTTCAGCTACCGACGGGGTATTCGTACTTCGTAAATTTCGGCTTCACGTACCGCTTCGGATCGATCTTCAACAATGTCGTTAATCCGCGAATGGGCGGTGGTCGTGGACAAAATTTCTTTTTCTGATCAAAGGAGAGCAACTCAAATGCGTTCGTAAGAGACGAAATGTGGGCGTCTGAGGGGGTGTTCTAGGGACTGATAAACCGTGCCCGTATTTATAGGGACTAGCCTTCCCGCACACACCTGTTTCACTCACTGGCCGCCTTCTCATATCGCTCATCGTTTTTGCGCTAACGAGCTGAAGTGACTACATGTGTGGAATCGCAAATGGGGCGATATTCGGACGGTCATTAGGCGTTCTCCGATTTTCGTTCGGAGATTACATGTTAGCTCTCCAGGTGAAATGAATGTGACTCAGAGATTATTTGTATACGGCACTTTAGCTCCGGGGCGACCTAATGAGCATGTTCTTAAGACCATAGGAGGTATGTGGGAATCTGCTACAGTGAAGGGCCACCTACGGCAACACGGTTGGGGAGCTGAAATGGGCTACCCGGGCATTGTTTTAGATGGGGCAGGAGAAGATATCAAGGGATTCATTTTCTCGTCGCACCATCTCGACAAACACTGGGATGAACTTGATGATTTTGAAGGCGGGGAGTATAAAAGAGTTTTGGCAGAGGTTCATAGGAACGACGCTAGCTCAACGGATGCATATATATATGTGCTCAGAAAAAGCTAACCCTCCCTACGGCCAACGAAGGGCTTGTCGGTCTTGCTGCGTTTGACCGTTTGTGATTCACCGCACTGTATGATAGCTTTATAATCCACGTATTTCTTTTCCTTATTCATCACAGGTACCCTCCACTGGGTACCAAATAGTGCGCTTTATTCCCCACCGAATCACACCAGATTAGGAGGTCATTATGTCCACACGCAGCATCAGCCACTGGATGTCTCTTGCTATCGTCGCCATCGTCCTCGTGGGATCCCAGACCGCTTTCGCGCAGGAAGGTGAAGAGCAGCAGTCCCTGTACGACCGGCTAGGTGGTCTCGCACCGATTTCGGTCGTGGTCAATGATTTCATCGACGCCCTCATACCGGATGAAGTCCTCAACGCGAATCCCGCGATCGATACCGCGAGGAAACGTGTGCCTGCGCCTTATCTGAAGTATCACGTAACGGCGCTCGTTTGTCAGGCCACGGGTGGGCCCTGCCAGTACCATGGCCGTGGGATGAAGGAGACTCACGCTGATATGTATATCACGGAGCAGGAGTGGGACCGCATGGTCATCCTTTTCAAGGAAGTTCTCGCTAAGTACGACGTGCCAACAAAGGAGACCCAAGAGCTCTTGGAGATCATCGACTCGACGAAGGCGGACATCGTCGCTTCGAGTCAACCATGACGTGGTTGGCTACTAGAGGGTGAACGAAAAAGTGCGTCGCCAACCGCCCCTGCGTGACGGCTCGCCGAGGATCGATCGTCTATCCGGAAGTTGCGCATCCCATCACTCTGGATAAACGGCGGCAAAGATCGCAGCAATCCGGCCGCCAATGATCTATCCGTTCTCGAAGCAATTCGGGTTGAAACAGGACTTGATATCACCATCAACTTTATCCAAACAGTAATCACGAATTGGTGGATGAGTTGACCGGCGAAATCCCATCGGAGTTGTTCGGTGATTTTTTTTCGTGGCTCGGTATACATGCACCGGTCTGATCGCCGAAAGTGCGGACGCGTCGGTTCTGGAAAGCGTTGGTACTGAAATCTAACACGGCTGATGGGCCGGAATGACGACTTAATCCGTTTCGACATCGAGCTTCCAAAACGCGAAGCTGCACATGGATTTCAGCCCGGCGAATGAATACGACTTCTTTCCATTCTCGCATTCGACACGGAAAATTCTCATGCTGCCGTACAATGTCAAACCAATCCGGCACCGCTATGACGAACTTATCATTTACGCCCTCGATGAGGAAGGATTGGACGAACAGGGGGTAGCCACGAGCGGGGATTTCTTCAATGAACCCCTTCCCAAAGCCGACGTAGTGACGATGAGCACGATACTCCACGACTGGAATCTTGAAAGAAAGAAACACCTCATTCAGGCGGCCTATGATGCGCCTTCTGAGGGAGGAGCATTTATCGCCATCGAGAATCTGATCGACGATGCCCGGCGAAAAAACGAAATGGGCTTGTTGATGTCACTCAACATGCTCATGGAATTTGGCGACGCCTTCGACTAACCTGGAGCCGACTTTCGTACATGCTGTGAGGAAGTTGGATTTACGCGCTTCGAGATCCTTCCACTTGCCGGCCGAGCGAGCGCCTACAAATAGGCTATCGTAGACACCGGCTGAATGAACGCCGGGTAATTGCACTTCCGCCCTGAACCCCGTTTCTTCTAAGTCAACCCACACCGAATCGCAATGGTCTGACTATGGACGACTCCGAAGTTTGGTGGAAACGTGAAGAGCGAGCAATTAAATGTGAGAAAGCCGGTAACATAGATGAGGCGGTGAAACTCTATGAGCAGAATGTGTCGGATCATGCCGACACTCCGCACTCATATAGGCGTCTTGTGATACTGTACAAGATGCTTGGAAGAAGATCAGACGAGCAACGCGTAGCACGGGAAGCTCTTACGGTCGCCAAGGAGCTTGAAGGGAAGGAGAGGCATTTCTTCCTCAAGCGGTTTAGGCGTTAGGACACGGCTTAGTTAACGAGTGGCTGATCGGCGATAGGCGGACTAATCGAGATGACGAACACTTCTTTACATCGCTCACCGCTCCTTACGGATCTCGGGGCGAATAAGTACCCTACGGCATTCGCGGCTACCGAGAAGATTCGCGATGCCCTTCCTCTCCCGCAAATTTGGATTCTTTTCTCTCGCCGTCCTGGTTGCTATTTTGGTAGGTTTGTCTGCGGCTCAGAAAGGCGGGCGTGCCGCCCCGATGAGTCGGTCATGCACGAGCCTCTTAAGCCCCACAGACTTCCAGTTTTCCGTCGTTGAGGCACACAGCGCAGACGGACGAAGCTGATCGCCTGCATTTCAGGCCTCGGTACGAACGTGCAGTTTGACTCTTCCCCAGAGCTGTCCTCTCATTGGTACCCTAGTGGAAACTCGGCATGACCTTACCTGACTCGTTAGAATACCTGGATGACATTTTTGGTTTGCTCTACACCGAAAGAGAGGCATGGCGCTCACGCATCACGAAGGACCCGCGCAGGACTGGTTTTCGCTGATCGTATTGAATGGAACGAGACCGTGATGAGCCCGAGCACGAGAAGAACGATTCCCGTTGTTACGGCATGAATTGGATTTGCCGTGGTCCGGAATGCAAATTCTTCGAGCCAAATAGAAGAAGCGACATAAGCCAGCGGTATCCCTATGACTAGCCCCCAAATGATGAGACGCAGATTCGTAGAAACTGCTTTCCTGAGGATTTGAAATTCTGTAGCACCAAGCACTTTTCGGACACCGATTTCGTGCTGACGCAATCGAGAGCTGTGAGAAACAAATCCTAGTAATCCTAGACCGGCTATGAGCGCAACGAGTATTCCCAGCGCTTTGAAAATGCTTCCGAGACGTACTTCTGTTGTGTAGCGTGCGTTCAATTCTTGATCCAAAAAAGTGTACTCGAAAGGCCGCTCCGCAAACATCTCCTTCCAGGCAGATTCCAAACGTGCCAAAGATTGAGTAAGGTTTCCAGTCTCGATACGCACCGACAAATAACGATAAAACGAACGAGGTGCGATGACCACGGGAGGAACTGCCTCGTGAAGAGACGAAGCCTGAAAGTCCTTGACGACACCTACAATCGTTACCGAACTTCCGAAAGCTTCGGCTGGCGTTCCAACAGGTTCCTCGAGCGCGAAAAATCGAACGGCTGCCTCATTTATTATGATAGCTCTGCTCGAATCCGCAGGATTTCCTTTTATGAAATCACGGCCTTCTTGAATCTCTAGTTTGTACGCGTCAAGAAAATCGAAATCAACCAGAAACGTTGCGATCGGTACGGCTTCCGTCGTTCCTTCTGGTCTGAGTGAGAGAGTCAAATAATTGCCGTTACCCGGCGTACTCGATGAGGTCGTAACGCTTTTCACGAAGGCCTCTTGAAGCAGTCTCTGTTTTACCGATTCTGACGCTCTTCTTTGTTCGGTATCCCGAAGAGGGATGATGATCACTTCCTCGGCATCGAACCCGATACGGTTTGATGTCATGTATTCCACCTGATCAGACGCAACGGACATGGCGATAAGAAAAACGGCAGTCACAGCAAATTGCCCAACGATCAATGCTCCACGTAGTCGCCCTCCACCTGAACGTGCGCTCCATGTACCACGTATACCGACCACTGGGTCTTGACGCGACAAAAGCAGAATCGGGTACAGACCCGCCGTTATCGAAACGATCGGGATGGCGATAAACCCGATCAAGAGGAACGTGGGCACACTGTTTCGAATCGAAAACGTGTGTCCAGATAGTTCGCCCATAACGGGAAGTAAGAACAATGCCAACAGAATACCGGCAATGACAGCTGCGGCCACCTGAAATATCATTTCAGAGAACACCTGTCCCACCAAGGCACGCCTTCCGGCCCCAACTACCTGACGAATGGCGATTTCTCTGGCGCGAGCACCGTATGCGGCGGTTGTCAGATTAACGAAATTGAACGTAGATACGAATAGGATGACAACAGCGAGAGACGCAAGGATATATACATAACTAATCGAACTATTCTGAGAGATCTCGTCCTTTATGTTCGAATGTAGATGGATCGAGGTCAGGGGTTGAAAGTTCAATTTGGTTTGAGTTGAGAAGGATTCCGGCGTGAAATCACGAACAAAATCGTCAGATCTCGCCCGCACATTTTGAAGGGACATGCTCTCACTAAGCAGAACATATGTGTGCACATCCACCCAGGCCCAACTCTCGATTCGGGATTCACCCAGAAGCGCTCGCAGGCTTTCAAAGGAAGCAAGAAAGTCGAAGCGGAAGTGAGAGGATGCGGGTGGTTCTTCGACAATTCCTGTCACGGTGTACGTGACTTTGTTTTCCAAGGTTAACTGACTGCCGAGCGGGTCTTGGGCTCCAAAATATTTGTCGACGATTTTTGGAGTCAGTAAAATACTATTGGGCTCGATTAGCGCAGAAGATTCGTCTCCCCGGACTAATTGAAAATCAAATACGTCGAATACCGAAGCATCCACGAAATAGACTCCGCTTTCATAAAATTCGCGATCCTCGTATCGAACCAGGTCGGTTCGTGGGTTTTTTCTGACGCGGACGACGCTCTGAATACCGCCAAAATTCTCCGCCAGCGTTGGGCCTAACGGTGAAGGAGTCCGGGCCCAGTCGATCACACCTTCTCCTGCATTTCGGACAAGCGTGACTCTCGCTATTCGATCTGCATGAACATGATATTTGTCAAACGAGAGCTCGAACCTGACATAATTTCCTAAGAGCAATGTTACAGCCATTCCCATCGCTAGACTGAGGAGCACCAAAATGGTCTCAATGGGCCTGTTCCTGGCTTGACGAAGGGATCCTCGTATGTAGGATGTTAATAGATTCATGACGCTTGCCTGGTTGCCATTTCGGGTTTCATTATTTGCGATGTTGATAAAACCACAGTCCGTTCAGCCTCGGTAACGTGGTGAGATTGTCTCGTATCTGTAAGCTGAACCATTCCAATTCCCAGCACGATGAGAACGATGGCCACCAACTCCACGAATGACGGCCTACCTTGGACCAACAATGCGGATGCGAGCAATGCTATGATGGGTACGACGTTATGGTATAGCACGACTCGGGTTGGACCGATCGTCCGTATTGCCGAACCTTGAACCCAATGACCGATTCCAATAGCAAGTACTCCGCCGAAGGCGAGGGCGATCCATACGATGTCAGGCAGCTGAGTCCACGGTAGACCCACACCTGCTGGCAAGGCAATAAGGAGATAAATTAGACCTCCAAAAACCGTTCTCTGCATCATCACTCTTATTGGAGATCGCTTCGAAAGGATGGGTTTTAACAGGTGTAGCTCGGCAACAGCGGCCAGCACGGATCCGAATAACAGCAGATCTCCAATCCAAAAGTCGGCCTTTGACTGAATACCATCGATAGCCAGTACGACTCCACCCACGAGGCCTAACGCAACCCCAACCATTCCTGCTACTCCCAACTTTTCGGTTCTAAATCTCCGACCGAGGATTCCGGAGACGAGTGGAGCAAACGCTAACCACAGAGCCGCACGTGCTCCGTTCGTATGAGCAAGACCTTCAATTCCCATCCACGGAGCCATAACGGCTCCCAACATCGCTGCAACATAGACGACGGCGAGGTCTCTCATCGTCCATTTGATATCGTTGGCTTCCGTGGATTTTGTTCTCTGATTGAACCATTTCGAAATTCCGTAAAGCGCTACAAGTGTTGCTCCACCCAGCGCAAATCGAGCCGCGCTGAATACGAGAGGGGTCATCTCTTGAACGGCTAATTCCGCAAAAATAAAATTACTCCCCCATACGAGAGTAAAGATCGTCATGGCAAGGTGATTGCCGACTCGATGGGTTTTGAACACAGATCTTGGTACGGCTTGGGAGATGTCAGTTCGGATGCAGAGATCGAACTCAGTCGATGATGTATTCGATAACGTGTTCTACAAGATCCGTCCCGCGTCGGGCAATTACGGTAAATATGCCGTCGACCGACTCCGTAGCTAAGGCTCTATAGTTGACGCAATAAACGGATAAGCATGGTATCTCGCGTACGGTAGTTTGAGTCGCGATAAAGCCACTAAAAACAAGCCCTGTCTCCTTCCTCTGATAGAAAACAATTACACGGTCACCGTCCCAATCATATTCGAGCTGAGTAGCCGTCGCTCCTGGCAATTCTACAAGCCGGGCGCTTTGAATTTTTACACTTGCGGGAAAACGATCTCCGAATCCTGTGGCAGCTAAACCTGTAGCTTGAAGTGCCTTGTCGAGACTTACCGGAGTCAACGAGTAAGATCTTTCAAATCTGGATTCAGAGGTCGGGTGATCAAGATCGTTTAAGAAGAGACCCCAGTCGAAGGGCGTGGTTGCGGTGAGCAGGGGCGGACCGTCTGCCCCAACGTCTTCTCCACTGAATACGAGACTATTCAAAACGACGATACTCAGAACGAGGAGGGCAACAGAGGCCGCTACTACAGTCATTCTTAAACCACGTACCGGACGAAGACGCGTAGATCTACTTGAGATCGAAATATTGTCCATCTGATTCATACGTTCTACTTCACGTCCGATCATGGTCCAGGCCTCGTCAGACGGACGCGACATGGGAAGGGACTGAATAGCCGCGCGAGAGAGCGTCTGAATTTCTAGTTCGTCACGACATGCGCTACACGACGCGACGTGCTCGGCAACGAACTCCCTGCGAGACCTTGCGAGCTCACCGTCAAAAAAGGCAACCAGATCCGCTTCAGATATATGCTGTTCGTCCATGACTCAATCAAAGTAAGTTTCGTCAATTCCAACGGCTGTCAACTGAGTAGCCAACTGTTTGCGTGCCCTGGCGAGGCGCGAACTCACCGTCCCGACTGAACATCCGAGAACATTTCCGATCTCTGAGTAAGACAGACCTTCGATGTCTCTAAGGACAAACGTCGATCGTAGATCGGGATGAATCGACAGAAGGGCTTTCTCAACACGCGATTTTAACTCGGTGCGAAGTAGATTCGGTTGAGCTACGTCGGATATGGCGAGTCGTCCTGTTTCGTCGACCGTGCTTTCGCTCCATGGCATCATGCTTTCGGATAATCGTCGACGACGCCTGATCCGGTCGAAGCACTCTCTCATAACAATCCGGTAGAGCCATGTTCGAAAGGAGCTATCTCGCCTAAAAGACCGGATCTTGCGGAACACGGTTATAAAAGTTTCCTGCATGACCTCCTCTGCGTCACCGCGCTGACCAAGCATTCTCAAGGCGATCGTATACACGTATCCTGAGGTATGCTCGTATAAAGTTCTGAACGAATCTGAATCCCCATTCTGGATTTCCGAGATCGTGCTTTCTATGAGCGAATCGTTCAAGGGTGTGATGGCTTTGCGTCTTAGACCGAGTGAACGTGCTCTTTCTTCCCCGAAGAAGGAGATTTTTCTAATGCAGGTCGAAAATCCGTCTGGCAGAATAGTCCAGGAAAAGGATTTTCGGTTCTGCTGCGTGACCAAGACGCCTGTGTCTTGCGCCGCGTGCGGCACCGATGTTTAACGCGTCGGTGGCGATCACTCATCAGGCCACAGCGTGAGCCTCGTCGATCATTTCCGTTCCTACCGCAACTCCTTCGGGCCGAACACTCAACCGACTTTGAGCACTTACCAGACGGTCTGCTTATTCTTGATGTCCTCGAGCGGATCGGCATCCAGCAACACAATGTTGCCGTTCCTGCCGAGCGTTAAGAGGCGAGCTACTTTTGCTCGCCCGCTACCTAAAACAGAGCCGTCTAATTCGAATACTTCCGACCAGATATTCATCAGTGCGTGTACCGCGTACGGGATTGGAGTGCGACCATTAGGTCATTGAATAGTCCCTCATTTGAGTTTTAATATGCGGCCGGAGTGATACGAAGACCGGTAATCTGCCGATGGGCGATACCCAGACTGGTGCTGAATGGTCGGCGCTTTCTATTGTATCAAACCTTTGTGGCTGTTACACTTGTACCAACTTAGGATCGCATCTGCTTCGAATATTTGAGAGCGATCGGTCCGTAGAAGAACTCTTATGAGCAGGGACCCTGAAGACTGACTCGTAAAAAGCCGCTAAGGAACCGAGGGTAGTGAGTACCATGGTAAAGACGATTGCTCAAGCACATCGGCTCGTGAGAAAAGTGAAGGTTTGCACGATTTTCCCTAGCGAGAAGGTAGAGCATACGTCCTTATGGGAGAACGTTGATCTTCCCGACAAGCAGGAGGGAGAAACGGGTTGGGGGCGGAAAATGAGTGCCGTCTGGACATGGAAGAATCGGCTTCCTGCCGAATATCCAAACGACATCTTTTACGGGAAGATCAAGGGTGGCTTGGCAGTACTGATGGACATGGACTACATGGTCGACACTCACTTTCCCCAAGCGTACAAACACGTCCGAAGCCTCAACAGACTGGCTCAATACATCAGTGACAAAATTTCGGCAGAACCGTGGGATACTACAGCGCTCCGCAGGACTGTAATGCAAGAATTCAGCTGCACCAAGAGCCAGTTCGATACCGCCTTGAAGAATCTACAGATTACGATGAATATCGTTAGGCTGAATGATCCCCAATCGGAGCAAGATACGTGGGTGCCTTTTAGAGAACTTTACCTCGATGTCTGGCAGCGATACGTTGATGATGATGAGTGAAGAACAGGGGGCTCATAACAAAGCGCTGGAGCCGGACGAACTCGGGGCCCCCCGGCGGTCCCTTCAGAACCACTGCCCCGGTCCGCCGCTCAGCTTGACCGTTAAGACGCAGTCAGGAATCGGCAGCCAATAGCTTGTCCGTTTCTCGCAGGCCTGAAGCTCTTCTCCACTCTAGAAATCACAAAGAAGATTTTTGGGAGCATGTTGGGACGAGTGTTAACAATAAGAAAAACCCTCACCGTAATCCCCTGCCAGGCAAAGAATTACAGAAATGACTTGACTTTCTACCGCGTACGGGATTTACCCCACAGCTTGCGGCTGCTCCGTTAGTCAACTCGCTCACGAGAGGAGTGTCATTGCGTAGTGGCCAAGAATTGCTTGCTGCGTGTGAGCACGACTATTGGGTCATTGAATTGAATATCATTTGAGTCATGATATGCGACCGGCGTGATACGAAGAGGGAAATATGCCGATTGGTGACACCAAACGTAGAACCGAATTAACGCCTTCCTTTATTGCGTCAACCGTATGTGGCTGTTACACTTGTACGAATTCCGGATCTTTCGGAGCCTGGCGACATTGTTGCGCTCGGTCCGTAGAATACATGTTAGGCGGTTCACAGCCTGCACAAACACAGCGAAATTGGAGAGCAAAATGGAACGTCGGATTTACGTTTTCTGCATCACTGCGCTCAGCGCTTTGCTTTTGTCGCCTCTAGCAGCCGCGCAAGTGACACGTACAGCACCGGAAGGTTCAGCAGTAAGTAAAGGGGCGCCTCCGGGCGAAGAGCAGCAGCGCCTCGCGAAGTTCGCCGGCTCCTATATCGCCACCGTTCGGATCTGGGCCGACCCTGACGGTGAGCCTGTCGAAAGTAGACTTATCTCTGAGCAGCGGATGATCATGGGTGGCCGCTTCTTTGAGGTTGATGACCGGAGTGAGGATCAGACTTTCCACTGGCGAGCGGTGCATAGTTTCGATGCTAGCAAAGGGCACTACGTGAGCATGGGCATCAGTAATCAGTCGAACGTGTTCTCGATTGCCGAAAGTAATTTTGACGATAAGGGGCGTTGGGTTGTGATCGGACCGGGGGGCCAACAGCCCACGTTCAAAGGAGTCGCAACCCTGACGGAGGACGGTTACGTCTACGTGAACTACCGTCTGGGTCCAAACGGTGACGAGTTAGGTAAATACCGTGAGATCGTTTATCGTCGCCGTGACTGAGCTACGGCGCACCAAAGGTGTAGCCGCCTAACCCCCGCTGCAGCCGACCCCAAGCACGACGGTCTTGCTGTTTGCAAAACTCAATGTCTCTGTTGCATCTTGCAAACGTTGTTGCCGCTTGCGGCGGCTGAGCTTATTCGTTGTGCGCACAAACATATTCGCTGAGAGTCACCATGAATACTCCTCCTGCACGTCTGTTTATGTACCACGCGTGGGCTAGCCTGCTCCTATGGCTCCTCATAGTAATCCTGCCTGCCCAGACGTACGCACAGGTTTACCAGCTTGCCGAACTCAACACCGAGCAGATCCGCGCGCTCGACCACGAACGAACGGTGGTGCTCCTTCCTGGCGGCATCCTAGAGGAGCATGGTCCATACCTCCCCTCTTTCGCGGATGGCTACTATAACGAATACCTCACCGATGAACTGGCGAAGGCTATCGCGGATCGTCCAGGCTGGGCCGCCGTGGTTTTCCCCACTATTCCACTAGGCTCTGGGGGAGCGAATGAGATTGGGCACAAGTATGCCTTCCCCGGCACGTATGCCGTGCGACCGGCGACGCTTCGGGCCGTGTTCATGGACCTGGCATCCGAATTCGGAGAGCAGGGCTTCCGATGGATCTTTGTGATTCACGCGCATGGGAGTCCCGATCACAACCGCGCACTGGATGAGGCCGGTGACTACTTCAGAGACATCTACGGCGGACATATGGTCCATCTGTGGGGACTGCTTGTCGAAGCGAAGAGTGATTCGCTTGTACAAGCGGCCATCGGGAACGAAGGTGTCGCCGCGAATGGGTTTACGGTCCATGCCGGGGTTGGAGAGCACAGCACGGTATGGTATCTACGGCCGGATCTTGTGCCTCCGGATATCATGGAGGCTAGACCTGTAACGGCGCATGACGTTTTAGAGCTAGTCCCCCTCGCACAGGCAGAGGACTGGCCGGGGTATTTCGGCAGTCCACGACACGCGTCGGCTGAACTAGGAGAGCAACTCTTGCAAGAATCGATCAGCGCGCGCGTGAAGCTGGTGCTATCGATACTCGATGGTCTCGACGAGCGAGAGATCCCGCGGTATGCGGACTTCATGTACCAGATATCTGAGATCAACGGAATCATGGAGCGTTCTCGTGCACATGACACAAAGAGGGAGCTGCAACAGAAGGAATGGTTAGAAAGACAGCACCAAGCGAGGAAATGACGTGCGCATAACACGCTTATGGCCACCAATGTCAAGCGGACGTAGATCCACCAACCATTAAACGGCCCAACGATATGAGGAGTCAGGGTTCTCACACAACACACGGCCGAAATTCCAGTCTTCGGGTCGCTTGACGCGGACTGGCCCACCGATGTGG
>JADFHF010000049.1 GCA_022567305.1 Bacteroidota bacterium | reverse complement strand
TTGAATTCGGTCCTCATCGATCAGCCTTACCAATCAGATCTCGGCATAGGGGGCATCCCACCTGGTACACCGCGCGATTATGAATTGGTCGTCTGGGATGAGACTCCTGGTGGTCTTCCCGGAAATGAACTCTATTCCAGGGTGGTCACTGATCTATCCTTGTCAGGGATCCAGGCTTTCATTTTTCATACGATTGATTTAACGACAGACGCGGATCAGCTCGCCGGCTTGCCTCCGGTTATCTTTATCGGCGTGCGTAATACCGGATCGGACGAAAACTATTTTCACATGACGTTTTCAGAATTTTCCGGGACAGGTTCTCCTTCATACATATTTTCCAGCGACTTGGGTGGTTGGGCGGCGTTCAGTGAATTGTGTGTGGTTTCCTGTGACGACGTCAATCTCGATAATTATGTTCACCCGATCAGAGCCCGATTTGTCATAGATAGCGGCCCGACAGCCATCGACGATGATTTTGAGTTACCTGTCCAGATTTCGCTTGAGCAGAATTACCCCAATCCGTTTAATCCGGTTACATCCATTCGATTTTCCTTACCGAACGCGACGGATGTGTCTCTCAGGGTGTTTGACCTGTTGGGAAGGGAAGTCGATACGCTGGTCGACGAATTGCTGTCGAGCGGACCACACGAAGTGCAGTTCGACGCTTCTTCTTTGGCGAGTGGAATCTATATCTATAAGCTCGAGTCTGCTTCGGAATCGCTCACTCGTACGATGACGTTGCTGAAGTAAACCTTAATAAGGATCGAGTGGAAGCAGTTCGACCACCTCAAGGTGAGCATAACTCCGTCCATTCCAGTTATCCATGTACAATCGCCCCGTCACTCTGTACGGAGCCGGGGTGATCAGAACACGGCGCTGCTCGATGGACAGCTTCAAGATATAGTAATTTCGGCCCCGTGTTTGCAGGATGACGGCGGTGAAGGGCTCATGTCCGCGAACGGTTACCTCACCCTCCAGGGTTCGTGAATGGGAAGGAGCTCTCGAAGCAGTACATCCGAAAAGCACAATAACCATCGAGACCAAAAGGGACGATACGATTAATCTGCGAATCATCATCAATTTCGCGGCACTGTTTTACTTTTCAGGTGTATCCAGATCCGTATGAGACGGGGCTGCAACATACATTCCGTATTGACGAGTTTGTTCGTCATCACCATTTTTTCAGGAGTATCTGCGCCTGAGGAGCCGGTGACTACGGCGGAGTTCGTTCTGCATAGTGGACCCCGTGTTGCAGAATCTGGACAGTCGTTGAGCGCAATCCAGGTCGGCGACTCTCAAAATCAAACCACTCACTTCTGCGGAACCGATCTAACGTCGCCCGCCGCTCGAGCGGCTCATGACCGCTATCACACAGCCCGCAAGAACGGTACACTTAGGAGGGCCCGAAAGTTTTCGAGTCCTCCTGATATCGGAGACCAAAGCACGTTCCGAATTATCGATCAGTTGGGAACTGAGAACCAAGCATGGATTGAGAAGACCTTTCGACTGGTCGACCGCGAGCCCGATGCTTACTTGATTTGGGTCGACCTGGAAGAACTCTTGCAGCTCACGACCAGTAAGCTGAGCAGCCTACGAACAGCCCTTCTGGAATCGACACCGGCGGGATCGGTCGATCCGAGCCAGGGAATTCTCGTCAATAACGAAACCTATTTCGGCGACCCGCCCGACTACGACGGAGACCATCACACCGATATCCTCTTTTACGATATTGGAGGCCCTAATTCTCTCATTCTTGGATTCGTCACCTCAGCCGACATCGATCCACTGGCCCCCGATTCGGTGGGAAATCAAGCGGACGTTCTGTATCTGGATTCCCGCACTGGGATTGGATCGTTGGCTCCAGTTGCGGCGCACGAATACACCCATTTGTTGAATCTCGCAGCGGGCTTTGACTTGAACTACACGTTCATTTCAGAGGGCTTAGCCGAGTATGCGATCGTCATGAACGGTTATTCGTCCTGGCGCCTCATCTCTTACCTCGGTGTCCTTTACCTCGAGCAGCCCGTGCCGAATCGTTTTGAGTACACGCGTCCGCTCTTCAACTGGAGAACGGATCAGCTCGGAGGTCAAGACCCGCTGTTGTACGACTATCAGCGCGGCAACTTCTTTTTCGGGTATATGGGAGATCATTTTGGCCCGGGAGCCATTGGCCGGATGCTCCAGGCCGAGCTGAAAGGCCCGCAAGGAATCGACAGTATTCTGGTCGTCGAAAACTCGTCGTTCAGAGAGCTGTTGCCTGATTTTCATACGGCCAATTACATCAATGATCAAAGTATCGATCCCAGATACGGTCACCCTATTCCTGGACGGCCCCTCAGCCTGGCGATGCCGACCAGGCAGTACGACGGCGAGAAAACGCTAAACGGACCGGAGGGTCCCGAATTCATCACGATTTTGGATGATCAGCGCGTGCATGGCGGCTCAGCTCACTACGTTCGATGGATCAACGTTTCTGACTTCGTTCTGAATTTCGATATTTTTGGAGCCGGGGCATTTCCGCAGGAGGTGGTCGATTTTCAACGCTCCAATATGGTAGCCAGAGTGATCGGCGAACGTGAAAATGGAACGCTGGAATTTTTCGACTTCACGCCTCAGGAGGATGCCATCCGATTCGATGGCCGTTTCCCGTCTCTTACGCTACTCGTCACTCACATTGACCCGGCGATCGGAACGGGAGGCAGATATTCCTTATACGCGAGCTGGGTCCCTCTTTCCCTGGCGACGGATATGGAAACTGAGATTCAGATTCCTGCGACGCTATCACTGGGGCAGAATTTCCCCAATCCGTTCTCTTCAGAAACGACCATCTCGTTTGAACTAAACAGACCCGCTCATACGCGCATTTCGGTTTATGACGTACTCGGGCGTCTGATTACGCATCTGGTGGACGGACCGCTTCAGCCTGGATTTCACAGACACGTATTCGACGCGTCGCATCTTTCGAGTGGAATCTATTTTTACCGGATTGAAGTCGACGGTTTTGTCCAGAGCCGAACGATGCAACTGGTCCGGTGAGGGCGATCAGCTCCCTGAGTAACTGATCCGATAAATCACGCCTTTCAGATCATCTGAAACGAGAAGAGAACCCTCTGGTAGATGCTCCAGATCTACGGGCCGGCCCCAATTGCTCTGACCCTGAAGCCATCCATCTGCAAACGTTTCGTAACTGACGACCTCAGATGATCCATTCAAACGGACAAGCGTAATCCGGTATCCGATCTTCTGGCTTCGATTCCACGACCCGTGCTCTGCGATAAAAATTCGGTTCTGGTACTCAGCGGGAAACAGGTCGCCCTCGTAAAACTCCATCCCAAGTGGAGCCACATGAGGCCTGAGTTTCTGCGCTGGAGCGCGGTAATCATTCGCATGGCGACTCTGTCCAAAGTCAGGATCGGCGGTCGTACCCGCATGGAAGTACGGAAATCCGAAATGGAACCCGATCGACGGGCGTAATTCAGCTCGTCATCCGGAACATCGTCACCTAGATGATCCCGCTGATTATCTGTGAACCAAAGTTCTACGGAAACTGGATGCCAGTCGAATCCGACGGTATTACGAATGCCTGAAGCGCATAATTCGAAGTTCGAGCCGTCTGCATTCATTCTCCAAAGGGCGGCATAGGGCTGACCTTGATCGCAAATATTGCAGGGGGCTCCGATTGGGACGTACAGTTTCCCGTCCGGTCCAAATGCGATGTATTTCCATCCGTGATGTCCGTCAGTTGGAAGCATGTCGAAGACCACCACCGGCTCGGGTGGTTGATCGAGCTTAGCTTCGATCTGGTCATAGCGCAGAATTCGACTGACCTCGGCTACGTACAGATCACCATCGCGTACGGCGACCCCATTCGGAAGGCGGAGAGTTTCGTCGATCACGAATGTTGTGTCCGCAACGAAATCATCGTCACGGTCAACGACCGCGTAGACCGTTCCTTCTCGCGTGCCCACGAACAGGACTCTGTTTTCAGATTGAGCCAAGGACCGCGCATTCGGAACGTTTTTCGCGTATAGGTCGATCCGAAATCCCGGAGGCAGCGTGACTTGGTCGAGATCCTTATCTCGCTCCACCGGGTCATCGTCTAGGTCGATGATATCCTTCGGTCCGCTATCGCAGGCCATGGAGATCGAATGAAACGCGCCGATCCATATCGCAAGAACGGATCGCATGGCGATTTTTTGACGAACCTAGAGCGAGGTAGTTCTCTCGCCGGACGCGTCTAGACGGTTACTCGCTCGGAGGAAACGCTCCGCGAATCAGTGTGGATACCTGGAGCGCCTCATTTTCATTGTATGTGTCCGTGAGTGACCGGTAATTGAACAGGTCCACGATGGTTCCAATAAAGCAAAAACCAAACGTAATTAGGTATGCGAGGCCCATTCCAATCTGTCCCAGATAAAATCGGTGCACACCTGAAATCCCAATAAAGGCCAGAAGCGCCATCATCAGGGTCATGGTTGGATCCTTTCTCCTCTGCCGATAAACGTTGGCGAACTGCTCGGCTTGTTCGTCCGTCATATCAGTGATCAGATGGGCAACGGCCAGTTGCTCTTCACCCTGCAATTCAGGCAAGTATTTGATTACTTTGGACATAGGGCAGTCTAGATTCTCTGAGTGGTGTTTCTGTAATAAATCCTTGTCGAATGAGTGAGATGATGCGCTGTACGAGAACGGCGACGACTATGGGCGCCAAGGGGTGACTCTCAAACGAGAGAAGAAATTCTCCTCGCGCAAGATAACCCACCGCATGCCCGAGGCCACATCCCGGACAAAAAAAGAAACCCGTCGCCTTGATAAGGCATATTTCAATAAGGGCCGGGGCGTTGGGATCGGCAATAGCGACAGCCAAAAGTCCTGCTGTCCAGATGGCCGCTTCTCCCAAGTTCTTTGATCGTTGTCTTGATCCGATCCGATATTCCATCGAGCGAATTACGGAGTATTTTTTAGGTTAATACAAGAACAAATGAGTGGTAATCGGCATTTTGTGGTTCTGGAGATTGTCTCTACGCGAGCTCCAATCCGGTTACCCTGAAAAATTGAGTTAGAGGGAGGCCATTTCTTCTGCCTGCATCTCTGCAGCAACATATTCGGCCTCCCGTAATATTCTCAGCGTATTGCCTCCCCAGAGCATTTCGATTTCATCTTCGGTATAGCCCCGCTTTACCAGTTCGAGTGTAACGTTGAACGTCTCCGATGCATCTTTCCAGCCGAGAATGCCGCCGCCGCCGTCAAAATCAGAGCTGATGCCTACGTGCTCTACACCGATGATCTCCACCGCATAATCAATGTGATCGACGAAGTCGGATACACTTGCTCCAGGCCATTTTTTGTTGATTCGGGCCATCTTGGCTCTGATCTCGATCACCTCATCATCACTCAGGTCACCAAATCCAATCCGTCCTCCGGCCATCCCATATTCCTCATAAAGCGTCGTCAGCGCATCCTCCTTCTGCTCGGACGGAGCTTTCAAGTAATGGCTGAGCGCCACAATTTGGATGACACCGCCGTTCATCCGCAACGCCAGTAGCTGTTCATCATCCATATTGCGCGGATGGTCACGCAGCGCCCGAACACTCGAATGCGAACCGATCACCGGTGCCCGGGAGACCCGAACCGCCTGGAGCATGGCATTTTTGGAAATGTGAGAAACGTCAACCATCATGCCCACTCGATTCATCTCGGCGACCACTTCTTCTCCAAATGCACTCAAGCCCCCGTGCTCCTCTTCTTTAGTATCCAGATTTTCTCGGGGTGTCGAAGAATCGGCGATATCATTGTGCCCTCCGTGGGTGAGCGTCATATACCGGGCACCGAGGTGATGATATGTTTCGACAAGGGAGATGTCTTTTCCAATGACGTATCCGTTTTCAATACCAATCGCAGCGATGACCTTGCCTTCGGATTTGATTCGGTTAAAATCGTTCGCCGTGTAGGCCAGTTCAATTCGGTCCGGATACATCTCGTCCGTCATTCGGTGGATGGCCTCAAACTTGATCATGGCATCTGCCTTGGCCTTCTCGTAGTTCTCAGGCGTACGCTCCGTCTGACCGACATAGACAACGAAAAATCCGGCGTCGAGTCCACCGTCGACCATTTTGGGAATGGTTACCTGGCGTTCACCCCAGACTCCAGGGTCGACTTCCGGAGTGGCGAAATTGAACGGGATGTCATCGTGCGTATCTATCGACAAGACCCGCTCATGAATGGCCCTGGCAGCTTCTTCGAGGTCGTTGCCTGACGCATGTCCAGACTCTGTCCGAGTGTTGCAGGCCACGAGAAGAATTGAAAAGGCAACGCCCATTAAAAACAGTTTCCTAAAATTATCCATGGTTGGTCGATAACCGGATGAATAAAAACGGGAGGGCCGATTGAAGTGAAATCGCTCAGTTCCACCAAAGAGTAGCAAACTCCAAGCGAACACGTGGGTTATACACCCAAATATAATCGACACAGGCCTGGGTAAACGGACTCCACAGCAAGTGGTGGTTTCTCGCACCGTCCCCGGGACTCTGTTGAATTCGAATCGACGCATGCTGTATCTTCGCGACAGTTTCGGAAGAAGCGACTGTCGACACCCGAACGTCCCCCTAATGAGACCCTGACCAAACGATTCAAGTCCTATGCCCTACGTCGTTACCGAGCCTTGTATTAATTGCAAGCACACCGATTGTGTCGAAGTGTGCCCGGTCGACTGTTTCTATGAAGGACCCAATTTCCTAGTCATTCACCCGGACGAATGCATTGATTGCAATGCCTGCGTCCCTGTCTGTCCGGTAGAAGCGATTTTCGCGGACGACGAACTTCCCGAAGAGTATTCGCACTATACGGAGTGGAATACATACCTCTCTGCCGAGTGGCAGGAACTCGGTCATGTGCTCACGGAGAAAAAGGATCCTTTGCCGGACGCAGAGGAATGGAAGACGAAAGAAAAGTCCGAAGAGGATATTCTTACGTGGGACGGTGCCGAGTAAAACACCCAGGTTAAATGAAAAAAAAGCCACCCGTCAACCAACGAGCGGCTTTTTTTAATGCCATTGCGAACTACGTAACATCAAGTACCTGCTGAGTAGTCGGTCACGTATTCAATCTGCTCATTCGAAAGCACGTCGATCTGAAGACCCATCGTCTCGAGTTTGATCCCTGCGATCTCCTGATCCAACTCCTTTGGAAGGTTGATGACCGTATTCTCGAGCTTTTCGCCCGCTTCGTGCCGCTGCACCAGCGTCAAATGGGCCATAAACTGGTTGGCGAAACTCATGTCCATGACTTCGGAAGGATGACCTTCTGCTGCTGCAAGATTCACGAGGCGTCCGTCCGCCAGAACGAAAATCCGTTTCCCGTTGTCGAGTGTATACTCTCTGTTATCCGCCCTGACCATCCGCGTGTCCGAGCACAGTGCAGCCAGCTCCGTCAGGTTCAGCTCGACGTCGTAGTGACCTGTATTACAGACCAACACGCCATCCTTCATCTTGACAAAATGTTCGCCTCGGATTACGTCCTTCATTCCAGTGGCGGTGACGAATATGTCGCCTAGTTCAGCGGCTTCCGACATCGGCATGACGCGCATCCCGTCGAGCATCGCCTTGAGCGCTGCCGTAGCCTTGACTTCTGTCACAATCACATTCGCTCCCATCCCTTTTGCACGCATGGCCACACCCCGGCCACAATGCCCATACCCGGCTATGACAAAATTCTTTCCCGCGACAAGAATGGAACTTGCACGTAGAATTCCGTCCAACGTGCTCTGGCCAGTCCCATATACATTATCAAAGTCCCACTTCGTCTCGGCATCATTTACGGCATAGACCGGATAGAGGAGCTTCCCGTCGCGCGCCATCGCGCGGAGCCGATGCACGCCTGTCGTCGTTTCTTCCGACCCACCGATGATGTGCTCAGCGAGCTCTGGAAAACGATGGTGCACGGTGAAAATCAAATCTGCACCGTCATCCAGCGTCAAGTGTGGGGGAGTGTCGATCGTCCGATCAATGCTCCAGTAAAATTCGTCCGTATTCTGTCCGTACCAGGCATAAATCTCAATACCTGCCTCGGCTAGTGTCGCTGCAACGTCGTCGTTGGTACTCAATGGATTGCAACCGCTCCAGGCCACTTCCGCACCACAGGCGGCGAAGGTCTCTACCAGGACACCGGTCTCCTTCGTCACGTGAAGGCAACCCGTAATTTTGTAACCCTTGAAAGGCTGTTCCTTGGAATAGCGATCGCGTAGCTGCATCAAGACTGGCATTCGGCTCTCGGCCCACTCCATAAGTAATCGACCTTCATCGGCCTTGCCGAGGTCCTTTACTTTATATGCTCCTTCCTTGTGATCCATTGAAATACTCTTTCGTCGAAGTAAAATTCCTACAACGCGCGTTAAACGGGGTAACCTAAAAATGTTTTGTTTTAGCCGAGAATTGGCCGTTAAGACCGAAAAAACGGTCGCTAGTCAACGACAACAATCGTCCGCGAGACTTGACGACCCCCAGCGATCAAGCGCACGACGTAGATGCCGGCCGACAATCCATTGGCTGAGAGCGTCCGCTCGTAAGAACCCGCTTCAAAGACGCCGTCAGCAATCATGCCAATCCTTCTCCCAAGAATATCAAAAACGGACAATTCGATTGGACCCGTCTTCTCAAGCGTGAAGCCTATCTGCGTGCTGCGGTCGAACGGATTTGGATAAACTGAATGTAATTCAAACGTTCTGGAGACGTCGAAGACGATTTCGTCCGTTGCAAACCTGATCTCAGCAAATCCAATTCTCCAACCCTCGTCGATCGACGCGGCGCGAGGCGTTGCCAGGTCAACGCGAATTCGAACCTGCTTTCCGCCATATTGGTTGAGTTCAAAAACAGAAACCATCGACTCACTGCTTGTGCCAGCAAAGCCGGGTTCGCCTCTCATTGGATGTAGTGAATCAAGATTAAATTGATCCGGGTATCCACCAACTGGATCAAGCAAGACCCAGGTCCTGCCTCCGTCGTCCGTTATCTTGACGTTTCCGCCAAAATCCGGAGCCAATTGATAGTCGTGAAACATCGAAAACTGAAGTGTTGTCGAATTCAGAGGTAAATTGATCGGTACGAAGTTGATCGACGAAACGAAGGAGAAAGGGTCTTGGGGGCCGAGAGAACTCCACCCAGATTCAAATTGCACCCAGATTCCCGATACGGATGCTTCCATGGTTACATCGCGGTTCTGGATCAATTCGTACTCGATCGAAAACGTTTCCGTGACCGACGGAAAGAGGGATTCGTTTCCGGAAAAATCGGAAACCCGAATCTGATACGTGATCCGGTCGGACGGAATTGGATCAGAGATGAATTCTAAAACACGGAAATATCGGGCTGTGGTCGCTGGATCGAGTTCCATGCGAATTGAACCTGAAGCTTCACCGCCCGAACGATGATACGTATAGTCGATAATCACGTCAGCCACACCGTTATCGTCCAGTAATGTGGCCTCTATCAGAGGCTGGGGGAATTCGACTGAAGAGACTACGCTTTCAGGCGGCAACATGGTCGCGGTCGGAGATTCACCGTCTGATGGTCGAACCGTTGTGATTCGAATATCATCCACATACCAGCCGGCGAATGAACGCGAGACGTCGGAATTGTCGTTGTCGGTTCCAAAATTGAAGCGGATCCGGACATCGCTCGCTGCAGGCAATGGAGCGATCACCTGGCGCCATCCGTAGCTGTATCCGCCAAATGCAGGCTGAAAGCGGAGTGGATTCGCATTTGCTTGGGCAATAATCCCATTGTATCCGTTTTCCGGTGTGAGGGCACGCCACACGATTCCGCCATTAATGGACACCTCCAGATTACCGCCATCCCACAGCCCGCCCGACGACGCGGAAGGATCTGCCGAGCCATCGTGCTCTGTATCAAACCAGTGCCAGAACGTGAGCAATGCATTGGAGACATCCGTTAGATTCACCTTTGGCAGTTCGAGTACAGACAGGCCCACCGTCGCTGGATACGCCGATGACAGCGAAGTCGCCATGACGTTCGCTCCTGAGAAGGCTGTCAAAATTCCAAAGGTGGGTTTTCCCCTTTCCCAGACACCATTGGTTAAGATCGTCGAGGACGGAACTTCGAAGTCAAAGCTCCGAAGAATCCCTTCAGAAGTGACCTGGAACGCGTATTCTCCACTGCCCGGGAGACGTGTTGAGTTTGACGAGACGGAGGCATCAACTCCTTCTATGGAATAGTACACGGTAACATTCGGTGGTAAAGTACCCGCATCCACCGGGAAGGGGCCCGAATACGCATCGCCATCTCTAACCAACAAAAAGGCTCCATCGATCACCGGTGTACCCGAGAGAGTCTCGATCCTGAAGTCAACACTAACGTGATCCACGCCGAGATTGTCGGTTGCATTTACGGTGATATCAGGAGGCCAGCTTACGAGGGGGAAATCCGAAACGGGCGTATGACTGAGTGATGGGGGTTCCGTATCCGGACCGACCCCAAACGAGAACATGTCGACCGGCGCACTGGCGGGTACAAAGCCTTTTCGACTTCCCGTGTCGGTTACCTCTAAATAGTAGGAGATGACACTGGGCGAGGACGGCAGATTCAATTCAGCCTCATATACATCACCAGATTGCGGTTGCAGCAATAGCGTCATCTCTTCTCCGCCCGTCACCCTAAATTTCATGACTACCTGTGCGACCGGCGACGAAACCCCACGTGCTTGAGCCGAAATCGTAACGGAACCGCCAAGATTTTCATTCCACGGCAGTTCATCGTGAAAGACAGTCGGACCGAATGAACCCGTATCGACCAGTCCCCGAGCACCGAAACGATTCAGCAGGCTCGTCAAGTGAGCGCCTCCGAAATAATCCAGATCTGCCTGAACCATGGCTTCGGCGGCATCTCTGAACGTAGTGGGAACGATGAGGTACGTGTGAGAGCGGAGGTTTAATTCGTCTGTCACCTCTCGGCCCAGGTCCGAATAAATCTCCATCAATACAGTGCCCCAGAGCCGACCGTCATTGTGAGGACTGCAATTGACGGGAGATGGATCATCGGAACAAGTATCTTCTGGATAGTGACCCGCGTGATTGAGAACCCGGCCATTCCATATTTGACCGTCTCCGCTATCCCACCGGAAAACCCGCTCCCAGTCCGATCGTGCTACTGCCCCGATTTCCCAGAGATGACGGGCATATGAAGCGGCCCAGTAGTCTGCCCATCCCTCGTGAAGCGCGGTTCCTTCTAGTGAAGAAAGAAGCCCTGGCGCCGCCGATTGCAGCAACGCATGGGCGTATTCATGCCAGATAACCGATGCGTCTTCAGCATCGTCGACGCCACCGCTTCCAAAGATGATCAAATTCCGGTTTGGAAAATAGAACGAGTCATCGTTGGAAAGTCCCAGCGGATTAGCTTCGATCGGGGAATTCTGTCGATTATTAATTCCAAACGATTGGACATAGCGCTGGCTTTGGTCGATATGATAATAGGCATTCACAGCCTCAAAACCGTCGTTGTCTCGCGTGAAGGCAAACCCATCGGGAGCAGCTGCTGTGGGAGGAGAATAGGTGGTCGAACCCGACTGATTCGTACCGACAATTCGAATGTGTGGGCCCTCCAAGACGTACTGTCCTTGACTGTCCGTTGAGATATCCAGCAGGTTTACCAAGACTCTTGCCGCGTTCAATTCGGCGTTGGCAGCATCGTCATTATCCGCATAAGGCGGGCCATACGAAACGCCCACTTTCGTAATCGGGTCGGGATCGAAAACGTAGCCCGAACCGTCGACGCGGACATTCTTCTTCACCACCGGCGGCTGAGACGCCGTTGGGATAGACGGAGCACTTGTCAACCCGTCGAATCCTGCGTTTCCACGGTTGAGTCGATTTTCTGACAAACTCTGGTCGCGATATGAGATAACCGCTCCCGATTTCGCATCGATCAAAACCACGTACTCGGCCGGATGCGTCGTCGGCCACACGATCACTCTCCAGGCCAAAACGGGAATCTCTTCAGGAAAAATAACCAGCGTCGGCGACTGGACCACGGCGTCGGGGTCAGAAATCTTCCCTCGCGCGATGGACTCCGCTTCAGTCGAACTGACGACGGGAGTCGTCGAGAATGATGGGTCCGACTTGAGCGGCGCATAACCGCTCAGAATCATCGCCGGCTGGTCGTTTACATCCAGATTGACACGCACGAATCTCCCTTCGACCGGCAATCCTTTAAATCGCTGCTGATACGTAATGTGTCTGCTCGACGAAAGCCGACGGTCCTGAATAAGCTCGAGATCCTCTAAACCCCTAGACCAACCAAACGCCTCGGCTTCTTCTTGAAGGATTTTTTCGTGCGATCTGCCTCGCACCACCGCGTCATCCAGGCGGTATTTGGCTCGCCAGACCCGGTCGTTTACATCGATCCGTCCTTTTCGAACCGGTCGAGTTTCCAGATACAGACGCTTCTCCGGGTCAGTCGTCTCCTGCGACTGGACCGTATTCGTGCAAAAAAGTCCTCCGGCGAGGACCACCAGCAATGATATTGAGAAACGGCTTAACACGAGCTTGGCTTAAAACCTGAAATCTAGTCCTGATATGCGGTTGGAAGAGGTGGTACCCAATTTTTCCCCGCAATTGGGAGAAGTACTCACCATCGGCAAGTGAAATAATGGCTCAAGCAAGAATCTGGGCGGCGCTTTTAACGGCGTCGACTTGGTCAAGCTCTTCCCACGAAAACCCATCCCTTCCGAAATGGCCATACGCGGCCGTTCGACGGTAGTGTGGCTTCAATAGATCCAACTTGCGGATAATCGCCCGGGGCCTGAGGTCGAAAACGTCCCGAACTACCTGAACCAACTGGTGATCCGCGATCACGCCGGTTCCATACGTGTCCACATGAATCGAAACCGGTTCGGCAACCCCGATCGCGTAGGCCACCTGAACCAGCAATTCGTCTGCCAGGCCAGCCGCGACCAGATTTTTGGCGACGTGGCGTGCGGCATAGGCAGCACTTCGATCTACTTTCGAAGGATCCTTTCCGCTGAAGGCTCCGCCTCCATGGGCACCTTTTCCTCCATAGGTGTCCACAATAATTTTACGACCCGTTAAACCGGTGTCCCCATGGGGTCCACCTATGACAAATTTCCCGGTTGGATTTACATGGAGAATCAGGTCATCATCGACAAGGTCCGTCGGTAAGACCACAGGCAAGAGATGACTGCGGACATCGTCTTCGATCTCTTGGATGGATGTATCCTCGTGATGCTGCGTGGAGATCACCACCGTATGAATCCTGCGAATCGTCTTTCCGTCATCGTCGTACTCTACCGTCACCTGGCTTTTCGAATCCGGACGCAGGTACGTCATAACCTCACCGCGCTTTCGTATCGCGGCCAGCTCGGACATCAGGTGGTGCGACGCGCTCAGTGCCATCGGCATGAGTTCCTGTGTTTCGCGGCTCGCATACCCAAACATCATACCCTGGTCTCCGGCGCCCTGTTCGTCGTGAAGTCCATCCCCTTCGTTGACTCCCTGTGCGATATCCGGGCTCTGCTCATGAATGGTTGAGAGTACACCACACGAATCGGCGTCGAATCGGAGTTCCGGAGTGTTGTAACCGATCTCGCGGATAACTTCTCGAGCTGTTTCCTGAACATCGACGTACGAAGACGACGTCACCTCACCCGATAAAATCACGAGCCCGGTAGTGACCATCGTCTCGACCGCGACGCGACTACTTGGGTCACCCGTTAACATGGCATCGAGAATTGCATCCGAAATCTGATCGGCGATTTTGTCCGGATGACCTTCGGAGACAGATTCAGATGTAAAGAGAAAAGACATTGGACGTCGGCGATGAGTGGTTAGGTGTCACACGATAAGAGGTTCTGGAAAACGTACGGATCGTCTGCAAACGCATAAGTTAGCACGGAGATTCGTAACCGCCGAGCCGACTACGGTCTCCGGTGTGCGTTGAGAACGCGATTTTTGCGAATTCTCGTATTCGCGCTTCATCAAACTTCAAAAAGAAGTCTTTATCAATCAGAACCAGGCAAATTGCTTCTCCCTCAGGGGTACCGTAGTTTCAACGTTTGTGTCGGAAATAGCGACGCAAAAGCGAATCTCGACCCGCCAACGTCTGGTCGTCAGTTCGCTCGAATTTCTATTCAATTACCCATTTAAGGTTATGTCCAACGACCTCGCAACAAAGGTAACGGCCATCATCGTCGAGAAACTCGGCATCGACGAAGACGATATCACAGACGACGCATCGTTCACGAACGATCTTGGAGCCGATTCGCTCGATACCGTCGAACTTATCATGGAATTCGAGAAAGAATTCGACGTCACAATTCCAGATGAGGACGCAGAGAAAATCGCCACCGTTGGTGATGCTATCTCCTATCTGACAGAACAGACAGCATAAAGCGACCGCCCTGTTGGAAATTTTTTGCTGCTAGATAAAGCCCGCAGAGGGTATGAGTTTTAAGAAGCGAAGGGTTGTCGTCACCGGAATGGGTGAGATCTCACCTATTGGTTTGTCTGTGGAGTCTACGTGGGATGCCATGATGACCGGTCAGAGTGGCGCCGGCCCGATTACATATTTCGATCCCGAACTCTTTCCTACCAAGTTCGCGTGTGAGCTGAAAAATTTTGATGTCTACGACTTTCTGGATCGGAAAGTGGTTCGACGCACGGACCCGTTCGCACAGTATGCCTTAGTTGTCGCTGATCAAGCGATCGCGGATGCCGGGGTCGATACCAAATCTCTCTCACTTGAGCAACAGGAACGCATTGGCGTCATCATTGGAAGTGGGATCGGTGGCATTCAAGTCTTTCAGAACATGACGACCGCATACCTGGAAGGCGGCCCCAGACGGATTAATCCGTTCTTTATTCCGATGCTCATTCCCGACATCGCAGCGGGCCAGATTTCAATCAGACATGGTCTGCGTGGACCGAATTATTCGGTTGTCTCCGCATGCGCTACGGGGAATAACAACATCGGCGATGCGTTCATGTTGATTCAGCTGGGACACGCTGACGCGATATTGACGGGCGGATGCGAGGCCAGCGTTTCAGAAATGGGAATGGGAGGATTCAATGCTCTAAAGGCACTCTCGACTCGAAACGATAGCCCAGAGACGGCCAGCAGACCGTTTGATTCTACACGCGACGGCTTCGTACTAGGAGAAGGTGCTGGAGCCCTGTACGTCGAGGAACTCGAGACCGCCAAGGCTCGAGGCGCTCGAATTTATGCCGAGATCTTAGGTATCGGAATGAGCGGCGACGCCCATCACATTACCGCCCCAGATCCGGACGGTCGGGGCGCCAAGTCCGCCATGAACGCTTCACTCAGAAACGCTGACATATCTCCGGAGGATGTCGATTACCTGAACATGCACGGGACGTCCACACCTTTGGGAGACATCGCTGAAACCGGTGCCATCAAGCAGGTTTTCGGGGATCATGCGTACAAAATGAATCTGTCGTCGACGAAAAGTATGACGGGGCATTTGCTGGGAGCTGCCGGGGCCGTCGAAGCGATTGCTTCGATCAATGCCATTGTATTCAACACGATCCCCCCGACGATCAATTTTAAAAATCCTGATCCGGAGTGCGACCTCAACTATACGTTCAACGACCCTGTAGAAAGGGAAGTGAACGTCTCGATGAGTAATGCTTTTGGGTTCGGGGGGCACAACACGTCTGTTGTCTTCCGAGCCTATTCGGAATAAGACGGACCCCTGTTCTATCTGAAGACGATCGTTTTTACGCAATCCTCACCCAGCTCTTCATTCAAGCGACGACACCAGGAATCTCTATTCAGATGGAGTTCTTGCCGCCAGACGGGTGACTTGATCCGAACGAAAAGTTTCTTGTCTTTTACCCAGGTCTTCTCGACTTCCCGACCGATTCGTTCCCCGGCAATATCCTGCCAGGTGGCAACGATGCGTCCCTGGTAAAATTTATCCTCGAAACGGTATGAGGATACCACATCTTTGAGTACGGATGCGAGAGATTGGGGAGAACGGCGTCTTCTCATAACCTGTGATGCGAAGCGGTGTAGACGGTCCTGGGGGGTACACGAACCATCTAAGATAGTCTCGTCGGATAGATCTCCGAAAGGAGAGAGAGGTGAAATTTTCAGACCTGCATAAAATGGTTGGGGGGTGTCTGATCGCATCGCAAAGCAATCCGGCCTGACACCCCCGCAACCACTCATCGGAAGACGCACTGTGCACTACGGTACAGAACGTACCATAGTTACACTAGGTAGTGACCGCGCGAAAAGATTCGTTACGTCCGAAAACATTTAAAGAACCGAATACACGCCTATTTTTCGAATGGCCCAGGACATTTTTTCGTGCATGCCTGAAAGAATACCTTCTCACCTTTGCGACTCTGGGCGGCCGGGATGGAAATTCAGACCGTCCGTTCGGTGGCAAGATCTACAGGCTGGTCATTGCTAACTTCCGTCGAACTAAATACAACCTGGCATGGCCCATCTTCTCACGTCACTGGCGCACGCCGCCTGCAACCCGGACTCGGAAACGGGTGCTCTGGTCCCTCCCATTCATCCAGCAACGACGTATGAGCGCGATCCGGATGGTTCGTATCCGAAAGGGTACAAGTATTCCCGAGACGGTAACCCAACCCGGCGACAGCTCGAAAACACCTTGGCCGAACTCGAAGGTGGGATCTCGTGCCGAGCCTTCTCATCGGGAATGGCGGCTTCAAATGCCGTTATCCAGTCGATCCCGATTGGATCGCACGTCCTCCTTCCCGACGACGTTTATCATGGAGTCAGGCAACTGATCAATGAGCAGTTTCAGGGTCGAGGAATTCAGGTAACGGCGGTCGATATGACCCATCTTGACGATATCGAAAACGCGATTCGACCGAATACGGGTATGATTTGGGTCGAAACCCCGTCCAATCCGCTCCTGCAAATAACGGACCTGAGCGGAGTGGGGCAGATCGCCAGTAAGAATGACATCCTCTTTGTCGTTGATGGCACCTGGACGACGCCCTTTTTGCAACGGCCGTTCGAATACGGGGCCGACCTGGTTGTTCATTCGCTGACCAAATACCTGGGGGGACATTCAGACACGTTGGGCGGCGCCGTTATAACCCGTGCTGATTCAGAACGATTCGAGCAACTGTCAAAGTACCAGCAGCAGTCGGGCGCTGTTCTGGACCCGTTCTCTTCGTGGCTGACGCTTCGAGGGATCCGAACTTTGGGTGTTCGACTATCGCATCAGTGTTCTACAGCGAGACAAGTGGCTACCTTTCTTGAGACCCGATCAGAGGTTCGGGTGGTTCACTACCCGGGCCTCTCCTCTCATCCCGGACATGAGCTTGCGGCGAAACAGATGGATGACTTCGGTGCAATGCTCTCGTTCGAGGCGGACGGAGGTCAGGACCGGGCTATGGCGATTGCTGCCGCCGTAAAGGTTTTTACGCGGGCGACGAGTCTTGGCGGAACAGAGAGTTTAATCGAACACCGAGCGTCGATCGAGGGACCGGAAACGAAAACGTCTCCGTCTCTTTTGCGCGTTTCCATTGGGCTGGAACATCCCAAAGACCTCATTGAAGATCTGGAACGATCCCTCATCAAGTCTTAGCTTACAGGCCCTTTGGAGACCCTTTAGATTCGGTCCCCGGGCACATGGTTGATAATCGTAGATAGCCAAAGATAACCAAATGCGCCTGTTACATTGAGTATCGGGCGTTTTTGTTTGTAGTAGTTATCCACAGATATTCATACTTCGGTCACCTACCGTTACCTTATCCGTCACCTCAGCACGGCAACGTCTGCCAGTCTCATCAAATATTTTCAGCGGAGAAACCGTCATGACATCAGAAGGTGATCAAGAACTTGAGCGCGAAAACGAAAGGCACAAGGCTGAACGGACAACCCTAGAGATAGAGTTGGAAAACAAACTGCGCCGGGCCGAGACCAAAAAGAAGAAAGACGAGCTAGGGGGAAAGTTCAACCGTGGCCCCGCTGTTTGGAAAAGCATGTTTGGGCCACAAAGATCCCTCTTGTTCAAGGGCGTCATGGCTGTTGTTGTGGCTATTGCGTTTTTCTACTTCCCACTTCTTCTTTCATTCATTGTCTTGTCATTCTTCGTTTTATGGTTCATAGACCGCAATAGGTGACCGCGTGCCAGTCTTCAAAGCTGTTCTAAAAACGTGGGGCAAGGAAGCTCCTGACGGCAGCCTCGTTCTCATCAGCATCCAGACGGGCAATCAAAGGCGGTACATTTCCACTGGCATTAAGATCAAGAAACGTTTCTGGGATGCCAAGAACCGCCGTATCCGGAAGTCACATCCAGACGAAGACATCCTGAATCGGCGTATCCGGAAGAAGATTGCTGATGGCGACGATCTGTTAAACAAACTTGATCTGGCTGGTAAACGAATCACCGCAGACGTGCTTAAGGCAGGGCTCAATCCAACAGATCCATCTCATGATTTCTGGACGTTTGCCGATGCCTGGCTACAGAGACGTTATGACAAAGGGGAAATCAACTATTGGAGACGCGGCAGAGCTGTGCTTCGGAAATTTCGTGAGTACGTCGGCACCCCCCTTCCCTGGCACCGCTTCACGGTTGTGACGCTCTACGGCTTCAACGATTTCATGGAAGCCAAGAAAGGCAATTCACCCAACACTAGAATCGTTGGTTTCAACATCCTGAAGACGATTGTAAACCGGGCAATCATGCTAGGAATCCTTGAGCCAAACCACAATCCCTTTCTAAGATTTAGGGCTGATGAATCTCAAAAAACGGTGCGTGTGACACTGACCCGAGAAGAAATTGAAACGCTGGAATCCCTTGACCTACCAGACGGATCATGGGAGGTACTTGCGCGCGACGTCTACATCATGAGCTTCAGGCTCCGGGGTGCACGTTTCGGAGATGTCATCACTCTGAATTGGGACAATGTGAAAGACGGCAGGATCAATTTCGTCATGCAGAAGACAGGCGACCCCGTAAGCATTCCAATCAAACCACCGATCCAGGCTATTCTTGATCGCTACTCAAGGTCAAAGAATGGCCCGCACATCTTCCCGCCATTAAACAAGAGACGCATTCGGAATAAGGAGCTGCTTGTCGCAGCAATCTCGAGTGTCAACGCGATCACAAGCACGTACCTGAAAAAAGTTGCGAAGATTGCCGGGATTGATAAGCCCATTCACATGCATTCGGCGAGGCACTCCTTCGCCCTGATTGCCTTGCGGTCAGGCGTTTCACATGGGGTCATTCAATCAGGCCTGAAGCACAAGAGGGGCGCGACGACAGATCAGTACCTGCGAGAACTTGATTCCGAGGCCCTAGATACGGCCTTTGACGCCGTCGATTTGTAAGAAATCAGGCGTATGGAAAACTTTTTTTGAATATGTATAATATATGTGTAAACAGAATTTTATTGGTCGTTTATACCCAAAAGTGTAAAGCCAATTGGGTATGTATATCGGCCTATACAGTCTTTAATCGCACTATTATTGCCGCAAAGGTGGAACGGATAGTAGTTTTACATGTACATTGGTCGTGACAGTAGTATTCACGGCGTGGCGATGAAGCTCGACGACCTCATAAATGTAAATGGCACACCGTACATCAGCCTGTTTGAAGCGCAGCGCATCGTAGCAGATGCCGCTAAGATTGGCGTTGCCGAAGCGCTGAAGGAAACAGGCGTTACTCAGACAGTGCCGTCACCCTGGAAGACAGCGAAAGAGGCTGCGGCATACCTCGGTGTGTCAGTCGTTACGATCAACAGGATGCGAAAGTCGGATACGCTAAAGGCTAACCGGCGCGGGTCAGTAATCCGGTATCACGTTGACGATCTCGATCAGGCCCTGACCTCCACATCATACTCCGAGAATTAAAGATTATCATAGTGAGATGAAATCGAATTCGAGAAAGAAGAATCAGAAGGAAACCGGATACATCCGTTTGCAGACATGCCTTCCCAGGGATCTCACGGCTTGGGTTGAATCCGAAGTCGCGTATCGCGGGACAACACAATCGGGCTATCTGAGAGGGCTTGTCGAAAAGGACCTGACTGAAATTGTCGAAAAAGACTTGGCTGAAATTGTCAAAAAAGTATAAACGACGAAAAGCGCCGGGATTGAGGCCCGACGCTCTTCTAAACAACACCAATCCCCCGACGGGAAATAGGATATTGCCATATGGCGGAAAATAGCGCAACAGAATTAGCGGATCAACCCGTATC
>JADFHF010000093.1 GCA_022567305.1 Bacteroidota bacterium | reverse complement strand
GCGCCACTTTACGGTCAGTTTTGATCCAGTAGCTCAAGTCCTCTCTGAATTCGGAATGAAAACAGGCATCCCGGTCACCGTTGGCATCACTCTGTTTCAGCAAAACCGAGCGCCTCCCGTAACGATTGAAGGCTTTCTACCTCTCCCTCTTCACTTCTCGCACGTGCAAGTGCAGACAGTAGGCGCTCTGCATTGCGGGGTGAGCGAAGCAACTGTGCTGTCTCCATCAACCCCGATAATTCATCGGCAGGGATCATCGCCATTTTTTCTTTGCCACGTCGGCGAATAAGGATAGGTTCTCGACTGGCAACGGCCTGGTCCCATAGTTTTGCCAGGTTTGCTCGGGCTTCGGTATATGTAACCTCAATAGGCATCGAAACAACCGTACTGTACAGGGTATCTGTACATGTTATGAATCTATCGAGAGAATGTTTCGACTATCCACACAATTACCTTAACACAATATGAGTGGCTGCAGATAATCTACCGAGTCCGCGGCCCACGGCAGAAGCCAACGCGGCGCATTTCTCAGCGTTCAACGGTGTTAGCTATGTTCCGTCAGGGTCATCGGCAGTCGATTCTGCGTTCGTTTGAGCGCCTGATTGGTCTGTTCGTTGCCCGCATGCTGTGGCGAATAGAGTGAGGAACACTCCCAGAACAAGGAGTCTGGCGTGTTTGAAGGTGTGCATGTTGTCCCTCTTCGATCAATTTTGTCTGAGCATGTTTCCCCGTGGTTGCTTGCGACGAGGGTTGTTCAGGACACGAGGAGTATCCCAGATGAACTGACCGTTGCTTTTGTAGACACGTCCGTCTTTCATTACAAAGCTGACTCCATACAGAGCATGAATATCATCGAGCGGGTTGGAGGGCATGGCGATCATATCGGCGTTTTTTCCAATCCTGATCTCGCCCGAGTTGGCTCCGAGTAGATCGGCGGCATACATCGTAGCCATCCGCAATATGTAATCATTCGGAAAATCGGCATCCACGTAGCTGTCCAGAAATCCGAGCGTCTGCTCACCACGGGTTTTGCCTTCTTCATAATAGACCGTATCGGATCCGAAGGCCATGGGTACGCCTATCGCATAGGCTCGTTTGTTGCGTTCGACGTTGCTCCAGTAACGCGTTTCTCCCAGGCGTGCAGCCGGAAAATCAGTCCCTACCAGATAGGTGCCCCGCTCCTTCATGAGACCCAGGGTTTCGTCAGACGGATTGAAGCCGTGTTCAATGGAATCGACCCCACCGAGAACGGCATTCCGGATTCCCTCATCGCTCGTGGCATGAGCCATGACTTTAACGCCCATATCGTGGGCCTCCTCGACCGCCACGCGGACATCCTCTTCCGAGTAGATATAGGGTTGGTTGTCGATAATGAGCTTGATAAACGTCGCTCCATAGTGAACATTGTGTCGAACGGCTTTGATGATTTCATCATGCGTATCGGCGTAGGTGTACTCTGGATTTCCGAGATCAGGCTTTTCCGGCTGCATCTGAAATTGGCCGCCGAACGGTGCAATCATGATGCCGGCCGTAACCATGTTCGGTCCGGGAATCCAACCGCCTTCGATAGCGCGGCGGAGCGTCACGTCTCCGTAGAGGCCATTGTTGCCCGTATCTCGCACCCAGACAAATCCAGATTCCAACATGGAACGCGCCAACATCGTGCCCTGGGCGACGCGCATGGACGTGTCCTCGATGAGGGAAGTGAAGTAGTATGATCCGTGGTCGTCGATATCGGATCCGTCCATTTCCATCAATGCGAGGTGGGTGTGCGCATCGATCAGCCCGGGCATGACGTAGCTGTTCGAGAGATCAATTACTTCTGTGCCGTCGGGTGCGATAACTCGGTCGCCCACGGCCGTAATGGTTCCATCTTCAACGAGAATGGACTGATTGGCGATGACGCGGCCATTCGCTACGTCTATTAAATATCCCGCGCGTACGACAACGGTTTGGGCAGATGACGTGATCGCCGAAAAAGAGAGCAGGAGAAACAGATAGAAAATACGCATGACAGAGCCTCTATTAGATACTATAGTAGGACCGCCCAGTTATTGATTTGCAGGCTATACTGCCTGTTGTAATCAAAAACAAAATAACCGAACGGTCCCATGAGCGAACAAAGTAACAACAATACTACTGGCGCGGATAAGACGATCATTGTCGGATTCGATGTTCACAAGGATTCAATCGTCGCCTGCGCCTTCGATCCGTCCTCGGGCGAGGTTATTCTCGAACAGCAGCTGAAGAATCAGCCTGTCGCGGTTGTCAAGATCATCAAACGTATCCGTGCTCGATTTGGAGAGCCCCAATGCTGTTACGAAGCCTCATCCTGCGGCTTTGTTCTGTATCGGCAGCTTCGTGATCTCGGCGTCGAATGCGACGTCATCGCTCCCTCGTCGATCCCGCGTCGCAGCGGCGATCGTATTAAAACGGATCGGCGCGATGCCGAGAAGCTTGCCACCATGTATGCGGGCAGGCTCTTGAGGGCCGTCATCGTCCCGGATCCCGAACTCGAGTCGACGCGTGCGCTTCTTCGCTGCCGCGGGGCTCTCGTCGAAGAAATGACTCGTACCAAACATCGCACTACGCAATTTCTTCAAACCAGGGGCTTCGTCTACCGGGAAGGCACGAACTGGAGTCTGAAATTCTGGCGCTGGCTGAATAACGTCGAACTCGAGCGTGTCGATCAGAGTGTTCTTGACACGTATGTACACCTGATACGCTATCTCGAGGCACAGATCGCATCGATAGAGGCAGATCTGAAGAAAGAGGCAAAGAAAGATAGATTCTCAAATCCGGTGGCAGTGCTCGGTGCCTTCCGAGGTATTGCACTCCTATCGGCACTGACACTCGTCTGTGAACTGGGTGACATCCGCCGCTTCGCTTGCCCCCGTCAGCTCATGTCGTATCTGGGCGTAGTTCCCAGCGAACATTCATCGGCGAACAGCACCAAACGGGGCTCAATCACAAAGAGTGGCAACACGCACGCCCGAAAGGTCCTCATCTCAGCTGCCTGGAAGTACGCTCTCCGACCGGCCGCCGGATCGGTTCTCAAAAGACGTCAAGACGGAGTCAGTGCTGAGGTAATCGCAATCAGTTGGAAAGCACAGAAACGCCTCTACAAACGCTTTCACTCACTCGCCGTGAGAAAACCACGCTCGGTCGCCGCCGTGGCCGTAGCGCGTGAACTGTCGGGTTTTCTCTGGGAAGCCATGCAAACATCCACGTTTGAGGGCACGATCCCAAGCGTAAATACACCCGTAAAAAGAAATTTAGCCGCTTGATTGATCAAATTAACAGGCATTTACGAATCATGAACACATACTTGCTTAAAGGAGCGCGAGCCGGGCACGGATGGAGAACCCACGAAGCCCCTATGCGATAGCCAGAGAGACACGATCAAGGTCTTGTCGCTGAAGGCAAGCTCGCGATTTTAGATCATGGCAGCTCCCGACGAATCCCGTATCAGGCGTTAAAGCTGAGAGCGTATCAACTCTCAAAGCCCAAGCACGCGAACATCAGTGTGATTCGCCGTCGAAGAAGCCCGGCTCCGCTCCTGAAAGCAATATATTACAGCGAAGAAAGAAAGATGTGAGAAGAGGTTGACAATGTCCTACTACATCAGGGGTACGCGCTCTCTGTGGAGGCGCAGGAATGAAACCTATTTCGCTTCAATCGGATTCCAACGAAAACTCCCGAACGCTAGACATGCGCATTCTTAGCCGAAAATAATGATTCAGATCTGAATTGAGGATATTTTTCCGATTCGGAAAACAGTCTGTTCTAGATACGACTCGAGCCTCATGCAAGATTGTTCTTAACCGTATTCCGAGGGCTTGCTTCTTTAACACGGTTACCCGTCAATCGAGCGAATCCTCGTATTCCGGCTCGTCGATATCAACTTCCCCGTAGGAGTCGTCGGTATAATCATCCTCGTCCAAAGCTTCCCGTCCGATCGCCTCCTTGATTTCCTGTACGTCAGGGTGTTCTTGATTGACCATCAGAACCGTATAATTGTGCGGGAATCCCCGTCGCTTTTCCAGCCAGACGGCTCCACACTCACCCAGATAGTTGATCACCGATTTTGGCTCGTCCTCGTCTACCATCAGTTCCGTCAGCTTCCTGAGGAGTGGCGTCAAATACACTTCCTGATACTGTCCGAAGTGGGATTCGATAATTTCCAGAGCCTGATGTGCGACCGAATCATCAATGGCTGCGATTGTTTGGGGGAGTGTGCTCTTGGAAAATTCGGTATCCTCATATTCATCATCTCGAAAGGCTGAAACCTCTTCTCCAGATCCGATACGATTGGTTTTCTCGATGAGATACCGGGCATTGAAAAACGAATCGACGACGTCAGCCGGAAGTTCTTCGGAAGCTGTCGGCGTATCCAGACAGGCTACGAGAACGAAGCGTCCGTTCCTCTGAAGTTCCTGCGCAAGTGGGGGAGCGAGGGCAGCGGAGACGGGGAGTTCCTCCGGCCCCAGGGAT
>JADFHF010000016.1 GCA_022567305.1 Bacteroidota bacterium | reverse complement strand
GTCGCTACGCCTGTAGTTACCTGGTAACTACACCCAATCTCTAAAGGACATTCCAGAAACACCTATCGGTTAAGCGCCTATCGGCTATAAGAAGTGCGCAGTCGCCGGGCGTATTCACGCCCGACTTCGACCGCCTGCCGGTCCCGGTCACTTTGTGACCGATCCGCGACTGCGTCCCGACTTCACTCATTACCATTCGTTTCGGGGTTTGGCGACATCGGTTAGCACCTTGTCACCGCACCCAGTCGGACGAAGTCGGGCGCTACGCTTCCGACGACTGCGCAAGAAGGTGCGCTCCGCAAGTTTGCTTCGCGCCAAACCATGCGAATTCTCGCATGGTACAATTCTACTGTGGACACGGAGAAATAATTCAGGCAAATAATATCTCCGTGATCCAGAGCCAGCCTCCTTTGCCTCTCTGGACTGCATATCCACTGTGCCAGAGAGGGACGAGGCTGCACCTTTTATGACGGACGTGTACTTCGCACAAAGAGCCTATGTAGGCGGAGCAGGAGAACCCGTATCGGCGACTATTTCCGATCGCCTCAAACACACCTTAATTCTCGGAAAGTCCGGAACCGGAAAAAGCTCTCTAATCAAAATTTTATTCCTCGCAGATGTATATGCGGGGCGGGGTTGTGCGCTACTTGATCCGCACGGAGATCTCGCCGAAAGCCTTCTTTATCATATTCCCAGAGACCGGGTGCGTGATGTCGTTTACTTCGAACCAGCGGAGAGGGACAACCCCGCCAATATCAATCTTCTCGACAGCCCCCGAGACCCAGACATGCGAGCCGTCGTTGCTGACGGCATCATTTCAATACTACACGCCCACTGGGGGGACGCATGGGGCCCCAGAATGGAGCAAATTCTTCGGCATACTCTCCTTGCGCTCCTTGACTTCGACGAGGACACAACTCTTCTTGGAGTCGGCCGGCTTTTGACAGATGAGTCGTACAGAAGGCGAGTCGTCTCTCGGGCCCAGAACCCAATCACGCGCGCATACTTTGAAGATCAGTTCGAGCGGTACAGCGCGAGGTTCAGAATTGAAGCGATTACACCAATTCTAAATCGTCTTGAGAAGCTGACATCGAACCCGCTCATGCGGAATCTGCTCGGCGTGCCAAAGAGCACGATCAACATTCGGCGGATTATGGACGAGGGTCAGATTCTGATTGCCAACCTCGCGGGGATAGGAAAGAGCTACACCGACTTACTCGGCTCGATTCTTCTAGGAATCATCGAACTCGCGGCGCTCGAGCGCAGCTCTATCCCTGAAAACCGGAGGCGTCCTTTTTTTGTTTATGTAGATGAGATGCACGGATTCAGCGGCAACACAATCGGGTCCATGATCGGACAGGTCCGAAAGTTCGGAGTCGGGCTAACACTCGCGACGCAGACGCTCGCGAACTATTCGGACGAAATGAAGACAACTCTAATGACTTGCGGGAGTGTCGCGGCCTTCCGTGTTTCTGGAAGAGACGCCCAATGGCTGGATCCCGAATTCGATCGGGAAGTCCCGCCGGAGGCGTTCACTTCACTCGAACCATTCCAAGCCTATCTGAAAATGCCGGACGGTAGCATCCCATTCCGAGCATATATCGATAAACCTCCGTCGTACTACCGGCGACGCCGGAAGGCGCAAATCATCAAAGCATCGCGGGCGCAATATTCGCGACCGAGACACGTTGTTGAAGCCAAAATTGATCGCTGGATGCGGGACAGAACGGCCTAGTACGAAACAATTATTTTACCGTAGGAGAAATTCCATACCTTTATATTCAAGGAAGAATTCCTTGCGAGCTGGCCGATTAGGCCAGGCATTTTGTATATATAAACGACGAAGTCGATTATGTGTTTATACAAACATGCGTACTCGCAGGGGTATGGAATCCCTTAGCACCTATCTAAAAAAGAGGGGACTGACGAACAACAGTCCGCCTGACTTGCTCCAAACGGCGAAGAAGGAGCACCGTCGGCTGTATCAGAAGGAGTATCAGTCGAACCGGAAAAAGAAGATACTACGTCTCGGGGTTTCGCTCACGCCAACTGAATACAGACGGCTATCGCGGACGGCCAAAGAGCACGGATTGAAGACAGGTAGTTTTATTCGTGAGGCAGCGCTCGCATACACCGAACAGAAGTTTCTTTTGCCAGACGACACGACCGTTCTAGCATTGGAACTTGGAATCAGAAGGGTCGGATTGAACATCAATCAGGTGGTCAGACATATCCACGAAAAGAAGACCGTAGAGGAGCTCGACATCGATCGTATTAACGCTCTGCTCATCGAGCTAGAGGACACGATTTCTTATGCTTTCCGCAATCCACCACAAGCCGAATGATTATCAAAACATTGAGATGGAAAATCGGCGCATTCAACCGGCTCGTTCAATACGCCGGTCGGGAGATGAAACATGAGGGAGGGATTAGTGTCACGTACGATTTAGCACTCGAATCAGCTCCTCATCAAACATACCTGATCTGAGGTTGTGTAGGTAGACCTGCGTCGTTTTCGCATCTTTGTGTGCTAGCGTCTGCTGGATACGCTGGATAGGAAGATTGCTTTCATCCATGAAGGCCGCCCAAGAGTGGCGAGCCATGTGGGTCGTTAGGCGCGTTTCGATGCCGCACTTGGCTGCTACAGTTTTTAGATACTTGTTGATGAGCGACGTTTTATTCTTTCGCTCCTTGAACGCTTCTTCCGTGCCTGGTCGAATTCGCTTCGGCATGATCGGGAAAATGTATTCGTTCGGCCCGATGTCCGGCCAGCCGTAATTGCGCAGAATCTCTTCGGGTTTGCCTAGTAGCGGCATCGAGAACGAAGGATCGTCAGTTTTCACAATCGTGTACTCGATACGCCAGACGCCGCGCACCTCACGCAGGTGATCACCCACGAGCTGAATAACATCCGAAATACGCATCCCGGCGGCGTAAAAGGCGAAGATGAAGTAGTTGCGAGCATCGTTCACGTTGCCGGGCTCGAGCTCAATATCTTCTATTCGCCAGATTTCTTCTATCGTGAGCCGGTTACTCTTTGCGCGTTTCGTCTTGAGCGTCAACTGAAAGAACGGGTTTTTCTCCTGCGGAAAATGGCCTTCCCGTATGGCGATATAGAGAACCGCCCGGATGTATCCGAGGTTTTTCGCAACCGTGTTCTGGTTGTTACCGTGCACCTTCACTAGGTAAGTGTGGAAGCCTCGGAGAAAGGCCACAGTGAGCTCGTCGAAAGCTAGGTCGCTCTGGTGGTGAATAGTCTGCGTATAGTCGCGTAGCTTCTTCAGTACGGGGCGGTAGACGTCAGCCGAGCCGAACTGATAGCGATCGCGGAACTCGTCGATTCGTTTCTGAAAATAATCGAAAAAGGAGGGCGCCACAGGCTTCTCTGTGTGCTGCATGAGCTCCTTCACGGCCGAGGTTGATAGCGTGCCATCGCGAAGAAGAACGTCCAGCACGGCCTCTTCAGCCTTCTCCACCACGCTCTTAAGGTATAGGTTAAGTTTGTGATGATGCCGGTGGGTCTTGCGGACCTCCTGGCGCGCCGCATTCCAGTGACGAGGGTGCATGCGTACGCCCTCGATCGCGATTGTCGAACGCTCATCTCCGTGACGGATGACGAGGTAGAGAGGGACACTCCCATCCGGAGCTTTCTTGGAGCTCCACGGAATGATACTTACTTTGGGCACGCGAGGGGAACGTGTTAGTCGGTCGAATTAGGTGACGGCCAAGGTGACCATTTTTCACCGGATTCGCAAAAGGGTTCGAATGGTTTCGATTAGAAATGTGCCTAGATTCCCATCTGGAATGCGAAACCTGGTGAAACCCTAGTCAAACAAAGTGATATCGCGAATCCTCCCCTGTCCACGCATGTACTGAACACACCGCGAAAGAGGAGCGATTTCCACGCGGGAATTGAATCTTCTTTCGCGGATATGTGTCGCAGTGGATCAGAATGGCGGGAGTAGCTCAGTTGGTAGAGCATCAGCCTTCCAAGCTGAGGGTCGCGAGTTCGAATCTCGTCTCCCGCTCAATATATTTTGCATCATACCCCGCGATTTCGAGATTAGATCGGCGACTCATCACGGTACTTTGGGACCTGGATGATTTGCCTCCTTAGCTCAGCGGTAGAGCACTTCCATGGTAAGGAAGGAGTCCCCGGTTCGATTCCGGGAGGAGGCTCAGATGGACGCTCCGTTGATCATCGGAGGAGCGCATATTGAACATCGGCCCGTTCGCAAGCGCGGGCCTCAACTTGAACTGAACCCTCATGCTTCTTAAAGCAACGAAAGATCATGGCTAAAGAGAAATTTCAGCGCACGAAGCCCCACGTAAACGTAGGTACGATCGGACACGTTGATCACGGCAAGACCACGCTTACGGCAGCGATCACCCAGGTGCTCGCCAAGCACGTGTCGGGCCACAACGAGATCCGTTCGTTTGATTCGATTGACAACGCTCCCGAGGAGCGCGAGCGTGGCATCACGATTGCAACGGCTCACGTCGAGTACGAGACGGAAGCGCGCCACTACGCGCACGTCGACTGTCCAGGCCACGCGGACTATGTCAAGAACATGGTGACGGGTGCGGCTCAGATGGACGGCGCGATTCTCGTGGTCGCGGCGACGGACGGCCCGATGCCTCAGACGCGCGAGCACATCCTGCTCGCCCGCCAGGTGGGGGTGCCCTACATTGTGGTTTTTTTGAACAAAGTCGACCTCGTTGACGACGAAGAGCTCCTAGAACTCGTCGAGATGGAAGTCCGCGAGCTGCTCGACCAGTACGAGTTTCCGGGCGACGATATTCCGATCATATCGGGTTCAGCCCTCGGCGCGCTCAACGGCGAGGAGAACTGGGAGGACAAGGTGATTGAGCTCATGGATGCGGTCGACAACTACATCCCGACCCCCGAGCGAGACAACGATAAGCCGTTTCTGATGCCGATCGAGGACGTGTTTTCGATTACGGGTCGCGGGACGGTCGTGACGGGGCGGATCGAGCGCGGCATGGTCAAGGTGGGCGAGACGGTTGATATTATCGGCATGCAGGAAGAGAAGCAGTCGACGACGGTAACGGGTGTCGAGATGTTTCGCAAGCTCCTCGACTCGGGCCAGGCGGGCGACAATGTGGGGCTTCTCTTAAGAGGCACGGACAAGGAAGAGGTCGAGCGCGGCATGGTGGTCATCAAGCCAGGCTCGGTTACTCCTCACAAGGACTTCGACTGCGAGGTCTATATCCTATCGAAGGACGAAGGCGGTCGTCATACGCCGTTCTTCAAGGGCTACCGTCCGCAGTTCTACTTCCGCACGACCGATGTAACGGGCGACATCGAGCTTCCCGAAGGCGTCGAGATGGTGATGCCGGGCGACAACACGCAGTTCGAGGTCAAGCTGATCGTTCCGATCGCGATGGAAAAGGGACTTCGCTTCGCGATCCGCGAAGGTGGCCGTACGGTCGGAGCCGGTGTCGTATCAACCATTCATGATTAAGACGGGACGTCAACCCGGGACATAAACATGGCAAGCCAGAAAATCAGGATCAAACTCAAGTCTTACGATCACACGCTGATCGACAAGAGTGCTGAAAAGATCATCAAGACGGTTAGGTCGACCGGAGCAGTAGTGAGCGGTCCCATTCCGTTGCCTACGAAAAAGGTGATCTATACGGTGTTGAAGAGCCCTCACGTGGATAAGAAGGCCAGAGATCAGTTTGAAATCCGTAGTCACAAGCGTCTTATCGACATCCTGTCGACGAGCAGCAAGACCGTGGATGCGTTAATGAAGCTCGAGCTACCCAGTGGGGTCGATGTCGAAATAAAGGTTTGATTCTCGAATATGAGATCAGAACGAGGAACCACCATGAAAAAATTATCTGCCATTTTCTTTACGTTTCTCATCGGATTCGTCGGTGTGGGATGTGACAGCAATGGCGATAATGACGACCCATCAATTGCTGACCTCCTGGTGGGCGTTTGGGAACTCACAGGCGTTTCCGATGCCGACGGGGACCAATTTACAGTCTTCGCGCAGGGTTTCAATTCGCTTGAGTTCACTTTCACGCAGGCAGGAGCAATCACGATCGGCATAGATGCAATTGATGATGCTGGAGATACGGTAATTACGGGCACGTATTCGATCGATGAAGCAGCGAGTCGCATCGCCGTGACCACCGAGGCGGAAGGTGTACCGATTATTCTGAACTTTACGTACGCCTTCAATGGCGACGACGAGGTGACGTTCGCGGCCGACAGTGTGACGAGCATATTGCTCAACGCTCTTTTAGTCACAACACTGCAAGGATCGATCTCTCTCACCATTTCGCGTACCTAGAAAAGAAGCGCTTACCAATCCGATCGTTATTTAACGATCGGAAAGCAGGGATTGCAATGAGTATAGGCATATTAGGAAAGAAGCTCGGTATGACGAGCGTGTTTGACGACGACGGCTCTCAATATCCGTGTACCGTCATTGACGTTACACCGAACGTAGTGACGCAGATTCGGACGGTCGAAAAGGACGGCTACTCGGCGGTTCAATTGAGCTACGGAGACCGTAAGGACAAGCACACAACGAAACCGATGAAAGGGCACTTCGAAGCCGCAGGAACGGCCCCACGCCGATTTTTGACCGAATTCCAGTCCCATTCAGAAGAATTATCTCCTGCCGATGAAGTGTCTGCTGCAGATATTTTCGTCGAAGGAGAATTGATCGATGTAAGCGGGACGTCCAAAGGGAAAGGATTTCAAGGCGTTGTAAAGCGTCACGGTTTTGCGGGTGTCGGAGGGGCCACTCACGGTCAGCACAATCGACAGCGGGCTCCGGGGTCCATCGGAGCGTCTTCCTGGCCGTCTCGCGTCGTCAAGGGAATGAGGATGGGAGGACGAATGGGGAACGACCGTGTAACGGTCAAAAATCTACGTGTAATCAAAATTCTTGCCGATCAGAATCTGATTCTTGTGTCCGGAGCCGTTCCCGGACCAACAAACGGTCTGGTCGAATTGAGAAAGAAAAAGTGAGCTGCGAGTAGACGATGAAAGTGAAGGTATTTCGACAGGATGGTACGGATAGCGGTAAGTCGGTCACGCTCGACAAAACCGTATTTGAAACAGATCCAAACGACCACGCCATCTGGCTGGACGTGCGCAGAATTCAGGCCAGCTCACATCAGGGAACCCACAAGACCAAGGAGCGCGGCGAGGTATCGTTCAGCACGAAAAAGCTCTATCGGCAAAAAGGCACGGGTATGGCGAGAACGGGTAGTCGCAGGTCGCCGTTACGTCGTTCTGGTGGTCGCACCTTTGGGCCTAGACCGCACGACTACCGAGTAAAAGTGAACCGGAAGACCCAGCACGTCGCCCGTCGGTCGGCGCTCACATATAAAGCACAAGATAAGGCCATTCGGGTCGTAGAGGATTTTACCTACGACGCTCCGGACACCAACGAAATGTTCGCGTTCATAACCAACCATGAACTCCAAGGTCGAAGTGTGCTTTTGGTTACCGGTACTCATTCAACCGAGATATACAAATCGGGTCGAAACGTACCCAAGCTTACGATCCGAAATGCATGCGATATCTCGACATTAGATGTAATGACCGCCCACGTTGTTGTCATGCAGAAAGGAGCACTGAAAACGGTTAGTGAGCAGCTTGGCGATTCGGTTAATAAAAAGACCAGGAAATCGAAGAACGTGAAAGCGCATAAGTAGCCATGAGCAACGATATACTCATACAACCCATGGTCACGGAGAAGTTGACCCGTCTGATGGAAGAAGGGCACTATGCTTTTCAGGTTCGACCGGACGCGAACAAACTCGAAATCAGAAACGCGATTGAATCGCGTTATCCGGGTGTTCAGGTAAAAGAAGTACGGACCATGATCGTGCGGGGAAAAAGGCGTTCTCAGTTTACAAAAAAGGGGAAAGTCCAGGGGCGCACGTCGTCTTACAAAAAGGCTTTTATCACACTCAAACCAGGTAGTGATCAAATCGACTTCTTCGAAGAAGTTTAAGACAGGAGCCTTCGAGGCAGTTACGGAAAAGGAATAACAGATATGGCGCTCAAGAAATTAAAGCCGAACACGCCGGGACAGCGACAGATGTCCGTTTCAGCGTTTGACACGATTACTCGGTCGACGCCTGAGAAGAGCCTATTGGCTCCGATTAAGAAAAAGGGCGGGCGGAATAATACGGGTAGAATCATGGTGCGCCACCAGGGAGGTGGACACAAGCGTCGCTATCGAGTGATTGACTTCAAACGGAACAAATTTGGTGTGCCTGCACGTGTTGCGAGCATCGAATACGATCCAAATAGATCCGCCCGAATTGCGTTGTTAGTCTATGCAGACGGTGAGAAACGCTATATCGTGGCACCCAACGAGATCAAAGTAGGGAATACGATTCAAAACGGTCCAGATGCGCCGCCCGAGCCCGGTAATTGCCTACCCTTGAGTAAGATTCCCGTTGGTTCATTTGTGCATGCCATCGAGATGAAGCCAGGAAAGGGTGCACAGCTTGCAAGATCAGCAGGGACATTTGCTCAGCTGACTGCCCGGGAGGGAAAACATGCGATTCTACGACTGCCGTCCGGAGAGACCAGAATGGTGATGGTAAGCTGCATGGCGACGATTGGGACTACGTCAAATCCAGACCACATGAACATTAATCTGGGTAAGGCTGGAAGGAATCGTTGGCTGGGCGTTCGACCCAAGACGAGGGGTGTTGCAATGAACCCGGTGGATCACCCGATGGGCGGCGGAGAAGGCAAGGCGTCGGGAGGGCATCCCAAATCACCGACCGGAATACCCGCCAAAGGATATAGAACACGAAAGAGAAATAAACCGTCGGATAAGATGATTATCCGCCGTCGAACTCAGAAATAGGAATGTCTCGTTCACTAAAAAAAGGACCCTACGTTTACTACAAGCTTCGGCTTAAGGTAGACGAACTCAATAAGTCCGGGAAGAAAAAAGTCGTCAAGACATGGAGCCGGGCCTCTATGATCACCCCCGAATTTGTTGGTCACACGTTCGCCGTACACAACGGGAAACAATTCATACCGGTGTATATCACGGAAAACATGGTTGGTCATCGACTGGGTGAATTTTCACCAACGCGTCATTTCCGCGGTCACGCTGGATCGAAGAAGGATAAACGAATTTAAAGAGGCTTGACGCTTTCGGCACTCCCGTCGCAGCGACGGCGATTTGAGTGGGAACGGAAGACGTGAAATTGAGAAAAGAAAATGGAAGCTAGAGCAGTACGTAAACATATTCGGAGTTCGCCGAAGAAGCTGCGACCGATCGTCAATATCGTGCGGGGGAAGCGCGTTCCGGATGCGTTGGATATACTGAATTTCCTGCCTCAAAAAGCGACCAAGTTGATCAAGCTTACCATTCTGTCGGCGGTACACAACTTGATGGATCGAAATCAGGAGGAGCGTTTTGATGAGTCCGAGCTGGTCGTGAAAGAAATTCGGGTCGACGAAGGTGCCCGTCTCAAACGATTTCGTCCGGTGTCAAGGGGAAGGGCTCATCCTTTCCAGAGGCGGACGGCTCATCTCACAGTGGTGGTCGCTCACGAGGGTCGGCGTGAAGACGTCGGAGTTAGCGCGGCGATCAAAGAAGACGAATAGAGAGACGACGAAACTACTACGCAATTAACGCTAGCTTTTGAAACGAACAGGTCTATGGGTCAGAAAACACATCCAATAGGATTTCGCCTCGGAATCATTCGCGGTTGGTATTCCAACTGGTATGCGGGTAAGGATTTCGCAGAGAAGCTCATCGAGGACGAAGAGATCAGGACGTACTTGTCAGCGCGCCTGAAAAGGGCCGGTCTGAGTCGTGTCGTGATTGAACGCACTCCGAAAAGAGTCATTCTGACGCTGCATACCAGTCGACCCGGCGTAGTCATCGGCCGAGGCGGTACTGAGGTCGAAAAGCTTCGCGAAGAGATCAAAAAGCTCACCAATAAGGACATCCAGATCAATATTAACGAGATCAAACGTCCGGAACTGGATGCCAGCCTAGTGGCCCAGAACATCGCACAGCAGTTAGAAGGAAGGGTCTCTTTCAGACGAGCCATGAAGCAGTCCCTTACAGCCGCTATGCGAATGGGAGCAGACGGGATTCGAATTAAAGTGAGCGGTAGGCTTGGTGGAGCGGAAATGAGCCGATCCGAGCAGTATCTGGATGGCCGCGTTCCGCTTCATACGATTCGCGCTGACATCGATTATTCTGAGGCGACGGCATTTACGATTTACGGAACGACGGGTGTAAAGGTCTGGATCTATCGCGGTGAAATCATTGGGACGCCAGATCTGAGTCCGAATGCTGCGGCTCAGAGGCATCAGATGCAGCAGATGGATCCGGGTAGAAGAAAATCGCGGCGACGTGGAGGGGGTCCAGGTGGTGAACGAAGAGCTCGAGATGCAAAGGTACCCCCCAAAAGCTCGGACTAACGCAAACACAAACCAGTGAATTTACGGGGCTGATTAATACGTCAGCCCGGAACTAGACGAGAGGATTATTGCCATGTTAATGCCGAAGCGTGTAAAGTATCGCAAGGTGCAGAAAGGACGCATAAAGGGGACGGCCCAGAGGGGCGCGCGTATCTCCTTTGGCGACTTCGGTATCAAGGCGCTTGAGCCTGGACGCATTTCGAGTCGTCAGATTGAAGCCGCTCGTATTGCCATGACCAGGAAAATGAAGAGGGCTGGAAAAGTCTGGATCCGAATATTCCCGGACAAACCGATTACTCAGAAGCCGGCTGAAACGCGAATGGGGAAAGGGAAAGGCTCTCCTGAATACTGGGTTGCCCCAGTACGGGCTGGCCGGGTTATGTTCGAGGTAGGCGGTGGAATTCCGTTTGAACTCGCAGGCGAAGCCCTGAAATTGGCCCAGCAAAAGCTTCCGATCAAGACGAAGATTGTCACGCGTCCGGACTACAAACCGGGAGAAGAATGAAGGCGAAAGAAATTAGAGAGTTGAGTTCCGAAGAGATTTCGGAGCACATCAAGGACGAGGAAGAGCAGCTGAGCCACTTGCGCTTTCAGCATGCGATCGCCGATCTGCATAATCCGATGATATTGCAGGAGAAGCGTAGATTGATTGCACGATTTCGGACCATCCTTCGGATGCGTGACGAGGGTGCGCAGACGGTAACCATAGAATAGATTTTGACATTATGGTAGTTGGTGGGGAACGGAATACGGCCTACCAAGCCAAAAAATAATATGCAGAGTACGACAGAAAGACGTTCAAGAAAGGAGCGGATCGGGACGGTTGTCAGCAACAAAATGGACAAGAGCGTTCTTGTTGCGATCAAGCGTCAGATCAAGCACCCGATCTACGGCAAGTTCATTAAGAGAACCACGAAGCTCATGGTTCATGATGAGCAGAACGATGCTGGAGAAGGGGACACCGTACGAATCATGGAGACAAGGCCGATCAGCAAGAACAAACGCTGGCGCCTGGTCGAAGTGCTTGAACGGGCAAAGTAACATATTTGAAGTAAACGAACGGTCCGTCGAGATCCCGTTGACAGGAAGTTAAGCGTAGTAGAAAACCATGATTCAGCAGGAATCCAGACTGAAAGTCGCCGACAACAGCGGTGCCAAAGAGGTGCTCTGTATTCGTGTGCTCGGTGGAAGCGGCCGTCGCTATGCCCGGGTAGGCGATCAAATCATTGTGACCGTTAAATCAGCGATACCCAATGGCAGTGTGAAGAAGGGAGAGGTGTCTACAGCGGTGGTCGTTCGGACGCGAAAGGAATATCGCCGTCGCGATGGGTCGTACATCCGATTTGATGAAAACGCGGCAGTTCTACTCAACGAGCAGGGAGAACCACGAGGTACGCGAATATTCGGTCCCGTAGCCAGGGAATTGCGAGAAAAACAATACATGCGAATCGTATCTCTCGCACCGGAAGTTCTATAGGACTCATCGCGTTATGCAATCAGTACTCTTAAACAGATAAAAGGAATTAAGTAAATCATGCCGAGAACGAAGAATCAGCAGAAAAAGCTACACATTCGTAAAGGTGATATGGTGCGAGTGCTCTCTGGCAACGATCAGGGAAAGGAAGGGAAAGTGCTTCGCGTTTTTCGAAGTAAAGAGCGCGTAATCATCGAAGGCGTCAATGTGCGTATTCGCCATACACGGCCTAACCAGCTTTATCCTCAGGGTGGAAGGATCGAACAGGAGAGTGCGATTCATGTATCGAATGTCTTGCCCCTTGACTCTAACGGCGACCCGACTCGCATTGGCCGAAAACTGATCGAGGATCCAGATTCGGGACGCAGTCGCTGGGTTCGGTATGCAGTCACAACAGGTGAGGAGTTGGATAGCTAATGGCATTTGCGGCCAAGAGTAGTCGAAAGAAGAGACGAACATGGAAGGATACATACCAAGATTAAAAACACAGTACAGCGGTGAGATTGTACCTGCCCTCATGAAAGAGTTTTCGTACTCAAATGTGATGCAGGTACCTAAACTCGTAAAAATCTGCGTGAACAAGGGAGTCGGAGAAGCTGCGCTGTCGAAGAAGGTCGTAGATGATGCCGTCGACGAATTACGAGTCATAACCGGGCAACATCCAGTCGTTCGTAATGCGCGACGAAGCGTATCAAATTTCAAATTGCGACAAGGGATGCCCATTGGTGCGTCCGTTACGCTCAGAGGCGAAACGATGTTCGAGTTCCTGGATCGTCTCATTACGCTTACCCTGCCGAGAGTTCGCGACTTCCGCGGAATTCCGGACAAGAGCTTCGATGGCCGAGGCAATTACTCTCTGGGAATAAAAGAGCAGATTGTGTTTCCTGAAATCGAGGTGGATAAAATCGCTCGTATTAGTGGACTGGATATCACGTTTGTAACAACGGCCAAGACGGATGAAGAAGCGTTGGCGCTTCTTAAGGCGTTCGGTCTTCCGTTTGAAAGACGAGACAATTAGTACGATGATGTCCCGGGGACGAATCCGGGAAAAACGAATATAGAATATGGCGAAGAAAAGCTGGATTGCACGCGAAAAGAAACGACAACGACTGGTTGCGCAGTTCGCTGAAAGACGCAAGGCACTCAAAGAGGCTGGTGACTGGGAGGGTCTCCAGAAGCTCCCTCGCAATTCGAGTCCGGTCAGACTCCACAACCGATGCGCGTTAACGGGTCGGTCCAGAGGATATATGCGTCATTTCGGGTTGTCGCGTATCACGTTTCGGAATATGGCACGGAGTGGCATTATTCCTGGAATCCGGAAATCGAGCTGGTAAACAGAAGAGTAGAGTACGTCCAAGCTGCACAGGCGGATAAGCCATCTGCCGCAGTAGAAAACAACCGTAAATTATGAGCGCAATCACAGATCCCATATCTGATTATCTGGCCCGCATTCGGAATGCCCAGAAGGCCGATCATCGGCACGTCGACATACCTTCTTCGAAAGTAAAGCGAGCGATTACTCAGATATTGATGGACAAGGGGTATATCCAACGATATCTGAACGTTGATGACGGGAATCAAGGCCTTCTTCGGATATATCTGAAGTACGAGGCAAACGGTAAGCCCGTTATCCGGTCACTTCGTCGAGTTTCCAAACCCGGGCTTCGGCGTTATGTCAATGCGAGAGATCTTCCACGTGTTCTGAACGGTCTGGGCATTGCGATCCTGTCTACGTCACGAGGGGTGTTGTCCGACAAAGAGGCGCGCACGCACAGCATTGGTGGTGAAGTCCTCGTGTACGTTTACTAGAGTGATTGCCGAACACATAAGATAAAGAGAAAAAAACATGTCACGAGTAGGATATCTTCCGATCACCATATTGGACGGCGTTACCGTCGATATTGGATCGAATAACCTGGTGACGGTAAAAGGACCCAAAGGAGAATTATCCCTTCAGGTCGACCCTGACATAATGGTTGAAATGGGAGAAGGCGACCTTTTGGTAAAAAGACCGACCGAGCAGAAGCGTCATAAGTCACTGCATGGCCTTTACAGATCGTTGCTGGACGGCATGATCACCGGGGTTACCGAGGGTTTTCGACGCGAACTAGAGGTCATCGGTGTGGGCTATCGTGCAATTGTAGAGAACGGAGTACTTGAGCTGGCTCTCGGTTATTCTCATTCTATTTTTTTCGTTCCCCCAGAGGGCGTGGATATAAGTGTAGATATAAAACGAGGTAAAAATACCTTCATCATTGTTGACGGAATTGACAAGCAAAAAGTGGGTCAGGTAGCCGCGAAGATTCGTAGCCTGAGGCCACCGGAGCCCTATAAGGGAAAGGGTGTTCGCTATGTTGATGAGTACGTTCGGAGAAAGGCAGGAAAGACAGCAGCTGGTTAAGAACGGAATTGGATAGAGCGCCGGACGGTTTAATACGCCGTTTAGCATCAGACAGAGATGACAAGAATGGCGAAGAGCAAACAAGAACGTCGACTGCGGATCAAGAGAGGTATTCGACGGAAAATTTCTGGGACAGCAGAAAGACCTCGGTTGACCGTGTATCGGTCCAATCGACACATTTATGCGCAGCTCATCGACGACGTTGCTGGCAATACGCTGGTTTCGGCGTCCAGTCTCGATGGTTCACTGACCGGAAAAAACCCAGTAGCCATTGGAAAAGCAGTTGGGTTACGTCTTGCTGAACGTGCAAAGGAGAACGGTATTAAGGTCGCTCTGGTAGACCGCAACGGATTTCGCTTTCACGGGCGTATGAAAGCAGTGGCAGATGGTGCCCGGGAAGGCGGGCTGAAGATCTGACAGCTTCAGAATTGTAACTAAGAAGAATCAAGTATGGCAAAAGGAAGAAGTCGTCAACAACGTGATCGGGTATCCGAACCTCAATCCGAATGGGTAGAACGCCTGGTGTCGGTAAAGCGAGTGGCTAAGGTCGTCAAAGGAGGTCGGAGATTTTCATTTAATGCCGTCGTCGTTGTTGGTGACGGTAAGGGTAATGTCGGTGCTGGTCTCGGGAAGGCCAACGAAGTGGCAGACGCTATTAAGAAGGGAACCGATGACGCTAAGAAGAAGGTGATTCATGTACCGATGAATAGAGGTACCATCCCGCATCAAGTTATCGGTCGGCAGGACGCAGGTCGCGTTCTCCTGAAGCCGGCATCCAGCGGAACAGGTGTAATTGCCGGGGGCGGTGTGCGCGCTGTCCTGGAATGCGCCGGCTATTCCGACATTCTTTCGAAATCACTCGGATCGAGTAATCCTCACAATCAGGTGGGTGCAACGATTGATGCACTCAAGAATCTAGAAGATCCGATGAGTGTGGCAAAACGGCGAGGAATTCCTCTCAAACGCGTGTTTGAAGGCTAAACGAGTTTAAGTAGTAGAAATGACTGCAAAGAAAAAGGCTCCTCAATTAAAGATTACTCAGGTTCGAAGCATCATTCGACGACCTGAGAATCAAAAGCGAACTATGGCCGCGCTTGGACTCAGACGATTGCACCAAACTGTGATTCACGACGACACTCCGGAAATGCGGGGGATGTTGAACAAAGTGGGTCATCTCGTCGATATTGAGGAGGCCTGACCGGGACACAGCGCGTCTCAGGCAGTAGGCGCACTGAAATTCAAAACCAAGCGAGTCTTTACTCGAAACGTGAAGACGTAATAGCAAAAGCAATGGATCTTAGTAATCTCAAACCCGCAGCGGGTTCAACTAAAAAGAAGAAGCGACTCGGTCGTGGTGTCGGTTCTGGATTGGGCGGTCACAGCTCAACGAAGGGAAACAAGGGCCAGAAGAGTCGGGCCGGTTCAAAGATACCGGACTGGTTTGAAGGGGGTCAAATGCCGTTGCAACGCCGGGTGCCTAAGTATGGCTTCAAGAATCGGTTTCGAAAAGAATTTCGACCCGTCAACGTATCGAAATTGAACGAGCTTGCCACGACTGGAAAGATCGATCCTACGGAGCAGGTAACCCCAGCGATTCTCCTCGGAGTGGGCCTGGTTCGCAAAACAGATCGGGTTAAAATATTGGGTGGTGGTGAGATTGAAAGTGCGTTGAGTGTTTCTGCGCATGCTTTTAGTGCATCTGCCAAGACGAAAATCGAAGCCGCTGGCGGTTCGATCACTGAACTCTAGTCACCAATCACGCTTTCCTAACCGAGAGAACACGGAAAAGTCATGGCGGGTCTTACCGAAAGCGTTCGAAATATTTGGAAGATCGAAGAGCTTCGACGGCGCATAATCTATACGCTCGGACTTCTTCTCATCTATCGTTTGGGGGCATTCGTTACACTTCCTGGTGTAAATGCGAGTGTTCTCGCAGATATCAATGCGAGCAGTGATCCCAATAATTTATTGGGTTTGTTAGACATGTTCGTGGGTGGTGCGTTTAGTGCAGCAGGGATTTTCGCCCTGGGCATCATGCCCTATATCACGGCATCGATTATTATTCAGCTCATGGGTGCGGCGGTGCCGTATTTCCAAAAGCTTCAACGGGAAGGAGAAGAAGGTAGACGGAAAATAACTCAGCTCACGCGGTACGGAACGATAGCGATCACCGCAATGCAGTCGGTCGCATTCTCTGTCAATCTGCAGTTCGGAGCCACTGGACAAGCCATCGTAATTGGCAACACGTTTTTCACGGTCTCTACGGTCATCGTGTTGACGTCTGGGACCATGTTCGTCATGTGGCTCGGAGAACGCATTACTGAGAACGGACTGGGGAACGGAATTTCGTTGATCATTATGATCGGTATTATCGCGTTTCTGCCGCAATCCCTCGTCAATGAATTCCAGCTCTCAGGCAACCTCTTCATCTTTCTAATTGAGTTGGGTGTATTCGCTCTGGTCACCGCAGGGGTGGTGCTGGTTACCCAGGGAATGCGCAAGATTCCTGTCCAATACGCCAAGCGCGTTGTTGGCCGAAAAGTATATGGTGGCTCGACGCAGTATTTACCACTTCGCGTAAACGCAGCCGGTGTCATGCCCATTATTTTCGCTCAATCAATCATGTTTGTGCCTGCGACATTCGCACAATTCTTTCCGAACAGCCAGTTCATGGCACAGTTTGGTGCGTTCTTCGTGGACATCTCATCTATGGGATATTCGGCGATGTTCTTTACCGTTTGTGTGTTTTTTACGTATTTCTATACTGCCATTGCGGTGAACCCCCGGGAAATGGCTGACACTATGAAACGTCAGGGTGGGTTTATTCCCGGTATCAGACCCGGAAAGCACACAAGTGAATTCATCGATAACATTCTAACACGAATCACGCTTCCCGGATCGATTTTCCTCGGTTTGGTTGCGATCCTACCGGCATTTGCGATACGCTTCGGAGTGACCCAGGGATTTGCGAATTTCTTTGGCGGAACCAGCTTGCTGATCATAGTTGGGGTCACGCTCGATACGTTGCAGCAGATCGAGAGTCATCTTCTCATGAGACATTACGATGGATTCATGAAAACTGGCCGTATAAGATCACGCCGATAGATCTCTCGGTCAACAGAGTCTTTACATGGTATACCTGAAAAGTGAATATGAGATTGAGCGCATGCGCGCGTCCGCCGATTTAGTCGGACGTACGCTTGGCGAAGTCGCGCGTCATATTGCGCCCGGGGTCACCACCGGTTATTTGGATTCGATCGCAGACGAATTCATCACTGCCCATGGCGCTATCTCGGCCTTCAAGGGATACAAAGTGGGAAAGAATGTATTTCCTGCGACACTCTGTACGTCAGTGAATGACGAAGTGGTTCATGGTATTCCCGGAAACACTCCGCTGGAAAACGGGGACTTGGTTTCGATAGACTGCGGTGTAGTTCTCGACGGATATTATGGAGACAGCGCTTACACGTTTATGGTGGGCGAATTGTCCAAAGCAAACGAAGCACTCTGTTGTGTAACATACGACGCTTTGCAAAGCGCTGTGGACAAAGCCATCGCCGGTAACCGCCTCGGCGATATTGGATGGGCCGTTCAGGAGAGGTGTGATGCCGGTGGATTTGGTATCGTACGAGACCTGGTTGGTCATGGAATTGGTCAGAATCTGCATGAAGAACCGCAGGTACCCAACTTCGGGCGGCCTGGAAACGGCAGGAAGCTCCGGGAGGGTCTAGTGATTTGTATCGAACCGATGATCAATCGCGGCGGGCCTGGCGTCTTGACAGATGCTGATGGATGGACGGTTCGAACATCAGATGGTTTTCCGTCTGCACATTATGAACATATGGTGGTGGTCCGACGCGGAAATGCGGAGGTCTTGACAACGTTCTCGTATATCGAAGACGTCTTAGAGGTACTACCATACAAAACGACAGCCGAAGCATAAAATGGCTAAACAACAGCCGATAGAGCAAGATGGCGAAGTCATCGATGCATTACCGAACGCACAGTTTCGCGTGAGGCTAGAAAACGGACACGAGATCCTTGGACTTCTCTCTGGCAAAATGCGGATGTACTTTATCAAAATTCTTCCGGGTGACCGGGTGAAAGTTGAACTCTCTCCGTACGACCTTTCGAAGGGTAGAATTGTCTATCGTTACAAGTAAGCGTCACCATTGAGATATGAACAAAACCGTCAAGATGTAGTAAGCTATCGGCTAATTCAAGAAAGGTTATTTCCGGCCTTCAACCAAACTAGATCACGATGAAAGTTCGATCAAGTGTTAAAAAGCGGAGCTCTGACGACAAGATTGTTCGTCGGAAAGGTCGCATCTACGTGATAAACAAGAAGACCCCTAGGCACAAACAACGACAGGGATAAATACTCCGTCTGCGTCAGATTGGCGCAGGCCTTATAGACAGAACTTGTAATGCCACGAATTTCAGGAATCGAAGTTCCGAATACAAAGCGAGGAGAGATTGCACTGACAGCCATTTTTGGAATCGGTCGATCTCGCGCGAAAGAGATTCTCGAAAAGCACGGAATTGATCCGAATGAGCATCCGGAAAATTGGACGGACGAGCAAACGCGTTCGGTCCGTCGTACGGTTGAAGACGAGTACCAGGTAGAAGGACAACTTCGCACCGAGGTACAACTGAATATCAAGCGACTGATGGATATTGGTTGCTACAGAGGACTACGCCACCGTCGTGGCCTCCCTGTCAGGGGGCAGCGCACCCAGACGAACGCGAGGACGCGAAAAGGACGGAAGAAAACGGTGGCAGGAAAGAAACAGGCAGCGCGGAAGTAATCTTGGTTGTCGGATTTCGAAATCCGATGCGAGAGGCTCTAAAGAATCGAAATGGCAAAAAGACAAAAAGGACGTTCACGCAAGAAGAATGTCGTCATTGAGAGCAATGGACAGGCTCATATCAAAGCGACATTTAACAACGTGCTTGTAACGCTTACGGATCAATATGGGAATACCATCGCCTGGGCCAGCTCAGGCAAGATGGGATTTAAGGGAAGTAGAAAGAACACTCCCTACGCGGCCCAGATAGCATCTACGGCAGCTGCCCAGGAAGCATATGATCTTGGACTTCGTCGTGTAGAAGTTTTCGTAAAAGGCCCCGGGGGTGGACGCGAATCCGCAATCAGGGCCTTATCAACAGTCGGATTGGAAATCGCGACCATTCGCGATGTTACTCCGGTACCACATAATGGCTGCAGGCCACCAAAGAGGCGCCGTGTCTGAGAATCGAGCAGATTCAACAAGAGGCGTAACCTCTTTTCCATAAGCCCTGCTACGGGTGCTCTGACGGCGCTCGTACGTTTGAAAACAAAACAACAAACGAGAGGAATTGTCATATGGCCCGATATCGAGGCCCTAAACAGAAAATAGCTCGGCGATTTAAGGAGCCGATCTTCGGTCCCAGCAAGGCGCTTGAACGAAAACCCCATCCACCCGGCCAACACGGTCGAGGGCGGAGGCAGAAGGAGAGCGAGTACGCAATCCAGCTGAAAGAGAAGCAGAAAGCGAAATACACGTACGGGTTACTGGAGCGCCAATTTCGCAAACTTTTTGATAAAGCCGCCCGCAAGAAGGGAATTACGGGTGAGAACCTCTTGAAATTCCTTGAGGCACGACTGGACAATACCGTCTACCGCCTTGGTTTTTCGGTGACACGAAGGCAAGCCAGGCAGCTCGTGAACCACGGACATGTTATGGTGAACGACCACGTCGTCAACATTCCGTCTGCACAAATTTGCTCCGGAGACATCATCTCGATTCGACCACGTAGTCGACATCTCTTTGTCATCCAGGATGCCATAAAACGAACGAGACGGAGTGCTCCATGGCTTGAAGTCGATAGACAAAAGCTTCAGGGGAAATTCCTTGACTACCCGAATCGCGAAGACATTCCAGAAAATATTCGCGAACAGCTCATTGTCGAGCTGTATTCGAAATAACAACTCGACTCTGTTTCCCGGCAGTGAGCCGGGCCCACTTTTCACACATGCACTGACCCTGCTGATATGAGCACTTACTCGATTCAGATGCCCGACGGCGTACAGTTAGACGAAACAACAGATACACACGGAAGATTTGTCATCCAGCCGCTGGAGAGAGGCTATGGTGTAACCATTGGAAACGCCCTCCGACGCATGTTGCTGTCATCTCTTCAAGGTGTGGCTATTACCGCACTGAAGATCGATGGCGTACAGCACGAATTCTCTACGATTGACGGAGTGACCGAGGACGTTGCCGATATTATTCTAAACTTGAAAGGCGTTCGGTTTCGTTCTACCGAGGGCGCAGACGGAAATATTCACCTGATTGTAAAGGGTGGGGGCTCTTGGACAGCCTCTGATATTGCGGCTGCGACGAGTGATTACGAAGTGTTAAATCCTGACCATCACATCGCTGAACTCAGTAAGGAGGCCAACTTCTCTGTAGAGTTGCGGATGGAACGCGGTAGAGGATATATCCCTGCTGACGAGAATAAAAAGGCGGATGATCCGATCGGAGTTGTGGCCATGGATGCCATATTTACACCTATAGAAAACGTGCGTTACACGGTGCAACAGACTCGCGTGGGTGAAAAGATTGACTACGAAAAGTTGACTATTGAGGTAGTAACAGACGGATCTGTGCTTCCGGAAGATGCTCTCGCGCAGGCAGCGTCGATCATGCGTGACCACGTAAGCCTGTTCATCAAGATGGACGCGGAGCCGCAGCCGACAGAAGAGGAGAAGGAAGTCGATGCTGAAGTACAGCGAGTACGAGAGCTGTTGGCGCAATCGGTTGATGAACTCGACCTATCTGTTCGTGCACATAATTGTCTAAAGGCAGCCAACATCAAGACCATTGGCGATCTGGTACGCCGAGAAGAGTCAGAGATGTTGAAGTTCAGAAACTTTGGTCGCAAGTCTCTTCAGGAGCTTCTTCAGGTTTTGGATGAACGGAATTTGGGGTTCGGTATGGACTTAGGTGATTACCTGGAAGAAGTAAAAGAAGGTTGACTCAAATTTATTGTTCTCTGGAACAGTGTTGATCGAGTTGTAGACGATGAGACATCAGAAAAAAGGATTCAAGCTTGGCCGTACGCAGGCACACCGAAAGGCGACTTTGGCTGCGCTGTCCAACGCGTTGATAGAACACAAGAGAATCACAACGACCTTGACGAAGGCTCGCGCACTTCGCATGTACGTTGAACCTTTGATCAATCGATCGAAAGAGGATACAATGCATAATCGTCGACAGGTGTTTAGACGTTTGCAGGACAAGGCGGCCGTTACAAAACTCTTTTCAGAGATCGCGTCAAAGGTTGCCGACCGTCCGGGTGGATATACACGGGTGATAAAGCTTGGTCAGAGAGCAGGTGATTCCGCTGAGATGGCAGTCATTGAACTCGTTGACTACAATGATGTTAAACCGTTCGGCTCAAGTGACGGTAAAAAGACACGAACTCGTCGCGCGGGTCGTAAACGGGCCAGTACGGCAGCGCCTCTAGCTACGGGTGCAGACGGCCTGGTCGATGATATTGCCGACGAGTTAGAGGAGCTGGCGTTCATAGAGGCCGCTGACGAAACCTCCGAACCCACCGCCGAAGGTAAGACTAGTGACGAAGCACCAGAAGGGACTACTGAAGAAAAGGCAGTAGGGGATACGTCCGAAGCCGAGACTGAAGAAAAGGAAGTCGAGAATGCACCTGAGGCCGCCGTTGAGGAAGAGGATGTCGAAGAGGCACCCGAGGCCGTCGCTGAGGAAGAAGTAGTAGAGAACGCTCCCGAAGTTGTCGCTGAGGAAGAGGTTGTCGAGGAAGCCCCTGAGGAAGAAGTAGTAGAGAACGCTCCCGAAGTCACCGCTGAGGAAGAAGTTGTCGAGGAAGCCCCTGAGGAAGAAGTAGTTGAGGAAGCGCCGGATGCTGTACCTGAGGAAGCAGTCGTAGAGGACGCTCCCGAAGTTGCCGCTGAGGAAGAAGTAGTCGAGGAAGCGCCGGAAGCTGCACCTGAGGAAGAAGTAGTCGAGGAAGCACCGGCGGCTGCAACCGAAGAAGAGGCGCCGGCTGAGGAGGAGTCTGACGAAGCTTCCGAACCCGACGAGGAAAAAGATAAGAAGGAATAATAGATCCACGGATTAGGTTCATTCTTACAAGCCTTTTGTCACTGAATGAATTTGGGCGGCACTGTTTTCAGTACCGCCCTTTCCAGTTGGCGCCTCAGTGGATTATCGTCGCCCATGACCTATCTACGGAGATCCGTGGAACAGGGGGGAGAGCCGAGTGTAATTCGCTTTCGGTCAAACGCGATGTAGCGCATGATTGAGGCATCCGCCATTCTAAAAGGGAGAGGACAGGTCGTCGAACCTGCTATTCAAAAAAAGCTCGATAATCTTATCAGAGCCTGTCACGACCACCTTCCAAATGTTGACGAGGAACTCGTCAGAAGGGCATTCAATGTCAGTCACTGGGCGCATCGAAATGATCGTCGGGCAACAGGTGAACCCTATATCATTCATCCGCTCGCCGTTGCTAGCATCTTCGTTGAGCAGATTGGATTCGATGATATCAGTGTTGCTGCTGCGCTGCTACATGACGTTGTCGAAGATACGGACCTCTCTCTCGAGTTCGTACGTGATGCGTTCGGGGAATCGCTTGCGAACATCATCGATGGGCTGACAAAAATCGGTGGGGCATTTTCATCGCATGATATTGGACAGGCGGAGAATGTACAAAAGCTGATGTTGTCCATGGCAACTGACGTTCGAGTCATCTTTGTCAAATTCGCAGATCGTCTGCATAACATGCAAACTTTGGACTCGCTCCCGCGCGCCAAGCAGCTGAAGATCGCCACGGAAACGCTGGATCTGTTCGCGCCTCTCGCTCACCGGTTTGGTTTTTTTGCGATCAAGAGGGAGTTGGAGGACCTATCGTTACGGATTCTCGACCCCGAATTGCACGAAGAAATCGTAAGCGGTCTTCGCGATTTTCAGAGGGAAAGGGATTCCTATGTAGAGCAATTCTTTGAGCCGATAAAAGAGCGTCTCAACGAAGATGGCTTCGAATTCGAAATGTATGGCAGAACAAAAAATGCCTACTCGATCTACAGGAAAATGAAGCGTCAGAATAAGCCTCTCGATGAGATCTACGATATTTTTGCCGTGCGAATCGTCCTCCAGAATAAGGACGAGAGAGGAAAAGAAGACTGTTGGCGGGTTTATTCGATCATCACCGATCTTTATCGACCCCTTCCGGAGCGCTTTCGTGATTTCGTCTCCCTGCCGAAGTCAAACGGTTACCAGAGTTTGCACACGACAGTTGTGGGTCACGATGGAAAGCGAGTCGAAGTGCAGATTCGAACGCAAGAAATGCATGACATTGCGGAAAGAGGGGTCGCCGCCCACTGGAAATACAAGGAAGATGTTTCGGACACAGATTCCGAAATGGACAAGTTTCTGACGTGGGTGCGTGATCTGCTCGATAATCCGCGCCCGGAACGGGCAACCGATTTCGTTCAAGATTTTCGTCTCAACCTTTATGACGAGGAAATCTATGTTTTCACTCCGAAGGGTGATCTGTTTTCCTTGCCGACTGCTGCTACACCGATTGATTTTGCGTATTTGGTCCATACTGAGGTTGGATACCATTGTATCGGCGCAAAGGTGAACGGGAAGATGGTCCCTCTCTCATATAAACTGAAGAGTGGCGATCAGATTGAAATCATCACGTCCAAAAAACAATCTCCAAATCCAGACTGGATCAAGTTTGTGGTCACACAGAAAGCCCGAAGTAGGATCCGACATTTCATTAAGGAAAAGAGACGACGATCCGCCAAGCTGGGGCAGGATATCTGGGAAAAGCGCGCGAAGAAGGCAGGGATAGTTCTTACAGAGCATGAGCTGGGGAGATATGCCTCCATATTGCGGTTTCCGAACGTACTCCAGATGTTCAGCGAAATCGGGACGGGTCATCTCGACGTAAAAGAATTGTTAGGCGCGGTCAAGGGGAGCACCACAAGTGGCGACGCACATACGGATGAGCCCGATGGACTGAGGACACAGTTTGAGACATTTCTGGATACCGCTCATTCCAGCGGGACTCCGGCGCTGATGATCGATGGTGAACTGCACACGGACATTCTTACCCAGTATGCTCCATGCTGCAATCCGATTCCCGGCGATGACGTGTTTGGGTATATCAATCGAACAGGGGGAATCAAAATTCATCGAGTCAGTTGCCAAAACGCCCCAGATTTACTTTTACTTCACTCGGACAAGGTGGTGAAAGTGGATTGGAGCCGTCAAAAGGATGTCCGGTTTGTATCCGGACTTCGGGTGATGGGGGAGGACCGTGTCGGTATGGTTAGCGAACTGACGACCGTCATCTCGAAAAACCTCAAAACCAATATCAGGTCTATATCGATTGACACGGAAGACGGCATTTTCGTGGGTACCGTCGTTCTGTATGTCAGTGATCTCACCCATCTCAAGAGATTGATCGATCGAATCAAACGGATTGAGGGGATACACGGCGTTTATCGCTTTGAACAATCTCAGGACGAGTCCTAGTCGGAATCGGAAAATGATTTCTTTTAGGTGGAAATTATTGAAATAGTTGACTTTGGGCCCTTCAATTCTTTATTTGAGTTCCCGTTTGAATTACCCACACGTTGATTACTATGCCAGAACGTCGGAAGACGCTGACTAAAAAGGACGTCGCTCGAAGAGTATCTGAAATTGTAGCCGAACCCATCTATAAGTGCGAACCCTGGGTGGGTGCCGTTATTAATGCCCTGGGGCAACTACTCTCCGAAGCTGATCCAGAAGTTCGAATTGAATTAAGGGATTTCGGAGTTTTTGAGGTCAAAAAGACGCGTGCAAAACCAAAGGCAAGAAATCCGAAGACCAATGAGACGGTCTTTATTCCGAGCCGGCGGAAGACGCACTTTAAGCCCAGCAAGAAGCTCAAGTCAGTTCTACAGCAACCCCTCACTTCGCTTAACTACTCGGTTCCAGCCGGTTCAGCCGACGCCATAGAGGAAGTAGTTTTTAGCGTAGATTAATCCTATTGCCAATAGTTTTTTATTAGCGGATCGTGCCTGAGAAGTGCGATCCGCTTTTGAAATAATGGATGAAGGAAGATTGGTAGGAGTCGATTTCGGAATGAAACGAGTCGGACTGGCTATCGCCGACCCGTTGAGAATATTTTCGCAGGTTCTCGGCACGTTCGATCCGAGTATTGCTCTGGAAAAACTATCCGAGTTGGACGAAAAGGAAGGTGTACAAAAAATCGTTGTAGGATGGCCGGTACTTCCTGACAATTCGGAAGGCGAGGCCGTTCAGAGGGTTTCTGAGTTTATTCGAAGAATCACGGTGCGCTTGCCACACGTCAAAATTGTCCGTTGGAATGAAGAATACACGTCAGAGTTGGCCAAGGAATTGATCTCAGCGGGTGAAAAACCGTCTATGAAGCGATCTGGACGCGGGAGGATCGATGCGGCAGCGGCTGCCATTATTTTGCAGGAGTACCTGGATGATCTTACTGAGGGTGACCCCTCAAGCGATACAACCTGAGCCATGGTGCTTCCGATCTACTTACTGGGCACGTCGGAATTGCGGAAGCAGACCACGGATGTGGACACGAACTCGAAGGAATTGCAGGCCATGATCGACGATATGCTTGAAACCATGCGCGCTTCCAACGGGATTGGATTGGCTGCCCCGCAAATTGGACGAACCGAGCGCGTTTTTATCGTGGATGTCACGCCGCTTCAAGATGAGCACTATACGGAAGACATCGTCATGCCGGACCAGCCGATCGTTTTCATCAATGCGATGATAATCGATGAGGCAGAGAAAGAAGACGAATTTGAAGAGGGATGTCTGTCAATACCAGATATTCATGAGGAGGTCGTCCGCGCCACGGCGGTGAAGATCCGTTACCTGGACCGGAAATTGAAGGAACATGAAACCGAGTTTGAAGGCATCTTAGCCCGTGTGATTCAGCATGAATGCGACCATGTTGATGGAATTTTGTTCATCGACCATATTAGCCCATTCCGGCGGCGCCTTCTCAAACGAAAGCTGCGGGAAATCATCGAAGGACGGGTGGACGTCGACTATCTGACGTATGCGGAAGGGAAAGGAATTCTCTCACCCTGATGCTATTGGGGCGCAGATCGCCAACGAGAAACCAGCAATGCTAATCCGAAGAAGATCGCCTGACACAGGACGATCGTTGCCCCACTCGGAAGATCCAGTTCGTATGATCCGATCAATCCTGTAAACGCACTGAGGATTCCAAGGCACACCGAGACGACAGTCATCCAAAAAAAGGTGGGGGACAGAAGTCTGGCCGTTGCAGCGGGTATCACTAGAAATGCCGCAATGAGTAAGATGCCCACCATCTTTATTGCCGCTACGATCGTGACCGCGAGCAAGACATATAACGCGTAATCATCACGCCCGACTGAATGGTTGTCTGCTCTTGCTGATTCCTCGTCAAACGTCGCAAAGGCCCAGTTGCCCCACAATCTCGGCAGGGTAAGTATCCCGATAGCGAAGATCAGAATGATGATCCATAAATCGGTCATCGAAATCGCCAAAATGGACCCGAATAAGTAGGAGAAGGCGTCATAGGTGGTTCCCTTTCTTATCGAAAGAAAAATGACCCCGAGTGCTACGGCTACAGCAAAGAAAATCCCGATGGCCGTGTCCGCAGCTAAGATCGTTTCAGATCGAATCCAATTGATGGCTATCGCCACGATAATTGTGAAGGGAATCGCGATCAGAAGAGGATCCTGTTGGAGCAGTAAGGCCAAAGCGATCCCACCGAACGCTGCATGTGCCAATCCCGAACCCAAGAAACTCAGTCTCCGCTGTACAATAAATGCACCGTAATAGCTTGCCAGGGCGCCGACGAGCACCCCTGAAACCAGGGCACGGATCATAAACGCGTTTTGTATCCAATCAGTCATGACGGTGACCGGTAGGAAAGGGTGCTCCAATTGCCAGGGTGTCATGCTTGTGCCCGACGTGACCAAACGTATTTCGGATGGCCACATCCGTAAGCGCTGTTTCTGGTTTCCCAAAGCACAGTTGCTGGTTGTTCAAGAGCAAGACATGTGTGGCATGGTAAAATGCGACATCCCAATCGTGTGTGACCATCACGATACAGGTGTTGGCCTCGGTGTGAAAATGTTCGAGTAGTGTATATAAATCCGCAGTTCCTGCGACGTCGATACCGGATTCGGGTTCATCAAGAAGAAGGATTTGCGGTTCACTGATAGTCGCGCGGGCCAGATAGACGCGCTGGAGTTCGCCTCCTGAGAGAGAGCCAATGGACTGTTGAGCCAGGTGGGCCGCTCCAACCCTTTCCAATGCGGCCATCGATACGTCCCGGTCGGTTTTTGAAAGACGATGCGGCCACCGACCGAGTACCGATGTAGCTACAAGTTCCACCGACCGCGCGGGGAACGATCGATCGAGTGACTTGATTTGGGGTACGTAGCCAATTTTAATGCTTTGTCTGCGAGAATTCCCGGTTCCCAGACTCAGTGATCCCGACGTCGGTGGAATCAGGCCCAGTATGGATTTGAGTAAGGTCGATTTTCCACCTCCGTTCGGTCCTAACACGGCAAGAAAATTTCCCTGCTCAACGCGAAAGGAGACGTCGCGAAGGGCCGTACGATCTCCCAATTGGACAGTAAGATGGTCGGCTACGATCATTTCGGATCTAAGAGCATTGTGCGCAGCTGGTTGGCTTGCCGAGAAAGCAACTCCACGTACGAGTCGACATTGGAATCTCCAATTGGATCCAAAAAAATGATTGGAAGGTCGGATTCAGATTGAAAAAGACGCGCCGCTACGTCTGGTAAACGTGCCTGGGCGATGATACCCGCGCTCGGCGACTGCTTCTCATTCTTAAGCATGCGGATGATTCTCGACGGGGGCGGTTCGTTTCCGGGAATGGATTCGAGAGAACCCACAGATTCCAATCCGTATTGACGCAGAAAATAGTCGAAAAATGGTTGGGTCGTGTAAACGCGAGCACCTATAAACTGGGCCATTATCCCGTGCAGCTTCTCGTCCAAAGCCTCAAGCTCCTTGATGAAATGCTCAGCATTCTGTTCAAACTCGTCACACTGTCGCCGTTCAATCTGGCAAAACTCTTTAGCTAGCGGCAATGCAAGCTTTTTGACGATCAGAGGGTCGGTCCAGAAGTGAGGATTTCTTACTCCACTCTCGTAGATCCAGTCGCCAGCGTCCAGATGTTCAGCCAGATAAATCGGATCTTGATCGATCAATTCGGACACCCATCCGTCCAATTCAGGAGCACCAAGAACGATCGTACTTGATCGATTCATTTTGACAACATCAGACGGTCTCGGATGGAAAGCGTGAGGGGATTGGTTGTCGCGAACCAGGGCGGTTACGTGCCCGTTTTCTCCGATGATCTCATTGATAATCAACTCAAATACGCGCAGAGACGTACCCACGCTGAGCGAAATTGAAGGATCTGAGTCTCGCGGATTACAATGAATCTGTCCGGTGGCCAGCGCAACAATCAGGAGCCCGAATGAGAAGGTGGAGGTCCTACGAGGGAATAAGAGAATCGAATCGTTCATTCAGGTGAGTGCTGGCGTCCGCGACAAAAGATAGTGTCCTAGAATTCCTCTGCGATACGAAACGCAGTTTCGCTAAAGGGGCGAAACGAACACCCCAACTCGCGAATTGCTTTCTCATTCACGTAACATGAGGTTCTCGAAGACATGCGAGCGGCTTCACGCGTCAGAAGTGGTCGTTTTCGAATCAAACGAGCGCCTAGCTCAAGGAGAGTGGCCACACTCATCATGAGTGCAGGTGATGCGAATCGTTTGGGTGGATCTACATCCAGGGCGTCTGCCAGGGTAGAGATAATATTCGACCACGATAAATTCTCACCCGTCAATAGATAGCGCTCTCCTTTGCGGCCTTTTTCCATCGCGCGTATATGACCATCGACAACATCCAGGATGTCCACCACGTTGGTGCCACCCACGGGAATAAATGGAATCCCCCGCTTTCGGACAGTTTCTACAAGAAGCATTGTATTCTCGCCCGAGCGGCCCACTCCCATGATTACCGACGGATTGACGATCACCGCGTCCAGGCCTTCGGCGATCCCACGCTGGACTTCAAGTTCCGAACGATATTTTGATTCACCATAATCCGAATTATAAGAGGACTGCCGCCATTCCGTGGATTCGTCCATGCAGTCTATTGAACCGATTCTCTGACCCAGGGCAGCAATGCTGGACGTCTGGACGAATCGTGTAACGTCCGCATCAAGAGCTGCGTCCACCATGTTCGCCGTACCGCGAACGTTGACATCGATGAATTGTGACCTAGACGTAGCTCCGTCAAAGCCGATGTTCGCGGCGCAGTGATAGACCCTGGTAACGTCGCGGAGTGCTTCATCTAAACTCAAGCGATCCGAAACATCCGCTATGACCCATTCGACCTGGTTGGCAACGTCCGCCAAAAGATCAAGCCGGGAATGTTCTCGTTTGACGGCTCGGACCGCTACGCCCTCCTTAACCAGACGACGGGTAAGGGTCGCACCAAGAAAACCAGTGGCACCCGTTACAAGCGTCTTCATTCAGTCGGCACCGCCTGGCGTCAGCTCAACAAGCAGATCGTTTTTGGCGACCGATTGTCCGGCGACCACATGGACAGCGGTTACAACACCGTCACCCGTCGCTCGGATTTCGTTCTCCATCTTCATCGCTTCCAGCACGAGCAAAGGATCGTTTTTCATTACGGTCGTGCCTGCCTCTACGTAGAGTTTTAATACAAGACCCGGCATAGGAGCGGTCACGAACCGTTCGTGATCGCCTCGATCGTCAGAAACGCCGAACTCCTCCAGGAGTTGGAGCCGATGGTCGACTAGATTTAACGAGTATACACGGTCTTCTATCGTGAACTGCAATTCGTTCGTGTCCGTTTGTACGACCACTGCGGAAATGCTTTTTCCTCGAAACAGAATCGAATACAAACCATCGCGAACATGCACGACGGAAAGCGATTCGAACGACGTTTCGTTATCCAGGGTATACGACCGTTCCTCGATGTCAACGCGAACGTTACCGTTCATCGAGCTGGCGGGCGCGTCTTCCATCAAACTTGCGATTATCGAGTACCTGGATTCGTTTTGAAGATGCAAAAAGATACGAACCGACGCGACACGGATCTGAGTTTGAGCCCGGATCAGCTTTTGGGAGCGTATATGGCCGGCTGTTTTCCCATGGCCGATCCTGACGATCGTAATCGAATTAGATGGTACGCACCTGATCCGCGGGCTGTACTCCCCATATTGGATTTCAAACCTCCAAAAAGTTTGAGGGCTCGAATACGCAAGAGAGTCTATCATATCACCAGCAATCAAGAGTTCGATCGGGTCATTGGACTTTGTGCCTCTCGAGAGGAGACCTGGATATCAGAAGAAATCATGGCTGCATATCGTGCTCTACACAGACTCGGCTATGCCCATAGTATTGAGGCCTGGGAAAATGACGAACTGGTGGGAGGCCTATATGGAGTTGCCATTAACGGACTTTATTGTGGCGAGTCCATGTTTTCCAACCGAGCAGATGCTTCAAAGGTAGCGCTTGTGTATTTGGTTGAAATGTTGATCGATCGGGGTTTTGTTTTACTGGATATCCAATTCATGACAGAACACCTTAGACAATTCGGAGCTATTGAAATACCCAGAGAGGAATATGAAAAACAGCTTCGCAGAGCCTTATCAATCGTTACAACGTGGAATTAGTACCTTGACTGGCCGTAGTTATCTCGTTTCCACATTCAGACGAAGTGATGAGTATCAGTTTTAAAATCAACCAGCGAACAGGCCTCGGTCAGGCCTCGGTCAGACTATGAACGAAGTATCGACGATAGGTGTTTTTACTAGCGGGGGCGATGCTCCGGGAATGAATGCGTGCATTCGTTCCGTGGTACGAACGGCAAGCCTCAGGGGCTACCCAATCAAGGGTATTCGGCGTGGATACGAAGGAATGATCGACGGTGATATCGTCGATTTAGACGGTTTCGCAGTCTCCAGTATCATTCAGACAGGAGGGACTATCCTGAAATCAGCCAGGTCTGATCGTTTTCTATCGGAGGAAGGACGGCAGAAAGCTGCTGAACAAATTCAGAATGCCGGCATCGACGGGCTCATAGCGATTGGAGGAGATGGCACATTGGCCGGTGCGCTCGTCTTTCACGAGGAACATCACATACCCTGTGTTGCGTGCCCCGGAACCATTGATAATGATTTGTTCGGGACGGATGAAACCATCGGATTCGATACGGCAATCAACACCGCGTTGGCCAGTATTGATCGCATCCGAGATACGGCAGATGCCCATAACCGGCTTTTTCTGATTGAAGTGATGGGGAGGGATGCCGGCTTTATTGCGGCACACAGTGGTTTGGCTGGCGGAGCAGAAATGGTACTCATTCCAGAGACCGATACAGATATTGCAGAAGTGAAGACGCGAATTCATAAACTGATGACTGAGCACCGACGTTCTTCAATCGTCGTTATAGCGGAAGGAGATGAACTTGGGGGGGCCGGCGATATTGCGGATGCAATGCGCGCGGACGAAAAATTCGATGACATCGAACTCCGTGTGTGTATTCTGGGTCACACGCAAAGAGGTGGAGCCCCCACGGCGCGGGATCGTGTCCTGGCCAGCCGGCTGGGAAAAGCCGCCGTAGATGCTCTTATAAGTGGAGAGCATGGCGTGATGGCGGGTGTTCTGAATAACGAATTGGTACTTACGCCGTTCGATGTCATACGATCTCAGAAGAAGACCATCAATCGCGAAATTATTGAGTTGAACGAAATTATAAGCTGAACCGGATCATCACGGACTCATACGCGGAATCAATCTATTGATAGCAAAGTCATCTACTTCGGTCGAAGCGGGGAAGAAAGAGTTCGTCCACAAGATGTTCGACAAGATCGCGCCTCGCTACGATTTACTCAATCGAGTGCTCAGCGCCGGAATAGATCAATCCTGGCGCCGGAAGACGGTGAGCATGCTCGCTGTCGACAAACCTGAGCGGATTCTAGACGTGGCTACCGGCACCGCAGATCTTGCAATCATGGCGGCCAAGTTAAACCCTGTCAGCATCGTCGGCGTGGATATCGCGGAGGAGATGCTTGAGATCGGCAGAGCTAAAGTTCGTAGAAATGGACTCAATGACATCATCGAACTAAGGGTGGGGGACGCGGAGGATCTTCCCTTTCCAGATGATCAGTTCGATGCTGTACTTGTAGCCTTCGGTGTCCGGAATTTTGAAAATCTTGAACTCGGCTTGTCACAATTGCGACGCGTCCTAAAACCCGGGGGCCAATTACTGATACTTGAATTCAGCCGGCCAACCGTTTTCCCAATCAGACAACTGTACTCATTCTATGGAAGACACGTGCTTCCGCGAATCGGGAAAATCATCTCAGGAGACGATCAAGCCTACTCGTATTTGCCGGAGTCAATTGAGGATTTCCCCGAACGAGAACACTTTCTGGAACTGATGAATGAGGTAGGATTTGCGGACTCGACGGTCACGTCGTTGACGTTTGGGATCGCTTCGGTCTACTCCGGCAGATCCATCTGACAAGACCCAACAGCTAATTGGACCCGGGTAGATATTTCACCAGGCAGCATTCATTGACGCCGCCCTTTGTTTTGTATTCGACGCGGTCCATCAGTCGATTCATGATGTGGACCCCCAATCCTCCGGACTTCCGAGACTTGGCGAATTCAATGAGATCAGGCTCAGCATACGTCTCTGGATCGAATGCACGCCCCCTATCTCTAATACGAACGGTGAGTTTGTCGCTCGAAAGAATGACAGCAATGTCGATAACGTGCTCACCTTCACCGTTGTATGCGTGCTTTATGACGTTTGTACAGGCCTCGTCTACGGCGATCTTGATTTGCTCCACGTCCTTCTCCGAAAAGCCGGCTGAATCTGCCTTCTTGGCCACGAACTGACGCACGTCTTCCAAATAACGCGTCGAACTCGGAATAGTTAGTGTATGAGTTTCAGGTGACAAGACGATCGATGTCGTGATAAGACGTTAATGCGTGTTTATCAACGGGGAGCCGGTGTGTTAGCGTTACTCCTCAAATTTCGCGATGGCTTCGTCTTCCGATTGAGTAATATCAAACAGGATTGGAAATCCAAGGAGATCGAACACGTTGAAGACCTTCTCCTGGAGAGCAGCAATTTTTATGTCCCCTCCGTTCTCACGGATCTCTTCGATATACGCCATAAAGACGCCGAGACCGGCGCTCGAGATATAGGCCAGGTTGCTTCCGTTGATAACAATTTTGTAACTGGATCCGGCCTGACATTTCTGAATGGCAGCTTCGAGTTCCGACGCCGTATGGGCGTCGAGTTCTCCCTTCAGATCTAGAATCTGAATGCTTCCGTTGTTTCTAAAGCCAACTGAAAAATTGCTCATTGCTTCTTCGATGAAATAGTGCTGGTTACACGCATACGGCTCATTTTGTCGCTGCAAAGCTACAAATATTCGTACTCAAGTGGACTCCTCCGCTTCAAGAACTCTCGATGCGATTTCGGGAAGCTCGATGCCGTGCCATTTGATAATCAGGAGGGTCATATCGTCGTCGTAGTTACCATGGTTCAAGAATCGAGCGAGATCATCCAAGATCAACTTATGGATGCCGTCAGCATCTTCGTGCCGATGTTCCTGAAGCGTGGCGAGCAGACGATCATAGCCGTATTCCTCACCGGTTTCATTTCTGCTTTCCACGACACCATCCGTATAGAAGGCGAACACGTCTCCAGGCTCGAGCGATATCCGTTTTTCTTCCAGATTTTCCCTAAACAGGGTTCCACGGTCAAGACCGAGTCCGAGGCCCTTTGAGCGCAGGTATACGGCCGGTCTCGCCTGTCCAACGAACGCCACGGGACAATGCCCTGCACGCGCGACGACGAACTCTTCCTTTTCGAGGTCTAGTACTCCATACACTACGGAGATAAACACATTTCGGTCGAGACTGTGCGCCAACGCCGTATTGGCATGACTGAGAAAATCACACGGGGAAGGAGCGAGTCGACTTACAGATTGAAATACCCCCTGCATCTCAGCCATATAGAAGGCTGCTGATGTTCCTTTTCCGGATACGTCGCCGATAATGATGCCCAACTTCCTCTCGCCCAGTTGAACAAAATCGTAATAATCTCCTCCGACTTCGTGTGCGGAAACACTTGAAGCCGCAATTGAAAGTCCTTGTAGGGCAGGAATTTGTTGTGGTAAAAGTTTCTGTTGGACTTCTCGCGCAATGCTTAATTCGCGAGACAATCGCTCCCGTTCAACTGCTTGTTCAAACAGGCGGGCATTATCGATGGCAATGGCCGCCTGGGACGATAGAATTTCGATTGTTTGGATGTCGTCGCCTTCAAAGCCTCGGATCACATCTTTTGCAGAAAACAACGCGCCCAATACTTCGTCGCGAGCAATGAGAGGAGTGACCAACAGACTGCCTATCCCAGCTCCCGGTTTTGCATGGACTCGTCGATCAGTTGGCGCGTGTTCCAGGTGGAGGTAAGTCTTGGACAATAAAACTTCGTCGAACAACGCTTTTGAGTCGACGAGTTTCTCGACCATTTCCACCTCGATGCGGTGGGTTGAGACGAGAGACGGTGTGAGGGATCCGCTCTTGAAATCTGGAACGGCCAGCCAGGAAACATGTGCTGATCCGGCTTCGACCGGAGCTGCTGCAATGGTTGTGTACAGCTTATCTGCATCGAATACCTGCCCAACCAGATGTGCGAGAGATTGCATCGTTGCTCGCTCGCCGGCCCGCTGCGTGAATTCTCCAGAAGTCGGTAGGTGGAATAGGAGAGATAAAAAGCCAGTGGTCGCGTACAGGACCCCGAAGAGCGTCGCCAATCCCACGAAATTAAATATGGGATAACTGTACATCTCCAGATAGTTGGCTGCACCTGGAGCGATCAAGCGATCAATGGGGCCTACGTTGAGCACACCTATGCCAAAGAGAAGCATCAGTCCGAGCAGTAACATGAGGCCAATCGTAGCCAGCTTTTCCTTGAACGAAAGATACACAATCCAGGAAAGTCGAAACGAATTGACAAGCATAAAGACGACCGCAATAATCATCGCGATAAGCTGAAGCTCTCCGGGACTGTCGCCCGGTCGATTCGCAAAAAAGGAAAGTCCAGTGATGGTCATGATGGCGATCATTGCATACCAGTTTCGTTGACTGATTTTTGATCGCTTAACCAAGACCAGATCCTGAAGCTTAAGAAGTAAAATCAGAGCGAATGTGATTTGACTGAGCGCCAATACATTCATCTTGAATATGGTAGCCAGAACAAATGGGATACCGGTCTCTGGATCGACACCCACCAGGTTGTATGGCGGTTCAAGTCCAGGAAGTATGGAGGGTCCTCCGAGTCGAGAAGTGATACTCGCAACCACTAACAGGACACTCCCGGCAATTAAGATGGTCCACAGCGACTTTGCCGGTCGAGACCGTCGTGTACGGTAGATCTCATGCAGAACGAAATATAACGACGCGTAACCAACGACCAGGACCGCCTGCGAAGCCAGTTGTAGCGAAATAGGGCCAAGTGATCCCGTATTCCACTGGAACAGATGATAGGCGATGCCCAGAACAAAGCAGACGGCAAATAGAATACTGAGCAGGATCGTAGATCCATGGCTCTCTTTCTTTTCCGGCTCTGATTTAGTTTCGAGCGCCTGGTTGGTTCGGGTAAGCATCCCTGGGGTTCAATACTGACGCATTCAAATAAGTCCGAAGTGTACTCATTTGCTTCCGCGTTTGTTACAAATCGTTAATCCAGCAAAGCTTTAAATGTACTGGTTTTCGGGAGATACTGGAAATCGATTCCGTGTAGAGGGATCAAGTATCCATTGGCTCTGAATCTATCATTAGCGATCACTTTTTTGCACGTGCTCGGTAACTTCAGTGCGTCCAAAACGTAGAGGCAAACAGCCAGGTCGTCTCTGAATTTCAATCTTCACCATGCGGAACAAGAAACTCGTACGAATTCAATTGCTGCTGCTGATTGCAGTCATTGGCCTCATTTTATGGCGAGGAAAGACAGGTTTGAGGGGTACGGAAGGTGTCATCGTATTTGAAGGGATGTCTTCTGGCGAACTCTACCGGGCGGGATTGCAAGTAGATCAGGCAACAAGCGCCATAATTTCCGTCGTCGCCGCGTATGAGAACAATGGCGATATGGCCGCTCTAGCAACGTATGGGTGGATTCTTGAGAGCGAAAGCCGCAACCTAATTTGGTCAACGGATCAAGCTAAATTGATCAGAGATGGGGTTTTGGGGGAAACCGTAGATACCATTCACATCGCCCCTGGATCGTATGAAGTATTCTACACGACCCTTGGTCCGACAGAAAATTCGATCGAAGACGCACCATTTCTTGGATTAACGCCGTATTGGACGAATTACGAGTCCAGTTGGAGTATGAGTATCCGCGAGTTGGAAACGGGTACGAATTCTGGAACTCTCATTCGGACAAGTGAAAATCGATCAAAGAAAATGGTCTATGAGAAGGAATTTTGGACGACCGGACCCGTTAGTTCGCGAGGTACTAACCCATTCTGGTTTCGGATACTCCGACGCGTCAAGATGAATGTATATGCTGTCGGACAAATGTGTTCGCCCAACTGTGACTATGGCTGGATTGAAGACGCGCGCTCCGGGGAAAAAGTTTGGGTGATGGAGTGGGAGAACACGGTCCCGGCTGGCGGAGCAAAAACTAACCGCATGTTCAATGGCGTTCTGGATTTGTCGCCTGGTGTGTACCGCGCCGTTTATAGGTCGTATGGATCTCACTCGGTTTCCAATTGGAATGCCAATCCACCATATAACCCCGATGGATGGGGAATCACATTGTTCGGTGTGAACGAAGCAGACGCGGAAGAATTTGATCCGTGGGTCGATTCTGAACCCTTTATACTGCTGACTGAAATTGGAAACAGTAAGCATGAGATGATTCAGTTTGCCGTGAGCGATACGATCAATGTTCTGATTTCCGCGCTAGGTGAAATCACGACCCGGGGAGCACTATGGGACTACGGCTGGCTTGAAGACAATGATTCAGGAGAATTATTATGGGAGATGAGTCGGGAGAACTCACTACCTGCCGGCGGCGATCGTACAAATCGTGTAGAAACTGCGTTTCTCGACTTAGCACCAGGTGAATACACGATACATTACAGAACCGATGCGGGTCATGCGTTTGGCCACTGGAGCCTGACCAAGCCTTCGAATCCTAACCGATGGGGTGTCGCTCTTTTTGCAATAGACCATCCGACCGAGATGGGCGGTCTCCGTATTCTGCATTCTACTCGCGAACCAGACATGCCCTATGATGCAGCCGTAGAGGACCCACGTGGCGCCAGCAATTTGGGTGAGGCGCTCGTACTTCTCGAGCGGGTGGGTAATGATGCCGATCTCTATGACACCTTCGTTTTGGATTCGGATCAGGAGGTTTATATCGTCGCGCAGGGTGAGATATCGACAGGTGGTAGATGGGATTACGGTTGGATCGAATCGAGCAGCTCAGGAGAACGCATCTGGGAATTGACACTCCGGAATACGACCTCGGCAGGTGGCGCAGACCGTAATCGGCGATTTGAAGGCTGGGTTTCGCTGAAGGCAGGATCGTTTACGGCCCGATTTAGATCGGATCTCTCTCACGCGTATGACGATTTCGGAGATGAGGCACCCGAAAAAGCCGACGAGTGGGGGATGCGTATCTTCAGACGTTCCCACTAAGTAGACGCCTCTGTGTGTAGGAGATCGGTCCGTTTCACTAGGCGAATCCGATTATGGACACGGTCGCGATCCAAATTTCCGCTGCTGACTCACTTCAAGAGATTCTTGTTGCACAAATGTCCTCCCTGGCCATCGAGGGGTTTGAGCAACAGGATTATCTACTTGCGGCTGTTCTTTCAACGTGAGCACTGGACGCGAGAAGCACGAACCGTCGTTCGGGGATATCCTGGCTCGGTACGGACTCTCAGAACAATGGAATGAGACCTTAATACCCGCCCGGAATTGGAATCTAGAGTGGGAAAAAAGCATTCAGCCTCTCTCGGTACCCCCATTCTACATCAGGCCTTCGTGGGCTGAGCCGTTGGTAGACAATATGCAACTGATTGAATGGGTTATCGATCCTCAAATGAGTTTCGGTACAGGACACCACGAAAGTACACGTCTCGCTCTTCAGCATCTGGACGTGTGTCTTGACAGTCTGGACCGGGTCCTTGACGTGGGTACAGGTACAGGAATCCTTGCGATTGCGGCGGCGAAATTGGGCGCACAATCCGTTCCGGGTCTTGATTTCGACACGTCGTCATTCAAAAATGCCTCTGAGAACATCGTCCTCAACCAGGTGGATGGAATGGTCGAAATCCGCCAAGGGACCATCGAATCTGTTGGCGAAACCGGATTCACACTTATTCTGGCCAATATCAATCGAACGGTATGGAGAAACGATTTACCTTCATACGTCGAGCGAGCAGCGCCTAAGGCTGAGATCATCCTGTCCGGGTTACAGCTTACCGACAAAGCATTGATCGCGGCTCGATTGAAAAAGAACAAACTCTTACTACTCGAAGAGCGAATAGAAGCAGATTGGTGGTCTGTACGTGCTCGTTGTCCGGAGAGCTAAAGTCCTTCCAACATCTCGCGAAGGGCCATGACGGCCGACCACGAAAACGAGGATTCCAAAAATCATGGACTCTTCTGGCAAGAACGGGGACCCGATTCCCTCATTACTTCGTTAGTCTGGACCCAATCATTCAATGCTAATACGGTTTTTTGAATTTCGATCTAAATCACATCATAGAATCGCTTTCACACGTCGTCGAACCAGACAGTGGAAAGGATATCGTTCGACTGGGACTGATCCGAAATCTTCAGTTCACAGACGATCGCATTCGATACACGATTTTTCTGAAAGACCCGTTGAGTCCATTCGCGTATCTCGTGGAGGAGCAAAGTATTTCGGCGATACGGGAGGTTGTCGGAGATAAAGTTTCTATACAGGTCGAGATGGACAACGAAATGATCGGGCTTGGGGAAGGGCTGGTATCTGATCAGGCTGGGAAAAAGGCTCCGGGGGATCGTGTTTTAAATACGATCGCCGTTGCATCGGGAAAGGGTGGCGTTGGTAAAAGTACCGTCGCTGTAAATTTGGCAATCGCGTTGGTGCGCGAAGGATATGATGTGGGTCTGGTCGACGTCGATATTTACGGACCTTCGATCCCTACGATGTTCGATTTGGAAGGAACTCGTCCAAAGATCAACGAATCCCGACAGATCATACCGATTGTAAAATTCGGGGTAAAAGTGATGTCTATGGGATTCCTGGTGGAACAGGATCAGGCGGTCATTTGGCGCGGCCCCATGGTGTCAGGTGCGACGAAACAATTTCTAGGGGAGACAGACTGGGGCGATCTCGACTATTTAATTCTGGATTTACCGCCAGGAACAGGGGATATCCAGCTGACCATTGTGCAGACGGTATCTCTAACCGGAGCGATTGTCGTTTCAACTCCGCAGAAAGTGGCACTGGCGGACGCGCGCAAGGGAGTGGCCATGTTCGAGCAGGTCGGTGTACCCGTTTTGGGTCTTGTTGAAAATATGGCCTACTTCACGCCGCCCGATCTTCCCGATCGAAAGTATTACCTTTTCGGACAGGGTGGAGCCAGAGATCTTGCCCGAAAACTCGATATTCCTCTGTTGGCTGAACTGCCCCTTGATGAAGCACTCCGAATATCGTGCGACGCTGGATATCCATTGGCGGCAACGGACGAAGGATATCCGCTATTTCAGGAGATGGCACGCACCGTGGTACATCACGTTGTGGTTCGAAATATCACGAAACCGGATACGGAACGAATAGAAATTACGACGAGATAGATTTGATGCATGCCAATCATCCACAGCAATCCGGTACAAAATGATCTCTATAAGAATGATCTTTTTAATCTGGCCTGCGTTTTAAGTTACTTGACAAGGCTAATCCCACGTATGATCCGTCTTATCTCGTAAAGGATGCCTGAAAAACACGCTACCCGCCCAGGTCAGGATCCGGCATTGATCCAGAGCGTCGAGAAAGCTCTCGACTCACTTCGTCCTTACCTGATGACCGATGGTGGATCTGTCCGTCTGAAAGATATCACAGACGACATGGTCGTTGAATTGGAACTGCTTGGTGCTTGCGGTACGTGCCCCATGAGTACCATGACGCTCCGAGCCGGGATTGAGCAGGCCATAATGAGGACGGTTCCTCAAATTACCCGCGTCGAGGCTGTGAACGCCTTGTAAAGTGGTGCGGGTCGGTTTCCCAACCGTAGCGCTGACTTTAGTTAAACCCTGTTCCTGAAACCGCCGGACGATTGTCCTGATTGGCTATCTGCCAAGCGGTCGCAAAAATGAGTTGACCGATTCGAGCCATTCGATCATACTCAATCTTTTCCGGTTCGTCATCGACGCCGTGGTAGTCTTCGTGCGTCCCCGTAAAGAAGAAAATGAACGGGATATTGTGTTTGCCGAAATTCCAGTGATCCGAACGACGATAGAACTGATTCGGATCGTCTTTAGAATTGAAGCGCTCATTCAGATCAATATTAATTCCCACGAGCTTATTGATGCGCTGATTGATGTCATGTAATTCCTGAGAGATGAGGTTACTGCCGATGATGTACACATAATCTGAACCTTCTCCTGGATGTGTAGGATCGATGCGGCCGATCATGTCGATATTCAGGTTCGTGACGGTTTTTTCTAGCGGGATGATCGGCTCAATATCAGCATAATATGCCGACCCCAACAGCCCCTTCTCTTCACCCGCTACATTCAGAAAGAGGATGGATCGTCGGGGCCCGACTCCATCAGCCTTTGCCTTCACAAAGGCTTCTGCAATCTCTAAAATGGTTACCGTCCCCGAGCCATCATCGTCAGCACCATTATTGATCCCATCCTCATCGCCGGTGTCCGACATGCCTATGTGATCATATTGCGATGAGATCACCAGGTACTCATCTTTCAATTTCGGGTCCGATCCTTCAATAAATGCAACGACGTTTTCAGTCTGTGCCTGGAATGAGTCCTGCTCAATCGATCCAGTTAGTTCGACCCCGTCTACGGCGAATACCTGGGGCTGCAAGGACGAATTTATTTCTGACTGGATCGACTGAATAGACCTGCCGGTAGTCTGAAGAATCTGGTCAGCAAATGAAGTCGAAATGGCGAATACGGGGGGGAATGATCGGCGACGGCCTCCACCCGTTCTGGGTTCGAGAGATAGACTCCCAACACCTTGGCTGCGACTCGCTGCAGCTCGGGCCGCGGCTTCGGCAACCGAGTCTTGAAACAGCGGACTACTGTCTACGACCAGCAAAATACCACTCGGTTTCGCGATGCTCGCCACTGTAGAGATCTTCCGAAATCTGCTGGTCGTCCATGCTGAGGGTTTACCGTCCTCCGTATTCAATAGGCTTTGCTCAGCTGATGCCAGCGGTTCGTCAGCCAGTAACATGAGCCATGAGTCTTCAGCCGAAACACCGGCTGTTTCCATCGCTTTGAAATCGTTATAACCAAGATCGTCGTCTCCAATTCCATATCCGCCAAAGACCACGCCGCCGGTCACATCGGGCGTCGTTCCAAATACGAGATAGGACTGGTCGTCGGTTTTAATAGCCGAATTGGTTGAAGTATGTACGGTTTTACCATTGACACTGATCGCTAGACTCGCTGACGTTATCCGATTCCCATAAACGTCAAACGGCTGGAAGTAGGCCGACGGATCCATGGGGTTGGTGGATTCCACAGTCCCGCGAGGAGACACACCAATCTTGCGATACTGGGACGCGAGGTAGTGAGCCGCTAGTTTTTGCCCGCGGGCACTGGTTTCTCGTCCTTCAAAGAAGTCAGAGGCGAAGAACTAGAGGTGAGCCGCCAGGTCTTCGGCAGTAATCGTCGACTGATACTTCATAACCAGGTCAGGGTTGTCGTACGCCTTCGGCGTGTTTCCAGGCGTTGCCAGAACGTAGGGGGCATCCGTGTTTTGCGAAACCGCCGATCTTGGGGCTACCCCCAAACAGACGGTGGCGAAAATGGAACAGATCAACAGCTCGCGAACTCGAAGCGTATTCATTATGGCAATCGAATGGTTAATTGATGTGAATGCTGGAATCGAGCCTCACCAGCCGAGTGCCACATTACGTAAGTCGATTTCTTTTGTTTAGGTAGGCCAGAAGGGCCGTACCGTAAGGTTTCATCGTGTCTAGCTCGACAAAATCGATATTTCGTTCCCGGCATCTCAATCTGAACCGTTCTGAAAATGCCCGGACCGCTCCTTCATAGTTTTCTCTTACCTGAGCTGGATTCAAAGACATTTCTTCTCCAGTCTCCATATCTACGAATCGCATGGGTACATCTGGAAACTTGAATCTGCGCTCTGTCTCGGATTCAAGAACGTGAAACACGAGAACTTCGTGACCTCGGTAGCGAAGATGTCTAAGCGCGTTCAATAGCGTCTCATGCTCAGCGATGTTCTCGAATAGATCTGTAATCACGACGACTAGGGAACGACGAGAAATACGTTCAGCCACTTCGTTGAGGACGGCCGCGGCGCCAGTACGTTCTCCAGCTGGCTCCATATCTGTAATTCGTTCGAGCGTACTTAATAGCGTACGAATATATCCGGTGGTGCTCTTAGGAGGTAGAATAGTATGGATAGATTCGTCAAATGCGATGAGCCCCGTTGCATCACGCTGACGAATCATCATTAAGTGCAGAGCGCTGGCCAGATACGCGCTGAATTCTAATTTGGACAGAGGAGCGTTGTGCTTGTAGCGCATCGAAGGTGACGTATCCAAAACGACATAGTGTCTCAGATTGGTTTCTTCCTCATACTGTTTAACATAATGCCGATCTGTTTTTGCGTATACCTTCCAATCCACATGCCGAAGTTCGTCGCCCGGATTGTATGGGCGATGTTCGGTAAACTCCACCGAGAATCCATGATATGGACTTTTGTGCAGTCCGGTAATAAACCCCTCGACAATTAAGCGCGCTCGCAACTCCATGTTCGACAGTTTGGAAACGAACACGGGATCGAGATATCGAAGAGAAGTTTCGACTGTAGTCAAATGAGTCCGAACGGGCCGGTGAGAAAATTAAGATGAGTAGTACGAATCATCGAGTGTTGGTTCCGTTGATCGGACGTTTCAAGCGTTTTTGGAAACGTGTATGTCTCTGAATTCACACGGTTTGCTCGAGCTCCACGCTTCAATAACTGGTTACGCATCGACGAAATGGTGTAACTTCGGCCCATGGATGAAAATGACGTCGTAAAAGCTCAGTTAATGGACGATCGGGATCTTAGCCGGACGTTAAATCGGATGGCCCGCCAGATCGTCGAGACGCTGTCCCACGAAGAAGGACTCGACCCCATGATCGGGCTGATTGGTATGCAGCGTCGGGGCGTTTTTATTGCTCAAAGACTTCAGAGTCACATTGAGGAAGCAGAAGGCATGAGAGTCCCTCTCGGGGTACTGGATGCCACCATGTACCGAGACGATTTTCGGCTACGCCTGAAACAACCTTACATACGAGAGACGAAGATCGATTTTGACATATCTGATCGACATTTGGTTTTGGTTGATGACGTGCTGTATACGGGTCGTACTGCCCGAGCGGCGTTGGATGCCCTTATGGATATGGGTCGGCCCGCGTCGATACATTTTCTGGTCATTATTGACCGGGGTTTACGGGAACTTCCTATCCGTGCTGATTTTGTAGGTCGTCGCATCCCAACCTTTCCCGGAGAAGAAGTGCGCGTCTGTTTGTTGGAAATTGATGATTCTGAGGGAGTCTGGTTGGTCGAACACCAGTCTGAGGATGCCAATCTCAATCCCTCCACGGATTAGAGAGGCACGAATGATAACTGAGACAAAAGTAGTGCCGGCGAACGATACAGCAGAGCCGATGCTACAGCATCGACATCTCTTGGGTCTGTCTACCTATTCTCGTGAGGAAATTGAACTCATTCTCGAAACCGCGCGCCAGTTTCGGGAAGTTCTGTACCGACCCATTCGTCAGGTTCCGACACTCCGAGGCGTAACGATTGTAAACCTGTTTTTCGAACCCTCTACTCGGACCCGAATTTCATTTGAGCTGGCCGAAAAACGGCTTTCTGCTTCGCCGATCAATTTTTCCTCGTCAGGATCGTCCGTGTCCAAGGGGGAGACCTTGAAGGACACGGCACAGAATGTAGAGGCGATGCAGATCGATATGGTGGTTATTCGCCACCCATCTCCAGGAGCTCCACATTTTCTGACGCAGTGCGTAGACGCCGTGGTGATCAATGCGGGGGACGGAGCTCATGAGCACCCGACCCAGGGGCTACTGGATCTGTTAACCATTTCAGATCGATTCGAGAGTTTCCAGGGACTGAATATTTCGATCATTGGAGACATAAAGCACAGTCGTGTTGCTCGATCCAATATTCACGGTCTGACCAAGCTGGGCGCCAATGTGACACTTTGTGGTCCAAAGACGCTACTTCCCGTCGAGTTGGACAAGTTCTTGCCCGACAGCACGATCAGGATCACATCCAGCCTGAACGAAGCCCTTGAAGGGTCAGACGTGGCCATGGCTCTTCGTATTCAAATGGAAAGGCAGGGGAAAAACCTGGTACCAAGCCTCCGTGAATATCATGAGCAGTTTGGAATAAAGGTTCAGCATCTGGAACAGCATAAGGATTTGGTCATTATGCATCCGGGCCCGGTGAACCGTGGTGTTGAACTGGCGAGTGACGTGGTCGATCACGAGCGAGCGGTCATATTGAATCAGGTCACGAACGGGGTAGCCGTCAGAATGGCGGTGTTGTTTCTGCTCTCGGGAGCAGCTAAGGGGGAGGGATGAGTCGTTACACGGACTCGCCGTCCAACTCTTATCAGACATTAAAAAGGGTCCTTATAGTCTCAAAACCTTGACAAATCTCGCCCCAAACCGTAACGTTGGCGTGATCCAGCATCCATCACGGACTCTTCAGACGGACGCTGCCAAATCAACGCCCATTCGGGCTCTCGCTTATCGCGAAAACCGGCTCATATTGAGCGATCAAGTACACAATCTTAAGAACACCCAACGTGATCGCTTCGCGATTTCTTCCGACTGGAGGCGCTTCCAGAATTCCGTGATTTTATGCGTTTCTCTAATTTAAATCTCTTCAAGAAACAACCTCATTCCGCCAATGGAACTATCGCATAAGTCTTTAGACGCCTTTATGGTAGAGCTGAAACGTAGGAACCCGGGAGAGCCCGAGTTTCACCAGGCGGTTCAGGAAGTAGCGGAGAAGATCTGGCCCTTTCTAGACGAACACCCTGAGTATCGTGAAGCACGGGTTTTCGAGCGCCTTACCGAACCGGATCGTGTCGTCATGTTCAGGGTCAGTTGGCAGGATGATCAAAGTAAAGTTCAATTCAATCGCGGATACAGGATTCAGTTTAACGGATCGATCGGGCCTTACAAAGGAGGACTCCGGTTTCATCCGAGTGTAAACCTGGGGATTCTCAAATTCCTTGCGTTCGAGCAGATTTTGAAGAACAGCCTTACGACGCTTCCTCTTGGTGGAGGAAAAGGAGGATCTGATTTCGATCCTAAAGGAAAATCTGATTCCGAAGTAATGAGGTTTTGCCAGTCCTTTATGACTGAGCTGGCCCGGCACATTGGTAAAAACGTGGATATCCCGGCTGGCGATATTGGTGTCGGATCGCGCGAGATCGGATACCTGTTTGGTCAGTATCGACGCCTCCAAAACGAGTTCACCGGAATGATGACGGGAAAGGGAATGTCGTTCGGTGGGAGCTTGATTCGACCGGAGGCAACGGGATATGGAACCGTTTATTTTGCCTCAGAGATGCTGGCGACTCGAAATGACTCACTGGAAGGAAAGCGTTGTGTCGTGTCAGGATCTGGAAACGTTGCCCAGTTCGCTGCTGAAAAGCTGATTGAGATGGGTGCGACGGTGCTTACTCTATCTGACTCGTCAGGTACGGTCGTAGATAAGGATGGTATCGATTCGGAAAAGCTCGCGTTTGTAATGGATCTCAAGAATCAACGTCGCGGTCGTATCAAAGAGTTTTCCGACAAATATGGACTCGAATATATTGAAAACGGTAAGCCGTGGGCCGTGCCGTGCGATCTGGCTATTCCTGCAGCTACTCAAAACGAACTGGACGAAAACGACGCGAAAGAGCTTATTAAAAATGGTTGCTACGTGGTGGCTGAGGGTGCAAACATGCCTTCAACCATCCAGGCCACGAAGCTCTTTGAAGAAGCAAACGTACTCTTTGGTCCGGGGAAAGCTGCTAATGCGGGGGGTGTGGCCATATCCGGAATCGAAATGACTCAGAACTCAATGCGCCTACAGTGGACGAGGGAAGAAGTCGACGCCAAACTTCGTGAGATCATGGCGAGCATTCACACGAGCTGCGTGGAATACGGTCGAAACGGAGATGCTATTGACTACGTGAAAGGAGCCAACTTGGCCGGTTTCGTAAAAGTGGCTGATGCGATGCTGGCGTTTGGAGTTGTTTAGACCCGAAATGAGTTCCATCCGGAGGGGCAGGTGTCAGCACCTGCCCCTTTTTTGTCGGTTGTCAGTGTAAGTTGTTTTCTACCATGAAATCGATAAGCTCAAAAAGGATTTTGGCTAAGAAATCTGATGGCGGATACGTGGTCGACCCATCCAGACGAAAAGCCGTGAAGGCTGGTCCGGAAGAACGAGTTCGACAATCCACAATTACGTTTTTGCGAGAAGAAATTGGCGTCCCGTTGGGCCTCATATCCGTCGAGAAGGGCCTCAATATGGCCTCGGCGCAGTATCGGGCAGATATTGTTGTTCACGACCGTAACGGTAAGCCATGGATGATTATCGAATGCAAGGCCCCTCATGTAAACCTAACACAGGCCACGTTTGATCAAGTTTCTCGATATAATCTCGTCGTTGGGGCAAGGTTTTTACTGATCACAAATGGGAACGAAAATTTCTGCTGCGAAACGGACGTGCAACAAAACAAATTGAGCTATCTCGACAGGTTCCCAATCTATCCGGATCTGTAACTGCAACCTGGCGGCGCGATGAATCTTGTGCAGGAATTAGATACGGCAATTGCTGCGGTCCAAGAGGCCTCGGTGCTGTGCCGGCGCGTTCAGGCTGAGCTCGAGAACGCTACGCTCGAAAAGGTAGATCGAAGCCCGGTCACCGTTGCTGATTTTGGAAGCCAGGCTATTGTCTGTTCGCGGCTTAGAAATACATTCCCGTCTGATCCCATCATCGCAGAAGAGAATGCCGACGTTTTACGTTCAAAGGATAATCTTGGTCTTGCGGATCGTGTTGTGAAGGAGGTGCGGCATATTCGTCCTGACGCAACGAAAGATGAAGTGTTCGAATGGATCGATTATGGTGGCAGCCAAGACTACTCGAATCGATTCTGGACACTTGATCCAATCGATGGCACAAAAGGCTTTCTCCGAGGAGATCAGTATGCAATTGCTCTCGCCCTTATTCAGGACGGTGAAGTTGTGCTCGCCGCCGTCGGTTGTCCGAATTTGAGTATCACGGGAGCAGGAACGGTTCCGGGAATCCTTGTAGCCGCCCGTAGAGGACTTGGCGCGCAGATTCACTCACTTTCAGACCATAATATCGTAGGCCAGGCTTCGGTGAGTTCATTCTCGGATCCAGCCAATCTCAGGCTGTGTGAATCGGTCGAAGCGATGCATACCTCACACTCAGGAGCGGAAAAAATTGCAAGCATCCTGGGAATAACGGCTGATCCGGTCCGATTGGATAGCCAGGCGAAATATGCGGTCGTTGCCTGCGGAGATGCGGAAATGTACTTGAGGCTCCCCTCTCATCGCAGATATGTCGAGAATATCTGGGATCATGCTGGTGGGTCACTCCTGGTCGAGGAAGCGGGCGGAGTCGTCACGGATATCTATGGGGAAAAATTGGACTTTAGTAAAGGGCATCGACTGGAGGCCAATCGTGGCGTAATCGTTTCAAATGGCCAATTGCACGACCGATTAATCGAAGCGATTCGCGAAGCCGGTATCGGTTAAGCACTTCGGGTGCTGGAGAGGGCTTCTTTCAACTGACTACAGGCGCTTTGAAGCACGTCGAGTTCCTTCGCGAAACAAAAGCGTAGAAAAGACTGGCCATCTTTCGGATTGTTGAAGAATGATTGGCCCGGAACCGTACCGACTCGGGCCTTTTGTATGAGCGTCTGGCAGGCCTCGACATCGTCCTTGAACCCTTTCAAGCGATCTCGGAGAGGTGAGAAGTCTGCCAAAACGTAGTACGAGCCCTGGGGCCAGGAGAGATCGAACCCGACATCGTCCAACGTTGAGCACATCAGGGTTCGCTTCTGGTCATAAGCAGACGCCAGGTCATCGAAATAGCGATTATTCATCTTGAAAGCGGCCGCGACACCGTGTTGTAGTGGTGTAGGAGAACAGATATAGAGCAGGTCAGCCAACAGTCCCATCTTGGAAATAATCGGTTCGGGTCCGATGGCGTATCCGATCCGCCACCCGGTCATGTTGTAGGTTTTCGAAAAGCCTGAAATCGTGATTGTTCTATCGAAGGCGCCCGGTAACGCAGCCAGTGAGTAGTGGGCACGACCGTCGTAGAGCATGTATTCATAGATTTCATCGGTAATGGCATAAAGGTCGTGTTTCTCCAATATTACGAGGAGTCGAGCAAGCTCTTCGTGGGTCCAAACCTTTCCATGGGGATTTCCTGGAGTGTTCAGAATGATGGCTCTGGTCCGTTCCGTTATCGCCTTTTCAATGGCATCGAAAGGAATCTCCCAGTTCGGTGGCCTCGTCGGGATGAAGCGAATTTGCGCGCCCATCACCTGGAGGAGATTGATGTGGTAACCGTAGAACGGCTCGAAGACCATTACCTCGTCACCGGAATTAAGAAGGCAAAACATAGCTGTTACGAAGGCACCGGTAGATCCAACCGTTACCATGACCTCCTCCGGTGAGGACACGGGCATCTTGTTGTACGTAGACGATTTCACAACCAATGAATCCCGAAGAGAGTCAATGCCGCCGTAGTACGAATAGATGGACTCATCTTCGTCGATCGCCTTTTTGGCCGCCTCCTTGATGCTAGGGGGAGTGGGCATATCGCAAATACCCTGCCCGAGATTGATACCTCCGGAATCTTTCAGCATCAGCGTAACCGCTCTGATATTGCTCTGAACTAACCCTTTTGTCCGGTCTGCAAGTGGTCTCATGGATTACGGGCTCTGATCGGCCTATTTTGACGGCTCGCAATATACTGGTTTTCCAACGCCAGGAACTCTAAACGTTTAGGCGCACGAGTCAATCGTTCTGAAATATGCCTTCTACCCCTCAAGCATTCATGCGCGAGACCATCCGTCTGGCCATCGAAAACGTGGAAAAGCATCATGGAGGTCCTTTTGCGGCAATTATTGTGTGCGGCAGTGAGATATTGGCTACGGGGGAAAATCGGGTTACGTCAGACTTGGATCCCACAGCCCATGCAGAGGTCGTGGCCATTCGAAATGCATGTAAAGCGTTGAACAGCTTCCAGCTAACTGGTTGTGACCTCTATACGTCCTGCGAACCATGTCCGATGTGCCTGGGAGCCATCTATTGGGCCCGCCCTGATCGTATCTTTTTCGGGGCATCGAGAGATGATGCTTCTGATGCAGATTTCGACGATGATTTTATCTATCGTGAAGTAGCACTTCCACCGGAGGAGAGGAGTATTCCTATGCGGCAGGTCTTGAGGGATGAGGCTGCCAAAGTCTTTGATGCTTGGATTAAGAATCCAGATCGACGGCCTTACTAGACACCTCGGAATCAGAAATATCGTAGCCCATCACCCCGTCGTCGGATCAATCGTTACAGAATCATTAGAGTCCTTTGCGTTTGGGGTCAACCACCCGAATAGCTTTCTCCAGAAACTCTTCCACGTCGAAAATTCCGTCTGATACGAAAGTCCGGCTCCGGTTGTGTTGGTGAGCGTTGCGCTCTGAAGTATGCCTCCCTCCCTTCGGAAGAATACCTCGACCGAGACCCTCGGACTGAGCTTTACTTCTACCAGGAATTCACCCTGCAGTCCATCATTTGGTGTAGATACATTGTCTGTGCTAGTTCGAGATCCCTGGTATACACCCTCGCCACGGATGATCAGCCTTTCATCCAACAACCGCAAGGCGACACCGTATGTGACATCCAGATCCTGGGCGTTTTCACCCTGCAGTCCGAAGCTAAAATCGACATTCGGAAGTGCCTGATTGATAAACCGGTTCACCTGGCTCGATACAAGTTGGGACACGCTATTGAATACCAGTTGGCTTCCGGTTCCGGAACCAAAACTGTCGGTGGTCAAGCGAAATGTATTCGTGAGCAAAACGGAGGTGGCGTATTCGGTGGCACGTTCTGGAGAATTGAGCTGGGCTTCGAGCGCCTGGATGCGCGCCGGCACGTTTTGCCTTGAGCGGTCAATCGCGAGCCCCAATTCCACCGTCGGGGACTCCACTGTGCCGCCAATCTGAAGCGACACAATGAGCGGAATGAGCCCCAACGCGTTGTCTTCGTATCCAGGAAGACCAGCGAGAGAAGCACGAGTCCGATAGACCGCCGGAATATCGAGCGCGGCATTAACCGGATCTCCATTCCATGAAATGGAGCCCCCTTGTTCAATCACGAATCGCCGAACAAAAACTTCACCCGCCGTGAAGAGATAGTCGCCTCCGTTTACGAGGAGCTCGCCGAATACGAGGAAATCACCTTCATTTCTCTGAATCTGGATGCGCCCCGTACTGGATGCGTTGATCACATCACCGAGAAGCGGGTCGATGACCAGATGAATGGTTGCCCCATTGGGCGCAAAGATGCTCAAGTCCATATCGAGTGCATCTAGAAATCGACGTTCAGCGTTGGGTCGGTGGCCAAGTAAGAACGAACGCTTCGCCAGCTGTTGGAAGTTCGGAATGTGGCCGGCAGAATCCACAAAAACGATGTAGGCCTCGTCGGTGTTCAGTGCTGTTTCTACAACTGGAATGAATAATTCTGAGTTGGGTGAGACGACGGCGTCGGTGGATCGGAGTGTCGCATCATACAGCGGTCCATCGAGGCTCAACGTACCCGTTGCCCACAGGTGTCCGTAAAAGGGTAGTTCTTCCGAAGCACTGACATCCATCACCTGAAAGTTGTCCAGATCGAATTTGAGCCCGAGGGAGAAGAATCGGTAGTCATTAAAAAATATCATACCGCTGGCGAGTGCAGTTCCTCCGGTCTGATCGACAAGCTGCACCGCATCGATACGGATCCCGTCGACGCCTATCCCCAAATCACCCGATAGGTCATAGGCCAACTCAAACTGCGGTATCTCAAAATGGCCGTCATAAAGCTCCAGATTAATGTCAAAACGAGGGTTCGACATCGTCCCATCTATTCGTCCGCCTCCCTTGAAGTAGCCCACGACGTTTTCCAAATCATTAAACACGTACTCCAAAAAGAAAATATCGGCGCTCTCGATCTGAACATCGAGGGAAAGCGAGCCGGGATCTGATATTCCCCTTCGCGACGTATTTGGCAGTCGAATCGTTCCGTCGATTTCTAGCTGATTGGCTACAAGAGAAGGGAATGACTCGCCCTCGAAGAATTCGATATCGGTGGTCGGATTTATCGGGGATAAGGCCAGATGAACTCCCAAGTCAGGCGATCCCGCAAGCAACCGACTCTGGATCTCCACATCACCCAATATTCGGTTATCCAACGAGAACTGGGAGATATCAACGGCACCAGCAACGATCGGTTGGTTATCGGCTCTGGTTATTTCAAGAACTGCATTGAGACGCCCATCTAGGTGCGGGGATGTCACAAGAATCTCGGAGATTTCGTGCAGAATCACGTTGTCGGCCTGCACGTGAAGCGTGTCCTGGACCTGACTGGAAAATGTACCCGACGCCATAATGCGCTGGCCCGTCAATCCGTCCGGTCCATGTTGAAGGATTTCGGCGTCTCGGACCACCACCGCGTCACTGTAAAGACTGATCGTAGGACTGCCGGAGCTCTTCCAAGTGGTTGTTCTACCCACCACATTAATCTCGTCAAATATGATTTCATTTCGATCCTCGAGTAGAAAAATCCTTGACGCCACAACGACGGAATCAATTCTACGCGCGCCGGGCGTAAAAAACGTCAACGACCCTTCTCTATTCTGCAGAGAAAACTCGAGCGTGGGTGCTTGAAAAGGCTGACCGAACACGATGAGAGAATCGGATACGAGCGACAATGAGGCCTTTAATGATTCTTCGATGGACGGATTTCTAGATGCCGTAATCTGGCTCTCAAGTTGAGTTTCTCCGAGAGAAATTCCTCCGATTCTTAGCGAGTCTGCCAGGTAAGAGGCTGTGATCGAAATGTCCTGGTCGCCGACCGAAACGGTTATCCTTGCCGTTCCTGATGATTCCAACCTCGGTAGGCTCGGCACGTAGGCGGATACGATACTGAGGTCATGAACAATGATATCCGATTTAATGTTGGTCGTTTTCCCCGACAAAGGTCCCTCAAATGCAATCCTGGCGTCGGCCCAGAGCAGCGAGTCCAAAATATCATCACTCGGCGCCTCAGACTCGTTTTGACCATAAAGGCGTTTGTCGCCCTGACGCTCTAGTGCGGAGCGAAATTCAAACAACCATGCTGCACTGAGTGCTGAAAGTGCCGCGAGGTTGACCTCACCGGTTACGTCAATGTCAGCCATATCACCGCGTAGGGTTATTCGCGGACCCACGGATCCAGGTCTTCGAATTGCGAGCGTATGCGAATGAGGGGAGATAACGCTGGTTCGTGAACCCAATCGAACACCTGACGTGTCAAACGTGATCTGAAGCTCTCCAGCCAGATCGTTTTCCGAGAGTCCGCTCCCGGTAAGAATGGCCTCGAAATTCAAGGTTGTGGCGAGTGAATCGTTTCCGACGAGAGGACCTGCATCAAATGACCGTGCCTTGAAGAAAAGAGCATAGTCAAAGAGCTCGTTGCCAAACCTGCCGTTGGCGTCAATTTCTACGCTACCGGTGGGTTGGGAGGCGACGAGATTTGCTTGGTATCTACCGTCCTCAATTTTACCCGTCAGTGAAATCGCAGGTAGAAAGGCAGTCCCTATTTTAACGTTGGTTAGATCCAGTCTAAACTCCGCTAAAGCTGTTTCAGGGTCGATCCCCGATCCGATTAAACGAAACGCCCCGTTAAAATTGGTTTGGACCGCCCGGTTGGATGTCCAGTACGAAAGGTCCATATTGTTTGACGTAAGTCCAATATCAAAGGCCATTTCGTCATCGAAAGGACCCTCGATTTCGTAGGTAGTGGATACCGATCCTTTGTCGGACGAAATATCAACGTAACCAGATGCCGCCAGAAACGGCTGCTCGGGGTCAAGGATGTACGATCCGAGCGACACCCCCTTCAGCGAGAGAACATTCATCGTCAACGATTCAATCGGGGACCCGGGTAGCCAGGATTTTAAATCAGCCGGATCCAAATTGACGGCACTGAACGCCACATCAAAAGAGACTGAATCGGGGAATCCACGGATCATTCCCGTGAGTTCAAAATCCGACTTGTCCGTTCCGAGTCGGATCCAAGAAACGGTGGCGTCAGCCAGCGGGCCCTGAATGAGAGCAGAAACTGTGGCTTCACCCGACAGAGGTATCGATGGAAACAACGTTTTAAGTTCGTCAAAGGAGATGTGGCTCTGATCAAGATTTGCTAGAAAAGGGACATCCCACCAATCTTGATTATCCACCGATTGAAGGATATTAGCGAATCCGTTAAGGTTGAACGTCGATGAACCGAGCGTGAATATGAAATTGTTCACGGACAATCTTGGTCCCTGAATGATAAGCTGGGTCGGCTGTCCGCTGATTCTTAATCGACCGTTGTCAAGAAAACCGGAGAAACCCAACAAGTCAATTTGTCCATGAGGAGCATCCCAATCAATTCTGGCATCAAGATTCAAATCGTCAAAGGAGGCGTTGGCGAAATCGAAGACACGATTCGGGCCGGAGATATCGTTGGGGTCACCGAGATTTCTTGTCAAAAGGTGACCGTTTTCGATATGAAGCGTAGCGGATTTGAACGTCCAGTCTGAACCAATGGATACGGAGTCGCGGGCTCGAGGCTGAAGCGCCTGATTTAGGTTCAACTGCCCATTCTCGTCGCCACTGATTTCAAAAACAGGGTGGTGGAGAGAGATCGATTTCACCGAAAAGGTCCGTTGTAGTAGATCTTGCCATCTTGGTTCAATGACAACGGAGTCAATCGTAGCGATCAGTTCGCCATTGGGTGCTGTGAGTTGGACGTGTTCGGCATATAAGGTGTAAAGAAGGTTTCCCGTCAGTCGGTCAATTGACAGATGGCCCTGAAATGCAGTGTTAAAGGAGTTCTCAATTTGACGCTTGAGCTCATCTCGCCCAACTTGAGATCTTGTAGCAGCAAAAAACACAACGAGAATCGTCAGAACGACGATCCCACTGATCTGTAAGGTTCGTTTTGAGATATGTCCGAGAATCCGTCCGAACAAGTCGAAAAGGGCCTAGAATGTACGTATCAGTACTTCGTTGTTGCCTAAACGGCTCCCGAGAGGGGAAGTGCCCGAATCATACCGACTTGCGTAGCGATGTTCCACGTAGAATGCGACTGAGAATCAAGCAATTCACTCATCTGCCACCGCAGCTGCCCACGCGGACTCAACATCCTTCTCTTCTATTTCCGAGGAGACATAGGCCTCGCCAATCGTTCGAAGCAGTACAAAGCGCATCTTTCCGGAAGCTCTCTTTTTATCCAACTTCATAGCATCCAATAGTTGGCCGAATTCAAGGAACGAAGGGATAGACGGTACCGGAAGCCTCGCGAAGACGCTTGCCGGACGATTGACGTCGAGTTTTGGGTTGTTTTGCGCCGAAAGAGCGATAGCTGCTTTCATCCCCACGAAGACGGCTTCGCCGTGCGTAAAATGGCCATATCCGGAGACTTTCTCAAGGGCGTGAGCAAACGTATGTCCGAAATTTAGCGTAGCCCTCAGACCCAAGTCACGTTCATCTTTGGAAACGATGTTGGCCTTGATTCGGGCAGCGCGGGTGATCATCGTTCCAACAGTCGATTCGTCGCGACCGAGCAGTAGATCAAGGTGTTCATCCAGCCAAGTCAAGAAATCCGAATCAGCAATCAGGGCATGCTTGATGACCTCGGCGAGTCCGCCGATCCATTCTCGATCCGGAAGCGTAGTTAACGTATTTGCATCTGAGCAAACAAAGACCGGCTGGTAAAACGTTCCAACCAGATTTTTTCCCAACTCGTGATTGATCCCGGTCTTTCCGCCGATCGAGCTGTCGACTTGAGCAAGAAGTGATGTTGGTAGCTGAACGAGTGGAAGTCCTCTTAACAGGGTCGACGCGGCAAATCCCGCTATGTCTCCGATCACGCCTCCTCCGAGAGCCAAGACGGGTGTGGTCCGATCAATATTCCAGGCGAGCGAAACGTCGTAGATGTCACTTAGGTGGGCAAGTGATTTCGTGGACTCACCGGAAGGAAGTGTCAACACTCGCGGCTTCCAATCCGATCCTGAAAGCAGAGTGAGCAGCGGTTCTGCGTAGAGCGGTCCAACATGATCATCCGTGATCAGGAGGACTCGCCCCGGCTGAAGTCCGTGACGATCCATGAGATCCGGTACACTGGATAGAGGTTTGAAATGAATCGGATAGCTGTTGTTGTCCTTCAAATCGACAACGAGAGCTAGATCTGAGGTCTGCTTAGGCACTTGGTATGTTGTTCGTTCGAGGCCTGGTAATGAGTTCGCGCCGTGAGAACCAGAATCTAATGAAAAGGGCACACTCTCTGACACGACTCGCTGAAGGGAGTCATTAAAGAATCCTGCTCAACAGGCTTGTTGCGTCGAATCCTGGAGCGGTGATCGGTGTTCGTGGGATCGATATCCAAACGTTCTCGTTCTTGGGTGTTCCAACCCAGCTATGACTGCCTGAATGTGCCTCATCTTACTTGGAAATCAGATCTCTGAGGAGTATCCGTTCGTGCTGGTCGCAAACAGAGACGAATTCCTGAATCGACCGACGCTCTACGCGAGCCGCTGGAGGGATAAACCTGGCATTTACGGTGGGCGTGATCTCAAGAGTGGCGGGACATGGCTTGGCCTATCGAATAGCGGTCGACTTGCCGCAGTGACGAATTACAGAGACCCCGCGAATCTGATGGACGAAGCTCAATCACGAGGGACTCTTGTCACAGGTTTTCTGGAATCGAACATGACGCCAACCGAGTATTTGCATCAAATCAGCGAATCTGCACGTGCATACGACGGATTCAACCTGATCGTCTGGGAAACGGGACGACTCGGGTATCTGTCGAACCGGGGCAACCGAGGTCCGGTTTTGATCGAGCCCGGTATTCACGGTTTGAGCAATGATCTGATGAATACACCGTGGCCGAAAGTGTTGAAAGGGAAAGAGTCGCTGCGCGGGCTGCTCTCAGATGGAGCAAATGCCCCATCTTCTTTTCTAGCGATCATGCACGATCTGAATCGGGCGAGCGACGACGACCTTCCCGACACCGGAGTGGGTTTAGAACTCGAACGGGCTCTTTCTTCCATGTTCATTCGGACGCCGGGGTATGGGACACGGTCATCTACGGTTGTGCTTGTCCGGCACGATGGAGAACTTATTTTCGCCGAACGAAATTTCGGTGACGATGGACGGGCGACCAATACGTCAACGTATAGGACGGTCATTTCCATTTAGAAAAACATTCTCCTAAAGTTCGACTACGCCAAGACCAGGTCGATCCGGCAATCGAATGTGCCCGTGTGAGAATTCAAGACCCGAAAACGGGTCATTGGCCAGATGAAGCGTGCCGTCGATGTCTACAAAATCAGCAAGTGATGCCAGATGTGCGGCTGCTGTCAACGCCAAACTGCTTTCGACCATACAACCGATCAGGACGGACATGTTCAAAGCCCGGGCAATGGTGATTAATCGTCGTACGTTTCGGATCCCTCCACACTTGGCAAGCTTCAGGTTTACACCGTCAGCAGCTCCGGCCAATGCGATCACGTCATCGGCGCTTCGAACACTTTCGTCGGCGATAAGCGGCACTTCCGTATGTCTGAGCAATCTCCGAAGTAGATGCCAGTCATCTGTGTCTCCGTAGTCTATGGGTTGTTCAATGAAGGCAAGGTTGAATTTTCGAAGTTTTGGGATGATTTGAACGGCGTCCGGGATAGACCAGCCTGAGTTCGCATCGACACAAAGGATTCCCCTGAAGTTCTCTCGTGCAATCCGGACAATCGTCTCGTCGAAGGCCAGATCGCCGGACCCCAATTTCAATTTGATGGAAGGGTATTGACCCACTGAATCCAATGTTTCCTTCCACTCCTCTTCATCGCTGGGGATCGATAGGGCGTATGAGCTCGTCACAGGTTTTGACCCATCGAGACCAAATAGCTGATACAACGGACGTTCCAATTTCTTTTGCCCACATCTCGTGAAGAGCCATGTCCAGTGCCGCAACGGCCGGCGGCGGGCCTTCGGGAAGCGATTGCAGGAGGCTCTCGATCGCGAGTCCGCCAGCAGATTCGATCACCGACAGATCAAGCGATTCGATGTAAGCACGGACGTCATCAAGCCGGTGCTCGTAGTAGGGCGGGAGAGCAGCTTCACCCACACATCCTTGAATGCGGACGAGGGCGTTTACTCTTGAACTACTCGTTCCATGGGCTATCCGGAATGGACGGGTCAGCTCTAATGTCAAAGGTTCAACGGAAACCTTCATGAATGTGCGTCACTGATTGTCGGCTCTACTCGAGTGGAGGGATTAGCGCTCCACCCCGGGTAAAGTGTTCATCTGCCCAACCCTTCGATTCCACTCGTTCAATCGTCCCTGTAGCCTGAATAGATGATGATATCCCGAGCCCATTAGACGTTCCAAGAACACTCAGTCGCAGATGTTTTGATCTTCCGGCCTCGATCGCGTCGGCGAACTGCTCGACTAGGAATCCGGCAAGCTCAGCTGGCGGGAGTTCAGGCGAAACGCCGATACTGTTCTTGAGAGAGTTGAAAACGGGCAGCCCGTCCAAAACCACTTCCACCTGGTCACTAAGGCCTATTCTTGAAAGTAGCCCATTTCTAAGTAAAATGGCCGAAGCTTTATTCGCTCCGCTCCCTAAATCCACACCGACTGGAAATCCAGCCCAAATCCCGGCAGGAGAAGAGCCGCTACTGGGTGCATTCAGCGAAAGAAAAACGGATCCAGCGGAGTCTTCCTTCTTCATTTCAAGAACCGAGGTAATCAGATTCTCCAATACGGAAGCGCCCTGTTTCGCCAGATCATCCCCGACTTGTCCCAATAGCTCATATCGATCTGTGTAGCAGGCACCGATCGGGAGCGATTCTCGGGCCCTATCCAGATGTGGCCACAGCGATATCGCCAGATCAATCCGGAGATCGCCTTTTAGTCGTACAAATGGATTCGCCGTAGTGGCTGCGTTGCAAGACACAGTAAGGTGGGGGTGATTATCGTCCTTAACTTTCGCTCTCAATAAGGCCCTGGTGACATCCAGCAGATCCTGAGCCCTAAGGCCTGTCTCTCTGGATCCAATTTCAACCTCGAATTCGCCGATAGAACAGGTGGAAAGGAGATCCGGGAGATGAGGCAAAAGCCACGACGCCGAATCATTTTTTCCCGCTCGCAACCTCAGAAGCTGCACGCGATCGAAAGTGGCATCGATCGCCGCCTGCTCGATGGTTGTAACGATTTCAATGATGTCTGAGGACGAAAAGCCCTTCAACAACTCAGCCGCACCATCGATATGCAATATCAACTTCGGCACGTTCAGGTCGGCTTTACGGAAAAAGTCCCTGAAGCCCTCGGAAATCTGAGACGTGCGCCGGCGAACTTTGTCATAACAATGGGCCACGACGGTAGAGGCCAGTCGACTGCTACAGTCCGAAAGACGTACGTGGATGATGACTTCCTCTGGCGAGATGTTGTCGAGGCTGTTCGACTGATCGAAAGAGACGGCTTGACCGCTCGCTAGATTGGATATCATATCAACAGCGATCTCTTCGACCAGTGTCGGAACCGCTTCAGGGCCCAATGCAGAGTCAATGCCGTCAACGAGGCGCTCTAAAGTGCGTCGATCCATTTACTACTGAGGGTGAGGAGTGATATTGCACTCCTGGAACATATGAATTTCCGAGAATCAACTCCACCCTGGAACGCACGGCCTCACCGTGCAATTCAATCGATGTCTCTACGCGTTTTCTTCCAACGATTGAAGAATACGACGGTGGATATTTCCGAAGCCACCGTTACTCATGACCAGGGCCACATCGCCCGCCTGTAGGAATTCAAGGAGGGGATCCAGTAGAGAGTCCGCGTTCTCGGCCGAATGCCCATGTACGCCGGCGCGCTCGAGTTTCTCAAGGACGGCCTCGATACTCATAAAGTCGGAAGCGTCGTCGTTATGACGAAATGGGGGACTACAAACGAAAGCCGCATCGGCAAGGCTCAGCGCCTCCGCATACCCGTTTTCAAACACCTTTCTCCGACTGGAATTCGACCGAGGCTCGAAGATAGCCACGATTCGATGTTCTGGAAATCGTTCGTGCACTGACTGGATCGTCGCACCTACCGCGGTAGGATGGTGAGCAAAATCATCAATGACAATGACGCCTTTCTCTTCTCCCAAAATTTGTTGCCGACGTTGGACTCCCGAGAACGATTTGAGTCCATCTTGAATGGCGGGCAACGGAATATCTGCGTCCAACGCAATAGCGGCTACAGCAAGGGCATTTTGGAGGTTGTGCCGCCCGGACATGGACAACTCGATCGTTCCAAGACTTTGGCCGTTTTCAAAAAGATCGAAAGCCTGTCCGGTACTCGAAGTTGTCACGTTCCGGGCCGTAAGCTCGGCTCCGTTTTGCCCGTAATACACGATTCTGCTTGTCGCAGTTTCAGCCAACTCCACGGTGGCAGGATCATCGGCATTCAGCGCCAAAATGCCATCTGCAGGAATCAGACTCACGAATTCCCGGAATGCCTCTTTATACTCTTCCTGGTTCCCATAAATATCCGCGTGGTCGAATTCGACGGACGTCACGACTGCGCTCTGAGGCTGGTAGTGCAGGAATTTGGGTCGTTTGTCAAAGTATGAAGAGTCGTATTCATCACCCTCCACCAGGAAAAATGCGTCCGATCCCACATGAAAACTTTTCCCACCGTCGTTCATGATACCCCCGATCAAAAATCCGGGATCCAACGACGCAGAATGAAAAACATGTGCTAACATGCTTGTTGTTGTCGTTTTTCCATGCGTACCTGCAACGACAATCGAGTGACGATCCTGGATAAAATATCTTGACAGTGCTTCCGGAAACGAAGCTTGTACGAGATGGTGATCACGAGCGAACGACGCCTCGATATGAGTCGGCGTACAGGCGTTGCCTACGATCACCAGGTCCGGCGGCGGGGACAGGTTTTCGCGACGATATCCTTCGATAATTGGGATACCGAGTGCCGCGAGATGCTCGTTCATTGGAGGATAGGCTGCGGCATCTGAACCCGTCACGGAGAAGCCGGTTTCCTTAAACAAACCAGCAAGTGACCCCATTCCCGTACCGCAGATCCCAATCAGGTGAACCGAATGGATGGCGCCCGGGTCAGGCAGGTGCGGGCGTTCAAAAATACGAAGACCCGCGTCCGGGTAGTCCGAAAGTTGCCTCATAATTGAATGCCGAATTCATTTAGGCTGACTCGCTGGGCCCCGTCCTGACATCGGAAATTGGCTTCCCATCACCGCTTGAGACCGACAATTCTCGAGTCATTCCATCATTTGGTCCAGCCATTGCCTCAGCACTGAAGCTGCCTGCCGGAGTTTCGCCAACAATATATCGCATATGACTCGCTGCCGAATCGAAAACCGAGTACAGGACGGGGACGATGATCAGGGTTAGAAACGTAGCGAAACCGAGTCCGCTAATGATAGCCGTTCCCATAGGTCCCCAAAACTGCGTGTTTTCTGATCCGAATTGAAAATTGGGATTCAGATCACGTAGAAGCCCCACGAAATCAATATTGATTCCAAATGTCAGCGGAATCAGTCCAAGAATAGTAGTCAATGCTGTGAGTAAGACCGGTCTTAATCTCGTAGCACCAGCCTCAATGATAGCGTCGTGTCGGGATAGACCCCGATCCTGGAGTTGCATCGTGTAGGCAATCAGAACAATATTATTGTTGACTACGATACCTGCAAGGCTGATGACTCCAATAAAGGTCATCAGGCCGAACGGCGTTCGCGTTAAGATTAATCCGAATATTACCCCGACCAGACTGAACCCGACGGCGACCATGATGATGAACGGTGAGCTTACTCGATTGAACTGGGCAACCATAATCATGAATATGAGCGAAACACCCACCAACATAACGACCGTCAAGAAGGAGAAACTTTCAGCTTGTTCTTCATTCTCGCCGGTATAGGCCAGGTTATATCCTACAGGGAGCTCGCTCTCATAATTTGCGAGGCGTGCTTGAACCTGAGCGAGAATCGCCTGACCGTTGAAGCCCGGTGCGGCGTTTGCGGAAACGGTGGCAACGCGCTCCATGTCGAGTCTTGTGATCGAACCGAGACCACCAGCAACGGCAAGTTCGGCAACGGCCACCAGAGGAATTTGATTTCCGTCCTCTAGAATGGTCAGGTTGTTCAGGCTCTCCAGGCTCGAACGATCCGACTCTCTCAGTCGAACGACGATATCGTATTCGTCGTCGCCGTCACGATATTTTCCAGCCTCAATCCCGTTTACGGCTGCACGTACGGTCGATGCAATTTTTCTTGTGCTGAGTCCAAACTGGGCAGCTCGAAGGCGATCGATACGGACCATTAACTCAGGTCGTCCGGTGTCCAGATCATCGGCAACGTCAACCAGTCCGGGAATGGCTCCTGTTTCTGATGCCTGTATCAATTGTTGCTTAATGTCGCGTGTAATTCTTACAATCTCCCGAAAATCCCGCCCCGATACTTCAATATTCACCGGCGGTCCGGTGGGTGGACCCTGGCTGTCCTTGCTGATTTTGAGTTCGGCGCCCGGTATTCCTTTCAGACCTTCTCTGATCTTATTCAGTGTTTCGGTACTCGATTCGCCCCGATCCTTAAAATCGACCATGTTCATCGTAATACGAGAGCGCTCCGGGCTCCCGGCACCGCCTCCAAAATCCGCATCTTCAGAAACACCCACATTGATCAGCAGGTTCTTAACGTTTTCCTCCGACTCACTATTAGTGGCCAAGAGAGTTGCGAGCCTCGAATATGCCTGAGATACCAGGTCATTGCTGGCATTTATGTTCATTCCAAGCTGTCCCGTAACGGTAACTCTGACTTGCTGGGGATCTGTCTCAGGAAAAAACTCGACGCCGGTAGGTGCGGCCATGAACATGAAAATGATTCCGAAGAGCCCTCCTAGTGACGTGTTTAACAGACTTGCTCGATTATCGGTGAGGATCAAGCGATCACGCTTATTCCACATCGCCCCTGCCAGACCAATCATCGAAATGACAACCGGGAAAAACATGAGCGTCACAATCGTAGAGAGTTCTACTTCTTTGGCGCCGAGTGACATCAGGCTGAGAACCGCGAGGGAGAACAAGCCAAAATAGAGACCGACGCGCAAACTTCCCTTGCCGCCTAGATAGATGATCTCCATGGTATGGAATAGTATGGCCAGGATTCCCACAACGCTAAGGAACCCTCCAGGAACGAGTAGGATTGTCCCTGCAGCAGATCCGGAAATCGCAGTAACTATGCCACCTCCGATCAACAGAACGACACCCAGGGTTAGTGAGCCCAAAGCAAATGTATTTCTGAGAAGAGCATTCTTTGCTGAGTAGTCTCGACTCAACATCCAGTTCAGTACGCTTCGGTACCACTCCACAATCGACGGAAGCCCGGAATGCATGAACCAGTCGGCCATTTTTTTCAGGACTAGCGCATGGAGGTAATACAAGAGGGGTATGGCCGCAGCGAGCACGACAAGTGTTCGCCAATTCGTTATCCCTAGGATCAGACCCAGCACAAGAATTACACCTGCGACAATTATCTTAAAGATTCGCGGCCGCTCGATTTTGTCATCATCATCGAGCCGAATGAAGGTTCCCGTCAGTACTGGATTGATAATGATGGCGACGAAGAGCGAACAGAGAAGCGTGACGATGAGCGTCAGCGGCATATAGCTCATGAACTCCCCGATCAACCCGGGCCAGAACATCATTGGAACGAAAACAGCAACGGTCGTAGCGGTCGACGCGACGACCGCTCCGGCAACCTCAGCCGTACCCCGTTTTGCCGCCTCGAACCTGGAATATCCGTTAGATCGATATCGAAAGATGTTTTCTACGATCACGATCGCGTTGTCCACGAGCATCCCCAACGAAATAATCAGGCTGAACAGGATGATGAAATTGAGTGTATAGCCTAACGCTTGAAAAACCGTAAACGATAGAAACATCGATAGAGGAATCGCGATTCCTACTAGAACGGCATTGCGAACGCCAAGAAAGAAGAGAAGAACCACGATCACGAATATGAGGCCGCTGATGATGTTGTTTTCCAGGTCGGCGATCAAATTGGTAACCCAGACGCTCTCATCCCCTGTGGTAATCACTTTGGTCCCGTTCGGGAAGGGGAAGGTCTGCAGAACCTTATCGACTTCAGCGACCGTTTCTAGAATATTCTCGCCGGATCGCTTCTTGATATTGAGACTGATTACCGGAAGCATCGCGGCATCCGCGTCGTCGACGTCAACGAGCGTTCCGTCTTCCGCCTCGTCCTTATAGATCGCCAGTCGTGCGAACGACTCGCGGTCTTTGAAACCGAAATCAACCTCCGCAACGTCACGCACATAAATCGGAACGCCGCCCTCCATTCGAATGATTAGATTTTCAATCTCAGATGGGTCCTCGAATTCTCCATCCACTCGAACGAGGTAGTTCAGGTGGTCGACATCTACCGATCCTCCGGGAAGATTCGTGTTCTCGTCCCATATCATGTCAACGAGATCCGTGAAGGTCAGGTTGTAACTTTGAAGTCGACTTAAGTCCACATTAATCTGGACCTCCCGATCGAGTCCGCCGATTAAATCCACTTCCAATACGCTCTGGATGGCCTCAATTTCTTCCTGAAGGTCTTCGGCCACCTCTTTCAGGCGCGTAAGTGGATAAGGCGCTGAAAGATTGACAGTAAGAATTGGAAATGCGGAGAAGTCAAACTCATAAACGAAGGGCTCCTCTACGTCAGACGGCAGGTCGGCTCGCGCCAGATCGACCTTGTCACGAACTTTCGAGAAAGCATCGTCTATCGAGACGTCCGGTTCGAATTCGATCAGGATTGAAGAGACGCCCTCCGTAGACGTCGAGCGGATCTCCTTTATCCCCGAAATACTCTGGACCTCTCGTTCAATATGTTGGGTGATCAGCGATTCTATATCATCGGGACTGGCACCAGGATATATCGTCGATACGCCGATATTGGGTATTTCGATTGACGGCGCGGCCTCCTTCGGTATCGTTACATAACTGTAGATACCCCCCAACGTCAGTATGACCGTTGCGACGACCACAGTCGTGTGGTACTTGATTGCCGTGTTCGTAATTTTCATTTCTCTTTCGGAGAATTACGTGTCAACAGTAGGATCTTTGTCGGAATTATACCTCGATGGACGTGGAGTGCACGGCGTCTCCCTCGGTGACGTTCGTCTGTCCGACGACGATGACTTCATCTCCCGCGCGGAGTCCAGACGTAACGACGGTTTTGCCTCCGAATGAAGCGCCAAGATCGACGGAACGCCGGACTGCAACCGCGTTACCAGCCGATCGATCTACTATATAGACGCTGGAGCCGAATTCATCCCGAAGAATGGAAGATTGCGGCAGGACAATCTGGTTCTGGAGTCGCGACCGGGTGACAAACACATCAGCAACCATCTCTGGTTTTAGCGCGCCTTCGTTGTTTTTCAGTTCTATCTCGATGGCAAAGCTGCGACTGGTCGGATCAATGATGCTACCCACAAAACGGATGACGCCGTCACGTTGTCCAACGCCGTATGCTTTGAAGTGAATCTCAACCTCGGATCCTTCGTGGATATCGATGGCATACCGTTCGGGTACGCCTGCGCGAAGTGTCAGATTCTCCGTATCAACGATGCGCACCACGGGCGTTCCCGGCATTACGTGTTCTCCCGCCTCAACAAATTGAATTTCGATACGTCCGCTGAATGGGGCACGTACATATGTGTTTTCGAGTTGCTTATCGGCCTGGGCTAACAGGGCCTCGGCCTGATTCTTTTGCGCCCGAGCCGCATTCAGGTTCGATCGAACCTGTTCGAATTCCAGGGCGGAAATAATGGAGTCCTGAAACAACGGTTCCTGTCGGCGAAATGTGTCTTCAGCCAAGGCCGCCCGCGCGCTGGCTGACGCGAGGTTTGCTTTGGATTGATCGAGAGCAGCCTGAATAAGCGCGGCGTCAATCCGCGCAACTACGCCGCCTCTCTGAATATTGGTTCCGAGGCTGCTCTGATGAACGAGCGTACCGGTTGATTGAGCGGACAAAATTGCATCCCTCGGCGATTCAACAACTCCAATCAGCGCAATCATGTCTTCAAACGGGGTTGACTCTAATACCATGGTCTCAACTTCAACCGTTCGAATCGTCGGCGTTGAATCCTGGGTCTCTTGAGCCTGGCTTGAATCATCAGAAGCGCAAGAAGACAACAATAAGCCGGCTATAAGCGCCAAAAGAGACAGAGAGAGATTCGATTTCTTATTTCTAATTTGAGGCAGCATGACGATCAGGGGTCTTCGATGGTTTGTCAATTGATGGATATGGTCATCAGGATGTTGAGGTGCCGAGCGCCGTTTCGAACGTCGAACGGGCCACCAGCAGGTCATGAATAGCTTGAAGGAAATTAAGCCGGCTCTGGTCCAGCTGGTCCGACGCTTCCCTAAGCTCGATCGGGCTGGCAACCCCTTCTTTCAGTCGGGCTTCTACGAAGGAGTAGTTCAGTACTGCACGGTCAACATTTTTTTCCTGCGTTCGGAGACGAATTCGGGCGGTAGTTACATCGCGAATCGCCCGCTCGACCTCTACTTTGATTGAGCGAGAGAGGTATTCATGATCGAGCGCCGCTTTTTGAACGGCGATCTTGCGCTGTTGCACGCGCTGTTTCGAGGCGAACCCGTTGAACAGATTCCACTCAAGACGGAATCCAACGTTCATGTCCCAGTTCCAATAGTCCGAACTAAAGTAGCCGTTGTCAGTCGATGAAAACTTGAATGGATCGTCTGGATCGGTGCTGACCGTCGTACGAAAATCCGGGATGTTTCCCACATAGTTCAAATTCAAAAACGCGCTGAGATCGGGTAGGAATTCACTCCGGGATACTTTGAGTTGAATTCGTTCGAGTTCAATATTGATTTGAGCTTGCTTCAGGTCGGGACGGTCTTGAAGCGCAATCGCGGCTGCTTGATCGATCGTGCCGATTCCAAGATCGGCGGTTAAAGAAGCCTCCAGGCTCCCCCTCAGCCTCAGAGACTGTTCTACGGGGATACCGATCAGGAGCTTGAGATCGTCGAGAGACGCCTCTGATGCGTTCTCTGCCTGGACAAATTGAGTTTCCAGATTGGCGAGTTCGACCTCGGCTGAAAGTCGCTGAAATTTCGGAGCTGTACCGACCGCCACCTGGCGGGCCATCTCCTCTCGGGTTCGATCGGCTCGAATAACACTTTGCTGGAGGACGCGGGTCTGTTCCTCAGACAACAGCGAAAGAAAAAAAGCACGTTTCACGGACGCGATGAGCAATTGCTCCTGGCGGTCGATGCCGGACGCGAAGAAAGGCTCGAGCCATTTCTGCGCACCCGCTGCTCCGTAGATTACGCGGCCATCGAATAGTTTTTGAGTCACGCTGAGTCCGGAGCGATAAACACTGGGCACCGAGAATGGATTGTCGCCGGAATCGATGACGATGCCGGCTTCATCTAAACCAGCGCTCTGTCTTTGGAAAAATTCAGGAAATGAGATTGGCGTCGATGCCGGGTCGGAATCCGTTCGTGCCTGTTCATTGTAGGACAACCAGTCAATAAATCCGAGTGTCTGAAAAAATCCACTGGCTTGACTTCCCGCAAAAGGATCAGGGCTCCGGACATTACGGGTGAAGCTGGACGAGATGTCTATTTGGGGGAATAACTCGGCCCATCCCTCCCGAATCAGCGCCGAAGCGTTGTCCAGATCCAATCGCTGGTACTGGAGATTCAGATTTTTTACGAGTGCGATCTGAATGGCTTCATCGAGTGTTACTACCACCTCCCCGGCGGTAACCACATCTTGTCCAGACGCGGAAGGAGCCCAGACGACGGCGGCCAAAGTCAACATGAACATAAGCACGAGCCTGGTCGTATCTCGGCCTCTGAGGATCTGATCGAACAGTCGAGGATTCGCCGTCATGTTCTTCATTACTTCGATACCTCCACGGGATATTTTGAAGATGCGCCGTAGAGAACCAAATCGGTAAGAAATGCGGCCTGTTCTCGAGTCGGAGTTTGAAGAAGTTCGCCGGGTTTGGACAGATTCCTCGGACAGTGACGCATCTGATATCCCTTGATGTTGACTAACAGCATGTTCGCAAATAGTTCAGGAGGCATTTCTCTAAGGTCGCCTCGATTCATTGCCAAGCGAAGTGGAGCAGCAAGCGTTTTCAAAACGCGATTTTGCTGCCTCACGAAATAGGCCACTCGGTCGGCATCATCACTGAAGATCAGCTGTTCAGCCTCCTTGACGAGAATCATGAAGAGATTGAATTGCTCGTAAAAAAACTGAAAGCAATTCGCGATAAAGGCTTCCACAGTGTCTCGAAACGATTCCTGGTTGTCATTTCTAAACGAAGCTTCGATCAGCTCACACAGGCCATCGTAGAGCTGGTCGAAAATGGCCAATAGCATCTGCTCTTTGCCCCCAGGGAAGTAGTTATAGAGGGTTCCTTTCCCAAATTCCGCTCGAGCAGCAATCTCTTCGAGTGTTGCACCGGCGTACCCTTTTTCAGCGAACAGGTCCTTTGCTGCATTCAGTATGGCAGCCTGCCGGTCCAGTCGTTCTCGTTCCCGGCGAGAGAGGCCGTTTTTTATCGGGTTCATTGCGTAGGAGGATCGTGAGATAGACCGTCAGTCCAAAAAATGACCGATCAGTCAGAAGATGACCCCTACGTCATACATTGAGTCAAGATTCAATTGGATTGTTAAGCCCCTGTTAAAGCATCATAAAGAAACAGGGAAGCCCATGAACGCTAGAGATACTCTTCCAACTGTTGGGACCCAATGTAATCGACGACATTCTTGACTTGCTGGGCATTCGCTCGATTACAAATCAGTGTGACATCCTCGGTGTCGACAACGACGGTATCGTGGATGCCGACCAAAACAATGAGTCTATCTTCAGCATGGATCAAGCAGCGACTGGAATCTTGAACGATGGCATTGCCGACGATAACATTCCCGTGTTTTCCTTTGCTTCGCAGCTCATAAACTGCCTGCCAATCTCCTATGTCGCTCCAGTCGAATGAGCCAGGAACGACAAACGTGTTTCGAGCTCGCTCCATTACACCGTAATCGATGGAGATACTCGGACTCTTTGTAAAGGCGTCGAGGGTAGCAGTCTCTTCCTGATCTGTACCGATAGAGTCGGCGAGATCGGAAAACGCTCCCGATAATTTCGGCAGATGCATTGCAACGGCTTTAAGTATAGACTCAGCACGCCAAACGAAAATGCCGCTATTCCAGAGAAAATCTCCGGAATCGAGGAATCGCTCAGCCGTTGCCGTATTCGGTTTTTCAGCAAATGTTTTGACCGGATAAGCCATGGGTTTTTCGTCACTGTATCCGTCACTTCCCTCATACTGAATGTAGCCGTATCCAGTCGACGGATACGAGGGTTCGATACCGATGGTCAGCAACGCCTCATCCTCCTGCGCACGATCAATACAAACCCCGAGAACCTCTTGGAATTTCTTTACGTTTTGAATCACGTGATCAGCCGGAAGGACGACCATCGTAGCATCGGGGTCACGCTCCAGAAGTTTCATCGCTGCGAATACAATACAAGGCGCAGTATTTCGACTGATGGGTTCCGCGAGAATATTCTCTACGGGCAACGCGGGAAGCTGCTCTTTGGTGATAGCGACGTATCTGTCGTGGGTTACCACGAGGCAACGTTCGACGGGTATCACACCCAGCAATCGCGCGACGGTTGTTTGAATCAACGTGTCCTCAGTGGCGACGTTAATAAATTGTTTTGGGTTGTCGCGTCGACTGAGCGGCCAGAAGCGAGTTCCTCGCCCTCCAGCCATGATTACGGCGTATGTCATACGGGATTAAGAGGCCTTCGACCTCAACGGATTAATGAAACGGCCATCACCGTACTACAACGTTCTTCTACGGTTTCTCTATTAGAGTAACGTAAGAATGTGCCTGAATATGGAGACGGGAAAACGTCCAATTATCTGGACACAAAAAAGATCAATTCAGTTCCAATTCGTTGTTTTCGCAAGATATGATCGCTACCTAAACATCGGTCTGTCCTTTGTATTGAGTACTGGTAGTCTCGGGACTTCCAGGTGAAAGAGAACCATTAACGGATAATTGGAGGTATGGCAATGAAGAGTAGCGTCAAACTAATTCTGTTGGTCATATTGGCGACTGGCGGAGCCGCTTGTATCGTCGAAGAGAGCGCTGGTCCGCCGGGTCCTCCGGGAAATGCCAACGTGTTCTCTCTCAATTTCGATTTTCTCTTGGCTGATGCCGTATTTAACGGGACCGTTGCGTCCGTTCAATATGATATTCCGGATATTTCGGTCTCAGTCGTTGACGAAGGAGCTGTCCTGATGTTTTTTAGAGATCAGGGTACCTGGACCGCGATGCCTTATACATACGGGGTTGAATCCCTTGACGTGCCTGCAGTAGACTATACGGTATCTCTCGGGTTCGGGTATGAAGTCGGGTTCTTAGAAGTTTTTTACGAAGTTTCAATAGATGCACTTGATGTGACCGAGCTGTCCGACAGAGAGATGAAGGCGGTCATTATTGACGGATTTCCGTTTGGCAAAACCGAGGTCAACTTGAACGACTGGGAGACCGTGAAGGCCCTATTCAAACTGTCTGATTGACGTGTTGGTAAAGTTGAACCGGCTACTTTAGTCGCGGCCGGGAGCGTCGATAATTGGACATGAAGACGGATTCAGGTCTACGGAGCACAAGCGATCATGCGTGAATTACACTTTGAGAAAGCAAGGCAGCGACGGCGAGCCCATACAGCCACGATGCGAAACATAATCGCTGGTTTTTGTAGGACGGCGCTGGTTGATTATCGAGAAGCTGGATACCCTTTTGGGAAGACGGTAGACGGGCTCTTGATCTGGTTTGAATACGGCCAGAACACAACCGATAATTGACCTTGTTGTCAGGATAGACGGATCTCTTTCGAAAGAAGGCGGCTCGGGATCTGATTCCGAGTCGCCTTCTGATTAGGGTTCCAGGTCCAAACCGGTACGCGTCTTCCAGAGTCCCTGGCGTGGTACAGCCCGAATGCCAGCACGGTCATCATCGCCGTGGAGCCAAACGAAGACATCTCCTCACTCGACCCTGAAGAACACGGAGATCTGGGTGATAGCGTTGGCTGCAAACACGGTCGAAACGAGAAGCCTTCCAATGGATTATGGCCGGCAAAGAACTTTTCAGCCGTTCGAGAGAAAAATACGGCAGTAGACAAGCTGGTTTTCGGAATAACATGGATGTGTGACGGTGGCAAGTAAAGTAGGATATAGAGCCTGGGTTTGGGTTACGGTGTTTGTCTTCTGCGTGGGTTGCGGCTCGGAATCGGCCGACCAGGGGATTGCGGAAGATGTTTATGAACAAAGGGATACGTCTACCGACGGCGGGACGGGTCGAATTTATATGAATCGAGAGATTGCCGATGTGATGAAATCGGAACATGGAGCCATTTGGCTGGAACGCCCTACTCGCGATACAGAAGAGCTGCCGTCGAGACTGCTTCAAGTTCTGGAGCTCAATCAGGCGAATGTCGTCGCAGATATTGGGGCGGGTACGGGCTTCCTGACATTTCGATTAGCCCGGCTGGTCCCGTCGGGGCGTGTTTTGGCGATTGAGGTTCAGCAGGCCATGTTGGATACGATCCGCACACGAATGCAACGAGACAACGTGCGAAATATTCAACTCGTTTTGGGTTCGCCCGAAAATCCCGCATTGCCACCATCCTCAGTGGATCTGGCTCTCATTGTGTCGTCGTACCACGAGTTTTCGCACCCGAGAGAAATGCTGACCAATATCTATGCGGGACTGAAAGAAGGAGGCAGATTGGTTATTGTCGAATATCGCGGTGAAGACGAGACCATCGCTGCGCCTCGCGTCCATCGGATGACTGAGGATCAGATCCGAACCGAACTTGACGCGTCTGGCTTCCGGTGGCGAGACACATTTGACGTCCTTCCTCAACAGCATATCGTCGTATTTGAGAAACCAGTTTCAACGCAGGAGGGGAGTTGAGGACTCATGGTGGAGGTAGGGCGCCTTCTGCCAGATCAAGAACACGCCAGAGGTACCAGCTGGCCACAGTCCGGAAGGGTCGCCACCGTTCGCCATACTTCAAAAGCGCCTTCGGTCCCGGAAGCTCAATGGTATCGTATAGAATGGCAAATCCCTTTCGGATGCCCAGATCAGTAGCGGGAAGTACATCTGGCCTACCGAGCCGAAACATCATCAACATCTCGACCGTCCACGGACCGATGCCGCGAACACTCGTGAGCCGATCCATGATCTCATCGTCGGGTAGTTCATGGATGGTGTCCCCCGCCGGAACCACACCATCGAGTGTTTTTTTCGCCAGGTCCTGAATGGCTGTCGTCTTTGCCCTTGAAAGACCCACCGACCGCATAGCGTCGACAGACAACGCTTGAATGGCTTCCGGGCGAACACCCATATTTTCCGGAAGGAGGTCACAAAATCTGCCGTAGATCGTGGCTGCGGCTTTACCCGATAACTGCTGGGCCGTAATGGATCGGCAGAGCGCCTCAAACACGTGGAGCGTGGGACGGTAATCCATTTCATAGTCGCCAACGAGTTGGATTAGGAATCCCAGCCTCTCATCGGACCGGCTCAAGCTCGCGATAGCGAGCTCTGAATCGTACGGCAAGTCGCTGGAAAGCGGTTTCAATGCACGGTGGACTTCGTTCAAATGTCAGCCATTCCCTTTCGGTGCACGAAAGGTAAGCCCAGCGGAGGGCATCTATCAGCCTTCGTATCGTCATTCCAAGGATGCGGAACCCTCGAATGCGCCCGACAGGAAACGTTGCACTGGAGATTTATGGAAATCCAAGTGATGAGCCGTTGGGGCGATAGGAGTACGTACGTTACGCATTCGCTGATTACATGCTATATTACTGGAGCGATTGCATTTGAAATACCCCATTTCTTATCGTTTATAGGGAATTGCCTTCATACCCCACCAAACTTACGGAATACCCCATGAAACACGCTATCAAGCTTTTACTCGTCCTGGTGATTCTGGCCTTTTCAAGCCCTGCTGCAGGGCAAGATGCCGCCGTACAGGACACACTACTCACACCAGCGCAATGGATGGAGTTCAATGAGAATATCGCTGAGGCGATACTGTCAGAGAATGAGGGCGTAAAAGTTGGCGCTTTGCGCCAAATCATTCGATATGGCCACTTTCTAGACATGGATCGAGTTTCGTCGTTCGACGTGATGCGGATTTACCGAGATCACAAGGACGACCCTATGCGCCGGATGGCTGTTCTGGCCCTCGGCAATATGGAAGACCGCTGGGCCGTTGAATTTCTAGATATGCTGTCTGAGTACGAAGAATCCGAAACAATACGAAAGACCATGGAAGAGGTCGTCAGTGCGTACTGGGAGGCGCATGGAGGTAATCCGTACCAGTAGAGGTCGTGAGCGGGAACCGCCGTCCATCTCTACGTGATGGCCTGGTCGTATCGCCGGTTCAGTTTTCAAAAACTGGATCTGCGCCAGAATAGGTTCGGCCTTCCGCGATCGTCTGAGCACAATTTCCCAAGACAAACAAGAGAATCACAACACCAGCGTAGAAGTGGTGGTCGCCGATCTTGCTGTGCCGGACCAGCGATAGGTCGTTGCGCAGCGCCTCGCCATCTTCACCACATCGATCGGGGCAGTCAGTAAACGAGTGATCGCCTTCAAAGCTTGCTGCGAAGGGAAGGCTTTACCATCTCAGCGAGTCGGTGAGGGAGCTGTCACGATAGTGCGCCGGCGAAAATCTTCTTTGGCACGCTCAATTTGATGTGCAGGTACTAACCGCTATTTTGCTCCAGCAGCCTCAAGGAGACGAACTACTTCTTGGTGGCCTTCCTTTCTAGCGCGCTGAAGCGGCGTCTGACCTTCGTAGCTGGGCAGATTCACGTCAGCACCAGCCTCAATAAGTACACGGGCCGCATCTGGTGAACCGGCTTCAGCTGCATGGTGAACTGGAGTAAAACCTGAGAAGTTCATTCCGTCAATATCGGCGCCATTCTTTAGCAAAAGACTGATGGCTTCCGGGTGATTATACAAAGCGGCCCAGTTGAGAGGGCGACGCCCGTTTCGGCTAGTTCGGATATCGAGGGCGTTTACATTTGCACCGTCGTTTATTGCCTTCTCCAAAGCCGCGACATCCCCCGACGTAGCGGCGTCCCATAAGGCGCTCTGTGTTTCTTTTTGGGATAGCGGGCTCGTCTGCCCATGGCTGTTAGACGCGGCGAAGAGTAGCATGACGAGGAAGGCATGGGTAACCCCAGAGAATTGAGAAAGAGACCATTTCATGGTGTCGTACGTTTTAGTGCACTGATCTGGACAGAGCGTAGACAGCGGAAATCACAGAATGGTTGGCTTGTGGAATGCGTTTAGAATCCGGAGGTGAACCATGTTATTCGTGTAGTATTCTCCCTTTGCCTGTCCTTCCCGCCTCGCGGTTCATGGTGGGTCAAATCATTTTCCAACCACTCCCTTCCTTCCATTCTTCCCCGCTCCCCTCGTTTGTCCGCAGTGGGTACCGGTTGAGCAGAGTTAGCCCCTGGTTCAGGTGACTAATAACGGACTCGGGAATGGCGGCGTGGAAAGCAGGCTCGATAGCCGCATATGTTGCGATGCCCCAAAAATTTTCAATCAGCCAATCAACGGCTCTTTTGCTGGACGATCGGTTCAACAATCACCGTACCGCGCATCTTGGCCCCTTCGTGTGGGATGCAGAAGTATACATAGGTACCAGGTACATCAAACGTATGCCGAAACGTTGCCTTTGCATCAAGATTGCCTGAGTTGAAGGGCTTCGCCCCTTCAGGCAGCTGCACACTCTCAGCTAGCGTTGCCAAGTCAGGATCTGCCGTGATCGTGTGAACGAGCAGCGACGTGTTTCTCCACTCAACGGTCGTTCCGGCCTTGATCCTGACGGTTTCCGGCGCAAACATCAGCATATTGGTCAGCTCGATCACCGCAACGGGCTCCTCCGTCTTAGGATGAGGCGTTTGCAGGCCGATGCCGCCAACTGGTGCCACCATAGCAATCAAAAAAGCCGGTAGAAGGTGTAGCCTTGGCCAAGTAGGAGTATGTGAAAATCTGCGCATAGTGCGTGTCCCTCGT
>JADFHF010000048.1 GCA_022567305.1 Bacteroidota bacterium | reverse complement strand
CTACATTGATTGTAGGTGCCCCAGGAAATTCTGCGGCATATGTTTTTGAGGAGGACGACGAGGACAACTGGATTCAGACCGGTAAGCTCGTTCCTTCATCCCTTGGCGAGGGTGCCGAGTTTGGAGGAGCGTACGCGAGAGCAGGGTTCCGAACCGGGAATATCGCCATCGTTGGAGATCGGATTGTGGTCACATCCTATAGTGCAGACACGCAACAGGGTGCCGTCCACGTATTCTCCAAGTCAGGAGAGTCTTGGAAAGAGGAGGCCATCCTTTCGCCAGACGCGCCGGCTGAGCAAGAGGGCTTTGCGTGGACGGTGGCATCAGGCGGACATCTCATCTTTGTCGGTGCAAATCTGGCTGATGAACGACGGGGCGCCGTGTACGTCTACGGAAACGAGGGAGGCAACTGGACGCAGCTGGATCGTTTCACCAGTTCTGAACTAAACGGCCCCGCAGGGTTTGGGACGTCAATGGCGGTTCAGGACGGGAAACTCTATGTCTCGGCTCCAGCATTTGAAGTGAACGGCGCAGTGTTTGTTTTTGAACAAGCCGATGACTCCGGGAGCTGGGCCCAAACTGATCGCGTCAGCCAGAGCGAACCGGAAGACGGATCTCGAGCGAGCGCACGGTTTGGGGGTGGTCTGGCCGTGTCGGCGGAGCATCTTCTTGTTGGGGCTCGGGGAAGTGCATTTGTTTTTCAGACGGCTGATCTGATGTCTGCGGCCCGTCAAATCAGCGCGCCGGACGAGCGGAGCCAGCGAGGATTCGGTGTTGGGCTCGGTATTTATGGGCACGTGGCCGTCGTTGGATCGCCAAGTGCCGATTATGAAGCTGGAATCGCGACGCTTTACGAGCGCGATGATACGACCGGGGAATGGCAGCCGGCCACCACACTGGAGAGCGAATTGGTCTATCTCGATTCGATCTCGGGCGATCAAATTGACTGCCAGGATGGTATCGCTGAGCGGTTTGACTGTGAGAACGTGGACCTCGTCTCCTTTCTCTCTGTAGGCGAACTGGCCACCGAGCGAGGGGTGAAAATGACCGATCTCTGGGGATGGGAAGATCCGGAAACGGGGAAGGAATGGGTTCTCCAGGCCCGAACCGAGGGCGTTGCGTTTGTGGACATCAGCAATCCGAGTTATCCGATCTATGTCGGGCAGCTTCTCAAAACTGAGGGCTCACCCGGAGCAGCATGGCGCGATGTAAAAGTATACAAGGACCACGCATTCATCGTTGCGGACGGTTCAGAAGCACACGGCATTCAGATTTTCGACTTGCGACAGCTTCGCGACGTGAATCCGGCTGACATGCCCGTCACGTTCGAGGAAACGAACCGCTACACGGGCGTGAACAGCACGCATAACATCGTGATCAATGAAGAAACCGGATTCGCCTATGCAGTCGGGAATCGCGCGGGTGGAAATACGTGCGGCGGTCAGCTTCACATGATCAACATTCAGGATCCCACGAATCCGACGTTCGCGGGCTGCTACTCGTCTGAGCAAGCTGGAGGAACACACGATTCTCAATGTGTGATCTATGAAGGCGGGGACACGAGCTACCGGGGAAGGGAGATTTGCTTCAACTCAAATGGCTCGATGTTCATCATCGCCGACGTGACGGACAAAGACAATCCCTTAACGCTTGCAACTACTGACTATCCGAACCAAAATTACACCCATCAGGGATGGCTCACCGAGGACCACAATTACTTCTTTATGAATGATGAGCTGGATGAGATGAACAACGCCGTTTCGCAGACCCGCACGCTCATTTGGGACGTCCAAGACCTTGAGGATCCGTCACTTGTGCGTGAGTTCTTCCTGGACTCGAAAGCGAGTGACCACAACCTGTACATCAAGGGAAATTTCATGTATCAGTCGAATTACCAGGCCGGACTGCGCATTCTGGATATCTCTGATCCACTGAATCCCGTAGAGGTCGGCCACTTCGACACCGCTCCATACGCCGAAGACGCACCTGGATTTGGAGGATCCTGGAGCAATTATCCATATTTCAGGAGCGGCGTAATCGCAGTCAGCAGCCGAAACGAGGGCCTTTTCCTCCTGAAAAAGCGGGAGGTGGATCTGTAATTATTGCTCTGTGGCCGACCTTCAGCCAAGAGATGGGTGGCGCGCCCGCACGGTGCGCCACTTTGCCCCTTCAAAAAAATCGTGTCTCTCTGTCTTTCTCAGATTTTTACCGTCCCTTGATGGGCGGTGCGCCTACGGTCTGAATAGACGATTCCAACCCGCCCATGATGGTTCGGATGAATTCGTCCAGTTCGGCTCTCAAGGATATCAGCTCAGCTCTTCCTGTCTCGACCGCCTGTCTGTGCATCTCGGTCGGACCATAAGTGGTACTCAGCCCTCGTGATCCGACGGATAACCTCGATTGGGGGGAGGGAGGGTTGCGCTCCCCGATCTCGCTCTTCGAACGATATCCACGGACTCTCTGATCGAGACCATGCAGCGTCTCGCGAGCGGCCTGAAGTTGTTGCGTGAGATCTACCGAAGGGCGCTTGGCTCGAGCCACCGCGGTCATCATCGCGTCGACTTTGTCCACCTGCTCCTCCATCAAGTCGGAAAACCGGGTCATCTGATTCTGTAGTTCCGCAAGCTGCTCCTGGAACGCCAAAATCTCATCGGGCGATGCCCCGGTCAGAGTCGGCTCGTGAAGAGGTACGACATCAAAAGAGATGGGGCCGTCGAGTTCAGTGACCACTCCTCCAGCGGTTTTAGTGAGCGTCGCCGTGTATTGACCCGGCGTCGCCAGATAACCGCTGTTGGTGGACGTTTGCCCCGGCTCAATGAGACTTTTTGACATATATCGAAGATTCCAATTCACCCGGTGAAATCCTGCCGATGTGCGACCTTTCACTCGTTGGACAACGTCACCCATAGCATCACGAACGACGATTTCGACTTTGTCATGAACCTCATTGCGTTCGGCATCGAGCGCTTCCCAGCCAGGGAATTCTATATCCCCTTCACCAGCTGCCTTTTCTCTTTCTTTTCTCTGAGCCAAAATCGTGGTCGAGTCCTCTTTGAGATAATACGTGAATGTTGCCCCGAACTCAGGATTTGGAGCCGCATAATAACTTCCGCCCTGAGATCCTCCTGCTACGTCCTTAGGGAGATACAACCACACGGGTTTCGTTGGGAATAGAACCGCGTCTTGAGCGAGCATTTCTGCGTCTACCTGGCGTAAGGGCGTGTAGTCATCCAAAATGAAAAACCCTCGTCCAAACGACGCGGCGACCAGGTCATTTTCGCGGCGATGAATCGTGATGTCTCTGAATGAAATGGTCGGGGACCCTCCGTTCAACTTCATCCACTCCGTGCCCCCATCAACGGTGAAGTAAATACCGAACTCGGTAGCGGTGAACAATAAGTTTGAGTTGACATGATCCTGGACGAGTCGCCAGATCAGGGTTCGTTCCGGGAGGTTTCCGACCATCGACGACCACGACGCTCCTCTGTCCGTACTCTTGATGAGATACGGATTGAGGTCTCCGTACTTGTGGTTGTCCAAAGCCGCGTACACAACATTCGAGTCAAACAGGTCAGCATACAGGTTGTTAACGAATGCTGTTTCAGGTATCCCGCGAATACTGCCAACGTCAACCCGCCTCCAGCTGCTGCCATCGTCTTCGCTGATCTGGATGATGCCGTCGTCGGTACCCGCGTAGAGGAGGCCAGCTTGGACAGGAGATTCGGCCAAAGATGATATCGTATTGTAGACGGACATGGCGCCGAGGTCCCAGGAGTTATCCCAGCTCTGCACGCGACCCATGATGGGTAGCTCAAATCGTTCCTGGTTACGAGTCAAATCGCCTGAGATCGCACTCCAGCTGTCACCTCGGTTGGTCGATTTCCATACCCGATATGATCCGAAATAAAGGGTCGACGGCGAATGTGGACTGATGACAATCGGGGCGTCCCAATTGAATCGTTCGTACGGATCACCTTCACTCGATTGAGGCTGAATATATACCTGTTCTCCGGTCGCTCGATCAACACGATGTAATCCGCCTTGCTGCGTCTCGGCATAGATAATGTTCGGATTTCCAGGTTCTACGGCGGATTGATGTCCATCCGATCCGAGGGTTTTAAACCAATCAGCGTTTCTAATTCCATGTCGATTGTCGGTCCGGGAGGGCCCGCCGTGAGATCCGTTGTCCTGCGTTCCGCCAAATACGTTATAAAAGGGGAGTGCATCATCGACGGCCACTTTGTAATACTGCGTGATCGGCATGTTCTCAATGAAGTGCCATGTGCGCGTGTTGTCGAAACTCTCAAAAAGACCGCCGTCGGATCCCACAAGTAGATAATTTGGGTCATCTGCGCGAAATGCAATCGCGTGATTATCGCCGTGTTTCGTGGATTCGTTCATGCGCGTGAATGTTCGGCCATGATCCTCCGATACCTGCATTCTTGCATCCATGAGATATAATCTACCTTCAGAATGCGGTGAGGCGTAAAGCTCCTGGTAGTAGTGGGGGCCCGTAGCACCGGCCACTGCGTCCGACATTTTCGTCCAGGATCCTCCTCGATCGCTCGACATGTATAAACCGCCCGTTTTTCGATCCAATTCGATGGCGGCGTAAATCTGGTCCGGGTTGTGATATGAAATCGCGAGCCCAATTTTCCCCAGGTTTGAGTCCGGGATCCCGTTCGTGGATTTGAACCACGTTTCTCCTCCGTCGGTACTCTTGTGAATACCTGAACCAGGTCCACCACCCAGGTATGAGGCGACATTTCGGTGCCGCTGCCAGGTGGAAGCATACATCACCTCGGGATTTCGTGGGTCCATAACGATATCGGTCACGCCAATCCACTCGTCGTCGCCGAGCTTTTTCTCCCATGTCTGGCCACCGTCTGTAGACTTGTAAAGGCCACGATCTCCTCCTGAATTCCAGAGAGGGCCCTGCGCAGCAACGAAAATGATGTTGGAATCTTTCGGGTGGACCATGATTTTAGAGATATGTTGACTATCCTTCAGGCCCACGTTCTCCCAACTCATTCCGGCGTCCGTGCTTTTGTAAACGCCATCCCCGTACCCGACATGGCGGCCGCCAACATTTTCTCCCGTTCCAACCCAGACCGTATGTCGATTGCTAGGATCCAGGGTGATTGCGCCAATCGAATAGGAGCCCTGATCGTCAAAGATTGACTTCCACGTGGTCCCAGCGTTTTCTGTTTTCCAGACACCTCCGGAACCCACCGCGACGTACCAAATGTTGTCGTTTTCGGGGTCGATGGCGATATCAGCAATTCGTCCTGACGTGAACGCAGGTCCAATATTTCTGAGTTCAAGCGCGTCGAAGTTCGTCTGAGAAAAAAGAGAATCACGATCTTGCGCGAAGAGTGGTAAAACGAACAGCAGAGCCAGGAAAAGAACAGAGCAAGATTTCGAATTCATGACGGTATGCCTGAAAAGGTGGGATGAGGAACGAAGCGGAAAGTAAAGCCTGTCGCACCAGAAATGCTGCTTTGATCGGTCGTGATGCAAAATCACAGCACCCGGGTTTCCACTCATCTCGAGTCTTCTGCGGCTGAGTGGATCGTTCCCACGGTTCACCGGAGAATGCACCTTCGATTCTCATTTTTACGAATACTTTTAAATTCTCAATGGGAGTATTATGGTGAGTCCGAATTTCAGCAAAGCGTCGATGTCTCAGAAACTTTCGCGTTCCACTCTTCTTTTTTGGCTCCTGACGGTCGCTTTTTCAGCGCCCGTTTTTGCTCAACAGGCGCTCATTCGCGGGTTTGTGTCGGACGGTTCTACGGAGCAGCCCATGCAGGGCGCTTCTGTCGCTTTGTTATCAAACGACCTGGTGGTGAAGGGGGTCGTTAGCGATGCCGACGGGTACTTTTTGATCAACCGTGTCGGACCCGGTACGTACAAATTTCGAGTTTCTTTCATCGGCTATGAATCGGTTGAAGAAATTCTTGATATCTCAGCCGGTGACGTCATAGACCGAACGGTTGTACTCAGGCCGACTCAGACCGAAATCGGCGAAATCGTGATTGAGGCAGAAGCCGAGGGCGGCACAACGGCGGTCATCGCAGGACTTGAATCTGTCGTACCCGCCGATATCGCCAAAGTACCCGTTCCGGGGGTATCTGGAGACTTGGCCGCCTATCTGCAGACTCTGCCCGGTGTAGTTATCCAAGGGGATCGAGGGGGGCAATTCTTTGTCCGAGGCGGAGCGGCCGATCAGAATTTGGCTCTCATGGATGGTCTTCCGGTCTACATGCCGTTTCACATTCTGAGCTTCTATTCTGCATTTCCCGAGGACATTGTGAACCGGGTGGACTTTTACACGGGCGGCTTCGGAGCCGAATACGGCTCCCGGGTTTCGTCCATTATTGATGTGAAGGCCAGGAACGGAAACAAGCAGAATATTGCCGGCGCCGTGGGTATTGCACCCTTTCTCAGTGAGGCCCGCTTCGAAGGCCCGATCATTCGCAACAGGGCTTCTTTGATGGTTAATCTCCGACAATCCTTTATCGAGGAACTCTTCCCGAATCTGCTTGGACAGCGAATGCCATATCGATTTGGTGATCGATTTGCCAAATTGCATACCCTGATCGGCGACGCGCATTCTCTTTCATTCATGTTTCTTGATACAGATGATAGAGGGGATATCGCTGGGACGAAGAAGACGTTTGATGGAGTGACCCTTTCATCTGTTAAAACGGACAGTACTGAGGTCTCATGGACGAATCGAGTTTACGGAGGCACGTATGAGTTCCAATCCAACCGGATTCCTCTCGTCGTTCGGCTGACGGCGGGATGGTCTTCCATGAACAATCAGTTTGGGCCAAAAGCAGCGCCAGAGCGCGTCGCGGATGTCGAAAGCTTCGATTTGAAACTTTATGCTACGTGGCTTCTCCGGGCGGGAAGTATCGATTTGGGTGTTTCACGGAGGAAATCTAGGCTCTCGTATGAGCTGGATGGGCTTTTCCAGGATTACACATCCGATTCCGAGGACCTGACGGAAGTCGAGGCGTTCGTGTCGACGAATCTGCGGGTCGGAAGCGAGAAATTGAAGATCAATCCGGGCGTTCACCTGTATGCTCTGACGGCTCGAAATCGATCTTGGCTCGAGCCTCGTTTCCGAATGTCCTGGTATCCGCTCGGCCGGACGGGATCGCTCACCCTGCACGCGGCGTGGGGGATCTATCACCAGGCGATCGTCGGATTGAATGACGAGAGAGATCTTGGAAATCAGTTTACCGCCTGGGTGGTTACGCCAGACGACGCAGATATCCCGAGATCAGTGCATTCGATAGCGGGTTTGTCATATCGACTGACCCCGTGGTTGAATATGGCTGTCGAGGGATTTTACAAGAAGTACGATGGGTTGTCGGTACCCATTTTCAGTTCATTTCCCAGTTTTACAACCAACCTTCAATCAGCAGATGGAGTAGCCCAGGGAATCGACGTTCGACTAGAAATGCAAAACCGCGCGTTCATCGATACTTCAACCCTCAGTGGTTATCTCACCTATGCATACACGGAGGTGGAATACAGCGCGGATGGTATCATATACCATCCGGCCCATGATCGGCGCCACCAGCTCAACGCCTTATTGACCGCAGACCTGAGTGCCATCTCGTTGACCGTGCAATTCCAGTATGGATCGGGATTGCCGTTTACGCAGTCGAGTGGTTTCGACAAATGGTATCTGTTGACCCCTGATGTCGACGTTTCGTCCGAACCCGGGCAAGATCGTATTCTTTACGGAGAGCCGTTTGAGGGACGCCAGCCGACTTACATTCGGATGGATCTGTGGCTTGAGAAACGCGTCGAGCAGGGAAGGAACGTGACCACGCTCCGGGCAGGCGTTGTGAACCTTCTCAACCGCGATAACCTGTTTTACTACGATCTTTTCGAGTTCAGACGCGTGGATCAGCTTCCGCTTCTTCCCTCAATCGGCGTAAAGTTTGAGCTTCGATAGCTCATCTGGCGTCAGTCTGGAAATAGTGACGCGTCTATTCCCGGAAAAAGTTTCAGGGCGTTCCGGTAGTAGAGGTGTCGAATCACGTCATCCGGAAGGTCGAGTCCGTATAGTTTCCAGTGGGCATGTCGCTTTCGGTAGTAGTCAAAAAACTCGTCGGCCGTTTCAAACATTCTGAAATAGATGCGATACTCGTCGACCGCCCAGGCGTCCTTTCCAAACATCACACGTTCCTTGTTATCGATCAGAAACTGCCGGGCGGTTTGGGGTTGGCGTCCGAGCTCGGCGAGCACGGCCCCCAGCTCCGTATACATATTTGGAAATTCTTCCAGGAGCGCCGTCATTCCCGCCAAATCATTTCCATACCATCCCAAATGTGCATTGATAAATGTGGTACCCGGGTGCTTGCGGAAGACGTTATGCTGCTCGTCCATCATCTCGCTCCACGAAGGATATTCGTCCGGGTCCCGGTAACGTCCCGGGCGCTGCTTCAGCTCCAGCCAACGCTCATTATATCGGTCTCGCGGAGACCAGAAAGGCGATGGTTCACCGGTATGAATGAGGACGGGAATCCCCAACTCTCCACAGAGTGCCCAAACAGGATCGATTCTCGGGTCGTCGACTGCCACTCTAATTCCCTTGGAATCTTTTATTGATAATCCCAGGCTCTTGTAGATCTTCAATCCCTGTGCGCCATTGGCCACGTCTTCTCTAAGTTGAGCGACGGCGCGGTCCGTCCAAGCGGGGTCGTCGATCCCATCAAAATCGACATTCGCGAAAACGATAAAGCGGGAAGGATATCTTCCCTGCATCGCATCCACCGTCGCTTTGAGTCGATCCCCGGATCCTCCGCTTAGATTGATGGCGACGGCCATGTTAATGGAATCCATTTGCTGAACCACTTCGGCCATCTTCTCGTCTGAATAGGAGGCAGCTCTAAAGTGATGACTATGAACATCGATGAACGGATATTTGGCCATCTCTATCGGATGGGCAGCCACCTTGAGCGTCGAAACCGGTTCGTATTCCTCAATGGACATGGACTTCAATTGCTCCTGCGAGCATGCCGGTAGAGCGAGTACGCCGGACATGACGAGAAGAGATAGTCGTTTTGATATGTGCCTGGGCATTCTGGGATTTAGTCGAAATTCAGCGAAAAAGAACCAATCGGATGGCATCGGGTTCACGCACGCACATCTCATAACGGGATTTCGACCCTCTCGTTTCTAAGGCTTGCGTCCATTTGTTAGTATACGGATGAACGACATCACCACGAATAAACTGCAGTTCAATCTCAAGTCGGAGTTTGAACCCACCGGCGATCAGCCCCGCGCAATCGCGGAGTTGACCGAAGGGATACTTCGTGGCGACAAACAGCAAACCCTTTTGGGCGCGACAGGTACCGGGAAGACGTTTTCGATTTCCCACTTGATACAGAACGTGAATCGCCCGACACTCGTCATGAGTCACAACAAGACGTTGGCGGCCCAGCTCTATGCTGAGTTCAAGCACTTCTTTCCCGAGAACGCCGTCGAGTTTTTTATTTCTTACTACGATTACTATCAGCCGGAGGCCTACATCGTCCACTCGGATACGTACATCGAGAAGGACATGTCGGTCAATGAACGAATTGATCGGCTTCGTCTCAAGACGACCAGTTCGTTGATTTCTGGAAGAAGCGATGTCATCGTGGTAGCCAGTGTCTCGTGCATCTATGGACTTGGATCACCGGACGAATACCGTTCACAGATCGTTCAGATCGAGGAAGGGGTGGAAATCGAACGAAATGAAATGCTCCGTGGCCTGATCTCGATCTTTTACACGCGGAACGATATCGAATTTATACCGGGTACATTTCGGGTTCGAGGTGATGTGGTCGAGATCTTTCCGGCCTACCTAGAGGATCAGGCGTACCGAATCGAATTCTGGGGAGATACGGTCGAAAAAATCAGTGTGTTTGAGCCGATTTCGGGAAAGGAGATTTCCGCCGAAAAAATCTTGACCGTTTATCCAGCCAAGTTATTTGTTACGCCCAAGGATAAATTGGACGAAGCCATCAAGACGATCGAAGAAGAACTCAGATGGCGCCTCGCCGTGCAGCGAGAAAACGGGATGATGCTCGAAGCCCATCGACTCGAGCAGAGAACGCTTTTCGATATTGAAATGCTGCGGGAGGTCGGGTATTGTGCCGGGGTCGAAAATTACTCGCGTCATCTCACGGGTCGAGCGCCAGGAGAAAGACCTTACTGCCTGCTCGACTATTTCCGCGACGACTTCATCACGATCATCGACGAAAGCCACGTGACGCTGCCTCAAGTGAGGGCGATGTACAATGGCGACCGGGCCAGAAAACTAACGCTGGTTGAGCATGGATTCCGGCTGCCTTCTGCCCTCGATAATCGTCCAATGACGTTCGAAGAGTTCGAGGCGAAAACAGGTCAGATGATTTACGCGAGTGCCACACCGGGCGACTATGAATTGGAGTTGTGTGGGGGCGTGTTCGTCGAACAGGTGATTCGACCGACCGGTATTCCTGATCCTGAAGTGGAAGTGCACCCCACAATAAATCAGATCGATGACCTTCTGGAAGAGATTCGGATCGTAACGGAGAGAAACGAACGAACGTTAGTGACCACGCTGACCAAACGGATGGCTGAGGACCTGGCCGATTATCTGGATTCGTATGGCCTCCTGGTCCGGTATCTCCACTCTGACATTGCCGCACTGGATCGGGTCGAGATTCTTCGCGGGCTTCGCCTCGGCGAATTTGATGTGCTGATCGGCGTGAATTTGCTGCGGGAAGGATTGGATTTGCCGGAAGTGTCCCTTGTTGCCATCATGGACGCCGATAAAGAAGGATTTCTTAGAAGCGATCGATCACTCATTCAAACGGCCGGGCGCGCTGCGAGAAACATCAATAGCAAGATCATCATGTATGCCGACAAGATGACCGGATCCATGGAGCGAATGATGGATGAAACCGAGCGTCGACGAGACATCCAGAGCGCTTACAACGAGGCCCATGGAATCATACCCACCACGATTCAAAAATCACTCGATCAGATTATGGAAGGCACGGTCATCGCGGAGGAGAAGCATGAAGGAGGAGGGCCCGCCTCCAGGTATTACAGCGGTCCGGATCAGCTGAAGGCCGTCGCCGATCCGGTTCTTAAATATCTGACGGACGATCAAAAGCGGGATCTTATGGTTCAGCTCAGACAGGAAATGGAAGAGGCAGCGGAGAAACTGAAATTTGAAAAAGCTGCTGAGATCCGAGATACCATTGCCCAACTTGAGAAAGGTTTAGATGCGAAGTGAGCTTGTCAGAGGAGAGTGGTTGGTGTGGCTGATCGCAGCGGTCGTGATGCTACCGGGTCGGCCATCGGCGGCTCAGGAGCCGTTATTGCTTGACACCACGTGCGGCCACCTGGAGCTGTACTGCATCTCTCTTTTTTCCACTTCGCGGGCCATGGAAGCCACGGGTCGGGCCATACTTGCCCGGCCGGATACGCCATTCGGCGTAGCGGTCTCCCGGGAAGGAAGGCAACGCTATCTGATCGACCTTACGATTGAAGGACTTCCACCGCCTCAGGACCTGGGACCGTACACGACGTATGTCGTCTGGGCGACGACACCTGAACTCAGTCCGATCTATAATCTCGGTACGGTAGGGAACGGACAATTCGAACTGGGGGAGGTCTCGCTCAACAAGTTTTTCCTATTGGTCAGCGCAGAGGCCGGACCTGGAGGATTGGAACGCAAGGGCCCACTTGTTCTGCGTGGCCAGTCTGCCAGTAGCCGAATGGAGGCCCACGGCGCTTTTCAGATGGCGTCCATCGGGATTGCTGTCGGTTCGATCGACTATGAATCGAAAAGGGAAGAAGCCACTCGGGGGCACGATCATGAAACGAAAGGGTGGATGTCGCCACCCATGCATCCGCTCGTATCGATGATGCCGGGGATGGAGCGTCTCCGCCCATTCGGGGAGCCCTGGACACTGGAGGGAATTGAAGGGGTCGACGTCGTTCCGGCCAAACCACGACAATTTTATCGCATGGCGGACGGCGATTCGCTGGTGTTGCGCGCGGGCCCGGTTCTTAAATCGGTCGGTGGAAAAACATTTTTGATGTATGGATACAACGATCAGATCCCCGGTCCGGTCATCGAGGTGTCGCAGGCGGCAACGATTGTCGTTGATTTCATAAACGATACGGCCCAACCGAGCTCTATTCACTGGCATGGCCTTCGGCACGACAATCAATTCGATGGCGTTCCAGGGGTCACGCAGGATCCGGTCGCTCCAGGGGAGACGTTTCGGTATCTCGTTCACTTTCCGGACGCCGGCGTCTACTGGTACCACCCCCACCATCGAGAAGACATCCAGCAGGACCTGGGCCTGGCGGGTAACCTGCTGGTCCGATCGGCGGATCCGGATTACCTACCGGCCGTCGATCATGAGGAGCTACTGGTCCTAGACGATTTCCTGGTTACGGATTCAACGATCGTACCTTTCGGACGTACTTCGGCCAACTATATGCTGATGGGCCGATTCGGGAATACGCTTCTCGTGAATGGAGAGACGGAATATCAACTGACGGCTGAGGTCGGTGATGTGGTTCGGTTCTACATCACCAACGTGTCCAACACGCGCACATTTAACCTGTCGCTGGATCGTCATGTAATGAAGGTCGTCGCCTCGGATATTGGTCGATTTGAAAAAGAGGTGTGGGCCGAAAGCGCTGCGATTGCACCGGCAGAGCGCTATGTCGTCGATATTCGGTTCGAACAGGAAGGATCGTACCCGCTGTTAAACAGGATTCAATCCATCCATCATCAATTGGGTGTCTTTTTCCCTGAGATTGACACATTGGGAACGATCCATGTCGGCCCAAAGACGTCAGCCGAGGAGAGCCTAGCAGCGGCGCCCAATCTAAGGGAGAGAATCGACGTGAAGCAGGATATCGATCCGTTCAGAGAGTACTTCGACCGGGATCCGGATCGGGAATTCGAGTTGACGCTAGAAACCGACGATCTTCCGCCGGTCATTACTCAGTTCATGCGTCTTGACCGGATTTACTTCAACCCGGTCGAGTGGAGTGGAACCATGTCCATGATGAACTGGGCCACATCCGGAAAGGATATCAAGTGGATTATTCGCGATATCGTGTCGGGTAACGAAAACATGGATATTGATTGGCGGGTGCCGCGAGGAACGGTCGAGAAAATTAAAATCCACAATAGACAGGATGCTCAACATGCGATGCAGCATCCGATCCATCTCCACGGACAGCGTTTCCTTGTTGTGAAATACAATGGCCGCCTGGTTGAAAATCTCGCCTGGAAGGATACCGTTCTCATTCCGACCGGAATGACCGTGGAGCTTGTCGTGGACTACACGAATCCGGGAAAGTGGATGATGCATTGCCACATCGCCGAACATCTGGAATCGGGCATGAAGCTGGTGTTCGAGGTCGTGGATTAGCAGATCAGGCTCGATCGCTTTATTATGGGCTCCCCTGAATTCTTCCACCAGATCACCATGTGTTTTCATCATGCGTAGAACGTTTATTCTCTTTTTCCTCCTGGCCTTCACGGTCAATCTTGTGTCCGCTCAGGAGCAGTTCAGCGCAAACGTCTCCCAGTACATCAAATATGAACGAGGCACGATCGCACTCGAAAATGTGACCGTAATCGATGGCACAGGAAGCCCGGCGTCGCACGGACAGACTATTCTCATCGAGAACAGCCGAATTTCGGCCGTGGGTCCTGCTGGAGAGGTCGTCATTCCTGAGGGCGCCGAAAGAATCGATTTTACAGACCACACCGTGATTCCAGGTCTGATTGGGCTTCACGACCACACGTTCTACACGACATCCAAGCGCGAGATTCAGCTCAATTTCAGTGCACCGATGCTTTACCTGGCTTCCGGTGTAACGACCATCCGAACGACGGGAAGTATTGCCCCGTACGCTGAACTGAGTTTGAAGAGAACGATTGACCGGGGAGCAGCCGTAGGCCCCAAGATTTTTGCGACGGGGCCTTATATGACGGGCGGAACGGGGATGGGCAACGAGGCGCAGCTAAAAACCGCGGAAGATGCTAGACGAGTCGTTAAATATTGGGCTGAGGAGGGAGTTTCCTGGTTCAAGGCGTACACGCTGATCTCGAGAGACGAGCTGGGTGCGGCGATTGATGAAGCGCACAAACATGGGTTAAAAGTGACCGGACACCTGTGCTCGGTAAGTTTCAAAGAGGCCGTTGCTCTCGGTATTGATAACCTGGAACACGGATTCTTTACCAATACCGACTACGATCCGGACAAGCAGCCGGATCAGTGTCCGGAGGGATTCAGGACAGTGCTGGCGGAAATGGATATGTCCAGTCCCGACGTTCAGGAGACGTTTAAAGCCATGATCGACGCGGGAGTGGGAATGACCTCCACGCTCGCCGTCTATGAGATGTTCATTCCCAATCGGCCGCCGCTGGAGCAGCGCGTACTGGATGCGATGTCTCCGGAAGTTCGTCAGGAATTTCTCCAGACGCGTGCGCAAATATCGGAGCAGAACAATCAGCTCTGGGGAAAGCTGTTCGAGAAAGCGCTCGAGTTTGACTACGCTTTCGTTCAGGCCGGGGGTACGCTCGCGGCTGGCGTTGATCCCACCGGATACGGAGGGGCGCTACCGGGCTATGGTGATCAGAGGAATTTCGAATTGTTGCTCGAAGGTGGATTCACGCCCGTGGAGGCTGTTCAGATCATCAGTGCCAATGGCGCGAAAATTCTAGGGATCTACGATGACACCGGCTCCATCGAAGTAGGGAAACTTGCGGATTTAGTCGTCATCGCCGGCGACATCGAGGTGAATCCGGGGTCTATAAGAAACGTGCTCTATGTTTTTCGGGAGGGTACCGGATTTGACTCAGAACTTATGATTGAAGCCGTTCAAGGGCTGGTGGGAATTCAATAGAGCATGGCTAAAGACATGGCCGGAGTTAGATCCAACACCGTCGTTAAATACATCGTCGCCGTTCTCGTCCTGGTTTTGACAAGCTGCGAAGAACCTGCGGTCGAGATCGAAGATCATTCGGAGCCGCTCTATTTTGAAACCATCGGTCGCGGCCATACTGGTGTCGGGCGCGATACCCTGGAAGTCGTTGTGCGGGACGCGGATTCGTGGGCTCGTGTCAGCGCGAGCGTACGACCGCTGGCACCGTTTGAATCGGTCGACTTTTCCCAGGCAATGGTCGCTCTAATCGCACTTCCGACGGAATCGGGTGGGTATACGATCGAAGTTGAAACCGTTGAGTCTCTGGATGGCCTGATTACGGTTTCCTACCTGGTTAACGAACCCGGAACAGATTGTATCACTCCGACGGCTTTGGCGCTTCCCTTTCAGGCCGTGTTCTTTAAGCGAGAAGAAGGGGAAGTTCGATTCGTTCGACGCACCGTAGCGTACAGCTGTGAACTGTAGCGCCGTGACTAGCGACGGAGTTCCTGAAGCTCCTTTTCGAGCGCGGGTTGGTCAACCCGTTCATCCGATTCTATCAGGCCATCACGCAAACGGATGATGCGCCGGGCGTGTCGTGCGATATACTCTTCGTGCGTGACGATGAGCAGTGTATTTCCGCGCGCGTAGAGACGCTCGAAGAGATCCAGGATTTCTTCTCCCGTTTTCGTATCCAGGTTTCCGGTAGGTTCGTCGGCGAGCAGAATGGAAGGGTCGTTGACCAACGCCCGGGCTATGGCAACGCGTTGACGTTCGCCGCCAGACAATTCATTCGGATGGTGATCCATTCTGTCAGCGAGGCCGACGTTCCCCAGAGACGCCTCCGCCATCTCCCGCCGTTTACGTCGGGGGAGGCCGGCATAAATAAGCGGCAATTCGACATTTTGGACGCAATTGACACGCGGAAGAAGATTGAATGTCTGAAAGATGAAGCCGATCTCTCGATTTCGAACCGCGGCCAACTCGTCGTCGTTCATTTCACTAACCTCGACACCATTCAAGGTATAGGTACCGCTTGTCGGCACGTCGAGGCATCCAATAATGTTCATCATCGTGGACTTTCCGGATCCGGAAGGCCCCATGATGGCCACATATTCGTTCGGGTAAATCGAAACCGTGACGCCGTCAAGAGCGGGGACTTCCGTGCTTCCCATTGGATAGATTTTCCGGACGTCCCGAAGTTCGATAATGGGATCAGGCCTTTCTTGTGTTGGCTGCATGTTTCAGGTCTGAATAATTAAGAGCTCCTAGATCCTCGGTTGGATCGGTTTCTAGGTTCTTCTTCTTTTTCGCGAATCGGGTCATCAGGCTCAAGTGTTCGTGATACGGCGCGGTATGGACCGATCACCACAATTTCACCCTCGCTTACGCCAGACATAATCACGATATGGGTATCGTCCTGAATACCGGTCTCGACTTCGACCATCTTCGCGTGCTCATCGACCATCAAGAATACGACCCGCCTGAGATCTTCTTCGGTGTTGCGCGTTCCTACCTCGTCAGCGTCCGAATCTGGGTCGTCTTCGTCTTCGAGTTTATTGAAATCTCTCACTGTTACGGCCTGTATCGGTACAGAAATCGCTGCCGCAATCGTTTCCGTGAAGACATCCACGGTTCCGCTCATCCCTGGCCGGAAATTCGGAGCTTCCGCACTCGCCATTGGGATTTCGGAGTTGGAGACGACGTCCCCGGCTGTCGAGGATTCGAATGAAATATTGTGTGGATCCAGAATCCTGATCTTCACCGGGAAATTCGTGATCTGCTCGGACGTCCCACGGGCTTGAATGCGCGCCGAATTGGCGATCTCGGTGACCACCCCACGGAAAGTCCGATCGGGGTAGGCGTCGATCTCGACGGCCGCTGTATCGCCGATGGAAATGTTGACCACATCATTTTCATTCACATCCACTTCGAGCTCCATGCGGTCCAGTTTCGCGACGCGCATCATTTCGGTGCCCGCCATTTGGGTGGTCCCGACAACTCGTTCTCCAAGCTCAACATTTAGAATAGAGATCGTCCCATCCATGGGAGAATAGATTGTCGTTCTCGCAAGCTGCTCCCTTGATTCGGAAAGACGAGCCTCGCTGATTTTCACCGAGTACTGGGCTGCTTCAAGCGCCGCCGTTGACGTGGCGAATCGAGTGGTTGCTGTCATGTACTCCGTCTCAGAAATCGCTTTTGATTTATAAAGCGTTTCCTTCTTGTTCAGCTCGAACTCTGCATTCAGGAGATCGGCACGGCGCTGCGCTTCGTTCGCTTTTGACTGTAAAACCGAAGCATCTGCCTGTTCGACCTGAGCCTCGTAAAAGTCTGGTTTAATACGCGCCAGAAGCATGCCTCTGACGACGGAATCGCCCTCTTTTACAGGCAGTTCGATGATTTCACCGGATACGTCGGGACTAATTTTCACCTCGATTTCCGGCTGCATCTTACCTGACGCCGTCACAACTTGCGTTACCGAACGGATCCCGATTTTTTCAATTTCAACGTCAGTTGGGCGTTCACCTGAACCAATGAGGCCCGTCGCGCTCACGACGACTCCAAGAACGATGATGACACCTACAAGCACTCCAATTAGAACGAATAAGCGCTTTGTGGCGTCCTTTTTCTTCTTTGCCATGTATTACGTATAGTGCTCGTGTTATGGTCGTGTGTACGGATTCTACCAGGTCGAGTTGCCCGCGAGAAGGCCTGCTTCGTCAAGGTTGCGTTAAAAAAGAGGCTGCCCTGGATCGAGGGTTCCCTGGTAGTATTCCAGAAGTCGCTGCTGAAAGTGAAACTGGAAAATGGCCTGAGCACGTCCGCTGGCGGCGTCTGTATAACGTGCTCTCGACTGAGTTAATTCGACCAAGGTGGATGCCCCGACATCATATCTCTCCTGTTCGACTTCCAACGCCTGCTCTGCAGCACGGAGCTGTTTCGCGCTTACGTCCAACTGCTTTACGCCAATCTGATAGTCGTAGTAGGCCTGTCTGATGTCCAGGGCAACGGACTGTTGCATCGCCTCCAGGTCCAGGATCGCGTTCGCATACTGCACACGACTTCTTTCGACGCTGGTTTTAACCGCCAGTCTATTGAATAATGGTATCGACAGACTGAAGCTGAGGGATTTGGCCTGGTTGTCACCGAGCTGATCGGAGAACGGGGTCTCGACAAATGCACCATCTACGACAGAACCGGAACGACTCGAGAAACTCGTTCTGTAACTAGACGAGAAATTTAAACTGGGAAGGTATCCAGCTTTCGAAACCCGGATGCCTTGCGTTGCAGCATCAATCGCGGCCTCCTGGGCCCGTAAGTCTGAGCGACTTTCAAATGCGCCAATCATCAGGCTCTGAGGATCGTACTCTCTAACTTCGAGTGGGATATCGTTCGGATCTGGAGCGACAAACTCGTAATCACCCAATGGATCCAACTGGAGTGTTTGAATCAGGCGAGTTTTGGCCACCTGAAACTGGCTTTCCGCATTAAGAACCTGGGCTTCACTCGCTGCAAGCGCGGCCTGTTGCGTATAAAGGTCGGATACAGCCCTTACGCCAGCGTTGACAAATTCCTCGATCTGATTGAGAAGCAGCTGCTGGGCCGCCATGTCTTCCTGACGGATCGCAAGTCGCTCTTCGGTAAGGATTACATTCAGGTAATCGGTGATGACATTGAATACGATGGTCTGACGCGTTCGATCGTAATCATATTCTTGGGCCTCAAGATTCAGTTTGGCCTGAGCCAGGGATGCAACGTCGGCAAAGCCATTGAAGATATTCAGGCTGGAACTGGCGCTCATGTTAAAGTTATCGGTGGATTCATTCACGAGCTGACCGGCCGTCTGATCGAACGAGAGTCCATAGTTACGCGTCGTACCCGAGTTCAAGTTAAGATTGGGTAGAAAGGCAGCCCTCTCCGCTGAGACCGTGACTGCCTGTAGTTGCACATTGTTTTGGGCTCGCCGGATCGTGACACTTCGCTCCAGAGCAATCTGGACGGCATCGTTAAAGCCGATGCGCTGAACTTCCTGGGCCGTTACCGTCGGGCCTGAAATGGAGATAAAGACGACGACAGCGAGTAGTCCCCAAAGGGCTTTGCCAAGGGTTGCGATGCGTCGAGTAGGTATAGCATTCATGATAATGAGAACAGGTTTATTCCGACTTGGGATAGGATACGCGAATGAATAATTCAGTCCGATTCGAGTCTTTTGGACTCGTTCGCGAAAATCCTCCATATCTAGACGTCTGACCGTGAAATACATTCCTCGAGTCATTCGCCACCATTTGGATAAAAAGTGCGTCTTTTGGATGATCTAGTTGAATCTATCGGCGGGCGCGTGTACGGTTCGGACCGGTTGGTGTTGCGAGGTCTCGGCACGAGGATCGTGAGATCAGGCCGATTTGCACAAAATTGGAAATTGTCGCCATCCAACCGGCGATACAGCGTGTATAATCACGGATGTATTTGGTCGATACTAACCGTGAATAGCCCCTTGGAACCGTAAAAGGGGCATGATCCTACGTAGTTCTACCCATAAACGTGCATCAGTCATGAAATATTTTGTCTTCATGTTGGCTGCTCTAGGCTTGGCGTGCTCAGAGCCGCTGGTGGGAGAAACCTACGAGTCGAAAGCAGACGGCATCGTTTGGACGGTCTCCGGCGTATTCTCCGGCCGCGACGCTGGCATCGCGTGCGGCAACGAGGCTGAAACCTGCATCAGACTAACTCGACCCGAAATGGTCGGCGCCAGATACATTTCCGGAAAAGAGCTCCGCGACGAGTATTGGTACATCGGGGAGGGGTAGAGGATTGATTTCCGCTGATTCGCGCTGATATAGATAAACGCTTGTTATCTAAGAAAATAAGCGTATATCGTTTCGCTTGAGTTCCGTTGACTTTCTTTTAACCACGATTATGCCAAACCTATGACCGGTTGTACCCGATTGATCGAGCTCTTGGGTATGATGCAATCTTAGTTGAAACTCTTCTCATGAACGGACTCGGTTTCTGCGCTTTTCGTTCGGTTTCGTTTGATGTTTTCTCGTAGGGCCGCCCGGAGCAATGGAAGCTGTTCTGGATGCTGGATCCTGCGCATGTTGTACTCTGCTTCTAGGATAGCCATCGTCACCCAGCGTTGGCGCTGATCGCTGTGCATCCAGTGCTTGACACGGCGCAAATACTTACTGAGCTGGCTGTTGAGGCTCTCGATCGCATTTGTCGTCTTGAGGCTCCTGCCAAGCTCTTCAAAAATTCCCAGACGATGCAGTGTGAGGGTCTCTTCGAGGCCTTCCATGAGCGAGTTCGCCGCACTCCGGTTCACGCCTTGAAGCTCACGGTGAATGTCCACGAGCACCTCCCTCGCCTGATCGTACGTTGGCTTTTCGTAGGCGAGTTGTAGGCGGCGGCGATACAGCGGTTTGTCTTTCTCGCTGAGATAACTCGCGACGTTCTCACGCTTATGCCACTGGCAGCGCTGAACGGCTGCGTATTCACCGAAGACCTCTCGCACCGCCTTAAGGAGCCCTTTCGATCCGTCGATGATGCACAGTATTCCACCTTCGAACGAAAGTCCACGACGAATGAGGCGCTGAAGAAGCCCCTTAACGGCTTCCGCGTTCTCGGTCGTGGTCTCGACGAATCCCAGCGGAATCTTGCGCCCGTCGCCCGTCAGGCCCATGCAGATCACCACTTGATGACGCGCTATATGGCGAACTGTTTCGCCAAACTTGCCGTCAATCCAGAGCGCAAGGAATGTCTCGTCATCGAAGCGCCTTTCTTCGAACGTCTCGAGCGCTTTAGACGATCGCTCCTGGAAAGCGCGGCTGACCGACGACTGGCTGATCCCGAACCCGTCGAGAAAGCTCCCTGATAGAGACGCATAATCGCGTGTCGAAAGGCCGAGTAGAATCGACTTCTCTAGCTTCTCATCGATATCAATGCCCTTCTTGAGGTGTTGGTAGCTCTCGAGAGGGCGCTCACGCGAGGCCTCCACGTCTCGAACACGCGGGACCCGGATCGGAACACGTTCGCCATCGATGCGAACCGAGCCTGGATTCGTGCCCCAGCGCCGATAACGGCCACCGAGCGGCTTGTCGCGTTCGTGCTTCTCGCCCGTAAGATGGACGAGCTCCTCATTCAAGATCTCTCCGGCCAAGACATACGCCATCTGAGCGTGGTGCTGCACCATATGGAGTTTCATCTCAAGTCCGGACTGCATTATTTCGTGAATCGACTCGGGAACGTCTGGCGATTGTTCGCCCTTCGTTGTATCGTTCGGATACTTCATGGGTTAGGGTTCCTCTCTGTTGATTTTGATTAATCACCTTGTCACAGAAAGGAACCCTTTCCTATATCCAATTTCAACTAGCTCTGAATCTACCCCACCGGTCCCATCGACAATGGCTATTCGAACGGTCGTGTCATCAAATACAGACGCAAATGACGCTGAAAATGTGC
>JADFHF010000092.1 GCA_022567305.1 Bacteroidota bacterium | reverse complement strand
CTTTCTCATTCGATTCTTCCGCCGGGATTGCAGGGGTGGACCCACTCATCGTGCGCATCCAGGTTATATGCTGCCAATTTCTAGCGAAAGCCCGATTGTATAACATTCCCGCTGGTGGGGAACCAAGAGTGAGGCAGAAGAGGGAAGTCAGGAGCCAGCAGCCAGTAGTCACTAGAACAGCTCCTGTCCGTTCCCTGCTCAAACCGCTTCCGTACCAATCCGCTTAAAACCCATTTAGCTAGAGGGGGTTGGGGGGAGAGGAGGTATTAGGAGAATGGTCCTGGTGGATTTGAGACGTTCACTGCATTGACCCTATTTCAAATAGGACTCATAGTGCTCATGTGAGGCCGCCAGAGGCCTCCGAGATTTTGGATTTTGATTGCTGCGGATAAGGATGAGATTTATGATAAAACTGCTCTTGGTCATGCTGCCTGGGCTCTTCGGCTTTGCCGGGGGCAGTGCGCAAGGTATCCTTTGCTATTCCTATCCCGGAGAGGAGTGGGTTCGATGAAGGCAAAACTTTCCCTGACAACTCGAGCGTTTCTGTTTGCCTTCATTCCCATGTGCTTGGTGGTAGTCGCGTGCTTTCTTACTATCAACACGGCAATCGAGCGAAAGATCAAAGCGGACCTGAAAGAGTCACTGCATGGGACCGAAAAAGCTTTGGCCAGCGCAAGGGCCGGTTATGATCGGCGCAATCGCCAGCAGCTTGCCATCCTGAGTGAAAACGCGGAACTGAAGACGCAGATCGGCCTTTTTCAGGAGGTTCCCTACGGGCAAAGACCTCGGCCGCAACTCCGTCAGACCCTGGAAGCGCAATTGCGCGAACTGGGCAGCCGTCTGGATTACGATCTTCTGCTGGTGGCCGATTGGCAGGGCAGGCCCATCGGGGGGATCTCGGGGAATGACGGGCGGGAAATTCCTCTGGACGGGTTCTCGATTGAATCTGAATCATCTTTTCTCTTTGTGCAGGGAACGCCATACGAGACCATAACCGTGCCGGTCCAGCTTGGCACGGAAAACCTTTTGAAAGGCGATGTGATTGAGATTGTTGGAACAATCGCGCCCTTCTTCTCCACTATCCAGGTCACCCCAACATCTATCAATCTTACAGGGGCCGACCAACGTCTTCCTGGGGATCCCATTTTTGATCCAATCGTCGTTACCACTTCGGACGTAAACAAAGTCGTTGGCCCCGATGGAGCCATTCAGGTGAACTGGACCAATCTACCCGATCTAAGAGGAAACCTTGTTCGTATCGAAGGCGCCACAGTTATTCGGCGGTTGCCACCGGGAGATCGTGTGGATTGGAATTTTTCATCTGACGGAGGTGCTTCGCACATTTCCATGTATGACACCTCGATTCGTTTTCGAAATGACAGAGACGACTATCCTAGCAATTTTAATACTCACACCACTGATTTTGGGCCACCTCCTCCAGGGGCAAGAATTAATATCGAAGGTTTCATTACGTATAACGGTGTAGACGCGAGTGATCCTTTCTTTTTGGCGATGCCAAATGGAGCAGCGTTGGCTATCAATCCAATGGAGGATAGTGATCTGGAGATCACGGAGGCGCCCATTAACGTAACCAATGTTCAACGTCCGTCGGTTGTGCCCGGTAACAGTCCGACTGAAATATCCGCCGATATCATCGTTGACCCAAGTCGACAGATTTCGTCCGCCCAGCTTCACTTTTTGTCCACATCCAATCCTGGCGGCGGATCGGTTAATCCGTCGGGTGTTAGCGGAGACACGTGGACATTCAATCTCCCGGCGCAGGGTGACGGAGATTTTGGGAAATTCTGGTTTACCGCCACGGATAACGGAGGTGGGGTGTTTCTATCGGATGATTCACTTGATTTTCGAACACTTTACGGTGGTATCACCAAGGTCGAACATATTCAGCGCACCCCGGACGACAAAGAAGGGGATGGCCCGTTCAGAAATTGGACTGTCGACGTGGACCTGACCGTGACCGTACAGGTAGATCCCGCAACAGGGGATAGTTTCGTTCAGGACGGAACCGGACCGTGGTCCGGCGTTTTCATTCGCAGTAATCCGCTTAGCGCTCTCAACCGCGGCGATGTGATAAGAATCACTCGTGCGCGCATGGATGAAAGTTTCGGTCTAACCCGAATGCGAGATATCACGTTCGAAATGGTCAGCACTGGAGGGGATCCGCTTGATCATGTCACGCTGACGACGAATGTGTTACAGGACCGGGATATTGCTGAGTCGTATGAAGGAATGCTCATCAACATAGACGACCCCTTTGTGACGGCGACGAATTCGGACGCTCCCATCGGCCCATTTGGAGAGTTTGACATCTCTTCTGACGGGGATCCAGACAACGCGCTCCGTGTCGATGATCGATCACGCCTTATCGAGTATGGTGTCGAAGGTACACCGTCAGAAGACGATCCTGGAACCGTCTTTTCCGTGTTCGAGCAACTCGATTTCGTTCGTGGACCTCTCTACTACAATTTCGGAAACTTTAAGCTAGAGCCTGAATCGTTGGCCCGCGATGTGGGGGCCGTTATCAACGTTGGCACTGAATCCGATGACGTACCGGAACGATTCGCACTAAAGCAGAATTTCCCGAATCCGTTCAACCCGACTACTTCCATCAGTTATGAGATTCCCACATCGGGTCTTGTGACATTGGATGTGTTCGATTCACTTGGACGCCGAGTGCGCTCACTCGTTAATCGCGAGCAGCTTGCTGGAAGCTATGAGATAACCTTTGACGCTAAGAGTCTTGCAAGCGGAGTCTATCTCTACAAACTGACAGCGGTTAATGAGGTCATCTCGCGCACGATGATTCTGCTAAAATAGACCTTGTGGTGCGGGGGGCCGATCATTCATCGGCCCCCTCGTGCCCATGTTTTCTTGTAAAGGTCGAGATATCGTCTGTTGATCGATCCAAGACACTTAAATCGTTTTTTTCTGGTCGCAACCGTCGCGATCGTGTCGACTTGGGTCGCGGCATGTGATTCAGGCATTTCCGGTGATCTTCTTGCCAATCAGCCGCCCGAGACGACGCTCAGTGTCAGAGACTCGTCCCTCGTGGATAATCTGGCTGGAGCCGACCGACTCGCTAGTACGGTGCTCGTTAGCTGGTCCGGCGACGACCCTGACGGATTTGTACAGTCCTTTGAGGTTCGGTTCTACGCTGTGGACGAAAACCCGCAGCCGAATTCCGGATGGACATCTACCGCGCGAACAGACTCGCTCGTTCTACTTCCTATTGAGCGCGGCGAACGGACCGCGAACGTTGTTTTCGAGGCCCGGGCCATCGATGATCAGGGTGCGGTCGACCCGACTCCGGCGAGAACCGTTTTTCCGATAGAAAACGGCCCTCCGTCGATTCGATTCAGCCCGTTCGACGTACCACCTGATACAACCTTTCCTCTTGTAACCTTTTCTTGGATCGCCGAAGATCCCGAGGGCGAGGGCAACCTGAGTAGCATCGATGTCAGCTTCAACGATAGTACGTCGTTCGTAAGCCTTCCACCGGATACAGAATTCGCCACGTTTAGAGGAGAAGTTGACATCAATGACGCCTCCCAATTCGAAGTTGAAGCCCGCGTTTTTCTTGGTAGGGGTTACGAAAGCACGTCCATTTTCGTGCCAGGCTGGCGCCTGGATGCAGAGAACACGTTCTACCTCCGCGCTGTTGATGCGACGGATACGACAAGCGTTTTGAGCCGGTTTACATGGTACACAAAAAGACAGACGAGTGACATCCTGTACGTGAACGACTACCGTCTTGCCTCCAGCCCAACCGTACAGGCTTTTCACGTGGGGCTGCTCAAAGAATACGTCGGGACAGCTGAACCTATAGACGTCTGGACGATCACCACGCCTTTTGTTTCCGGTTCGGGGGGTAACGTACCGCGATCCAATCTATTGCCTCCAAATGCGAATCCCACCCTTCGTCGGATGCTGGAGAATTATAAATACATTTATTGGGTCTCGACCAACACAACCAATCAGATTACTGGAAATAATCTTCCTTTCGCCGCTTCGGTCACCGATCTTTTCTTCGAGAACGGAGGGAAGATGATGGTCCACAGTCCGATTTCTCTGCCGGCTGATCCCGAAGACAATTTAGGAAATGCTGCGATTCTGCTACTTCCTCTTTCAGAAATGATCACGTTTCCGGATTCGCTTCGACAACAACTTCGACTTCCTACCAATGCTGCCGTTTCTCCCGTGTCAGCGCTTCCCTCCGTTACAACCCCGCTTCCAAACCTGAAATCAGGGGCGTTCCTTATAAACACGCTCCCATTCGTGATCCTGGGCTCAAGTTCCATCCCCCTCTATGAAGCCGATTACAGATACGTAACCCGAGCAGGGCTACAAGGCCCTTGGTTTGGTCCAGCCACTATCGCATCGATAAGCACGGATCAGCGCGTTGGGCTCTTTACTCTCCCAATGGTGAATGATCAGTCGGGCGCCCAAATTTTGATAGGTGCTGATGGCGATGCCGAGGCGCCGAAGCAAGCCATAAAACTTATGCTTGAGAGTCTTGGATTTCCCAGGCGATAATGCACCACCGATTCCGCACATATCATCGTATCCGAGCATGGCCTTCACAGACACGGGCCCTCCTCATCGCACTGATGTTCATTGCGTTGCCGTTCGGTAAAGCCTTGGCACAGGGCACGATCGCGGGAACGGTACATGACGAAGAGACGACCGAATCGCTCATCGGTGTTAACGTCATCGTCGTAGGTACATCACTCGGTAGCGCCACTGATCTAGATGG
>JADFHF010000047.1 GCA_022567305.1 Bacteroidota bacterium | reverse complement strand
ATCCTGCTATTGGCGTGTATCAATTTTATGCACCTGTCCACTGCGCGGGCTTCTACGCGAGCGATGGAAGTGGGTATTCGAAAGGTGGTCGGTTCTGATAGAGGCCAGTTGATTGCCCAGATTCTGATCCTGCTGTCCCACGATTTTACCAAACTCGTTCTGATTGCGATCGTGCTGGCAATTCCGATTGCCTATCTCGCCATGAATCGGTGGATGGAGGGATTCGTCTATCGAACGGATATCCACGTTTCGTCATTCGTTCTCGCCGGGGTCCTGGCGCTTTTAATTGCCTGGCTCACCGTGAGCTTTCAGACGATCAGGGCGGCCAAGTCGAATCCCATAAAGTCACTCCGCTATGAGTGATCTTGACCAGGCGCCTTAGTCCTTTCTAGAATTTCTTCGGCCCGCTCGGTGGCTCGCAAGAAATAGATGGCTCGAAGCCGTTGCAGCTGATCCGGTGTCAAATCGCCATTTTGACCCAGCGCGTCTACCCGCATACTGAACGCCGTATAAAGCGCAATTGCCGCAGCCACGGAGATATTGAAACTCCGGACGAAACCCGTGACCGGTAGTACGCAGGTCGAGTCGGCAAGCTCAAGCATCTGTTTCGTAACTCCCGAGAGTTCATTCCCGAAAATCAAGGCCGTTTTCTCAGTGAAGTCGATTAACTCGAGTGGTTCAGCTGCACGATCGAGATGCGTAACCACGATCCTGTAGCCGTGGTCTTTTAGAAACATCGCACACCCGACCGCCGAATCCCATTCTCGAATATCGAGCCACTTGTGAGCCCCCTGCGTCGTCCGGGTCGACTGCTTGAAGGGTTGTGAACTCGTGATCACATGGAATAAATGAAAACCCAAAGCTTCGGCGGTTCTCATTACGGCACTGACGTTGCCGGTATTGAGAACTCCCTCAACGACCGTCGTGATGGTTTCAGTTCTCGATGACAGCACGTCTTCGATGCGTCCTTTTCGCTCAGGCGACAGAATCTCTTCGAGCGTGGAAACAATGTGACCTGGGCCATACTGGTCGATCAGGTCCGCTTCCCAAAGCGCCCGCTCGCTGCAACCCAACCGCTCGTCCACGATCTGACTGACGATTGCTGGTTTCACTGGCTTAGCCATTCAAAACTCTCGATATTCCGACTCCGCAACAATATAGGTTCTTCGTCTGTTGGCCATCTTTATATGGACGCGTCCACGCATCTCGCACACTTGTCACATGATTCTCAAAGGAAAAACCGCAGTAATAACCGGAGCCTCTGCAGGCCTGGGCCGTGACTTTTCCAATGCTTTGATCGAAAAAGGAGCAACGGTGTTTGGTCTTGCCCGTCGCGCTGAGAAACTGGAAGAAATGGATGATCGCCTCGGAGCGCTTTTTCACGGGATTGAATGCGACGTTTCCGACGAGAAACAGGTCACAAAGGCATTCGAGTCGATCTCGAGTCAGTCGGATCGCCTGGACATACTGGTCAACAATGCCGGCCTCGGCCGCTTCGGACTCCTGGAAGACATGTCTGCCGAAGATTGGGACGTTCAGATGGCCACTAATCTGCGGGGCGTTTTTCTGTGTACCCGAGCCGTACTACCCGCCATGAAACGCCATAATGCGGAAACTGGATTTGGCGGACATATTGTCAATATCTGTTCCGTGGCCGGGTTGGTCGGAAACCCCGAGGTCAGTGCCTACAACGCGACCAAGTTCGGGCTGAAAGGTTTTTCAGAAGCGTTGATGAAAGAAGTTCGCAACGATGGTATCAAAGTAAGCTGCCTGTACCCGGGCTCCATACAGACCGATTTTTTTAGTACAGCAGGCGTTGAGATATCCATCGATGCGATGACTGCTGAAGACATTACTTCCAGTCTGATTCACGTCCTCGAGACGCCGGACAACTATCTGGTTTCAGAAGTGGTCATGCGCCCTCTTCGCCCCAATGGTTGATTTACAGTCACGCGGCCGTATTATCTTCGACATGCCAGAACATTTGACCAGAAGGGCATCTTTATGAAGAGGCGAGATTTTGTCAGAAAGGCATCAGCAGGTGCGTTAGGGGGCGCTGTCGGGGGTAGTGTATTAAGTGCTTGCGGCTCATCGGGTGAAGAGATGGGCGCAGCAGCCGTTCAAACGAGACCGCGCGTGAGTTGGCGTTTGGTATCCAGCTTTCCCCGGTCACTGGATACAATTTATGGTGCCGCCGAGGTGCTCGCCGATCGAGTCTCGTCGCTGACCGATGGTCGTTTCACGATTCGATCTTTTCCAGCCGGCGAACTGGTCCCTTTCGACCAAGTCCTCGATTCGGTTCAAAAGGGTACCGTCGCCATCGGACACTCGGCCAGCTATTATTACATCGGGATCAATGCCGCGTTTGCTTTCGATTGTACGGTCCCATTCGGACTGACCGCTCGCCAGTTAAACGCGTGGTTGTACCACGGCGACGGCATGGACCACCTTCGACCCTTGTTTGCGGATCACAATCTGATCAACTATCCAGGGGGAAACACGGGGGTTCAGATGGGCGGATGGTTCCGGAGAGAGATCAATTCATTGGACGATCTTCGCGGTATAAAAATGCGTATTCCGGGTCTGGGCGGCAAGGTGATGGACGCTCTCGGAGTAACCGTCCAGGTTCTCGCAGCGGGAGACATTTACACCGCACTGGAACGAGGTGCCCTCGATGCCACCGAGTGGAGTGGGCCGTATGATGATGAAAAGCTCGGTTTTTACCAGGTAGCCAATCATTATTACTATCCGGGATGGTGGGAACCGGGTCCAGGGCTCAGTTTCTACGTGAACCGGGATGCGTTCGAAAAACTACCGTCAGACTATCAGGCTGCACTCGAAGCAGCCACTGCGGAAGCGAATGTAGATATGATGTCAAAGTATGATGCCCGGAATCCGCCAGCACTCACGCGGCTGCTCAATAAAGGGGTCCAGCTTCATCCTTTCCCTGAAGACATCATGCGGGAGGCCAAGCGAATTTCGACGGAACTGCAGGAGGAGATCGTAGCCTCGGATTCAAGGTACCGCGCGATTTATGAGGCCTACAATAAATTCCAGGCCGAATCCAATCGGTTTTTGAAGACGTCCGAACAGACATACGCGAACTTTGCGTTTGGTTAACGACGTTTCGCCTGATGGATCATCCTCACATAACCGTCTTCTGTGCGTCCAGCAATCACGTCGACTCCCGTTTTACTAAAGTCGCAGAACGCATGGGCTACCAACTAGCCAATAGGAATATTACGCTCGTTTATGGCGGTGGGGACGTTGGCCTGATGGGTATCATGGCGCGAGCGGTTCACGCGAACGGCGGCAGAGTGGTCGGAGTGATCCCCTATGCGCTTCGATCCATGGAGGGTGTCGCCTATGAAGTCGCCGACGAGCTGATCATGACCGACACCATGAGAGAAAGGAAAGCCAAGATGTACGAAAGGGCCGATGCCTTTGTCGCTCTGCCGGGAGGCATCGGAACGCTCGAGGAATTCATGGAGGTTATTACACTTAAAAAACTCGGCTATCATGACCTCCCGATCGCTCTCGTGAATACGGACGGGTTCTACGATCGACTTCTGGAGTTATTCAGCGAGATGATCGATTCGCAATTCCTATCCGAGACCGAACCTGCACTTTTTGAAGCCGTCTCCGAACCGGAGGCGATTTTCGAGACCGAGGTGTTTCGACAAGCCTTCGGTGGCGCATTTCCCGCAGGCTGATCAGGCGGATTCCTCTGGGATCGGGATGCGCGTGTCGTATTTCACCGTCGAGAGAACAAAAGACGTGTGGATCCTGGATATTTCTGACGCACCCGTTAATCGGTGTAAAAGAAACTCTTCGACGGTGCTGATGTCGGAGGCCACAATTTTTAGGAGGAAGTCACTTTCGCCGCTTACGTGATAGCACTCAAGCACCTCCGGGAGCTGCCGAACGTGTTCTCGAAACGTGTTCACGTGGTCAACACCGTGTTTTCCCAGGCTCACATTCACGAAAGCGATGGTATCGCGGTCCACCATTCGGGCATCGAGCAGAGCGACAACTTTAAGGATGTAGCCCTGGCTGCGTAGTTTTCGGACACGATCCAATGTCGTAGCCGGAGCCAGTTTGATCCTCCGTGCCAGTTCAACATTGGAAGTACTTCCATCGTCCTGAAGAATATTTAGAATCTTGCGGTCCGTTTTGTCCAAGTGTTCTAATTTCGTCCGCGCCATGTATTCCCCGAATTTTTTTGGATGACCTAACCGATTATCGAATAATATTTGGAATTATAGGTGTTTAGAAGGACATAATTCAGTATTACAGAATCCGCCCCGATCTTTTTCCGATGAAGCGTCCGACGCCTTCACCCCATCACATATCCGTACCTCGCACGGCCAGATATTTCACCATCGGTGAGATTCACCCCGACGTTACCGAATTGTGGTTTGTCCTTCATGGATACGGGCAGACGGCTCTTGAATTTGTGCAGCCTTTTCGTGCGCACCATCGAGCGGATCGACTGATCGTCAGCCCGGAGGCGCTATCTCGTTTTTACCGTCGGAACCGGGACCGCGAGATCGGTGCATCCTGGATGACGTCGGAAGATCGAAAAGTTGAAATCCGCGACTACGTCAATTATCTGAACCGGCTCTACGAAGAACTCGTCAAACAGGGCATCAGTAAGAACGCATCCGTCATAGTACTCGGTTTCTCCCAGGGTGCGGCAACGGCCTCTCGCTGGCTAGCTTCGGGAACGCTTCCAGCCACAAAACTCATCCTTTGGGGCGGACAACCCGCGTTCGAACTCTGTAACGAAAACTTTCAGACTTCAGTACCGGCCCTTTTAACGACGCTGGTGACGGGAACGTCCGACAAGTACATGCCCCCCGATCGTGCAAGGGAGGTGGCATCGCTCATTTCGATGGACGACCGCCCGGTAGAGGCCTTGATATACGACGGACCCCACGAGATCAACCCGGCAATGTTGACGCAGTTGATGGGTGACAAGGTGGTTGACGCTGCATCGTAAGAATGCAGCGTCGGGTCCGACCACCACTAAAAAGCCCACGTCACGAGTCCAGGGAACTGAATGATCAGCAGCAGGCCAATCGCCTGGATCACGATGAAAGGGATCGCGCCTCGGTAGATGGAGGCCGTCGTTACTTCTGGTGGGGCTACTCCCCGCAAATAGAAGAGGGCAAATCCGAAGGGCGGTGTCAGGAATGACATCTGGAGATTCATTCCGATCATCACCCCAAACCAGACCAGATCTACACCCAAGACAGCGGCTGCGGGTACGATCAGTGGAATAATGATAAACGCGATCTCAAAGAAGTCGATAAAGAATCCCAGCAGAAAAACAGCCAGATTGGCAACAATAAGGAGGCCGATAACGCCTCCGGGAAGGTTCGTGAGAAGATCTTCGATCCATAGGTCTCCGTTCAAACCCCTGAAGACCAACGCAAACGCCGTCGACCCGATTAACAGGAGCATGACCATCGACGAAAGCCGGGTTGTTTCCTCCATCGTCGCTTTCAGTGCTTTGAGCGTGAGTCGCCGATTAGCCGCGGCCAGTCCTATGGCTCCCATCGCCCCGAGTGCACCCGCCTCCGTGGGGGTCGCCACACCCGCGAAAATGCTTCCTAAAACTAAAAGAATCAGAACGAGTGGCGGCATCATGACGAGAATCACTCGCTTTAAGAGGGCTATTCCCGTGATGTCCCGGATGTCTGGGGGCAAAGCGGGCGCACTCTCAGGTTTAAACAGCGCCACCAGTCCCGCATAAAGCGCATACATCAGTGCCAAGAGAACACCCGGAACGAGTGCCCCGACGAACAGATCTCCGACGGAGATTCCCATCTGATCTGCCAGCACCACTAGTACGACGCTCGGGGGTATTATTTGACCGAGCGTACCCGAAGCCGTAATCACGCCCGTCGACAACTCGTCCGAGTAACCGTAACGCCGCATAACCGGCAATGCAATCATTCCCATGGCCACCACCGATGCCCCGACGACACCGGTTGCCGCAGCCAGTAGAGCCCCAACGAAAATGACTGCGAAAGCAAGACCCCCGCGAAGTGGACCAAAGAGCTGACCGATGGTCGTCAAAAGATCTTCGGCCAGTCGGGATTTGGCAAGCATCGTTCCCATGAATATGAAGAACGGAACGGCGAGAAGGACCTGATTCGCCATGATTCCAAAGGTCCGGTCGGGAAGAGCCAGCATAAGAGACCATTCAAACAATCCGACTTCGACGCCGATGAACGCGAACAGAATCGCCGTGCCTCCCAGTGCAAAAGCAACCGGAAAACCCGTAAAAATCATCCCCAGGAGGGCGAAAAACATGAGGGGGCCCAACCACTCTTCCATCAGTCCATTTCCTCCCGGCCGTCTTGCTCATTGACCTGCTGACGCAAGAGAATGTCGATTTGGTGAATCCCCATGGAAATTCCCTGTGCCAGAATGAGCAAAAATGCTATGGGAATGACCGTCTTTATGGGATACCGTGGAAGGCCACCGGGATCGGGAGACATCTCCAGGACCGACCATGAATTGTACACGGCCGGCCACGCAACGATTATCATCAATACGCAGAACGGAATCAGAAACAGGATTACTCCAGCGAGATTGACGATGGCCTGACCACGCTCACCCAGCCTTGAGAACAGAATGTCCACACGAACATGAGCATCGTGTTTCAGCGTGTAGGCGGCTCCGAGCAGGAAAACGAGGCTGAAGAGATACCATTGGAGTTCCAAATAGGTGTTGGAACTCAGGCCAAACCCCGTATATCGGTCTAAATAACGGACAATCGCGTTGTAGGAGCCAACCACGACCATGGCCAGCGTAAGCCAGTACAGCATTCTCCCGAACCGCTCACTGAATCGGTCAATCGCGTTGGCAATTCGTAGAAGGCGGAGCATTCAAATGACTGCGTCGAGCTGAATAAGGACGCAAAGTACGAGGCCGGCCGAGGAGTTGCTACGGCGACGCAGCCTGGTCAGAAACATTGTCAGACGCGCTCTCAGCAGGGTCATCCTCAGAAACATTCGCCGTGGCATCTTCGCCGCCGTACCGGGATACTCGCTTCGTGAGATCCATCTCAGCGTCCCTCGATCGATAGTATTCGAGGCGCTTCACGATGTCCTTTTCGTAACCGATTCCAGACGGTTCATAGAAATACGTTCCCTGCATCGCTTCCGGCAGGTATTGCTCCGGAACATAGTGTGCGGAATAAGCATGGGGATACTTGTAGTTGGCGCCGTGGCCCAGGCCTTTGGCATCCCTGCTGGCATCTTTCAGCTTGTTGGGAACGTCCAGAGACTGCTCTTCCTCTACATACTTGAGTGCATCAAAGAATGCATACGACGAATTGCTTTTGGGCGCCGTAGCCAGGTATAGACAACATTCCGACAACAGAAAACGACCTTCCGGCATCCCGACATACTCGAATCCCTGCGCACAAGCCGTCGCCACCTGAAGAGCCCGGGGATCCGAGAGTCCAATGTCTTCAGCCGCAAAGATGAGCATGCGCCGAATGATAAACCGGGGATCCTCACCTGCATAGACCATTCGTGCCATCCAGTAAAGGGATGCGTCCGGATCTGAGCCGCGAAGACTCTTGATGAAGGCGCTGATCGTGTCAAAATGAACGTCCCCTTCCTTGTCGTACAGTACCGCACGTTTTTGGATACTTTCTTCGGCGACCTGCAGAGAGATGTGGCGTGCGTCGGACTCGTCTGGGGTCGTGGTTTCGACAGCCAGCTCAAGGGCGTTCAATAAGGATCGAGCATCCCCATTGGCCGTAGATACGAGATGATCCCGGGCATTCTGATCGACCATCACACTCAGGCGACCGTATCCTCGCTCCTCGTCTTCGAGCGCCCGATCAAGCACGCTATTCAGCGACGATTCGTCCAGTGACTGGAGCTCAAAGATCCGGGACCGGCTGACAAGCGACTTAATAACCTCGAAGTACGGGTTCTCCGTCGTTGCACCAATAAAAATGACCGTACCGTTCTCTACATGAGGAAGCAAGGCATCCTGTTGCGCTTTATTGAATCGGTGTACCTCATCCACAAACAGGATCGTGTTGCGCTGATGCAGACGTAGGAGCTCCGAAGCAGAATGAATCGCTGCGCGAATATCTTTGACCCCTGCCAGTACCGCATTTAACGTCACAAAATGTGCTTTCGTTGTATTCGCAATAATTCGCGCGAGCGTTGTTTTACCTGTGCCGGGTGGCCCATAAAACAAAACTGACGAAATCCGGTCCGCCTCGATCGCTCTCCGCAAGAGTCTTCCGGGTCCCAGAATGTGATTCTGTCCGACAAACTCCTCCAAGATTCTGGGCCGCATTCGATCAGCCAGCGGGGCCTGGGCCGCACGAAATCGAAGGGTCGCTGAATCAAATAAGTCGTCCATAGAAAACAGAATCTAGTATGACGGCAGAAGGCCCAGTTCGTTGATGGCCTCGAGGACGCCCACTTCAAATAGGCGCGCTCCGCCCTGGGACGGATGTCGTACGTATCTGGCGTCAACTCCGATCCGCCGAAGGGCATTTTCCGCTTTCCGCCCGACCGCCAGTGTAATTTGGGGATTGAAGGCGCGCACGATCTTCTCCATAACGGGGAGAAAGAACTCAATCTCCGTCTGACGCGGTGTTCGAATGGAAAGAGGGTCATCCGCATCGTGCGGATGCAACGGCACCGTATTCCAGGTGAAGATAGAGTCGTAATAAGGGGAAAGCAGTCGCCAATAAATTCCTGCGCTGTACTCCGTATAGGCTTTGTCTCGAAGGCTGGATTGACAGCCGCTGAGCGGAAAATTCGGATCCACCAGATGGGTTTCGCTCGTGAAAGGAACTCCTGAAAAGCGACAACCCCAGGGGCCCGGCGCTTCAGCGACCAGGAGCAGTGAAACGCCTTTTTCGTGATCGAATACGTATCGTCGAAGATTTTCCCGTCGAATGGACGCGGCGTCCTCACGGTCGAATTCAGGGTTGATCGACGCGTACGGGTTAAAGAGCTCTGCGGTTGATTCCACGTCAAACACCTGATCCTCTATTACACTCCAGAGATCCTTCATTCTCTCACGTCAATGGTCAGGTGGGCTATCGATGACCGGACTCTGAAGTTAGTTCGCTCCGCCATGGTCGACAACGAGTGCCATTCGCTAGCGTTTATCGTAGACTCGGCGAATTTTCATTGGAAAGCTACTTTTCGGCTGCGGATAAGAAGCATACGGAATGTGAATTGGTTACTATCGACAGGAGATCGGGCCACGCCTGGATGAACGGTCTCGTTGAAATTGTCACATGTATTGAATGGCCATGGACTCGGCAAAACTGATATTAGGTGGAAAAGAATTTGAGCTGCCGGTAACAACCGGTTCCGAAGGGGAGATCGGTCTTGGAATCAAATCGCTGCGAGCCGAAACGGGCGCCATAACACTCGACTCCGGTTACGCAAATACGGGTTCCTGCGAGAGCGCAATCACGTTTATTGACGGCGAAAAGGGCATTATGCGCTATCGAGGATACTCAATCGAGGACCTCTGTGAGCACGCAATTTTTCCCGAAGTCTGCTACCTGCTCGTGTTTGGATCGCTGCCCTCGACGGAGGAGTTGGAGACGTTCGTCCACGATCTTACGCATCATAGCCTCATTCATGAGGACATGAAAAAGTTCTTCGAAGGGTATCCGCCGAATGCGCCACCCATGAGCGTGCTCTCGACGATCGCGGCTTCGCTCTCGGCCTATTATCCCGTGAATGACGATCCGGCGATTTCGGAACTGAATATCATCCGGTTGCTCGCGAAGCTAAAGACGATAGCCGCTTTCGCCTACAAGAAATCCATCGGTCAGGCTTATGTGTATCCGAGAAATGATTTGAGCTACGCCGGTGATTTCCTGCACATGATGTTCGCAGTCCCGTCAGAAGACTATGAGTTGGACCCGCTCATCGAAAGAACGCTTGATTTGCTGCTCATTTTGCACGCGGATCATGAACAAAATTGCAGCACGGCTACGGTTCGCATGGTTGGCAGCAGCGATGCAAATTTATTTTCATCCATTTCCGCGGGAATCAGCGCCCTCTCGGGCCATCTTCATGGAGGCGCCAACGTGGCCGTTATCAAAATGCTGAACATGATCCGGGAAGACGGTGGAAATATCCGCAAGTACATGGAGATGGCCAAGGACAAATCCTCGAATTTCCGCTTGATGGGATTTGGACATCGAGTGTACAAAAACTTTGATCCGCGGGCGAATGTCATCAAGTCGGCAAACGATCGGATTTTGTCCGAACTCGGGACAGAGGATCCCCTCTTGGATATCGCGAAAGAATTGGAGCGCATGGCATTGGAGGATGAGTACTTCGTTTCGCGAAAACTCTATCCGAATGTAGATTTTTACAGCGGACTTCTATACCGTGCCATGGGCATTCCGACGAATATGTTTACGGTGATGTTCGCTCTTGGCCGTTTACCCGGATGGATCGCACAGTGGATCGAAATGAAGAACGATCCCCGGAAACGCATTTACAGGCCTCGACAAATATATACGGGATCGCTATCGCGTCCCGTTGTGCCCCTCGCAGACCGGTAATCCTCAGCCCGTCAATCCATTGATGGCCATCATCGGCGTGAGATAAGGGGTGAAGCGTAAATCTCTGAAATGGGTGCGTTTGCTCCTGCAAGCCTGCCCTTGGGGGGTTAACTGGAAGAACAGATCACGAGATATCCCTGATTGATCAGATCACAAATCATATCCGTGAATTCTTTGTCCTGTGGTAATCGATCCAATGCGAGTCCTTGACGTCCGGTCAGACTCACCAAGGCCTTTTCGTGCCTGGTTTCAATATTGTGCTCCTCTCCGCCGACAAAGAGCACGAGCGAACCGTCCGAACACCGGTCGTGCATGACCATCGAGACCGACGATGCCCGGATGTGAGCACCTTCTTCCAGGCGCTCCCGAAGCTTTGATGAGGTGATCACCGATTCCGGTTCAGGCGGCAACCATCCTCGGCTCGGCCGAGATAAATATCGACCCATCCAGCGAGTGAACCGGTCGGTGTCCCGAATGGATTCGGCAATCGCACGATGAGCGAATTCCTTCAGTTCCATTGCGATCAATCCGGACTCGAATTCTTCCGAACGCTCCCCGCCGGAAAACGGCGTTTCGTCCATACCTGCCTCAAGCAGGTCTTCCAGATACGCACTCACCAGATCGCTTCTTGAGGGAGCTCTGCAACCAATCGAATACGTAAGGCAATCGCCAACGGCCGTCCCCCGGTGGGCAATTCGAGGAGGCAGGTAGAGCATGTCCCCCGGTTCCAGAATCCATGTGTCCGTGGGTTCGAAGTGCGATAGGATTCGAACATCAAGGTCCGGTACCAACTCCTCGTCTTTAGCGGGTCCTTTCTCGATTTCCCATTTTCGCTTCCCCAAACCCTGAAGTAGAAAGACGTCGTAGTTATCAATATGAGCACCCACCCCACCGCCATCTGTCGCGTAGGTGACCATAACGTCATCGATTCGCCAATTGGATAAAAACGGAACCGCCCGCAACAGCGCTGAAACTTCGGGTATCATCCGGTCAACCTCCTGAACCAGAAGGGTCCAGTGCGATTCGCCTAGCCCGGTAATCTCGTCCTCATCAAACGGTCCGAATCTAGCTTCCCATTCGTACTTGCCTCCTTTCCTCAGAATGAGGCGACTATCCGTTTCGTCTCTCTGGGCAAGTTGGATCAGGTCTTCGGGTTCGAGGGGAGACAAAAACTGTGGCCAGGCTGAACGAACGAGCAAGGACCTTTTCTGCCAGTAATCCCGAAGGAATTCCTCGACGGTGATCTGACCAAACAATGATTCAGGGATATCCAACTAATTTACCTTAGAACAGCCATTTGAGTAGTTCGATGAGCGGCCAAATCAACAATGCGGCCATGAGCCACGCCACCCATTTGACAGATCTGGACGTCTTTGGGAATTCATATCCGCAATAGGAACAGGTCGATTCGTCACCGTCAATCGACAGCGCGCAGGAGGGACATTCTCGTACTTGACTCACCTGAAACGACCTACTCGGATATCACAGTATGCGGAATCTCATCCACGTTCCAATCCCACACAAGCCCTTCGGCAGTTTGATCGGCGTGTTCTTTTCCGTACAACATCTCGACGAGGTAGAGGGCCGGTTCATAGCTCATGCCCCCGCCTACAGACGTAATGAACTTGCCGTCTTGAACAAACCGGACGTCGAACCGAACGTCAACGTCTGGAAACGCCTCGGCAAAGGCTCGTCGATCCCCTGGAAATGTAGTTGCCGTCTTCCCGTTCAGCGCGCCCGTCGCAGCCAGTGGAAATGCGCCATCGCAAAGTGTGATAACGTATTGGGCCTTCTCAACCGCCTCACCCAGGAATGCCATCAACCGCTCGTTTTCAAGATCTGTCGTCATGCTTCCGTTCGCGCTTGGAATGACCAGAATATCAATGTCCGGAGCGCTCTTGAATGAGAAGTGGGGCAACACCGTAATTCCCTCAAACGATGTAATCGGAAGACCGTTTTCGGATACGATAAACGGCTCGATGTAACTATTTTCATCCCTGAATATCGTGTGATGAAGAACGTCATAAGGCGCCATCAATTCGGAGTTGAAAACGCGATCTGTGATGACGAAACCCGCGGACAAGATCTGTTCGTGGTCGGTTGAAGCCAGTGCAACGGTATCGGAAGCGTCTAACTTGTCGCCTGCATTATCGGGTCGGCCCCGCCTCGTAAAAATGACGGCAATCACCAGGGCCACGATCCCAATACGGAGCCATCGCGATCGAGTAAATAACTGAAGTAAACTCATTCTCAGATCCTAATTGTCCAATGCCTAGTTGTCCAACTCGTATGCCACGTTGAGCCAGTATTTGACTTCGTCGTCGATTTCTTCCACGCTCGAAATCGGAATTCGGTGGGTTATCCGATCGCCTTTTCGAAGTCCGCCCGTGTCGACCAATCGGTCTGAGTAGGCTTCATCGCAATCTTTGAGTGCAAGCCCCAAATCGATCCGAGTGAGCGTTGTCGGCTTTATCTGAGCGATCACACGGTTTTTATAGAGAGGAACCATCGTCGTGCATGGGCTCGCCGCGACATCGTCTCCCAGATCATATCCGGCGCGGAGTAGTGCCTCGTGGATCGGTCGCAAGTGCTCCTTTTTCCCGGAGTACAAATTCTCTACATAGTTGACAGCCATATCCAGGTAACGGTCGTCGTCATAGTCCTCGGGACTGGAACCTTGAGCGGCACTGGCAATCAGCCATGCCGTGGTCCGTCCCAGGCCGTACTCCGAGTGGAGCCATGCCGGTCGTTCCTTTTTTTCTTTAGGTCCTTCCGCACGGAGCAAATCACTCCAGTCATCGAGCGAACGCCCCGTCTTGTCGGGCAGATTCGCGATAATCTTCCGCGCGTAGGCCACCGATGGATGGACCCGATAAATCTCTCGGCTGTTTTTCATGGTCATGGTTGGAGAATATCCTATTCCCGTCTTACGGATAGAATCTGAATGGGTGGTTGTAGCCGCTGTGCTTCATGCGGCGACATCTGAATGGCCCGAATGACGTCCCTGCCTTTCAGCACGTGGCCGAACGCGGCAAATCCCTGTCCATCCGGATTTCGTTTCCCCCCGAAATCCAATTCAGGCTGGTCACCGATACAAAAAAAGAATGAATGTGTGGCGGTATCAGGTCCTTCTCGAGCCATCGATATCGTCCCGTCGAGGTGTTTCAATCCTGTTTTTGATGTCCGTTCCAAAAGGATGGGCTCAAAAAAGCGACTACTGGAGTCTGATCGGGCCCCGCCCTGAACGACTGCAATTCGGATGGAATCCCGGGGTTGATTGCTCGCGTGAACCGTCCGGAAAAATGATCCCCCGTCATAGATGGCTTCATCGACGTAGCGAAGGAAATTCGCCGCTGTGACGGGGGCACGGTCCTCATCAATCGAGATTCGGATGTCTCCCAGGACAGTTTTTATGACAACGGCCGGGTTAGTTCCTGGAGCAGCGGCGTCTTCTTTCGGCGGTGCACATCCGATCATCATTACCATCGCACAGACCGAAATCCAGAAAGGGAGAAAACGATTTCGCATGTTTCTATTCTGGCTGTGACGCACGGTCCGCAGCCGCTCGAGCCTATTTCAGCCCAACGGGATCATGTGGCTAAACCTGAGAAGCGAGTTCGTCCAGTAGAGCCTGCTTCGCGTCATCACCCATCCGGTCGATCGATGGATCGGATTCAGCTGGAGTCTTCAAGCGATCCTGCTTTTCTGGAGCATTCAACTCACGATCCAGCCAGTTAAGAACAATCGTCGCGGCGAAGGCGGCGAACGCTCCGTAGATGAGTGCGCGGATGAATCGAGTCATTTAAGTAAAGGTTCTTCTGACTTTAGCGGGGTCTAAACATACGCACCTGCAGTGAACGGATAAAGCAGTCGAATACGAGTGTTTGAAACTTGAATGCGCGTAGTTTTAACGCACGATTCGGCGAATTGAACCCGAGATTCTGCCACAAAGGCAAAATGTAGATTAATTGCATTTATACAGGGTTTTCGTTATGATTTGGGCGCATTCACCTCCCCGGGTTTGCGCCTGCCTTTACTGCATTCTCTGGCTTTTTTGATGGTCCCATATTAAATGTCGAATCCTGTATTCGTTCGGTATCGCAATTCGCTGATATTGACGGTCATACTTCCGTCCGCGCTGTGCCTGGTGGCGGATGTCTATGCTCAGCAGGAAGCTGATCCTGGATCCAACCATGGATCAAGAAACGTTGAACGGGTGAGTCATTTGGCGCTCGAAGACTTGTCGGCGACGACTCATGCCATGGATAGCAGTGGCCTCGCTCCCGGGCAGAGAGTGGGCAATCTGGTGATTGAGCAGGACGAAGGAAGGCCCTTTGTATTTCTGACACGTCGAAATCATCCGTCAGGAGTCGTGGGGCTCGATCTATCGGATCCAACACAGCCTGTCGTCGTGTTCGAGAGTGCCTGGCCGGGAAGCGTCGACGGGGAGGGTGCAACGGATATCACGTATTTTAAACAGAACGGCCGATACTATGTAGTTGTGGGTGCCCAGCGTGCAGGTGAAGATTCTGGGACTGATTCCAGTAACGACGTGGGTGCCGTTGTATTCGATGTCACAGACCTGTCCGACGGAGGCGACGCAGAAGAAGTCGCCCGAATCCATGTACCGGGCGGGCTTCACCACCTGTTTGCGTATCGACACTCCAGTGGACAACATCTTCTGTTCGCAACCGGAGGTGGCAATATCCTCGTATACGATGCCCGGTCCATTCTCTCCTCTGGCGCTCAACCCATTGCGGAAATTAGTATTCCCGCCGAAGTTCCGAATATCGACTACGGCTTCCATTCCGTGTTCGCCGCCTATCACCCCGAAACGGAGACAGACCGGCTCTATACAGGTGCCGGCGGCGGATATTTTGTTTACGAAATAACGGACATTGCCGATCGCACGCTGCTCGCCTCCATCAACTCGGCTGCCGTCCGAATAGGACACACGATCGCACCAACTCCTGGTGGCGAGTTGGTCGTCACTACCGCCGGTTACCGGACCGCACCGATTCGTATCTATGACCTCAGGCCGGCTCTGGATGAATCCATTCCCAGGGTCCGTACCGCAATTGGGGCTTGGGTCGCTGACTGGAGAAATGACGCCGAGAACCTCGTCCTTAGATGGCCATTCGTGTTCGTGGCTTCGTCCGAAGATGGTTTTCAGGCCTTCAACATGTCCGACCCGTTCGAGCCATATACGGTCGGGTATTACCACACATGGAATGGACGGGCGACTGATTTCACGAGCTCCAGCTCCGAACCAACAGGGGCCTGGGATATCGACGTGAGAAATTCGGACGGGCTCATTGTCGTTTCGGACGTCGACACCGGATTTTGGGCGTTTAGGATGGAGGCCTTCGAAGGATGGGATGGCCGCGGTTGGGGCCTTCCAAATATTTCTGGTGTTCAGAATTGGGACGAAGGCCCTCGTAATTCCGTCACTTGGCCAGAAATCGAGGAATAACGACCATGATCCGTATTCTGAACCGTCTTCTGAACCGTCTTCTGAACCGTCTTGGCGCATTCGTATTTCTATTTGTCGTACTGAGCGGCTCAATGGTACTGCCGGCACGAGCTCAGCATGCCATCGAACAACCCTCTCATCCCCCCAACCCGGGTGAACGCGGATCGGCAAACATGCGCGTGATGTCGCACATTCCACTTGGCCCACCTGGAACCGTGGCGGACATCGAGATTGAGCAAGATCTGTCACGACCCTTTGCTTACGTACCGCGACGCGGATCGTCGATCGGCTTTGACGTGATCAGCCTCGAAGACCCTGATCATGCGCGAGTCATCAAGCGCTGGCGCATTGAAAACGAAGATTTACACTCTGGAGGCGCCACAGACGGCCGACTGTTCGAGCACAAGGGGCGAATGTACTATGTACAGGGCCTTCAGATGCGCCAGGGCGGCCCGGACTCCAACGTGGGAGCCATCGTTTTTGACGTGACTGATTTGCCCGGCCAGATGACCGAGGTGGGTCGAATCCGGCAGTCAGAGACACGCGGGGGCTTTCACAATATATTTATGTACCATCATTCCTCTGGAATGCCTCAGCTGTTCGCCACGTCCGGGCAGTATGCCAAGGTCTTCGATATGGGGAAATTCGTGGAAGGTGACCAGACCGAGATGGACCCTGTATTACGAGACGAAAATCGCGAACTCGTCGCTCGTATCCCGGTGGCGCAATCCGAGGGGATGTGGTCCAGAGGCTATCATGACTTCTATGTCGCCTTTCACGAGGAAAGTGGACAAGACCGATTTTACGGTGGGGGTGGTAGCGGGTACTATGTCTATAACATCACCGATCTCGCAAATCCTGAACTTCTTGTAACCATAACAGGGGTCCCGGGCGTATCCTGGGGGCACACCTTTACTCCCACTCCAGATGGCAACTTCGCAATCGGCGAAACGGAGTTTCAATACCAGCCTTTGAGAATTTTCGATTTGCGTCCAGCCTTGAACGGTGAAGTAGACAATATCGACCACGCGGTAGGCGCCTGGCATGCCGACTGGCAAGCGCTGGCCCACAATCACGAGGTGCGGTGGCCATATGTATTCGTATCCGGATATCAGAGTGGTCTCTCCGTCTTTAATATGGCCGACCCGAAGAATCCATATACCGTGGCCTATTATGACACCTTTAACGGTATCCATAACAATCGTGCTGAAGCATCGGCGCGACTCGGAAGTCCGTACACATGGAATGTGTATGATGGCGCCTGGGGTGTGGACGTACGAAACGCAGACGGTCTGATTGTCGTGAGTGATCAATCCACCGGCTTTTGGGCCCTCAAAATGGACGGATTTGAGGGATGGAACGGTGCGGACTGGGGAATGCCGAATATCTCCAGCGGTCAAGACTGGGATCAACAGTAGATTTTCTGAACATGATCGAGGACTCACCCATGAAATATCTCGCACTCTTCACACTCGCTCTTCTTACGGTCGGATCCACCGCGAATGCACAGGGAACGTGGACGCCCGCCAATCGGGGTTCAGACAATATTACGGTTGTGGGTCACATTCCTTTGGGTGGCCGTCTTACGGTGACGGATCTGGATATCGAACAGGAATTATCACGTCCGTACGCCTATGTCGGTCGCGCCTCTCTTCTTGAAGATGGGCCGAAGGGAATGGACATCATCGACTTCAGCGATCCGAGTAATCCGAAGGTAATCCTCCGTTGGAGACTCCCTGACCAGGATCTGCACATGAATCGCGGCGGCATGGACGTGAAAAATTTCAAATGGAACGGGCGATATTATGTCGTCCAGTCGTTCGAATTTCCACAAGGCCCGGACAATGATCTGGGAGCGATCGTTTTCGACGTAACCGGACTCCCCGATCCGGACGCCGTTACTGAAGTCACTCGGATCTTAAATCCGGATTTTCCCGGCGGCTTCCACAATATTTTTATCTACATGCATTCCAACGGGCGCCCCTTATTGCTCACGACGGTTCGCACAGGTAAAGCCAACATCTATGATCTGGGTCGCGTGGTTGAGGGTGATGTAGAGAACGCACTGGTTGGCGAAATTCCGGTTCCCGAAGTTGGGGGGCGTTCGAGCAGGCGCACGTCCTTTCATGATCTGTATGCAGCGTGGCATCCTGACACAGGTCAGGATCGATTCTACGCAGGCGGGACCGGTGGTTATTACATCTTTGACATCACGGACCTGGACAACCCCAGTCTGGAGATTTCTCTGACGGGGATTAACGGCGTCGATTGGGGTCACACGTTCACACCTAGTCCGGATGGCCGGTACGTCGTCGCAGAGGCCGAATACCAGTACGCCCCGCTTCGGATATTTGATTTGAAACCGGCTCTGGATGGTGAAGTCACAAACATTAGGCGGCCGATCTCAGCGTGGACAGCCAATTGGAAAAACCTTGTTCACAACCACGAGGTCCGCTGGCCGTATGTGTTCGTATCCGGTTATCTGGATGGATTGCAAATTTTTAGTTTGATGGACCCTGAGAATCCTCGGACCGTAGGGTATTACGACACCTATGTCGGCCCACCCACGTATGACTGGATCCAAGTGATCAACGGTGCTTTTGGCGTCGACGTCCGAAATGAGGACGGACTCATCGTGGTCTCCGATATGACAACCGGATTTTGGACCTTCCGGATGGACGGGTTTAACGGTTGGAACGGGGAAGACTGGGGAATGCCAGATATTTCGAGCGTCCAAAAATGGGACGAAAAATCAAAGGAGGGAACGCGATAAGTCGTTCGAATGCACACAAAACGATTAGGACTAATGAAAAGATTTTTTCGATTAGGGATGTCACTTTTAGTGACTCTATTGCTTGTTTCTCCGGTTTCAGCGCAGTGGACGGCACTTCAGCGAGGAACGAAGAATATCTCAGTGGAGGGCCATTTGCCGCTCGGCCCTCGCCTGAGCGTCATGGATATTGAACTTGAGCAGGAAATGTCCAGGCCCTATGCCTACGTGGGACGCGGAACGCTCGAGGCGGTTGGCGCCAAGGGAATGGATATCATTGATCTGAGCGACCCAACCGATCCCCGAGTTCTTCTTCGTTGGAGAATCGAAGATGAGGAACTCCATACCGGACTTGGAGGGATGGATGTCAAATATTTCAAATGGAAAGGCCGCTATTATGTGGTTCAATCTACACAATTTGGCCCGGGCCCGGACTCCGATCTCGGAGCGGTGATTTTCGACACGACCGGGTTACCGGACCCGAATTCGGTTACCGAGGTGGCTCGTATTTATGAACCAGACCTCCCCGGTGGCTTCCATAACATTTTTATTTACAAACATTCGAGTGGCCGTGTTCTTCTACTCACGACAGTCAATGGCGGCCAGGCCAACATGTATGACCTGGGAATGATCGTCGAAGGAGATCGGGAAAATGCACTCGTAGGAACCGTACCCGTCGTGGCGCCTGAGGGTGCTGGCGGACCGATGCCATTCCAGTTCTACCACGATCTATATGCCGCCTGGCACCCGGATACCGGTCAGGACCGGTTCTATGGAGGCGGAACGGGTGGTTATTACGTCTTTGACATCACCGATCTCGAAAACCCCCATCTTGAAATTACGATTGTAGGTGTTTCCGGCGTTCCGTGGGGTCACACCTTCACACCGAGCCCTGACGGACGATATGCCATTGGAGAAGTGGAGTACCAATATGCCCCACTGCGGATTTTCGACATGAAACCGGCGCTTGATGGAGAGCAGACGAACATTCGAAGAGCCATTTCCGCGTGGACAGCGAATTGGAAAAATCTTGTTCACAATCACGAAGTTCGCTGGCCCTATGTCTTTGTATCTGGATATCAGGATGGGCTTCAGATTTTCAGCCTTCTCGATCCGAAAAACCCCCGGACCGTCGGCTACTACGACACGTACACGGGCCCTGAGGATGACGGCGTGATGGGAGGCGGCGTTGGTAACGGTGCATTTGGAGTAGACGTTCGAAACGAAGATGGACTGATCGTGATCTCCGACTTGTCAACGGGGCTTTGGACGTTTCGCATGGAAGGATTCAACGGCTGGAATGGCGAAGATTGGGGGATGCCCGATATCTCCAGTGTTCAGAAGTGGGATGAAGAGTCCAAAGAGGAAACGAACTAGCCAGACTAGTTGACGGACCATATTTGATCATTTAAAAATCAACATTCATGAAACGTCTATTTGTCCCGCTCTGCTGTGCGCTGTTTCTGGTCCTGTTTACGATGCCGGCTTCGGCGCAGTGGACCCCGGAAAAACCGGGTAGCGATAATATTGAAGTCTTGGGGCACATTCCGCTCGGGCCGACTCTTAGCGTCGCGGATATGGATATCGAACAGGAGCTCCATCGACCGTATGCATACGTTGCTCGGATGAGAAACGCAGGTGCCGGTCCGCAAGGAACGGATATCATAGACCTTTCCGATCCGTCAAATCCGCGAGTCATTTATCGCTGGAGAATCGAGGACACGGAATTGCACTCGGGTAGGGGCGGAATGGACGTGAAGCACTTTAAGTGGCGTAACCGCTACTATATGGTACAGTCGCTCCAATTTGGGCAGGGGGGTCCGGATCGTGATCTAGGCGCCGTCGTGCTCGACGTAACGGGTCTTCCGGACGTATCTACCGTGCACGAGGTGGCCCGAATTCGGGAGCCAGAAACGCCTGGTGGATTCCACAACATCTTTATTTACAAACACACGAGTAGTCGGGTATGGTTGGTGACGACCGTATCCGGCCCGTTTGCGAACGTGTACGACCTCGGAATGGTAGTGGAAGGTGATGTCGAGAATGCACGCATCGGTCGTATCCCTACTCCTTCCGAAAATGCCCGTCGCGGATATCACGATTTCTATCTTGGATACGACACCGATTCGGGCCAGGATCGCTTTTATGGTGGAGGTACGGGCGGATACTATGTCTATGACGTGACGGATCTCGATAATCCGGAATTACTTGTCACGCTTACTGGCATCAGCGGTGTCCGGAGTGGTCACACATTTACACCCTCCCCCGATGGACGATATGTTGTTGCCGAGACGGAGTATCGGTATGCACCTCTTCGAATATTCGATCTGAAGCCCGGGCTCGACGGAGACGTATCGAATATCAGTCAACCGATTGGTGCCTGGACGGCAGATTGGGAAAACCTGACGCACAACCACGAAGTGCGCTGGCCCTATGTTTTCGTCTCCGGATACCACGATGGGCTTCAGATATTCAGCCTCCTCGATCCAACCAATCCTGTGACGGTCGGGTATTTCGATACCTACACGGGTTCGAATGATATCGGATTAATGAACGGCGTCGCAAATGGAGCGTTCGGTGTTGACGTTCGAAATGAGGATGGGTTAATTGTCGTTAGCGACATGACCACCGGGTTCTGGGTGTTCCGAATGGACGGTTTCA
>JADFHF010000046.1 GCA_022567305.1 Bacteroidota bacterium | reverse complement strand
GAGCATGCAACCCAGGACAAACAGCGTCAGCGTTGTAGACGTTTTCATGGTCAATACCGTTTCAGTCTATAGAATTACGCTCCGATAAGATAGTCAAGGCCTGACCATCTCTTCCGCTTTGTTACTGGCCCCTTTTTTACCGCCGTCTTGAACGTCGTCTTTGGGTGCTTTTCGGCGTAATCCTTTGAGACGAAACGCCCATGGTTGACGTTAATCAAAGCACGTACCGAAGGGGAAAAACCTACAGAAAATGCTTTTGGTTCAGGATAAATGTGTATAGTGTCTGTTGCAGCGATTAATCTTCGACAATAGGAGAAAGAAATGCGCAAGCTGTTGCGTCCTTCGCGTGTGTGGCTGATCCTAGCCATTCTCTACGGCGCGTTCTTCTATTGGTACACCTCGTTCGGCGGACCACTCACGCCCGAAGAGGTCGATCGCTACGTGGCGCTCATGGAGCGCGGCAATTGGTCGCCCGAGGATATCACGGTGGTGCGCGAGTTCCTCGAGGCGGACACGGGCGACGATTTCGTGATGGTCAACGTAATTGAGTTCAACGATCAGCCCGCCCGGATCGAAGGCGCGCCACGCGGTGCGACCGCGAGTGACCTCATGAACCTCTACATGGAGCACATGTGGCCCGCGCTCCTCGCGCGCGCCTGCCATCCGGTATTGGTCGGCCAGGCGGCATCTCTGGCTCTCGACATCTGGGGGCTCGACGGGGCCGAAAGATGGTCCGAGGCCGGACTCATACGCTACCGAAGTCGGCGCGATTTGATACAGATCGCGCTGAACCCCGAGTTCGCGGGCCGCCACGAGTTCAAGCTTGGGGCGATCGCCAAGACAGTCGCGTTCCCAATCGACCCGTGGTTCCAGCTCGGCGACCCGCGGCTGGTATTGGCTCTCGTCTTTCTCGTCCTCGGCTTCGCCTCGCAAAGCTTCTACCACGAGCGCTGATCAAGCAACCTTGCTCAGGTTGTGGGATCCGCCTACGGTCCGGCTAGCCCAGAACCTCGTGTGGATTGGTCATAACGGAAGCGTCTCGGAACAACTTGTTTTCAACAGAAGCGGAAGAACGATCTACATCTATCTTGAAAATGGAATCGTCGATGCCATTCAGAATTGAGGGATAACAGAATGAGTTTTTATGTATTAATACACAATCCGCTCAACTGAAGTCCGCCGTACAACCCTATCGCGCTTGTCATAGATACGGGTTGTTCTCATGTCTGCGTGGTTCGCTAGATTGGCCGCTTCTTCGAGCGTGCCGCCGGTCTCGAGGAATCTCGTAATTCCGGTTGCTCTACAGACATGATTTCCTACCTCAGCCGCTGATTACTCTACAAACTCGATCACATCTGCCCGAACTGAAATTTTGGGTCTTGTGTAAAAAATAAGCACGTTCAGTGCGTCAGAGTCGAAGCGAACATTTACCAACGCAAGACTGCGCCCCTCGACGTTCCCGTATGTCTGCTCGAAATTGCGCCACAAGTTTTCCAACGCCACTTTGTAAAGTAGGCGGTCCCCGCCAAGGGATATGAGTGCTGCCGTTTGCGTTTCTCCGCCCTGAGCAAAGCTCAATCCAAGCAGATAATGTGATGAGGCCTCTCCGTAAACATTCGTAGCGATAACACGAAAGTTGGCCTGAGACAACTCGACATTTGTCAGGTTCGTGGAGTTAAATTTGCCCGTGCTTGCACAACCAATCAGCATTGTCAAGACGAAGGCAAATCCAAATAGACGCATTAAGTGTTTCATCTTACTGTAGCTCCTACAAAAAAAAAGCGACTTTACGAGCTCTACCCGCGCTGTGTTGCACACCGCGGTCACTCAGCTCCAAAATATTTTATTAAAGGTCAGCGCCGGGCTCTTCACTAAAGAAGAGGTAAACGAATACCACGATAGAATTGATTTATAGCGAAACCCTATTTAATACACAATCCGCTCAACCGACGTCCGTCGTATAACCCGATCCCGCTTGTCGTAGAGGCGGGTTGTTCTCATGTCCGCGTGGTTGGCTCGCACTCCGACCCCTTCTCCACTCCCAGAACGATATGCTTATTCCGTACCTGGCTCCGAAAAATGAGCGAACCGACCTTTCCACAGACCATCACTTCGCACCAGGAGCATGGTGAAGGCGAAAGGCTTTGCTTCAGATGTCGTGCCTTCTACGTAGGTTTGGAGTTGACCCGCTACGGTGGACTATCTTTCACTTGTAAACCAAGAGATAGTCATGCCAAGAACAAGACCAGCTTACCCTCCAGAATTCAAAGCTCAAATTGTTGAACTCGCCCGTTCGGGTCGATCCTTTTCAGCATTGGCCCGAGAGTTTGAACCGTCATTGGAATCGATTCGGAACTGGGTTAGACAAGCCGACCGCGATGAGGGCATTCGCCAGGACGGATTCACGTCTTCTGAGAGAGACGAGGTTCGGGAATTACGTAAAGAAAACCGTCGGCTAAAACAGGAGCGTGACATCCTTGCAAAGGCCGCCGCCTGGTTCGCACGGGAGACTGGCACCATTCCACCTTCGAATTGATACGTGCGTTATATGCGGACCGGTGAAATGCCGAGGGTGATACACAGACTGGATTCGAATTGTCGCCACTGTCTGTTGTAACAAGCTCGTGTGACCGTTACACTTCTGTCAACTCCGGATCGTATGCGCTTCGAGAATTTGAGGGCGAGCGGTCCGTAGAGTACCTGTTAGCTGCCTTTGTTTACACAGCGAGCAGCGCAACCGGATCGGGGAAGCCCCGTAGTAATAGGGCTTAGGGACACAAAAGGAGGGCTTCTATGATTCACGACAGATCAGCACACCGCAGCTATAGCGAAAAGGAGATCGGCGAGCTGATCCAGCGCGCGACCGAATTGCACGAAGAGGAGATTGGGGCATCAGAGCACAGCCTCTCTCTAAAGGAGATCGAACACATCGCTTCGGAACTCGGCGTTCCACCGGAGCACTTGCAGAAGGCAGCGCTCGAGTTGGAGGACCGCCGAAATTCAGACAAGTCGTTCAGCTTTTGGGGCGCTCCCTTCGTTATCGACCAGACGCGAGTCGTTAATGAGACGATGACCGAGGAACAGTGGGAGGATATCGTGTTGGAACTTCGGAGGTTCAGCGGTAGGACGGGGAAGATCAGTGAACTGGGACGAGCTCGGCAATGGATGCACTTTGTTGGAGAAGGCGAAGATGGCTTCAATTTCAACAAAACGCAGGTTACCGTTCGGCCTGGGGACGGCCAGACGTCGATCCAAATCCGAAAGCACTATGGGGGAGTCGCGATCATGATGTACCTAGGGGCCTTCTTATGGAGCATCTTCTTCACGTTCATCCTGCTCCATGGTGAAGGGCTGTCCGATCTAGTGAACTTCGCTATCGGCGCTGGGATTGGGCTTGGCACGCTTCCAGTAGTCCGAGTATCATTATCGTTGTGGGCAAGACGCCAGAAGGAGAGACTCAAGAGATTGGCAGATCTGCTTCATCGCACGCTATCGGCCTCCTCGTCCCCGGTCCTAGCGAACGAGCCGGCTACGGAGCTGATCGAGATACCGGAGATGGACGAACCGGAGCGAATCACCCGTGAGATTAGACGAGGTGTGCGAGGCTGACTGTGCGGTGTGGCAACATGCCGGATCTGTTTATCGAGTCGGCTACGGCAGCTAACACACCGCTGCGCCCGACGAAGGGCTTCACCGCCTTGCTCCATATCTTGGCCTATTCAGCTAGCCACCTTATCACACCATATAAGCTGGTCAAGTGCATAAGGCTTTTCTATCCATACAACGGAGACACGCTGATCACGTGGTCACCACTTGACAAAGGTGACCCACCAATGGGCATTGCGAGCGGTGTCTTCTACCCAAACAATCGAGCACGAAGGTATGGACATGACCCTGATCGTTTCGTTTCCCGGCACCGTGCAGACGACCCTCACGGAGGTTGGCGGCAAGGGGTATTCGCTCGTCCGGATGGCCGAGGCGGGCTTGCCGGTTCCGCCAGGCGCCGTGCTCACCACGGAGTTCTTCGCGCCCTGGTTCGACGAAATTCAGGGGTCCGCAACGTGGACGGCGCTGGCCGACGCAACGCCGGACAGTTGGGCGACCCTCTGCAACGAGCTGAAGGGGCTCTGTCCTGCCCTCCCGCTCACGGCGACCCAGCGGCAAGCCCTGGAGGACGTGTGCAAGAACCTCGCAACGCTCGGTGACGACGTGCTGTTCGCGGTGCGCTCGTCTTCGCCCGAAGAAGACCTGGCGTCTGCCTCGTTCGCCGGTGGCTACGAGACCCGACTGGGCGTGCACCCGGCCGATCTGGACGACGCGGTGCGACACTGCTTTGCCTCGAGCCTTGACGAGCGTGTGCTCGTCTACAAGAAGGAGCACGGCTTCGACAGTCTGTCACCGCGCATCGCCGTGGTCGTGCAGCAGCAGATCGACAGCGAGGTAGCTGGCGTGGGCTTCTCGCTCAACCCGCTCACGAACGATTACGACGAGGCCGTCATCGACGCGAACTGGGGCCTGGGGGAGTCGGTCGTCGCCGGGCTCGTGTCACCCGACCACTTCATTGTCGACAAGGTCGGTCGGCAGGTCGTGGAGAAGAAGCTGGGCGCCAAGCAGGTCTCGATCTGGCTGGGCGCGGACGGCGGTACTATCGAGCGGGAGAGCCACCGTTCTGAGGAGATTACGCTCAGCGACGCCCAGCTCGGCGAGTTGACGGAGATGATTTGTCGAATCGAGGAGCTCTACGAGAAGCCGACGGACATCGAGTGGGCCTACGCCGGCGGTCAGCTCCACGTGCTGCAGGCGCGCCCCATTACCACCTACGTGCCGCTCCCGCCCGAAATGCTGACCAAGCCCGGCGAACGCAGGCGGCTGTACGCGGACGCTGCGCTGTCGAAGGGGATGACGATGAATGCACCCATCTCACCAATGGAACTCGACTGGGAGGAAGATTTCATTGGCTCCTTTCTGGAGAAGTACTTCGGAATCGACCTCACCCCAGAGAAGGGTCTAATGTTTGTCGCGGGCAACCGCATGTACATGAATTGCTCCAACATGATGTGGCTGGCGAGTCCAAAGAAAATGTCGAAGACGACCGCCCTCAACGACGCGTTGATGGGGGAGATCATGGCCAACATCGACGAGAAGCGCTACCGCGCGGCCACGAGACCGCCGTGGATGCGATTCGGGATTCTATGGTCCGTTCCCAGAGTTTTGTGGCTGTTGCTCGGCTTCATCTGGAGAACGCTGTGGGCCATCCTGTTTCCCGAGCGCGCACATCAAACCTACCAGCGGAAGGTCGACCTCTACGAGGTAGAGTTTACCGAGAACCTCGACTATAGCCTTCCACTCGCCGAATTCCGGCAGACCTGCGTCGCACCCATGTTACAGATGTTCGGCGTTACGGGGGGAGTGATCGGGGCCGGCTTACTCGCAATGGCGTCGGTCCATCCTGTGGTCGGCAAAAAGTCATCCGAGATGGACGCTCTCGCCGAGAAGCTCCAATTTGGCTTCACGGGCAACGTTGTCGTCGAGATGGGGATCGCACTGTTTCGCCTGGCCAAGCTTTTGAACCCATCCGACTTCGAGGACCTGGCCCGGTTGGCTGAACGTGTCGAGAATCGCCAGATGTCAGCGCAGTTCCTGAGCGCGTGGGACGCTTTTCTCTCGACGTACGGTTGGCGCGGTCCTCTGGAGATGGACCTGTCGAGTCCGCGCTATGCGGACGACCCCGGTCTCGCCCTGAGGCAGATGTCCTTCATGACCGTCGACGACGAGGACTTTGATCCGGAAGCCGCGCACCAACGCCACGTAGAGCAGCGGCGACAAGCCTACCAAGAGTTGATGAGCCGTTCGGGTTGGTTGCGGCGGGTACTACTGCGCCGAGTCCACCTTCTCATTGAATTGTTCGCCGGACACCGCGACACGCCCAAACACCAAATAGTCTTGTTCAACTACGCACTCCGCAAGCGCGCTCTAATTGAGGGCAAACGCCTGGTGCGGGAGGGGCGTCTCGATGCCGCCGAGGACGTTTTTGATCTGACAGTCCGCGACCTCGAATCGGCCAACTTGGATGCTTCGTTGGACCTGCGAGAGATCCGCGAGAAGCGAACGCGTTTCCTCAAGATACTCAAGGCCCAGGTGGCGGAGTTCCCTCAAGTGATCGACTCGCGAGGCCGTATCCTTCGTCCCGCTCGGCGCAAAGAAAAGCCAGGCGAGCTCAGTGGAATGCCTGTGTCGCCCGGTGTGGTGATGGGCCCGGTCAAGCTGCTCCGCTCACCTCATGAGAAGCCCGTCAATAAAGGGGATATATTGGTCGCGTACATCACCGATCCGGGTTGGACGCCGCTGTTCGTGAACGCCGCCGCAATTGTGCTCGAGGTTGGCGGTGTTCTGCAGCACGGTGCGGTGGTCGCCCGCGAGTACGGAAAGCCGTGCGTTGTTGGCATCGACCGGGTGATGACGAAGCTTCACGACGGCCAGAGGGTCGAAGTCGACGGCACGGCGGGGGTGATCCGCCTTCTGTCGTAACCAGGGGAGAAATAGAGGCTTCATCCACTTTCGCCTAATGCAGAGAGAGCGAAACTGAAATCCGTCCCATTGTTTGACCACGATTCCGCGGATCACGTCTTCAGATAACCCACCGGTCCTTGCGGATCTCGGGGTGAATAAGTACCCTACGGCTATCGCTGCTACCCAGAAGATTCGCGATGCTCTCCCCCCCACGCATATTTGGATTCTGTTCTCTCACGGTTTTAACTGCGTTCGCCGCGTCCCTGTCACTCCTACTTGGGTGCCGATCCGTACCGGAGGCTGATGAGCAGGGCGTGGAGTGGCCCGTATACGGAGGCGACCTGGGCGGGATGAAGTATTCCGCCTTGACCGAGATCAATTTTTCCGTTTATAACCGGTGCGCTCCGGATGTCTGGGGAGTTCATGAGTGGTTCTCGGAGAGCAAAGAGAAATGCACGCGATCCCCTTCCCCCTGTCAGGTGTCGGTTCATTTCGAGGAGGCTCTCAAGGAGCTTTACTCCGGAATACCTTGAATCAACGATCCAGAAGCAAATCTCAGTTTCGCATAAGGCAGAGAGAGCGAAAATGAGGGAACACCTTTCTCGACCAGATCGAAAAAGCAGAGCGTGCTATATTCATCCTATTAACACTAAACATAAAACTTGATGAAAACTCTTAAATGCGACCTGTGCGAGGTAACAGCGGAAGGTGAAACATTCGAAGAATGGATGAAAGCACTTCAGCCTCATTACGAAGTGGCGCATGCTGAAGTAATGAATGACACGAGTAAGACGGAGGAGGACCGTGAGAACTGGATGGCTGAAAATAAGGCAAGGTTTGAAGCTGCATAACCATTGTCACCGTCATGGTAAAAAAAGACGAAGGAAATCTCACTTGTGGAAGATCGACCAATTAAAAAAGGGTAGCAGTGTCAAATAAAAACGGTTGACAGCCGAAGGAGGGAGTAGACTAGCTGGTGATCGAGGTTGGTTTCTGGGAGAGGTCTTAGTACGGGGGTTTATATTTTCTAGACTTAGTAGTATTTCCCTCCATAAAGGGAAAGAAATCATAACGCCTCCTCCCCAGAAGCAAGTCTCATTTTCGCAAGTAGTCGCTTCTAGTTGTGATAACCCGGCTTGAAACATGTAGGGCACTTGCTATTCCGTTGAAAATTCCGGACTGTTTACTCCTGTGCTGCCCGAATACGAGAGATTGAATCGGACCCAGCAGGAAGGCGTCGCCCCGTAGATACTCCTTGCCCTCGTTCGCCCCTCTGTTCCCGCCCTACCATCCTTGGAAGGAGGCTAACGCATCTTGGGTACGACGAAGCAGAGTAGGCAAGCGGTGACCTACATCTTGCCCGGGGGCTTACACATCAACGACAGAAACGCGGAGAAGAGAATCGCCGACTTCGTCACTGTGCTCAGTTTTGACTCGCGGAAACTCCCGGCTGGTTCCAAGACGGCTCAAATATTGGAATGAGATATTGATCACATCTTCATAGCTCCCCGCGTTTCTTGTTCTCAACGGGTGACGTGGTTATACTGATAAATAATCAGTTGGGACGATATCAGGACGTACATTAAGTGCTCGCATATTTTCGTTCGCAGATTACAAGTTAAATGCCATGTCATTTGCAGTTACAAATGTAGTGCTCCTGTAAAAAACCGAAAGGCTTGGAAACGATTGGGTAAATATTCAACCCATTAATCTATTTAAGGAGGGAATGAATCATGCGAATTAAAAATGTAACCGTCTCTACAGTTGCCGTTTCACTGTTATTGCTGATCAACGCAAGTTGCAACACTGTACAGCAGGACAGCGCCAAAACCCATGATGCCATCGTGGCTGCTGAGGAACAATTCATGACAGCTTTTGGCAATAGTGATGACGCGGCCTTGGCTGCCCTCTATACGGAAGATGCAAAGTTGATGCCTAGTAACAGCGATTTCGTCAGCGGAAACGAAGCCGTGCGAGCTTTCTGGAAGTCAGTATTTGACATGGGCATAAAAAAAGCGACACTTGAAACTTTGGAAGTAGAAGGGATGGGTGACACAGCATATGAAGTCGGGGAATACACCCTCTTTACTGAAGGAGATCAAGTGGCTGATTCAGGAAAATATGTTATAATCTGGAAAATGGTGGACGGGCAATGGAAATTGCATCGTGATATCTGGAACACAAGTATGCCAGCGCAACAGCCATCAGAATCAGCTGAGACATCCTGAAAAGGTACTTCACGATCCTTCTCATTCCGCTCATTGCGACTGCGATATGAGTTTCACATCAACATAGATTGATAAAATGCTGAGAGGTGCCGGTTAGTACACAATCCGCTCAACTGAAGTCCGTCGAATGACCCGTGAGGGCAGTTCTTTTGTCTCAGGCATTTTTGCCAGCCTGCCGTCCGCTTCATTACCATCGTCGTGTCCAGCAAAATGTCCCCATTACGAGACGGAAACACCATGAGCAGCCCCCTTTCCTGGGTCATCCAAATCTCCATCAAGCCCGGACAGCGCGACGCTTTCACGCAACTGATGTGTTGACCTTCACCCCTAAAACCGTACCACGTCAGGCGAGTTCAAGAGCGGTATCTCGCCCGAAGCCGCTCGCGTAATTAGAATTCGCTTTGCCATTCTATGTATCCTCCCCGGGTTGTTTTTTCTTCGGCGATTCGACCTAGAGCCCGAACTGGGTCTTGAATCCTTTCAAGAAGGTTGCGTCGTCCTCTGCCTTGCGGAGGGCGACGATCTGTTCCGCATCCAGTCCTGCCGTGTACCGCAGTTGGTCCGTGCCGTCCGTTGCGGCACGGTAGATGACTTCGGCGACCACCTCTGGCTCCGAACCGTTTTCCACAAGAGATCCCATCCCGGTCAAGAGCTTCCCGACGACCCCTTGATACTCGGCCATGCTCACGTCGTTGTTGAAATCAAACGAGCGGCCGTCGAAGTCGGTTTTGATTATGCCCGGCTCGACGATCTTCACCTTCACGCCGATGGCCTCCATCTCGAAGCTCAAGGCTTCAGAGAGCCCTTCCACGGCGAACTTGGAGCCATGATAGAGCGTCCCAAGCGGGAAACCCATCTTACCACCGATGGATGAGATGTTAACGATGATGCCCTCTTTGTTGGCGCGAAAATGAGGCAGCACGGCTTGCGTCGTGGCGAGCAGGCCATTGACGTTCACGTCGAACTGTCGCCGGATCTTCTCCATCGGCGTTGCTTCGAGTACACCGTACGAGCCGTACCCCGCGTTGTTGAGCAGAACGTCGATCTTGCTGAACCTGGCGATGCCCTCTTCAACCGCAGCTGCGATCGAGCTCGGATCCTGCACGTCGAGCCGGGTGACCAACACATGGTCGAGTCTGGTCAACTTATCTTCCTTCTGCGGGCTCCGCATGGTGGCGATTACGTTCCAGCCCTTCTGCTGAAAGAACTTCGCTGTGGTTTTACCGATGCCGCTGCTGGCACCCGTAATCAAAATGGTTTTCATTGCTATAACCGGATCGTGGTTTCGTGTAGGTGGTTCGAAAGCGTACAAAGAACGAACGCTTGACAGAAACCTACGGTATCACCCCTTTATGTCACTAGCGAAACATGCCAAAGCGCTAGCAGATAGTGCCAACGCGCACTACATCACCGAAAAGACGTACTGCTATCGGCGCAACTCACCCGCCGATCTAGGCTAACTCTCGGCTCGGAACCGTCATCTCCGAAAACGATGCGCGGAGGCCCTCGGGCGTCTGCCCGGTCCACAAACGAAAGGCACGAAAGAAAGAGTTGGGGTCATCGTAGCCGAGGAGAAAGGAGATCTCAGCCCCAGTCATCACAGAATGCTGGAGGTAGTGACGGGCGAGCTGTTCCCGCGTTTCGTGAAGGACTTGCTGAAAGCTGGTCTCCTCCCGGTGGAGGTGTCGCTGGAGGCTTCGCGTGCTCATGCCCAGCGTCGTGGAGACCTCCTGAACCGAGCTGCGTCCGCTCGGCAGCATTTCGAAAAGGGCGGCGTAGACACGCTCGGCTATGGAAGCCTCACGCTCGATATCGGCGAGGCGCTGACTGAGTACCGGTTCGAAGAATCGCCACATGTCTGTGTTGGCTGTCAGGAATGGTCGCCTCGCATCAAGGGCCGAAAATATCACGGCGTATTTCGGCCCTCGCCGTACCCTGACGCCGAAAAACTGTTCGTAAGGCATCGCAGGCGCGAGGGGCTCAGGCGTCATGACCCGTAGCGGTCGGAGTTATGTCCGCGTGGCCCGTCGGGCGAACTGGACAAGGAAGACAAGCTCTGTCGTTCCAAGAGAGACCGGGAGTGGGCCGACCTCCAGGCTTCCATATTCCATGACGGTCTGCTCCGTGCCGATGTTTACATCTAGCGCTAGCGGGCCCATGAGCCGTTTAAACTTGCTGAGGCGTTCGGCGGCGGTGTTGAGATCAGGGCTGCAGAGGGCTGCAAAGATTGGGGAGTCGAAAGCCTCGACCGAGACTCCTTGTCCGACTTCGAGTGCCATCGGGCGGTCTCCCATCTCTTCCTCCAATCCTCTCCACAGACGAAAGTACTCCTCGGCGGAAACCGATGCGATTTCGCGAGCGAAGAGATCGGTGGGAAGACCTGTGCGGCGGAGAACATCGCCCGGTCTAAGTCCGAGATCGCGCAAGATGATCCGCCAGTTGGATGAAAGTTTGAAATGTTGAGCCATTACCATATGCAATGAACGTGAACGGCGAGTGCAACCCTTACCGTAGCCTCTTTGGAAGCGAGGTCGGTTTAAATCGCATCAGTAGCGCAGACGAAAATACCGTGTCTTCAGCACCCAATCACTAACTCAACACGCCAACTCACATGTAGATCACGCCACGCAAGCTTGCGTGGCTTTCTGTCAAGTCAAGCTCTAGCGTCGGATTTCGCAGACGGCTAAGAGAGCAAATGATCGCCTCATTTTCGCCGCGACAGTATTTTTTCTCTCGCTCCTAATCATTGTGGAGCTGGGTAACTTGTCAATCTTTCGTGTGAGAGACGATCTTATAAATGGTAAAACCGGCCTCCCCACGGGGAAACCGGTCGATTGATTCAACTCGCTACTTTTACGGGTTTCTTCTCGGTCGTCTTCTTTGTGCTCTTGCCGACATCGATTCCGTTCCGATACGACTCGAGAACTTTCTCCTTATTGATTTTCCCGCTCGTTTAGGTCAACTGATACGCAACTGATAGGTTTTTTGCCCCAAACATGCCGAGAAAAGGCGAAACTGCGCTTATCACAGTTCGAGCAGAAGATACTAAAAAGTCTAGAATCGCCAATTATTGGGCCATTCTAGGGCTTTTTGGCTGTTGCCCTACCAGGAGTCGAACCTGGAACCTCCTGATCCAGAGTCAGACGCTCTGCCAATTGAGCTATAGGGCAATATTGGATCGGGGCACAGAATTTACAATGCAGTCGAAGGCATTGCCACTTCTTTGCCGTGCAGTCCAAAACGTTCAAACACCCGATCCCTTCGCGTAGACCTGGTCCGTTTCATTGACTTGCGACAAGAGGGAATCGACGTCCGCCACGTCAACGTGTCGCCAGGAAGCCACCTTTTCTACGATCTGTCTGCGTACGTGGTCTCTTAGTTCCGGTGCCTTCAGGCCCAACCCTGCGACATCAACAGGGTCCAGTACGTGGATCTTGATATCGGATTTTACTCGGAATTTCCAGCTTTTCTTCGGAAGAGCGTTAAACGTACCGTCGAGGGCGATGGGTAGAATGGGAACGCCGTGTTTGATTGCGAGGCTGAATGGTCCATCTGAAAATGGTTGTATTCGGCCGTCGGGAGATCGTGTTCCTTCTGGAAAAATGAATACGGAAACACCGTGTTTTAATCGATCTTTCGAATCGATAAATACTTTGGCTCGGCTCCGTACACTGGTCCGATCGACGGGTATATCTCTGGACAGGCGCATCATCCAACCCAGTATGGGTAACGAGAAGACGGACTTTTTCCCGACCCATTTCATGTCCCACGGAAGCAAACTGAGGACCGGAATATCTGCGACCGACTGGTGGTTGCTTATGACCAAGTAGGGATTGCGCATATTCGCTGGAAAGTTACCCGTAATCACGAATTGCCAGAGCGGGTTGGCCCGCGTCATGGCAGCGCCCAGGCGGCGAAACATTCGCCCTGTCCTGTACTTGCCGGGATCCCTATCGACTAGGTAGACGATCCCCATCATCGGTGCCCAGAGTAAGATGAGCGCCGAGATTGAAAACCAAACCCAGATAGAGCGAAGGACAACCATATTATAGAAATGTGGAGAAGAGAGCAGAGAGAGTGATGCTTCGAACCAACCCTGATTCGGTAGGATCCAGAAATTGATCCGCTTGCACAACGTTAATTCTCCTGCAAGGTATGCCTTGTGCGAAGTATGTTCTGTGACGGCGATCGCGCGTAAATACGACCAGTCGGTCAGATACATATCCAAACCATGTTCGATTTCGTGACGCCCGATTATTCGGGTGCGCCTTTTGAGCTGTTCGGCGTCGCCCACATTATGACGATGATTGTGACCGGAGTGTTTGGTTGGGCGAAGAATGTTCTTGCCCCGTGCGGTGACGACGTTTTTCGAAGGAGATTGCGAATTAAGCTCGCTCTGTATGGAAGATATTTGCTGGTCTAAACCCGGATACTCTAATTGCGTACCCCATAAATCTGCATATCGGAATTAATTATATGCACGTGGTCGCCAAACCGAATACGGCCTCATGATTGGACTTTTCCCCCGAATGGCCGTGGTACATCGCAGTCCTGGACGTTCTGGCTCTATTCCTTCGTTGGTCCTGTATTGGCCGTTTCACGAGCCAGTTCCTTTTGGCACTCAATAACAACAGGAAACCCCCACCCGACCATGTCAGATGGGGTTTTCAATTGGAATGAACCGGATGACTTAGATCCGAACTGCAGTTTATCTGAATGTTATCGTTGTGCATACGTTGAACGTTCGACCCAGACCCAGAAGAGCTTCAGCACCATCTGCTCGGTGACTCTATCCTGTGGGATCATCATCGAATGCGGAATGGTCAGCCACATCCTGAATGTAGAATTCGTCGAATACGTTCAAGACGTTAGCGAATAGCTGCACGTTAAAGCGAACCGATTGAACCGGGATATCATGTCCGAGAAAGGTACCGCCACATAAAAAGGCCGACGCTCTTAGCCAGCGCCGGCCTTTTTATCCAACTTTCCTTTCTGCTAGAAACGCTCTTTAGTACTGGGCGATTTCAACCTTGGCCACAACCGTGCCATCGGGTTCGACCGTTAGACTGACTCCTTCCGTCGGCGTTGATGGGGCACCTGAAGGCTCGAGAACGATCTCGATCCGTCCGTTTCCACCGGCGACGGTAATCGTAATCGCTTCAACCTCAGGTATCTCCGGCGCCAGCGGATTGATATCGCTAACCGCACGGAAAGTAAATTCGGTGATTCCCGGGCCACGAAGTACGTGCTCGTAAAGTTGGCCGCCTAAGAAGACGGAATCGTCAAGCTGTACGTCTATGTGTCCAACAGCCTTAACCGACTCGCCTTGTACGATCACGGAAATTAGTGTGCCTTCGACAAGTGGATTGCCATTCTGGTCGACGACGGTCAGGAGATAGGTCTGGTCCAGGATGGCTGAAGCAGGAGAAACACTGACTACAGGAATTCCGGACATGATGACCGGAGTCGAACCCGTAACGACATTTTTCAGATCGTCAGCACTCTCTGCGGCAAGAAGGACAATTCCATCTGCAGGCAAAGGATTCGCTGACATCAGATTGACTGTACCTCTTCCTTCCGAGTCGGTTTGGATCGATCCTCCGATCACGCCGAAATTCGTATCGAAGTAGACAGAGGTACCCTGGCGAACCGGATTCGAGTATTTATCTCCGACAATCACGCTTATTGGATCGATGAGACCGAAGCGCAGTAATCCAGGGAAATTCCTCTTTTCTGGTCCGATACTGAAGTGGGTCTGATCCGGAAGGCCACCATGAATGGAAATGGCTACCGGTATTGACCGAATCAGCCGGCCCTGGACAGTAGTCTCGGCGATGATCTGCACCACACCAGCTCGCGTACCACTGGATAAATTGACCGTTACTACTCCATTATTGTCGGTTTCAGCCGCAAGCGGATGTATAAATTCTCCACCGCCCGGTTGAACACCAAAACTAAAATTGACTGCCGTGGACTTGTCCAGGATTACCGGACGCCCAAGTGAGTCTGCAACCTGAAATTGTATGACGGCTACTTCTTCCGACCCACTCTCAATAACGCCAATGCTCGAGGCTGATTGCTGGAGGAGGAGGATGTTTGAAGCGAGACCGGATACAGGCTCGTCAGCTGCGATTTGGAAGAGCCTAAGGGTTGGGACTTCTATCAGGCGATCGGCCAGCGCTAATACGGTGACTGATGCGTTCGCAAATCCGTCGCTGCTGGCTACAATCTGCAAATTCATGGTTGAATCGACTGCGACTATCGCTTCGAATCGTCCCTCGTCGTCAGTCTCAAAAAGGAGATCAAACGGGAGGATGAGTACGAAAGCGCCGGGCACCGGATTGTTGGATGATTCGTTCAGGACTTGTCCCGTTAACGTAACATCACCCGCTTCGCTATCATCGCTGGAAAACGCATCACAACCGGTCAACAGCTGGGAAAGTGGCAATGCGAAGAATAGCGCTAGAATGAGGTTTTTAGATTGTCTTTTCATGATCAATTCAGGCCCGTATAAATTGGATATGAACAGTATCGACGCGTCTTATTGTGCCTTAAACGGTTCTACAGAGCTTGTGAAGACATTCCAAAATCTTTGAGAAAGGGCGTTTTGGGAATCTGAATGGGAACAATCAATGCGACCAGAGCTTTCGACTCTGCTCTCGTACAAAACGCACGCTGCATAGAGCACCGAATCTTTCCTTTTTAAATCTCCACAGCGCTTTTTGGCGATCCGAAGCGCTCAGACTATCTGATAAGAATTATGGCAATCAAGACCATTGATATGGACCTCTTGGCGAAAATGACGGGCAATATATTTGAGTCAATATCCATTCTATCGAAGAGATCTCGACAGATATCACGAAATACAAAGAACGATTTGGACGAAAAACTCGCGTATTTCGAAGGATTTGAACAAGAATTGGAAGATCCAAGATTTCAGGAAGAGCAGGCACGTGTTTCCCTCGAATACGAAGTAAAACTGGAGTCAACTGAGCAGGCCATCGATCAGATGATCGAGGGTGAGGTTTACTTTCGGGATCCATCTGATGAAGAGGAGCTCTAGACCGCTGGAGCACCCGAAATTTTTGAGGCAGGCTTCGTTGTAGCCCACCCTTTTTTCGTGGTCCAGATTCTATTGAACTTCAAAACGAGCCGGACGGGGGTGCGTAAGCTGATTCATCAGGCCCGGCCTACTGTCTAAGTTAGAATCACATACTGAGAGGCGCGGAGTTACTCATCATTGACTCTGGAAATCGTTCTAATTAAACGACACGCCTAATCAACCCTCCCTTCCGCCAGACGTGTAAACGATGCCGTATTCAAGAAGGGTCTTTATCGAGCTGAGATTCTGGGCGCCGTGGATGTTGGGCTCTACGACCGGTATTCCGGGCGGGCCATTGCGACGGCTGTCTCCGTGGATCCTGCCGGGGGTACCGGCATACGAGTGCTCGGACTTCTCCTAGTCGGATTTTGGTTTCAGTTCGCACTCCGATGTCTCCCTCGCATACCGGGAGATGATCAGCCTGTACCAATCTCGACACTGACGTCGAAATAGCAACAGTTTGCTTGTTCGACCGACTTGTATAATGTGATTTCGGAATGGACGAGCAAATTATTATTCGAGGTGCCCGCGAGCACAACCTGAAAAATATCGACCTGGATATCCCGCGGAATCAGCTCGTCGTCATAACCGGACTATCGGGTTCAGGCAAATCTTCCCTGGCCTTCGATACGATCTATGCCGAGGGACAGCGCCGCTACATGGAGAGTCTGAGCGCGTATGCTCGCCAGTTTCTCGGGATGATGGAACGGCCCGACGTCGACTTTATCGATGGTCTTTCACCGGTGATTGCCATCGAGCAGAAGTCTGTCAGTCGGAATCCACGCTCGACTGTAGGAACGGTTACCGAGGTCTATGATTTTCTTCGATTGCTGTTCGCTCGAGCCGCCGTCGCCTATTCCTATGACTCGGGCGGCGCCATGCGAAAGCAGTCCGATGATGAGATGATAGACGGGATATTGGCCCTGCCGGAGGGGGCAAAAGTCATCCTGCTTGCACCTGTCGTACGTGGAAGAAAAGGCCACTACCGGGAGTTATTTGAACAGATCGGGAAACAGGGATTTCAACGTGTCCGCATCGACGGAAATCTCGCTGAGATCGAGAAAGGACTTAAAGTCGACCGGTACAAAACTCATGACATTGAAGTTGTCGTTGATCGAATCGTTATCAAGGAAGGTATCCGAACCCGGGTAAGTCAATCGGTAGAAACCGCTCTCGGTATGGGAAGCGGAACCGTTATTGCCTCTGTCGTCGGCGGATCCGGAGAAAAAGGGGATCATTTATTCAGTCGTCATCTATTCTGTCCGGAAGATGGGGTGTCGTACGACGATCCATCACCGAATACCTTTTCATTCAATTCTCCATATGGAGCGTGCCAGGACTGTAATGGTCTCGGAAGTCGCATGGAAATCGATCCGGAACTGGTGATTCCCCACCCAGAAAAGAGTATTTCCGAAGGCGGGTTGTCGCCGATTGGGAAGCCGAGGGACATCTGGATTTTCAGCCAGGTTAGAGCTGTTGCAAAGCAGTTTGATTTTGATCTGAATACGCCCCTCGATGAGTTGTCCGATGACCAAATTAAGGTACTCCTGGAAGGAGCTGGAGAGGAGCAGTTTGATATTGTATATCGATACAAGGATCGCGAAGTAACGTACAGACATCGTTACAGTGGAGTGTACGGTCATATCTGGCATACGTATGAACATACCTCTTCCGCGGGGTCGAGGCGGTGGGCCGAAGCATACATGCGAAACAGGCCCTGCACCACGTGCAGCGGGGGCCGGCTGCGAAAGGAGAGTTTATCGTTCAGATTGGGGACGCATAATATTGCAGATCTCGTCTCGATGGATCTCAGAACCTTGCGCCTCTTCTTCGATACACTCGAACTCAGCGATCGTCAGACGATCATCGCCAAGCCCATCGTAAAGGAGATCAAAGAACGCCTGGAATTCATGATCGACGTTGGCGTAGGCTACCTGAGTCTGGATCGTTCGGCCCGGTCGCTTGCGGGCGGGGAGAGCCAGCGGATTCGGCTCGCGACGCAGATCGGTACCCAGCTTACCGGGGTGCTTTACGTTTTGGATGAGCCGTCGATTGGTCTTCACCCCCGAGACAATCAGCGCCTGATCGATTCTCTCAAGCGGCTACGAGATCTGGAAAACTCCATCCTTGTCGTCGAGCACGACCGCGTGATGATCGAATCCGCAGACTTTGTGGTGGATCTTGGGCCCGGCGCAGGAGAACTCGGCGGTGATGTCGTGGGCGCATCGCCTCCGGATGAATTACCTCTCAGGATGAACGGCTACACGAGCCTTACAACGGCATATCTTCGCGGCGTTAAGCAAATACCTGTTCCTTCTTCGCGCCGCCGCGGGAACGGCCATGCCATTGAACTCATTGGCGCAAGGGGTCATAATCTAAAAAGTGAGACCTTTCGGATTCCGCTTGGGACGTTCACCTGCATAGCTGGAGTCTCAGGCTCAGGAAAATCTACGCTAGTCAATCAAACCCTGTATCCGATCCTCGCCAATCATTTTCATGGTGCGAGAATGGTGCCCTTGCCCTACCAGGACATCGCAGGCCTTGAGCATATCGATAAAGTCATCGATATCGATCAGAGTCCGATCGGCCGGACTCCGCGGTCGAATCCAGCCACCTATACGGGTCTTTTTGGCAATATCAGGGATATTTTTTCCCAGCTCCCGGAGGCCAAAATCCGCGGGTACAAACCGGGAAGATTTTCATTCAATGTGAAGGGCGGACGCTGCGAGTCGTGCAAAGGGGCGGGCATCGTGAAGCTCGAGATGAACTTCCTGCCTGATGTCTACGTGATGTGCGAAACATGTCAATCGCGGCGGTACAATGTCGAGACGCTGGAAATTCGCTTCAAGGGGAAGAGTATCGCGGATGTGTTGGAGATGAGTGTGGAAGAAGCCCTCACCTTTTTCGAAAAAATCCCTCGAATAGCAAGAAAGCTGATGACGCTTCACTCGGTCGGAATGGGTTATGTGCGACTCGGTCAACAGGCGACGACGCTTTCAGGGGGCGAAGCGCAGCGCGTTAAGCTGGCCAAAGAGCTATCGCGCCCCGGGACCGGACGCACACTTTACATCCTGGACGAGCCGACGACCGGGCTTCATTTCGAGGATATTCGGCACCTGTTAGCCGTATTACAAGCGCTGGTGGACAAGGGCAACACCGTGCTTGTGATCGAACATAATCTGGATGTACTCAAAACCGCAGATCATTTGATTGACCTGGGCCCGGACGGTGGAGAGGCGGGTGGACATATTCTATTTGCTGGCACACCCGAAGAAATTGCCAAATCGGATACGTACACGGGTCAATACATGGCCGAAGAACTGGCGAGAGATGTGCCCGAATCTGACGACGACTCTGAAAACGAAATCGAACTCGATCTCGATGAAATGACTACGGACGACGAGCCCGAACCGGAAGAAATCATTCTGGAAGAAGAGGAGGAAGGCGGTGAAGTCGTTGAAGAGGGCAACACCTGATCCATGGAGCCGCATTTCATTCCAGAATACAACAAGCCGGATGCAGTCGGTATCGCGATGAATTTCGACAATACCGTGTCGCTGTATCACGTCGTGTCGGGGAGCGATTCATTCGAGACGGCGGTATCAGACGTATTCAGCCTTCTGAAACAAGCACAGTCTCGATATCCTGACTGGCCAAGAATCTTCTATGTAGAGATCGAAGGCCATAAAGGCAAACGAGACGGGTTCGACGAGGATTTCTACGAGTTTCAACAGGAGTTCTGGTTCTCTACAATCGCCCACTTCGTCACCGCATTTGAGCTTCCCCTGTTGGGGAAACTTGTCAACCCGAATGAGCAGAAGAACGAACTGCCGGATCAGATGGTCATCAATGAGGCGCTGTCTGGTCAAAAATCAAGCTCGGAATCCGACCTGAAATCCTCACCAACACCCCGCTCGGATTCTAGTCTAGAATCATGATTCCTGCTCGACGGTGAGCGATTCGACGTGGACATTGACGGCATGGTTCATCCGCAGACCAACGATCCCGTCCGTCTGAAGGTCGCCTTTATCCATCGAATGAACTTCTGCGTCGTTCACGAAGAATGAAATCGAGGTGTCATCGACGTGAACGGCGAGAGTGTTGGCTGCCGTGCCGGTGGTCTCTTCTGTAAACGGCACAATGGCATCGTTTGCCTCCCAGCCAAAGAGCGTTTCAGTCTTATCTCCCATGCGCTGCTTGATCAGGAAGTCTCCGGAACGTCGAATGAGGAAATAGATGTAGGATTGATGGTCATCCTCCAGGTCTTGACCACCGATAATGAGGCCGTATCCCTCGTTTTTCTGGCCGGGCTCCATCAGGTGAATCTTCGTAGAGGCGGAGTAAGATCCTTCAGCCGTACTGGCCGGATGGTAGAGGATCGCTCTCGGGCGCCCCATCGTCACATGCCATCCTGGCGTCATCGACGCCAAATAGACGTCAGATCCGGATGTATCGGCGCTGATGACGGCGTCCGGATTCGGATCGTCGAGGCGCACCTTCCACCCGAGAGGATAGGCTAAATTCTCATTGACGGGATTCAGGGCGTCAGGTCGCTGCATGGCAGCGTCGTCGGGCTCGGACGCGTCCGGCATGGAACCTGCTGCATATTCAGAATCGGCTTGTTCAGCGCATCCAACCACCAAAAGGAGCGCAAGTACAGGAATAAGTAATCGTTTCATGTCAACTCTGGGTTTGATCAAAGTGGGAAGAAGGAGGTTACTCAAGAATCTCCAGTCAACTCGGTATGGATCGTACGAATGTTTCTGTGCAGACCGGATGTCTCGTCGGCTGCATTGTACATCTCGAACATCGGTAGCTGGCTAACGAGTAAATCGTCGACAGATTTTCCTTCTGCGATGCCCGCTTCAACATGTTCGCGCAGGCCCGTAAGGAAATCTCTCATGGCAAGAAGGTCTTCTCGGGTGCCAGTAACGTCGTAGGCAGGGTTCGCATGGCCATAAATAAAAATGGTCTCATCGGTGAAGTCGTTATATATGCTTTCCAAGACGTCGATCCAGCCCTTCGATGTGCCTTTGGCGCCCAGATCCAAAAACATGGTTCTGCGGTTGAAAACGAGGTCACCCATATGGGCCACATCGGCTTTCTCAAAGTGGATGACCGAATCTCCACTGGTGTGGGCATTCCCGTAATACGCCATTGAAAGGGTCTCGTCGCCGACATCGACTTTCCACGTCTCGTCGAACAGAACCGACGCGTAGACCTGTTCGTCTTCCGTGCCGCGCCGTTCGGCAGAACGCTTTTGTAGCTCCGGTACGCGACGATGGGCGACAATTTTGTCAACGTGTGGGCCAAAAACGGGATTTCCCGCAGTATGATCGCCATGATGATGCGAGTTGATCAGGAAGTCAATTCCTCGGCTCGAACGATCCTGAATTCCCTCTAGGCATGCCTGGGCGGTTTCAGGGAACTGCGAATCGATCACGACCAGGGCATCGTCCGAGATGAGCCAGCCGATCGTTCCGCCTCGGCCTTCAAAAGTACCGACATTACGACGGATGGGGGTGAAATTGCGTGTGGCGCCAAACAGATTCTGAGGGAAAGGAAGCACGGATGCGCCAAGCGCGAGCGCAGACGACTTGACGAAATCACGACGTGTCGATTGCATTATTCAGGGATCGGTAGGTGGGAATGGAACAGGGATAAATCCAACGTATGAATCCCACCGAATGATTCTCGGACATTGCCTGAAATC
>JADFHF010000091.1 GCA_022567305.1 Bacteroidota bacterium | reverse complement strand
GACGGATACCTTTGTCGTCTCCGGGGTGCCCGCTCTCAAGAGCAACTTCGCCCTCTCGTTCCCAGCGCCGCCGACGCCCACGCCGACGGCGACGCCGGTCCCACCGACGGCGACTCCGACTCCCTTGGCGGCGCTTCCCGCCCTCTACTCGGGGTTTGTAATAGTGGCGGGCGGAACGGTGCCGGACCGGCCGGAGCTGGTCGCGCGCATCGGCGACTACCAGTCGCTGCCGGCGAGCATCGACGGCGAGCAGTACCGAAACCTGGTGGTGGACCCCGACGACATTGGGCTCGTGGGGCAGACGGTGGAGTTCTTCCTGAACGGGGTGAAGGCGAGGAACACCGACGCCTACGAAAGCGGTAAGGTTGACAGGGACTTCGACCTGGTCTTCATTGGGTTGCCGACGCCGACAGCCACCCCAACTGTGACCCCCACGTCGACGCCGGTACCGCCGGTCGCGACCATGTCGAAGCCGCTGGGTGTGCCGAATAGCTCGAAGGCGACATACATCTGACCGGCGCGCAGGGAATCTTCGAGCTCTACCGCGTCGGTTGGATCGTCGACCAGAATCACGTTGGAGAACCAGCGAATCATGCGCCGGTAGGAGTCACCGCTCTCGCCATCTCTCACGCGGGAGATCGATATGCGTACGTTCAGAACGATACCCTGTACATACGTGATCTTTCGTCCCTTTCCATTCGGTCTCTAACTGCCGCCTCCGCCATTCATCTGTTTTGGTCTCCCGACGATGCCCACATTGGATATGCTGAATCGCAGAATTTGTGGGCGATTGATCCGATTGGCGGCGAACCGAGACTCCTGACATCGTTCGACGGTGGAACCATTCACGGCGCAACGTGGCTACCTTCCGACCAAATTCTCGTATCGGTCCGTACGGGAACGGCACAAGGCACTATCCATTCGATTCCGGCATCAGGCGGAAACTCTGAGATCATCTGGGAAACCGACGTAGATGCAAATGTAAATAGTTTTGATGCACTGGCCTCCTCAGCCACAAATGATCTGGTCGTTGTAAATGCTCGAGATTTTGAAGACGTCGAATCCATTCGTCTTCTTGATAGCAGCGCCGATGTCATTCTTATCGAGGAAAGAAATTACTTCCCGGATGGAATTGCTATCAGTCCGGATGGACACCTGCTGATCTCGGAGCCAAGTATGGGCCTCACGAGTCATACTTTTGCGTCCGACAAGCGATCAATTATCGGTAACTCGGTCCGCATTGCCCCCCCAGGCGCCCGTTTTCCGAGTGTTTCAAACGACGGGATACTGACGTATGTCCAGTTCGAACTTGTTGACCTTCAAATCGGCCAGTTCTCAAACGATGGCGAAATTGAGCGGTCATTTGGTCGGCCCGGCCAATTGATGATTGGCCCACTGGTTCATCCCAACGAAGACCGCGTGCTGATTGCAAAGAGTGGCGGCGGTATCTGGCTTATGGATTCAAGAGGTTCTGAAACACCCATTGATACTGGATTTACCGGAACCGAAGTAGCCAACACTTGGCTGAAAGACGGGAGACGTGTGATCATTTCATCGTTTCGTGATGGTGGCACCATTGTCGTCGTCGATGTAACGGGAAGAACGCTCCCTCAACGAATCGTTTCCGGAAGAGCATGGTTTGCCAGCCTTTCTCGTGATGAGCAGTACATGGCGTTTTATGTTGTCACAGATGATAATCGGCGAGATTTATTCTATGTCGAACTTGACGTTCAACCTGATTCTATCATCGTCGGAGAGTGGAATGCCTACTTGAATACGCCTGCAGACGAAGCGGTGCCTCAATTTCACCCTGACGGCGATTTACTCCTGTATCAAACGAACCTGTCGGGTCGGTGGCAACTGGTCGTTCGAACGTTTCCGGATCCCAACGAAAACTACTGGCCTATAACAATAGACGGTGGTAAAAGTGGCCGGTGGCACCCGAATGGCCGGATGATTTACTACACAACGGAAGACGGCATGTTGTGGCGAATCCCGTTTGATAGAACTTCGGTATCACCTGTCGGAAAACCAGAAGAGTTATTCTCAATTTACACTCACACTTTGAACCCATATAAGGGTGATTTCGATCTCTCTCCAATTTCTGGAAGCCTGATTGCCATTCATAATGTGAGAGAGCCAGGTCCTCCATCTATCGTCGTTGTCGAGAACTGGTCAGCTCTACTCGAACGTTAAACGGGCAAGACCGTCGCCCCCAATACCCATGGATCTCTTCACAATCGCTGCTGCCCTGATCACGCTGGCTGCGGCATTCAGTTACCTGAATTATCGCTTCATCGGTTTACCGACGACCATCGGCGTCATGCTCATTTCCCTCGTGATGTCGCTCGCGCTTATTGCGATGCACAGCATGGGAATCTATATGGGGTTCCATTTCGAAGACTTACTCAGGAGCATCGACTTCGACCAGACCGTATTCCGGGGAATGCTCGCTTTTCTCCTTTTTGCTGGAGCGCTCCATATCAACATAAATGATCTCAGCGAAAGCAAATGGATCATCGGTTCCCTTGCCACAGTCGGCGTACTGATCTCAACAGTCCTCGTGGGCGCGGCGATGTGGCTCGTGTTGGGTCTTGTCGGTCTCTCGCTCCCCTATATCTACTGCCTGCTGTTTGGAGCACTGATCTCGCCAACCGATCCGATTGCCGTGCTCGGAATTCTGAAATCTGCGGGCGCTCCGAAAAGCCTTGAAACGAAGATCTCGGGCGAGTCTCTTTTCAATGACGGAGTCGGCGTCGTGGTCTTTATCGTCGTACTGGAACTTGCGACCGGCGCCTCGGAGGTCAATGCCGCGAGCATCGCCGCCTTATTCGCTCAGGAGGCCATAGGTGGGGCATTATTTGGGCTTGGAATCGGATACCTGACGTATCAGATGCTCAAACGGGTGGACAACTACCAGGTGGAACTGATGATTACCCTCGCGACCGTGATGGGAGGATACGCGCTTGCAACATCCCTTCATCTTTCCGGACTCATCGCCATCGTCGTGGCGGGACTGTTCGTAGGCAATCATGGTCGTCTTCTGGGAATGTCGGAAAAGACACGGCACCATCTGGACATATTCTGGGAACTCATTGACGAAATACTTAACGCCGTCCTCTTTGTCCTCATGGGATTGGAGGTGCTGGTTCTGACGTTCACTGAGCAGTACTTGCTGGCCGGATTGTTACTCATTCCGCTGGTACTGCTGGCCCGATTTATTTCCGTCGGAATTCCTGTCCTGGCGCTGCGCCGTTATCACGTGTTCAGCCCAGGCGCAGTTCGCGTGATGACTTGGGGCGGCCTTCGGGGAGGCATCTCCGTAGCCCTGGCGCTATCGCTTCCCGCCGGCCCCGAGCGAGGTCTGATTATCGCAGTCACGTATATCATTGTTGTCTTTTCCATCCTTGTTCAAGGGCTTACGCTGGGTCGAGTCATCAAGCGGCTCTCAGGATCAAGCGATCAATCCACGTAAGCATCGATACAGAGAAACCCGATCAATATCAGCCTTGCGAGCTCGCAAGATAGGTTCGCATCAACTCCCACCAATTCGCCTCATAGTAGGATATGGTCATTCCAAACCGGTTTTCGAATGATGTCCAGAAAAGCATTCCATTTCCGAGATCCTCATACATGGCCTTGAGATCGTCGATGGTGGTCCCGTTGCCGTTAGCATCCAATAGGTATCGAGAGGCGAGTTCAAAAAAGCCGTAATACTCAATCGTGGTGTTATTGGCAATAACAGATTGGGGAAAATTCGCCCAGACATGAATGCCGATTGGGTTTCCACCGCCCGGTACGTTTGCATTCTTTGCTTGCCAAGCATCCAGCTCGTCAACGGTTTGGATCCTATGATGTCTGGCGCCATAGTTGGCAAATCCTTCCCTCAACCAGACATCATTCGCTTGCTGTCGAGCAGGGTTGCCAATCAGCAGAAACTCGGTAACATGTGTCAGCTCGTGCTGAAGCACACGTCGATACGACTCCAATGTATATCCGGCGCTTTGATATCTGGGAGAATCCAGCGCTCGCATAATGAACCCGTCACGATAGGCCAGACCGCTTTGCGCCATCTGATTCCAGTCAGCCATAATGTGGATTTTTCGGGATGTGTACGATGGTAGAAACGTAAATTCATCGTACATAACACCGAGAATACTCAATATGTCATCGAGCGCTTCTTCGGCGATATTGGCGACCGATTGTCGTGATGCTTGACTCGACATTTCGCTGAACGCGATAAAGCGCTCGCTCTCGTACGGCTTACCGTCGTGACCGAGTTGAGGCCAGCCCACAGTCCACGTTCCGTCGTACAGAAGTGTATCGGTGTTCTTTTCATCCGGGTCGGCCGATTCTGAATTCATCGAATCACAGGATGCCAAGAACAGACAGAGTAGAGCCACAAAGAATGCTGCGCCCCGATCTACACGTCCTACTCTCCGCGTCAGTTTCGGGAGCCGCTTCGGCGCAGGCCGAGGCATCAAGTGTAAATATGAGAACTTCATAAGGTCCATTCCTATTTTTGGCAACGATTCTATAACTATCATTAAGAATAGATTACATTTCCTGAACTTCGGAAGGCTTTTCGTCGTACCCCGGTTAAAGTGTTTGAATCCAGTCCCACCAGGTAGATCGAGAGGTTTCATTATGTTTCGCAATTTCTGTTCTGTCGTCATTATCTCGGCCATGATCGCGATTCCCGTCTCGGCCCAAGATGAATCGAAGGCCGTTTCTGATGGCGGTGTTTACGCCGAAGGATGGACTGGGCAAGTCGATCCGGGAGAAGCCGAGCGAGGAAACGTTCTTGAGAA
>JADFHF010000090.1 GCA_022567305.1 Bacteroidota bacterium | reverse complement strand
CGATCATCGCCGAGATCTCGGGCCGCGTCGAATTCGGCAAGGATCACAAGACCAAGAGGCGCATCGTCATCCGGCCCGAAGACGCCGACGCCGAGCCGGTCGAGTACCTGATTCCCAAGGGCAAGCACATCGCCGTCCGGGAGGGCGATTTCATCGAAAAGGGCGATCTGCTGATGGACGGCAACCCGGTGCCGCACGACATTCTCAGGGTGCTCGGCGTCGAGGCGCTGGCGACGCCGGCTGGCAAATCCTGGGGGTAGGTTAAGTTCGTTGCTAATGGTATCTATTCTGACGCTTTGATTTTGTTCCTTCACAAGCCAACATACTGTCTGTACGATGCCGCTCATAACGAGAGAAAGCCCGTACATGGCCCGTCACGTACCCCACTGAGGGACGAGGCGGCTGGAGGAAACACATCTATGGCGACTGACACTTCGGCCGACACCTACAGCGTCGTTGAAGATTCGCAGCTTGTCGTCGCTGACCGGATTGGCGATGGAGTCCAATTGATCGGACGTGGTGAAGAGTGGTCGTATGACGACACTGGCGTGGATCTGGGTGGTACTGGGTGGAACGCTAAAGGTGCCGCCGATTTGGGCAAGACCGGATTTGCCAGACTTGGTTATGGAGACGACGGTGAAGTCACGCTCCTGGACTTTGGAGGCGATGCGAACAACAAAATCCCAACCTACTACTTCGTCAAGAGCTTTAATATTGTGGGAGCCATTCCGGACTCGTTGACCGTGAACATGTTGGTCGGAATGTCCATGGCCCGATACAACATTCCGCTGTAGAAATCCACGTTGGGGTACAGTCTCCGCTGGATGAAGTAATCGTCTTTCAGCGCGACGTCTTCCAATTGCTTGGCGATTTCCAAGAGCGGATCGTTGATGCCCATCTGTTCAAGAACATCATCCGCCACCTTGCGGAGAATGGTCGCTCTCGGATCGAAGTTCTTGTAAACGCGATGCCCGAAGCCCATCAGCCGAAAGTCAGAATCCTTGTCTTTCGCCAGATCGACGTATTTCTTGTAGTTGCTGCCGTCCTGGCGGATCATCTCGAGCATTTCGATGACTTCCTGATTGGCACCGCCGTGCCGTGGTCCCCACAAGGCACAGATGCCGGCCGACATCGAGGCGTACAGGTTGGCCAGACTGCTGCCGGCCAGCCGCACTGTCGCTGTGCTACAGTTCTGCTCATGATCGGCGTGCAATATCAGCAGCACGTTCATTGCGTCTTCCAGAACCTTCGGAACCTCATACTCTTCCGCCGGAACGGCGTACATCATGTGCAGAAAATTGCCACAGTAGGAAAGGTCATTTCGCGGATAAATAAACGGTTGGCCGATCGATTTTTTGTAAGCGTAGGCGGCAATCGTGTTCACCTTGGCCAGCAGCCGCACGATGTTCAAGTCCACGTCGTTTTCCGCCGCATCGGGATAATACGTCGACAACGACACGACCATCGACGACAGAATGGCCATGGGATGCGCCGTGGGCGGATATCCCTCGAAGAACTTTTTCATGTCCTCGTGGATCATGCTGTGATGCGTCAGCTTATCGCGGAATTCCGCCGCCTGCTGCTTGTTGGGAAGCTCGCCGTAGATCAGCAGATAACAGACTTCGCTAAACGCCGCGTTCTCAGCCAACTGCTCGATGGGGTACCCGCGATACCGCAAGATCCCCTTTTCGCCGTTGATGAAGCAAATGGCGCTTGTGCAGGAACCCGTGTTCCCAAAACCCGAATCCACAGTGATGAAATTCGTCTTGGCGCGCAGCTGGGTAATGTCAATGCCTTGTTCCCCTTCCGAACCCACAACGATTGGCAATTCGTACTCTTGCCCGTCCAGGATCAATTTCGCAGTGTTCATAACGCTTGCTCCCTTAATGTGTGTCGATCAAGGAGATTTTGAAACCCGGCTACTAAATGTCTAGAAAATCAACTTGGTCCGTCTCAAATGTGACGAGGCTCCGTCAAAACCGTCTGAATACTGAACAACCGAAGTGGATTGGCGATCTTTTAATGAAGAAGTCCCTTTTTTTCAAGGCTTTCTGGAATCCCACAAATTGGTGTATGTATACAACTTAATTTAAGGGTTTTGACGGATCTTCACGTAATCGTCGTCTGAAAGTGATCGAAACCGTTGGTCAGAAGTAATCCCCCTGAATCACCTCTACATTCTCCGTGCTGACGGCAACAGAAAACTCGTCAAGGATCTCGTCGGCGAGATAACAAAGAATCCGGTTCCCGACGGAAGGCGAGACAATCGCTTCGATGCGGACCTTGGGCTTGCGCTCCTCGGGCGGTGTGCGGATGCTGCCTCCCCGGCAGTCGACGACCGTGTAACCCTTGGCGCCCAGTTCCATAAACTTGCCAGTGAGACGTTGCTCGAGCGACGCTTCGGCAATCACGGTGATGCGAATGATGGCTCGCTTCGGCTTGCGGCGTGCTTCGTGGGGATGTCTCGACAGAGACTGGTGGTCCTCGAGTCCGACGATCTTCAGGGTGCGGCCGTGCTGCTCGAACTCCTTCTGTAATTCGTGTAGTTTCTCCATCACGGTATGGTCCACGACCTTCGTGTCGGAGAGGTCCACCGTCACGTTGGTGATCCGCTCGTCTTGCAAGACGCTCTCGATCTGTTTCTTGAGCGGAATCCAGTTGCTGAAGACCGCGGACTGCCGTGCGATGATCACGTACGAGTTCTCGTTCGTTTGTTTGATGTCTACATAGGGTTTGAAGAGCGAGCTGATCGGTACGCCGTTGATGATGTGGATGCCGAACTTGACGCCGATTCCGATGGCGATGCCGATCAGAAGGTCCGTAGCCAGCACGGCGACCATGGTGGAGACGAAGATCACGAGTTGCTCGCGCCCGATCTCGAAGACGTGGCGGATCTCCCGCGGCGAGGCCAGCCGGAAGCCGGTATAGACGAGCATGCCGCCCAGGGCGGCCAGCGGGATGAGGTGCAGCACGGTCGGGATCAACGCGACGCAGACGAGTAGAAAGAGGGCGTGGAACATGTTGGCGAACCGGGTCTTCGCCCCGTTGTCGATATTGGCTTTGCTCCGCACGATCTCGGAGATCATCGGCAGACCACCCACAAAGGAGCAGAGCGTGTTCCCCAAGCCGACGGCCAGATTGTCCCGGTCGAGATTGGTCTTTCGCTGATAGGGGTCGATCATATCGACCGCCTTGGCGCTGAGCATCGACTCCAACGTGCCGATCAGGGCGAACATCATCACCCATTTCCAGCCGACGACCGTTGCCAACCCGGAGAAGTCGGGGAAGGTGATCTCGTCGAACATGCCGAACACGCGATCCGGCATCCGGACCAGGAACTGCTCTCCAAGCTCGTACTCGTGACCGTTGAACACATAGGTGTGATCCTTGGTCAAATGGAAATACATTCCCATCGGGACCGCAAGGACCAGGACCACCAATGGGGCCGGGATCATCTTGAGGTACTTGTTCTTGACCAGCGGCCACAAGAACATGGTCAGCATGCTCGTGATGCCGATGATGCCGATCGCCGGGTTCATGTGCAGGATGTTCTCGGGTATCTTCCAAAGCAGTTCCAGCGGTTCACCTTCCGGTGAGACTCCCAGCACGACGGGAACCTGCTTGGCGATGATGATGACGCCGATGGCCGCGAGCATGCCGTGGACGACCGAGGTCGGAAAGAACTCGGCGACGATCCCCGCCCGGAAGAGGCCGAAGAGGATCTGGATGATCCCGGCCGCGACGCCCACCCCGAGGGCCAGTTTGTACGCCTGGATGTCCGCGGCCGGGTCCTTGCCGAAGGTGAAGCCGAAATCCTGCACGGCGCCGATGGCGATCACGATCAGGCCCGCAGCCGGGCCTTTGATCGTCAGCTCCGAATCGCTGATGAACGTGGCCAGGATACCGCCGATGATCGCGGTGAAGACGCCGGCGATGGCCGGGTATCCGCACGCCAGGGCGATTCCCAGGCAGAGCGGCAGTGCGATGAGGAACACCAGAAACCCTGAGACGAGGTCGGATTTCCAGTACTTCACGAGCCCAACGAGGTTCCCACGCGGGACTTCGGTGTTGGCTGCCGACATGGTTTTGCTCTCTTTCCTGGATCCTGTTCGGGTCAGGGTGTCGGGGGCGGGCGACTGGCGCCTATCAGTCGTTGAAAAAGTGGGGCAGGCATCTTGCCTGCCGAATTCGTTGGACAGAAAACTCGTTTTTACCGAAAAATGGCAGGCTGGAAGCCTGCCCCACTGCTGTGTTCGTGAACTCAATCAAGTTTTTCAATAGGCCGTTAGCACATTATGGGGAGATTGCATTCTGCTTGTGTTGGCATGTCCCCGGCGATTCTATTGACTCAAAGATCTCATTGAGTACCCGCAGAGTCTCCCGACATTTTGGTGTGGACTGAAATTCTTCTGTGGAACAGTCCGCTTCCGCGTATTCGTCGGTTTTGGTCGGCATCATCCCATCCGGCTTGCCAGATTTCTGAGGTGTTGCTTTCATTGAGATCATCTTTATCACGGCTCACGAGACACATTAGTTGTGACGGAAGATTCTAAGTCACACTATACGTTGCGGTTCGGGTCGTGGTACGAAGTTCCCCTATCATTCGCAGACAATGGTATTTGAAATGCATCACTGACCGTTTTGTTTCCTACAGTCGTTTTCATCACGGGAGATTGCTTAAACACGAGTGATCCGTCAAACCTGAACTGACGGGTTCCCGCGGACCTTCGGTCCTGCGGCTAAACATTGGACTCGGGACCGTTTAGCCGCGAGTCGAAGACGAGCGCGAACCTGTCAATACAGCATTGACGGACCACTAGGGTGGGGATCTTATCGCAAAACGGGTGGTTCACTCCAGACCGAACTCTCTGTTGGCGGTCTTTC
>JADFHF010000015.1 GCA_022567305.1 Bacteroidota bacterium | reverse complement strand
CACCAATCGGCATAACACCCATTCGCGTAACAGACTTCCCGAATTTTTTTTCCACCCACATTTTTTTGGGAGGAGGCTCCATAATGTCAGAAGTGGAAGGAAATGCTCTGTTTTGTTTATAACAGATTTAGACCATTTCCTACCGTTACAGCACTACTCGACGCTGTCTATGAATTGAACCCCATTGCGCAATATTTTAGAGCGAGATTCTCAAAACGGCGCGAAGTAATGCAGGCAACAGGCGAGGAGTCCGTCTACTCACGTTTCGTGTTCTTTTAAGAGGATTTCAGAAACCGTGAGTAGAGGTGTGCTCAAAAACTGGCCATATATCTTATAGAAATTCTCTAATACCTGAGCATGGAATTCCAGATAGACGTGGACAGCTGCTTGCATCTCGGATATGGCTAATGAGGTGCCCCATGGTCGGTACCCACCGCTATACCGGGGACGGACACTACAGACAAGTCCAACGCGTCAGTCGGCTCTTTTCTGCTGCTGGCCGATCTGCACACTTAGCGCGCACCTACTCGCCATGAGGGGTCACGTGCTCTTGGCATTCGTGGCCGTAAACGTGTTATGCCTCTTTAATCCAAAGCCTTTACCGCAATGCCTTCACCGAACCACGATTCTGTGTCCCACTTGAAGGCTAGCAATTGCCACCATTCGTGCTTTCTCTGGCCGTATCGAAAGCCCATAATAGCGTTTGCCCCAGCGGCTTGTGCCTGGCGTGCCATCTGCACTTTAAACAGGGTGAGGTTCGAGTTCTGTCGAGAAATCTCGACCTTGACGTGTTTTATATGAGTGGCGTTCAGTAAAGTGTTTTCGGTAAAGAAAACACCATCGGTCGTTGTTCCTCGAGCACCGTATCGAGTTTCCATTACTTGTCGCGCTCAAAAACGACTATCAATTCCTCTCGAGAACTTCCGAACGATGGGATACTAGCTGTCGCTACGGTGATGACACACCATCCTTGTTCGGCATATGAGTTCATGGCCGCTTCCAGTTTCTCAGGGTCAAACTTGCCAGCAAAAAATCTATCCTTTTGCGTAAGCACCTTGTATTCTTTCATGAAATGCTGGTTGTTGTGAGTGTGTTGTTTTTGAGGCACAACAGGTATTCTACATACCGCCCGCCCTCAAATATTCAAAGCGCATACGATTTCGAGTTGGTTCAAGTGTAACAGCCACAGAGGCTTGGCGCAATAAAGACAAGGTGGCAATTCGGTTCCGGTCTTGATATCACCAATCGGCATATCCGCCGTCTGCATACCTATCACCATTTCGTCGCGGCCGAGTTTTTCGAGGAACTGGTAATGGGATAGGCTCTTGCCGACCATGGTCAAGTGGAGAAGGTTAACCTAGAAGAAACGGGGTTCAAAGCGGAAGTGCAAAAATGAGAACACCACTACTGGTGGACACGGTATCACGTCAAGTACTAGAATCATTACTTTCCAATATCCGATCGCAAAGCGTAAGTAAAGTATGTTACGATTAGGATTGATTGGCATAATGTTGATCGCCACTAGCTGCGCGGGGTCGCGTGAGCTTATCCCCTCAGCAATGCAGCCCCATCTGGGGGATACATATCGGAATGTGAATACACTGCGAGAGGTAATCGTAAAACGCGTCGATTACTGTGGCCCGCGCTCACCCGGCCGCGCTAGTGTTTCTGGAGCACGCTGTGTTTGGATAGCGCCAATTGATAGGCCAGCACTTGATGGGACGCCTGTAAATCTCGTTTCCTTTATAAATAATCACGTCCGCACCCGCCAGAGGCCCAGGGGAGAGAACTGATATGGGCTTTTTGTGCCTGACGCATGACAAGGCATTTGAGAAAGGTCATTTCATCGCTGACGATCAGTTCAGGATTCGGACGAACGAGCAAATGGTTGGTAGCAGCACCAGGATTTGAGCTACGATTTGCAATTCCAATCTCATTGTATTACATAAACGAGGATCTGCACGAGATCACCATACGCACTTTAACCCACCGCGCAGATCCGAACGCCGTTAAGCGACTTTCCCCCGATCCTCATTCATTTAATGCATGGAGGGTAACGCCATGTTAAAAATGACACGGTGCTCGATTACCGTTATCGCCTCGCTTCTTCTCGTCTTCTCATACGGTTCGATGCATGTCGTTGCACAAGACGCGTATGAGAAGGCTGTCTTACAGGTCACGACTGATTCTGAAGAGGCGGAGGCTCATTTCTGGAAAGGCGTCTTCGATGCGGACAATGTCTTTTTCAGTCGTGCGGCCAGCCATTTTGAACAGGCAATAGCACTCGACGAAAGCTTTGCTATGGCACGTTTCATGCACGCCAGATGGGTACCCGGGCTGAATCAGGCGCAGCGACAGGAAAAGATGACTGAGGTACTTGCGTCTCTTACCACTGCTTCGACGGGTGAGCTTCTAGTAGCTACAGCAATTCGCGAGCAGTTCGACGGCAATACGAGCGAGGCCCGGGCTCTTTATGAGGCCGCGTCCAACATGATGCCCGATGATCCACGTATTGCTGTTGGCGCTGCACTAACTACAGGAGCCGGCGGTTCACCGGAACGGACGGCAGCGTTGCAGCAGGTAACAGAAACGTTTCCTGACTATGCGGCAGCACATAACACGCTGGCCTATCAGCTGTGGTTCACTGGAGATGAAGCGGGTGCGCGAGAAGCTGTCAAGGAATACATGAAGCTAGTTCCCGAACACCCGAACTCACATGATTCTTATGCCGAGCTATTCCAGTTCAGCGGTATGTTCAGTGAAGCGGTAGCTCACTATAGCATAGCCGTCAAACTCGACGAAAACTACTTCCAGGGATATTTTGGCTTAGCCGAAGCGCACGCACTCGCGGGAGAAACGGACAAAGCGCGTGAGTACCTGATGCGGGCCAAGCCGTTTGCGCCAACTGCCGCTGGCAGGAATAACCTCATTCGGGCGGAGGCCAACATCTATTTTCTGGAAGGAAACATAGAGAAGGGCATCGAGGTGCTGAAGACTGCTGCCCGCCAGTTTGAAGCAGACGAAAACTCGGGTTTAGCCGCCCAGGCGCACCGGGAACTTGCTGTCGCCGAAGCCATCTCTGGTAACCGCGATTACGTGCAGGCTCACTTAGACAAGGCACTAGAATTCCAAGACGTCAATGCTGCACAACACAGCTGGTCTGCAGTTGCATACGGCCTTTCCGGAAATGCTGACGCTGCCGAGAAATCTGCCAGTGCATTTGAAGAAGCTGTTTCGGGCGGGGCGAACAATTTCGTCCACACGCTCAAAGGTCTTGCACTGTTAGTGGCAGGAAATCCCCAAAAGGCCGAGGACGAGTTGATCCGTTCAGGCTTACAGGACCCATGGTCGAACGCCTTTATGGCCTGGTGCCAGAAAGAAATGGATCATGAGGCCGAGGCCGAAGGATTCGAGCGAAACATCATGGCAGATAATCAATTCACGGCCCTCAATGTCGGGTTCTCTCTAGCGCGACTAAGTCTAACTAACGTGAACAAGAAATTTGCTCAATAATTGGCATTGACTTTTCTTTTGCTCAAACGTTGAAACAGCGGCCTAAGAGCCCTCGTCACACTCTGTGGTGAGGGCTCTCTTTCTATGTCGAATACTGATCCATTCTCAGCGAGGTGCTTCACGATAATGTTGGTTTATCGAACGTGTTACTCCCGTAACGATTACTTCTCGTCGTATGGCTCCCGGTAATCGTTAGTTATCGTGATCAAGATGGAATCGTTCTCAGAGTATAAGTGCGCTATCCATATCTGTATATTTTAAGGTATAATCACATATTCACCTTAATTATTAAGGTATAGTAAAATTTATACCTTAACTTTTAAGGTAAATAAGTTAAAAATTCCCCTGTTCTAACCTTTCAGATGCACATATGTTGGCTTCTATATTTGATAACTTTCGTTTTCTAATGTAGGCTATAAAGCGATGAAACCGCCTATATAGAATCAAAAGGGCAATTCACGCTGCCTACCCCCGTTTCCTCCGTTCGGAAATCCCCAAAAAAATCCAATAATCGGAAAAGCGCCTTTTCTGGGGAACGCACCCTCGCAAAACGTTATCAGACACCGGGATCGTGACTTTTTGTCTCATACGCCGGCTAGGTTGGCCGCTTCTTCCAGAGTGCCACCCCCCTCGAGGATCCCCGTTATGCCGGTTGCTCTGCAGACATGATTTCCAATCCAGTCCGGAAGACCGGCTTTCTCGCGTCGTCGCTTAATCATGTCACGTGTATTTCGATCAAGGCTGGCCGGTGGCCTTCGAAGCCTGGTCACCGCTCTTCCACGACCCGCAGCACGTACAGGCCGCTCTTCGCATCGAGAGCGTAGACCAGCCCATCCTGCTCCTCTACGGTGTGGACGTAAGGATATCCCTCCCCCCAGAAAGTCGGACCCTCGGGCTTCGAGGGCGGCGGCTCGAAGGACTCCGGCCCGAAGTTGGCGACGGCGTAGGGGTCCGTGGGGTCGGAGATGTCGATGACCCAGACGCCGGCGGCGTAGTTGGCCAGATAGATCCGCTTCTCCGTCACGTCGAAGTTGGAGAGGGTCCACCACAGGTCGCTCCTGCTTCGCCTCACCCAATCGTGACCCGGGATCGACCACGTGGACAGAAGCTCCACCCGGTCGGGATTGCTCAGGTCCAGGATGGAAAGGAATCCCGTGCCGAAGCCGGAGCCCCCCTCCGCGCCCAACGCCGGTACCACCACGACGAGCCTTCCCGATGGGGTGGGCCTGGCGAAGTAAGTGTTCTGCAGGGCGGGACCCAGCTCCGCCCAGGCCCAGTTCGCAACCTCCAGCGGAGACGTGGGATCGGTGAGGTCGTAGACCCTGAGGCCCGCGTCCCACCAGGCGGCGTAGCCGAAGAGGCGACCCAGCATGGGGTGGAGCTGGAGGTAGATGTCGTGCATGTACACTCCTGGCTGCGCCCAGCGGGGGAGATCCTCTCCCTCCGGTCCGGCGACCTCGGGCGTGGGAGCGACGGCAACTTCTTTCGGGCTCGTGGGATCCGAGATGTCCAGGATCACCAGCCCCCGGTCGGACCACCACAGCCCCGTGCAGTAAACGAAGTCATCGTGGATCTCCACGTTGTGGCATGGAGCGGGCTTGCCTTCTGAATCGTGGTTCTCCCATCGCGAGAGGAGCTTCGGGTTTCGTTTTTCCGAGATGTCCACCAGGGTGAGGCCCAAGTGGCTGATCCCGGTCATGTCCTCCCAGGTCTCTTCTTCCTCAGGCGGCCGCACCCACTGGTTCGCGAGGACGGCAATCGTTCCCTCTGCGTTCACCTTCACATCGTGCGTCTCCGCGTCTTCCTGTGGGAACTCGGCAATCAGCGTGGGATTGCGGGGGTCGGAGATGTCCACGATGAACAGACCCGCCGGGCCGTAGACGGAGCCGATGTAAGCGTAGTCCCCTTGTACGACGAGTTGAATGAGCTCGGGCGTCTTCGCCGCGATCTCCCCGTTGTAGCCCACGAGCTCCATGTTGCTCGTGCGGAGCTCCCGTGGCGCGATCTGCGCCAGGAGACCGGTCGGGAGCACCCCTCCCACCAGGCAGGCGAAGAGGATCGGCAGGAGCAATAGACGGTGCGTCATGGCGTTCTCCAATGTGTCGTGGTGGGTAGGTCGACAAGATGTTCAATATACAATCCGCTCCACGGACGTCCGTCTAATAGCCCGATCACGCCGGTCGTAGAGACGGGTTGTTCTCACTTTTTGTAATGGCTCTTACGCCGGTAGAAATCGCATGAACAGCCTCCGACTATGGGGAACCGAAAAGAATGGAGTATCTGCATTGGCTCCACTGAATGCCCGGTATATCTGGACGTGGCCAAACGATCCTGTTACCGCGAGCGACTTCGATTCGAGCCAAGTGGAAATGTATAACTCGTCAGAACCTGTAGTCCCCGATTATTAAGGTCTACGGGACCGGGAAAATCACAACAGTCTGATGCGTGTGGATTATCGAATATGTTCGTAAGGCCCCATGTGTATCGACTCACGATGAAAAACGAATCTTCTCCTGCATGTATTCTCGTTCCGACACCCACTGCAATTCCAAAGTCGACGAGCTTGATCTCTTCGGAGATGTCCGCTACCAGAGTCCCGGCAATTCCGCCAGGAAGACGGGTGATGAAGTCCGCGCCCAAATTGAAACCTACGGTTGGACCGAACGTGAGGTATGGAGTCAGAGTCTCAGTGGCAGCAAAAGAATAGGTGAGCAAGATTGGAAGCTCCAGATAGTCCAAAGAGTTCTCATATCGTACTTCATCCAGTTCGCTAGTGAAATGAGCTTCCGCTCCTTTTTGTAAATACATTGGCTCGAAGCGAAGCGACATCCGGTCGCTAAGCTCGATTTCAAGGACACCTCACAGAGCAAGAAGTACGCGGCCATCGTATGCGGCTAGATCGGAATCAGTCAAGATGGAGGCGAAATTGGCACCAGCCGTCAGCCCGACGTGTATTTGGCCGAAAACCGGTTGCGTAATAACCAAAGAGAAGACAAAAAGCGAGAACCGAAGCGCCCTTTGCATCGCCGCGCTTGTACGTTCTGGGAAGGAATTCATCTGGTATTAGGTGAAGGGTCTGGACGCGGCCGACAAACTTCAATATCTCAGACGACCTTGATGGTCAGAATCGCTACGTCGTCGGTCCAAAGTCCGTTTGAGAACGTCGATACGGCATCGCGCAAACCGGTCATGACCTCGTGAGCCGACTTCTCTCCGTTCGTCTCGATAAATGCAGCAAGACGATCCTCGCCATAGTCTTCACCAGACGGGCTCCGGGCTTCAACAAGACCATCGGTATAGAGCAATAACAGATCCCCGGATTCTACATTCACTTCAGCCGTCCTATACTCGGTATTCGGGACCAAGCCAAGCGCCGGCCCGGTCGGATTGAGGAAACTAACGTTAGCGTTTGACGATCGCCTGAAAACCGGCGGGTGATGCCCGGCATTTGTATACAATATTCGTCGCGATGCATCGCAATAATATGCAAGAAACATCGAGATGAACCGGATCAGACGAACATTGAAGCGGAAAAGCTGATTCAGTCGGTTCGCCAGGAGGTGGGGCTCTTCATACTCCGGGCCCAGTATTCGAAGTGACGCCTGCAAATTGGACATTAGCATGCTCGCGGCCATGCCTTTTCCCATTACGTCGGCAATTATGAAGCCGGCGTCGCCTTTTGCAGACTTGAAGAAATCAAAATAATCGCCCCCCACGAAGCTCGCGGGTTCCAGGTGCGCGGCAACGTCCAGACCCTTAACCGTCGGAACCTCTGAAGGGAGTAGGCTCTTCTGCACCTTTGCCGCCAGCTCCAAATCTTTTTCGAGTGCCTCTATCTGCGCATCCGAATAATGGCCTAAGCAGACGCACGTCGTAAAGTCCAGCTCAATGTGATCTAGTCCAACGCCTTCGTCGCAATCACTACAAGTTCCAAACTTACCAGAGTTAATCCGTTCTAGTGCCGAATCAAGCTCTTCGAGGAGAGTAAGTGCTACTTCAGTCGGACCCGCTGTCGCACAACTAGAAGGTTTACGAAGTAGTTCGACTAGTGCGCTTCGTCTGTGATTGAGGACGTCGCTAAATCTTGCGAGATCTTCTTGCTCCATTGTAGTGACCAGTATGTAATCACGGAGTGATACGGTGATCACGTCGACATTGTGACAGTGTACTGGATCCGAGATGGAAAATCGTCAACGCTACGCTCCGATGTCGCTCGAGAAGCTAAGCGACATCGTGCTGCTGGATGCCAATTAGTAGACCATTCTCTCAACTGAAGTCCGTCGAATGGCCCAATCACGCTGGTCGTAGATACGGGTTGTTCTCATATCCTCGAGGTTTGCAAGGTTGGTCGCTTCTTCAAGACCGCCACCGGTTTCGACGAATCTCGGAATACCGGTTGCTCTGCAGACACGATTTCCAAACCAGCCCGGTACACCGGCCTTCTTCACTCGTCGCTTAATCATGTCAAGCGCGTTCCGTTCTAACAGTCGATCGGCGGACATCTGTTTATGAGGCACAGACCGGAAGAGGGGAGAGTTCTTCTCCTCCTAGATTCCCACGGTGCACCCTCACGGATGATGCATTTCTCTGATTCTCTTGAGCGCCGCGGTCGTGGCAGTATTCTCGGGATCGATTTCGAGTGCTTTCTCGAATTGCCGAGCGGCCAAGTCGATGTTGCGCCGCTGACGATAGGCCTCACCCAGCCTTACGTAGGCACCGGCATAATCAGGATGGAGGGCAAGATTGAACTTACTGATTTCGATCGATTCGGCGGCGCGATTCGACTCCAGATAGTAGTAGGCGGCCGAGTTGATCGCCGCCGCCGAGGGCGCCGTCTCTTCAACCTCCATCGTTCGGTATTTCGCTACAGCCGCCTGGACGCCATCGGTGAGCAGCGTTTGATAGAGTGACTCGGTACCGGACGGCTCGGGAAGCGACTCGTCGAAGTCCAGCAGCGTATTCCAGATGTTGTTTCCGAGCCGGCTTTGGGGAATTGGCCGCATATTTCCCAGCGCAATAACTACGGCGCGGTCATCCATCAGTCTCGCCATTAGTGAAGCGTAGCCGCGTGTCCCCCCGAAGCCGGATGCAAATTTCTTCAATCCATCAACACCGTTTCTGGCGTATGCACCCACAGACCAGCCATAGCCGGATGAACGGATGTACGCGGTGAACATCAGTTCCTGGCTCTCTAGTGATAGGAAGTCGTTGTCGTAGAGCGCGTGGTCCCACTTGTAAAGATCGTCGACGGTTGAATACATCCCTCCGGCGCCTTTCGCATATGATTGATCCTGCAGCGGAGCGCGCACCCATTCTCCCGTTGCAAGTCTGTTGTATCCTGACGCTCGCCGCTCGAGAATGCGATTGTGTTCGACGAGACCCGTATCCGTCATGTCTAGCGGATCAAGGATACGGCGCTGCAATTCGTCTTCGAACGTGTTGCCCGTGACCTCCTCGATCATCGCTCCCAGCAGATTGTAGCAGCTGTTGCAATACCGAAAATCCGTTCCTGGCTCGAACGCGAGCTCCTCCTGATTGGCACTTTCCACCAGTTCGTCAAGCGAGTACGGAACGGTGAACTTCTCGTTTGGCCAGAGATCCGGTCCCCATGGGATGCCAGCGGTGTGACTCATGAGATGGTGGATCGTCACGCGCTCACCGATATCAGCCCGGTAGGACGTAAGGTGCTTCGAGATGGGATCATCGAGTGCAACTCGCCCTTCCTCTACGAGCTGTAGAACCAAGGCCGCCGTGAAGGCCTTACCGAGAGATGCGATAGTGAATACGGTCTCGGGTGTATTCGGGATGCCCCACTCACGGTTCGCAAGACCGAACGCTTTCCGGTAGATCACGTCGTCATCCAGTGCGACGAGGACGGCGCCCTGAAACATGCCGAGTTCGTGGTAGGCCCTGACAAGCGAGTCGATTTTCGCTGCGTAAGCTCCGGCTTTGTGGTCCATGCCCGAGCCAGAACGGTTGACGCCCAGTACGAACGCGGTGCAGATGAAGCCGAGGAGTATGGCGCGATATGGATGCTTCATGACGATACCTTATGGATCTGGCTGGCGGGAGTGTTTGGGTAATGCGGTCGCGGCTGAACCGGCTGCTGAATATTCGAGTTTTTGTTGCTCGGGTTGCGGTGGCGATGAATAATCCGGTTTTCTTCGGGCACTTCATCAACCGAACCGAAAACACTTATGCGCAGTGGTTGATTTCAGTTATCCATGTGCATCCCATCGTCATATACCGAATAACGGCAATAACGATTGGTTATTGTAGCTCTTCGCTGGTCCTATCGGGCAAACTAGCCTTGACAAATCACTGGCTTCCTTCATGATGGTCGCAACTCAAAGAATCTTTAACACGAGTAGAGGGAGTCATGACGCCCTGATCGGCAGTAGGCGGACAAAGCGAACGGCGGATCACTTCTTCAGATCCCTCACCGTTTCTTGCTCTAATCAAGTGATCTGATTACACTGATGTAGAATCAATTGGGGCAATAGAAGGACGCAAATTACGTGTTCGCCGATTCTCGTCCGGAGATTACATGCTAGGTAGCGCTGCCACGCTATGACACCTCGGCAAGCCATGAACTTCATTCGATACCGCGGCGTTGTCCTTGAAGCTGCGAAGGGACTCGAACCCTCGCTTGCGGTTCGTATCGCGGGAGGTCCTATAGGTGGCAGTTGGTGGAGCCATCCTATGGGCTACGAAATCTTCGCGCTCACACAGAAGGTACGTGACTCGAAAGCCGTACTTGTCTGCACCCTTGCTCGTGGTAAAATCACCTACATTCATCGTCGGCTTTGGCCCGCTTTCGTGCGTATGGCAAAAATGTTTCCTAGTCATGCTCTAGACAGGGTCCAGGAGGTTCATCTTCCTTCAGGCCGGCATCAGCGCCAGGACACTCCCTTTCCCAAGTGGGTCCCTGAGTCGGTACTTGACGCGGCCCGCGCGCTATCGACTCAGGAAGCGGCTGTCGAGATTCAAGTCTGGTTACATAGATACGGAGCCACCTAACACGATTATGGCCTCCGTTATTAAGCGCATCTATGACGGGCGGAAACCCCACGTGATGTAGGGGAATTACAAAATACGAGCAGACGTGTCACACTCTGAAAGTGCGCTATGAAACACCTGTTTTTCCGGCTCCTCGAGAAGATTGTGGATGTAGCTGTGTTCGTTACTACGAGGGCATACAGCCATGTGGAGATGTCGTACTACAGGAACCGGATGACGAATGGGTTGTAGCGCTCTCGACTACACGCACTCCACGACCGAGGTGTAGTCACCCATCTCAATTCTTCTAGCCGCCGCATACGGGCCATCACAGGGCTAAAAAACTGGTTGTTAAGCCCAGCGACTTCCTCAACGTCAGTAAGCATTTCAATCAGATCCAGGCCTTCTGCCGCCTTGCGCCATCCTGAAAGCGTAAGGTTGGTCAATCCATTAAAAGCCAAGAGTCCATCAACGACAAAATTTTTCTGATGGAGAATACTTCCGTTCGTCTTGGCGTCGTTGGTGGCGCTTATCGTATAGATTGAAAACTCCGGATTCATGGTGCCGAAATCAGCGCCGCCGTCCGAAGAGTGCTTTCCTACGTCACGCTCGACGCTTTCATCTGCGTGCGATACGATCCCCCGAATGCTAGCGCGGAGTGAAGCCAGCTTCAGCGCGCATATGATCTGATGGCTGATACCGACGTGGTGAAATGGGGTGAACGGAGGCGGAGCAGCGAATCCTGGCGGCGATATCAATATCACTGTGGAGATCGACGGCGAAGCGGTTGTTAATGCTACTATGATAAGCCGGGCCGCCGGGGTTTCACGAAGGGTCGGGGTTCGATAACGTCTACTTATCGGGAGTCATACCAATCCGGTGGCCCGAACGGCCATCGTCCTGTATGGTTTGGACAAAAGGTCGATGTTGCGCACCGATGCAACCTCTCTGACAATAAACGATTTAGGGGTATATCATCCCCATATAATACCATTGACGAAGATCTGCTCAGCGTTTTAGTTTTAAGAAATCATCCGAACACTCAAACACCAAAACAATGCGCATCCACTTCTTGACGTGTGTAATCGCCGCGTTGTGGGTGACGGGTTGTTCGATGGACCCTGTCCAGGCGCAGTTCGAGATCGAGGTGGCCTTTGCCAACCTTCGGTTTACGCGGCCTGTCGATCTGCAACACGCCGGCGACGGCAGCGGCCGGCTGTTCGTCGTCGAGCAAGCCGGGGTGATCCAGGTCTTCGCCAACGACCCCTCGGTGGCCTCCGCGAGCGTCTTTCTCGACATCGAGGACCGGGTCGATGATCGAGATAACGAGGAGGGCTTGCTGGGGCTGGCCTTCCACCCGGACTTTGCCAATAATGGATTCTTCTACGTCGATTACACCGCCTCGAACCCGAGCCGGACCGTTATCGCCCGCTACCAAGTCGATCCCAACGATCCGAACCGGGCTGACCGCAACAGCGAGGTGATTGTGCTGGAGACGGGGCAACCGGCCGGCAACCACAACGGCGGGCAGATCGCCTTTGGGCCGGACGATTTCCTCTATATCGCTCTGGGCGATGGGGGCGGTAGCGACGACATGTTTGGAAACGGCCAAAACCGGAGCACCCTGCTCGGCACGATCCTCCGCATCGACGTGGACAATTCCTTCAACGACCGCAACTACGGCATTCCCGCCGATAACCCCTTCGTGGGCGGCACACAGGGGTTCCGGGAAGAGATCTATGCCTATGGATTGCGCAACCCTTGGCGCTTCAGCTTCGACCCGGTGACGGACCTGCTCTGGACGGGCGACGTCGGGCAGAACAGCTTCGAAGAGATCGACATCGTCGAGAACGGCGGCAATTATGGCTGGAACACGATGGAAGGCTTCCACTGCTTCAGCCCATCGTCGGGGTGTAACCAGTCGGGGTTGGTGCTGCCTGTGGTGGAATACGGTCGCAGCGAAGGACGGTCGGTCACGGGCGGGTTCGTCTATCGCGGGCCGGGTGTGCCGGAGTTGATCGGCCAGTACATCTACGGCGACTTCCTCAGCGGGCGGATCTGGGCGCTGGAGTACGACGGCCAGCAGGTGGTGCAGAATACCGAACTGCTCAATACCAGCCTCGGCATCGCGTCCTTCGGCGTTGATGAGAACAACGAACTGTACATCTGCGCCTTCGACGGGCGGATCCACCGCTTCGTCCCGACCAGCAGCACGAATATCGGCGAGGCTGCCGTGCCGGAGGCGCCGGTCCGCCTCCACCCCAATCACCCCAACCCGTTCCACGACACCACGACGATTCGCTTTGACGTCTCAGAGACGTCGAGGGTAAATCTGTTCGTCTATGATTTGCTTGGGCGGCAGGTAGCAAACGTTGTGGAGGGAGTCGTAACGGCCGGAGAGCACACAGCCACATTTACTCCTCGTGGCCTACCGAGTGGGGCCTACATCTTCAGGTTAGATACCCCCCAAGGCACCTTCACCAAGACCATGCTCTTGCTAAAATAGTGTCAAATGATTAGAGGAGGTATTAAGTCTTTGTCCCAGTCGCGGTGGTGGCTTTCCTTTTTGTTTCCGCAGTAACGATTACTTCTTGGGGTAAGATCAGACTTTCGATAAAGGTCAATTATCGGGAGTCATACCGTAACGCTTCAACCGGTGGGGATTCTATAGAATTTGTGCGGTACAATGGCGTACCAAATCGGCTGGTACGCCAATATGCGGGGCGGCAGAAGCGTGACGGCTTCCTGCCGTTACCCGCACGATTATCAGCTTCCCAATAGGTTGGTTTTACTGAATAGACACCGGAAACCGTAACCCTGACCATCGATAATATACAAGCCACTAATTCCTTAATAAATAGCGACTTATAGTAAACGATATGCACTCTGAACAGATAACCACAGCAGAGTTCACGAACGGAGTGGGCAAGAAAGAAAAGAAAGAGACCGATGCCTGTTATTGAACGGTGATGGTGATCGGCTCTCCAATAACAGGCGGGTCGTGAGGAGTATGAAATTTGTCTCCGAAAATCAGTTGCAACGTGTGCTCTCCGGGTTCAAGCATGATGGTGGCTTCGGTCTGACCCAGGCCAAAATGCTGGACCTGATCGAGCATCGGTTGATCAAGCGGTGGCAACGTCTCTTTATCAACCAGCAGGTGGTGGTGCCCCGTATTAGCGATGGCGGTGCCGGCAGGGGCAACGCCCATCCCTTTTAAGCCGAATCTGACGATGAATGTGTCAGATACAACGGCTCCGTCTATCGGGGAAATGATATAAACCGTAGCACCCTGGGGCGAAGTGCTACTCGACGGCTCTGGCGCGGGTTCACAACCGAGCGAGAACGAAAGGAAGAGAACACCAATACCGGTCGTGCACGCACCTCTCATCTTTTTTCTCATAGTCGTATTGGTAATGCGCTTATTGTCTACGGTTCTGGGGATACCTGATAATAACAAATTTTCGTCTTACCGTGTGCGCTCGCAGTAAAATGATCAGGCTCCCGTAATTTCGTGGTTTCATCCGAGTTGGAACGACAGTGCGGTTCTACAAGTAATTCAGCCAAACCAGCTATCATGGAAGACTTTGAAGAACGCCTAATTAGCGGACTCACGATCCGGATCGATCGCCCCACGTGTATCTGTTCGGATAGTTGCACCAAGATCGCTTTCGAAATATTCGAGATTGGCGACGACGCCATTGTGACTTTTTCGGAGGCATGCCCGGATATCGAAAGGGACAGATTAATGGAGGCCTGTTCAATCTGTCCGGTTGATGCGCTGATCGTAATCGATGAAGACGGCCGTCAAATCGTCCCCTAGCATCCTGAAGTTGCTCCGGTTTGGTGGACTACCTTTCACTTGTAAATCAAGAGGTAGTTATGCCAAGAACAAGACTGGTTATTCCGTTGGAGCGTCGACGCGCCCATCTGGTTGCTCTTGAAATTTTCAGAGATTGAGGATGTCGTGCTGTAATGGGTTTTAGATACAACATATCCTCCCAACCACGTTCCTATCTTTCTTTCGCACCATTCCGTCCGGCCCGACGAAAGAAGAGTTGCTTCAAGTATTATCTGCATGACGAAAGAAGACTTCGTCGAACTCAAACGAATCGCTGAGAATCTTCCCGGTTTCGAGCGCATTGGCGTGTTCTCGCCGATTAAGGAAGGCGAGAAGAAGCTATTTCCAAACGCCATCGCGCTGCCGCGCTGAAAATGGGACTTGAACAAGCCCACTCGGAAACGCTTCGACGTGCTCCTTGCGTCCAATGTGTTCATGTACTCGCCGGATCCTGATAGGTGGTTTCGCAACGTGTTGGCATCGTGCAAATATTTCATCATGCTCGACCCGATCCGGCGTCGGCGTGATGAGAACTCGGAATTTGGATCGGACAATGATTATATGCGCTACGGCGTCTAGGAGGAGCGGCCGAGAGGCGACGAGTTCTTTGATCTCCACACGCTTGGCAATCGTCTTCTTACCTACAAAACGTTTTATGGTGGAAGCAATCCGACCGACGACAAGCCCATTCACGTATTGGCCTTAATCAAAGGGGACTTGGCCGATCCGGTCGTCCGAATCGATGACTCCCCGACCGGTATTCGGCCGCTTCTCCCGGACCTCACACCGCTGCACGACATTCTGATGAAGTTTGAGTCGGCCGGGTTGTTCTATCATCTCGGAATTGTCCCCGCAATCCTAACGGAAGTGGTGTTTCAGTTTCTCGAACGACTTGAGTACATGATTCCGGTCGTTCACGGATTTGACCACGGATATCCTGAGTATTCGGCCATACTGGAGGCAAAAGGAGACATCTATAATAAGAGTCCCATTGGCGTATTCAATGAATTCAAGGGTCAGAGCTACGGCGCAATCAGGCAGAAGCTCTCCGAAGCGAGACGGATATTGGAAGATCGGCTGAACTGCGCAGCGAACTCTTATATACCACCCTGTAACATCGGTGATCGAAAGACAGCTCGTGCCCTGCTGGACTCCGGCTACTCCAGATATTTTTCAGAAAAGAAGATCCCAAGCCGCGAGCTGCCTTGGATACGCTCGGACTTCTACGGGATCTCACCCGATTTTGATTACGACATGCCTTCGTTGGTCACGACACTTCACACGACGTGGGAATGGGACGTTTCTCGTGGCGGCGACTCACAATCACTGGACAAACTCATCGAGCATTTGACGTCGGAGAAAAAGCAAGCCGAGATCCGAACAAGAGAAATGACGGCTCTCTTCGTGCCGACTGCTTAAAGCTTGCCTATTTCGGCGCTGTATCCTACTGTACGGTCCCACCACCAGAGGATAATCCTACGTGCGCCATGTCACACTCCAGAAGACGCTTTATTAAGCACGCCGCGACGGTTGTGTCATCGGTGGCTATTCTTCCCGTCATTCCATCTCTGAGATTCCTCCACACGGCTCCGGTCGCTCCGAGTGATACGCTTCTTTTCGGCGTCATCGGATGCAACGGAATGGGGTTTTCCGATACGAGATCCCTTCTCAAAAACCCAAATACGCAGTGCATTGCCGTTTGCGATGTTGATACGAACGTATCTGATCGGCGAGCCAAAAACCTGGTTGAAATGGGAGGACCGGCGCCTCAGATTTATGGCGACTACCGTCAGATGCTCGAGAACAAGGACCTCGACTTTGTGGTGATCGGGACGCCGGATCACTGGCATTGCTTGAACCTGGTGGACGCACTCGAAGCGGGTAAACACGTCTATGTTGAAAAGCCGCTTGCGAACTCGATCCACGAGTGCGATGTGATGCTCCGGGCAGCCACACATCACGGGAAAGTGGTTCAAATGGGGCAGTGGCAACGAAGCGGTCCCCATTGGCAGAACGCCATCGAGTTTGTTCACTCGGGCGCTCTTGGAAAGATTCGAACCGTAAAAACCTGGGCCTACCAGGGATGGATGAAACCGGTACCGATGTACGCCGATGAAGCGGCCCCGGACGGTGTGAATTACGATATGTGGCTGGGCCCTGCGGCAAGCCGCCCTTTCAATCGAAACCGATTCCATTTCAATTTTCGTTGGTTCTGGGACTACGCAGGTGGATTGATGACCGATTGGGGAGTGCACATCATCGATTTCGCGCTGTACGGAATGAAGGCGACGTATCCGAAATCCGTGATGGCATCCGGTGGGAAATTCGCGTATCCGGACGATGCCTCCGAAACGCCAGATACCTTACAAGCGGTCTACGAGTTTGACGATTTTACGATGCTCTGGGAGCATGCGACGGGGATCGACCTGGGACCATACGGAAGAACCCACGGAGTGGCCTTCATCGGAAACAACGGAACAGCCATCATCGACAGGGGAGGCTGGGAGGTAATCCCCGAAGAAGAATACGACCCGGATCTAGAGGCTTCGGTACCCAAGCTCATCGTACCGGACCCCACTCCTCGTTCCGGTAATGATCTGGATCGGCACACAAAGAACTTTATCAGTGCAATTACAACGGGCGAAGAGCTGAACGGTGGAATCAAGGTGGGTCACTCGGCCGCCGTCGTCGCTCACATGGGAAATGTGGCTTTCAAGACCGGTCGAAAAGTGCACTGGGAGAACGGCAGCTTTAGAAATGATAAAGAAGCAAATGCCCTTCTTACACCCACGTATCGGTCGCCATGGTCGTTGCCGAATTACTAGAGTAGAAATGAATCGACTGACATTCGTACTTCTTGGATTTGTGGCCCTTCAGGCTGCGCGAGGTCAGGACTGGGATCCCAAACAGACCGAAAAGTGGCATCCAGTACCCGCAATCGTTACTCCCGGTGAAGGGACCCATGCACCGTCAGACGCGATCGTCTTATTTGACGGGTCGGATTTGTCTGAGTGGGAACGGGTCCGCGGCGGTGCAGCTAGATGGGCGGTGGAAAACGGAGTCGTGACCGTGGCGGCTGGAGGGGGAGATATTCGAACGCAGCGAAGTTTTGGGAATGTCCAATTGCACATCGAGTGGCGAACACCTCCAAACATAGAAGGCGAAGGGCAGGATAGAGGCAACAGTGGCGTCTACTTTCAAGAGCTATACGAAGTACAGATCCTGGATTCGTTCCAAAACGTCACGTATTCGAACGGACAGGCTGGATCGATCTATAAGCAGCACATCCCGCTCGTCAATGCATCGCGCGGCCCGGGCGAATGGCAATCATACGATATTATATATGAAGCCCCCGTGTTCGCTGACGACGGAGACGTGGTTCGGCCGGCAATCGTAACGGTCCTCCACAATGGAGTCCTGATTATCAACAGAAAAGAGTTGACAGGGCCGACCGCATATATAGGGCATATTGATTATACGCCGCACGGTCGCCGACCGTTAATGCTACAGGAACACGGGAATCCGGTGAGTTATCGGAATATCTGGATCCGCGAACTTTAGTCGGGCGGAATACGTGGATCCGCGACATCTAGACGGAGTCTGGACGCGGCTACTCAGCGCCGCTTTTCTTTTCAAATCGCTTGTAGTCCAGCGACAGTTGGCCCGGTCCGAAAATCAGAATGACGGCAAGAATGATGAGCACCAACCCGGACAGCTCGAGCGATTGATTCCCGCTCGCCAGGCCGCGGTCGATGCTGACGAAGAACACGGCAGAAACCAGGATGGGTATCTGTATGACCGCTGCAAACCGCGTATACAGACCAATCAGGAGCAGCAATCCACCAACGATATGACCAATCAAAACGTAGTACGTCAGCCAATCCACGGGCCGTTCACCCGCCATTTGAGCAAATGCATCCGGGTTCAGTGCAAACCACGCCCCTCGGACTAAAAGGGCGGCGCCCAAAAACATCCTCACCAGATCGACACCCAGCGAATTGTGCTTCCATTGCCACGTTACGAGGCGCTGGCGTCGCGAAATTTCGGAAGAACTCATATCAAAGATTAAAATTCTAGTGAGGGTAGGCCCATCCAGAGCGGATCGCCTGCCGGTTTAAAATTTTTGGTGGCTACGAAATTCCATCCATGATGAAAATTGATTTTGAATTTTCCGCCCCCAAAACTCGACGATAAAAACTCAAACGGACCATTGAACAGTTCAAATATATCTGCGGCGTCGTACTTCGCCAGGCATTTGAAACGAACCGAGCCCTGCCAGGGCTCCTGAACAAGGATCGTGACCGTGGAATCTCTTAGGACCTCAACAAACATGGCTTCTGCCTCCTCGTCCGTGGGCTCGCTGATTCCGCGACGACTAAAAAGTCGCATGATATAACCCTCATATAATTGCCAGACCCAATCCATTAGTTGCTTGTCGTCTCGTCGTCCTTGAGGGCCCAACCAAAAAAGAGAAAGAAGAAACCCAGGATGAGAAAGAGAATGCCTCCAATGGCGGCCAGCTCTACGAGGCTGATCTCGAATGGAAGACTGCGAATGGCGAAATAGAGCAAGACTCCGGCAATACCGGAAGCAAATCCATATCGTAGAAGCGTGGCCGCTCGGAACCACGTGCCGGTGGCGGCGCGGGCTCCATGATCAGCAGCGGCCTCTGCAACGGCGGCCGCCGCCGCTCGTTTTTCTCCCCATTCCGCTACTCTGCTTCTATACTCCTCCGACTCTTCCTTTTCACGCTCAAGAGCAGAGGCCGCAGCGCCGGGTTTGAAGATGACCCGATCCAGTGAGAATGGCCCCGAACCGAACACGAATAGAATCCCGAGCAGAACCAGAACAAGCGCCGACAGCTCCAGGGACTGCTCCGGCAGGAAAAGGCCGCCTTGGATAATGGCGATGAAAACCGCACCCAGCAATACCGGAATCTGAATCAGCGCCGCGATGCGAGTGAGTAGACCAACGGCAAGCATCAGTCCTCCCATGGTGTGCGTGAGGATCGCTGCGTAAAGAAGTAACGCCGGCACCAGGTAATCCATGTTACCCATCTCGACGAGCGTAATAATTCTCGATGAATCCGAAATAAAAAGAAGGCCGCGGACAAAGAGTGCTACGCCGAGAAACCCTCGAATGATGTCAAGTGCAACGTCATCATGCGTCTTATTCAACTCGAAAAAGCTGGAACGTTCGGTCATATATGCGCCAGATAATGCTTCAGAGAGGCCTTGGAAGACCGGTCCAATGTACGAGGGAGTAGAGCTTTTTCCCAAGTATCAATGGATTCGGTGGCTGGGAGATTCGTAGCGATTTCGGGTCGTTGCTCCTTTGGCTCAATTTATATATTTTCGTCGAGCCTGAATCCAGAACCAGTTCTTGCAGGCAAAAAAGTCGATTATTTCTTACCAATATTATCAAGTTTTATGCGTTTATTTCTAACTCTACTAACAGCTGTTCTACTCTTTTCAGCTTGTGGTGGTGATTCCAGTTCAGACAGCTCGGATTCATCTTCGGAACCTGCTGCTACCGCTGATACGACCCCGCTCGGATCGGCTAGCGTTTCCGGTTCGATTTCTTTTACGGGCACCGCGCCGGATAGGAATCGGATTCGTCAAGATCGAGAGTGTGCCGAACTAAATGCCGATCCCGTACTGAACGAGTCAGTTGTTGTGAATGATAATGGGACCCTTCGCAATGTATTCGTTTATGTAAAAGAAGGGTTGGGCGATTACAGTTTCGCTATTCCCTCGGAACCGGTCGTCTTTAATCAAGATGGCTGCGTCTATACACCGCACGTTTTCGGTATCCAGGTCGGACAGACATTGAAAATTATCAATGGTGATCCCTTGATGCACAACGTCAATGCTCTCGCAAACGAGAATCGTCCTTTCAATATGGGGATGCCCAATCAAGGCGACGAACGGGAGCGATCCTTCCGTGTACCCGAATTAATGCTCCGGATTAAGTGCGATGTCCATGCCTGGATGAATGCCTATGCAGGAGTTGTTGATCACCCGTTCCATTCCGTATCGGACGATACCGGAAGCTTTTCCATCGGCCAACTGCCGGCTGGCGAGTACGTATTTGAGGCCTGGCACGAGAAGTACGGCACTGCGACAGAGACGGTCACGGTAACAGACGGTGAAGCCGTATCCGTTGACTTTTCTTTCGGTTCATAGTGCTTTAGCTCGTTCACCCAACCCGAGCCGCTACTGCGCGAGCTCGATGTCTACTTCACAGCTGTCCTTGACAGACTGCGCAAGCAAACTATACATGATCGCTTTCGACGTCCGGAGTGAGCACCTAACGAATCGAGTATGACCTACGGCACTGAACGCGAAATGACCGACTCTGTTAGTGGAGGCGACGAGTCGGTTCACGACGTTCATCGTTATCACGAAGAGCCTTTCTGGCGGAAATACATCTTCGCGACCGATCACAAGATGATCGGCATCCAGTACGCCCTAACGGCGCTGTTTTTTTTACTCACTGGCTTCACGTTTATGATGCTAATGAGGTGGCAGCTGGCGTATCCCGGCCAACCGATACCCCTGATCGGATGGTTGTTCAGTGATGATACCATGCCGGGTGGAGTGATGGTGCCGGAGTTCTACAATCAGCTCGGTGCCATGCACGGGACCATTATGGTCTTCCTGGGTGTGGTTCCGCTTGCGGTGGGTGCTTTCGGTAATTACATCGTTCCGCTTCAGATCGGTGCGCCCGATATGGCGTTTCCCAAGCTCAACATGGCGAGCTATTGGGTGTATTTCTGTGGCGGCGTGGTGATGCTGGCGAGTTTCTTCGTACCGGCAGGCGCGGCCAAAGCGGGATGGACATCCTATCCACCCCTTGCCAACATAGAGACCATGGGCCAAACTATGTGGCTCATCGGCATGATGTTCCTGATCACATCGTCCCTGCTCGGCGCGGTGAACTTTCTGACGACGATCATTCAGCTTCGAGCTCCCGGGATGAGCTATTTCAGGATGCCGTTCTTTGTCTGGGCGCAGTTCGTAACGGCTTTTCTGCTACTCCTGGCCTTTCCTCCGCTTGAGGCGGCCGCATTTCTTCAGCTCGCTGACCGATTGATAGGGACCAGTTTCTTTATGCCCAGCGGACTCGTCGTGAGTGGCCAGGTTTTGGATATTGCTGGCGGGGGGAGTCCGCTCTTGTGGCAGCATTTATTCTGGTTCCTCGCCCACCCCGAAGTCTACGTTCTGATCCTTCCGGCAATGGGAATTGTAGCCGAGATCATCGCGAACAATACGAGGAAACCGCTCTGGGGATATAAGTTGATGGTCTATTCACTCCTTTTCCTGGGAGCGATGTCATTCATCGTATGGGCCCACCACATGTTCATCACGGGAATGGGAACGACTATGGGAGCTTTCTTCCAGGTGACCACGATGATCATATCCATTCCGTCAGTCATCATTCTTTCGGGATTGTTCCTTTCACTGTGGGGGGCATCGATGCGATTTACGACCCCGATGTTGTTCGCTTTGGCGTTCCTCCCCATGTTTGGAATCGGAGGGCTTACAGGCCTTCCACTCGGCCTGGCGCCAACGGATATTCCTCTGCATGATACCATGTACGTGATCGGGCACTTTCACTATATCGTGGCTCCGGGAACCATATTGGCCCTTTTCGCTGGCATCTACTATTGGTATCCGAAAGTCACCGGGCGAAAGCTCAACGATTTTTGGGGTCGGATTCACTTCTGGGGGACGTTCATCTGCATGAATGGCATCTTTATGCCGATGTTCATTCAGGGTCTGGCGGGTGTCTCCCGTCGTCTCTATGACGGTGGAGCCACGTATGATTTCGCGGCGAACGTGGTGCAGTACAACGAACTCATGTCGATATTTGCGTGGGTGCTCGCTCTCGCTCAGATACCGTTTTTCATCAACTTCTTCCTGAGTATCAAGAAGGGGAAAGAAGTGGACGATAATCCGTGGAAAGCCACGACACTGGAGTGGACAGCCACACCCACGCCTCCTCTTCCGCATGTAAATTTTGAAACGGTTCCGACCGTTTATCGGGGCCCGTACGAGTACAGCGTACCTGATTCCGATTCCGATTTCACGCCACAGAACCAGCCGTAATTCCTATCTAAAATGGATATACCGTATACCGTAGAAGCGAGACCCGATACCGGTGTGAATAACGCCAAATTAGGAATTTGGCTCTTTTTGGCGTCCGAGATCATGTTGTTCGGAGGTCTTTTCTCCGCGTACATTTTTCTGCGAATTGGCGCGCCCGAGTGGCCGGGCATGATGGCCGGCCATATGTACGGGCGGGCGTCGGAAGTGCTGAGCGTACCCCTCGCAACGCTGAATACGTTCATTCTGATTGGATCGAGCGTTACGATCGTTATGGCCTGGGCGTCTCTGATGATGAATCGTTTCGACAAGTACCGCCTGTTTATGGGCGCGACGATCTTGCTAGCGTTTGGCTTTCTGATCATCAAAGGTATCGAATACACGTCTAAATTCTCGCACGGGTTGTTTCCGAGTGAGTCCAACTTTCTGGGGATCTATTTTGTCCTGACGGGTCTTCATGCCGTGCACGTGATCGGTGGGATTATCATAAACTCGTATTTTCTGGGTCCGGGCACTAAACTCTGGAAAACCAATCCCAAGTACTTCACTAACCGCATTGAGGTCGCGGGTCTGTATTGGCACTTCGTCGACATCGTTTGGATTTTTCTCTTCCCGACCATCTACCTGCTTTAGAATATGGCTGAATTACACAGTCCCGAAGAAATTCGTAAACACGTTCGTGTTTACATGATGGTGTTTGGATCGCTTGCGGTATTAACGATCGTGACGGTGTCGGTGGGATATCTAAAGTTGCCGATCGTTCCGGCGATGATCGTGGCTTTGTTTATCGCCTGCGTCAAGGGTGGTCTGGTGGGCAGCTATTTCATGCATCTGATCACCGAGAAAAAGCTGATTTTCTGGCTATTGATTGCTTCGGCCGTTTTCCTGTTCATTATGTTGACGCTGTTCATCTGGGCGCACAATTCCCAAGAGGGGGGCTACCTTGTCTCTTAAGGCCTTCCATATCGCATTCATCACCGTCTCCACACTATTGACGTTCGGAATGGGCGTGTATGCGTTTTTGGAAGTTGATGGCGCCATGCGATTCGTTTGGACACTGGCGGCTCTGTTGGCTGGAATCCTTTTAATCGTTTACGGGATGCGTTTTCTGAAGAAAATGAAACATCTCGGATCCACTTGAGAATATGAAAACACTGCGATACATAGCGTCAACGAGTGCACTTGTCGGTGCATGGATGATTCTTCCAGAAGTAACCCTGGCATGTGAACGGTGTTTTGGAGCCGGGTTGGATTCACCGATCGTCACTGCGATTGGAATCTCTATGCTTGCACTTCTGGCTATGATCGGTGTCGTATTCACCGGCATTATTTCATTTTTCAACCAGGCGCACAATCGCTCTCGATCCATCGCAGAAGATGAGCGGGAATCTTCGGACACTACGACTGCATGACATCTAGCTTTCGACAATCATGAGAGAATTTCTTGATATCAGTGGTTCCTTGGGTCTTCCGGAACAGGCATCTGCGCATGCGGGAGACATTGATTACATGATGTCGCTGGTTCACTTGCTTATGCTCCTTCTTTTAGTGGGTTGGGGGGTGTATTTCATCTATGTTCTGATCCGATTCCGGACGAAGAAAAATCCTGTTGCGAGTTACGAAGGGGCAGTCGGCAAATACTCGAAGGTTCAAGAGACCGCTGTCATTCTGGCGGAGGCGGTCTTGCTTGTTGGATTTGCGTTTCCGATCTGGGGTGTGCTCAAGAATGAGTTTCCGTCTGCAGAAGAGTCTTTTGAGGTCAACGTCATCGCTGAACAGTTTGCATGGAACGTCCATTATCCGGGCGCCGATGGTACGTTTGGGGCGCGGGATATTCATCTTATCGATGTTCTATCCAATCCAATCGGATTGGACCCAGACGATCCGGCATCGGCCGACGACGTCGTAACGATTAATGAATTGCACCTTCCGATCAATAGACCGATCGTAATCACACTGACATCCAAGGATGTCATTCATAGTTTTGGTGTACCGCAGCTTCGAATCAAACAGGATGTTGTTCCGGGCATCGCCATCCCGATTTGGTTTACGGCAATCAAAGCAGGTGAATACGAAATCGCATGCGCGCAGTTGTGCGGTCTTAGCCATTATCGAATGCGCGGCTTTGTGACGGTCGAGTCGCCAGACGAATTGGAAACATGGCTCCAGGATATGTCTGAACTAGACTTCTAAACATGCCCGAGACCCGGCTCCGCAAGCTTTTCAACCCCTGGAAGTCAAGTTCCGTCAATGAACGTCCGTGGGAACCCACGGAGCTGCGGCCCCGAAATCGGCATCCGTTCCGCCTATGCTATCTGCCCATCTGCGCCGCGATTCTGTTGGCCGTGGCGATCGTTGGTATCCTTGCTCTCCCCGCCGGGGCGTCTCCGCAGGAAGCCCTTCAGGATGCGGCCAATCCCGACTATCGGCCGTTCCCTATCGTCGGTAGTCGCGTAGCCATGTGGGTGGTTGCCCAGCTGCACCTGATGTTTGCCGCGTTTGTTCTTGCCGTCCCGATGTTCGCACTGATTATCGAAATCATCGGGTACGTGACGAAAGACAAGCGTTATGACGATCTGGCGTACGAATTCACGAAACTCCTCTCCGTTTCGTTCTCCTTTACGGCGACGCTTGGAGCGATGTTGACGTTTATGCTCTTCATTCTCTATCCGCGTGTGGCCACCTACATGGTCTCGATATTCAGCTGGACCTTTTTCCCGTATGTATTTCTCTTTTTCCTAGAGGCGTTGTTCCTGTACAGCTACTACTACGGATGGGGAAAATTCTCTCCGAAGGTTCACCTAGCCCTGGGGGTCTGTCTGAACATTGTTGGAACGGCAATCATGTTCATCGCGGATGCATGGCTGACGTTTATGAACACACCGAATGGAATTTCGGAGACGGGGGCGCTCGTTAGCCTGCCGGATGCCATCAACAATTTCATCTGGATGCCCATCAATATCCACCGCCTCATCGCCAATATGGCGTTCGGTGGTTCGATTGCTGCGGCCTACGGCGCCTACAAGTTCCTCGGAGCCAAGACAGAGGAAGAGAAAGCGCATTATGACTGGATGGGCTACATCGGCAACTTTATTGCGATCAGTGCGCTTCTCCCGCTCCCGTTCGCCGGGTATTATTTAGGGAAGGAAATCTATGCCTACTCTCAAAGTCTGGGCATCACGCTCATGGGTGGGACGTTTTCCTGGCTGTTTATCATCCAGGCGATTCTGATCGGGAATCTCTTTCTCGCGGCGAATTACTATCTCTGGGTCAGTATGGAGCGCATTGAAGGGGCCGAGCGATTCCGGCGCTTCATTAAATACTTGCTGGCATCCGTTACGATCACGTTCATCGTGTGGGCGACCCCGCATTCGCTGGTGGCCACGGTCGAAGAAGCACGTCAGATGGGCGGCGCCCACCACCCGATGCTGGGTGTGCTGGGGGTCATGTCGGCCAAGAATACGGCCGTGAACGTGATGATATTGACGACCTACATCAGCTTCCTTTTATATAGACGCGGAAATAAGGAAGCGATCGTTCCGTGGGCAAAAACGGGAAACCGTGTTCAGTTTGCCATCTTCGCAGTAACGATTCTCTTCGTCATTTTCCTCGGTGTGTACGGATACTTCGTGGAGGCACGCGTGAGGATCGCACTCTCCGTTCCGCAGGTGTTGGCGGTGCTGACGGCCATGATATCCGTCACCGCGATTGACATTTTCATGTTCAAAAACGCCAAGAAGACGGGTGAGATCAAATGGGGTCAGATGCCCGATCGAGCCCAATACGCGTTGTTTTTCATTGCCCTGACGTTTGCCTGGACCATGGGCCTGATGGGCTACGTGAGAGCCGGTATGCGGCAGCACTGGCATGTGTTCGGCGTCTTGCAGGACACGTCGCCCGATGCGTTCACTCCCACGCTCGGGTTTGCATCAAATGTGATTTCAGTAACCGTACTAATTTTTTTCTTATTCATTTCGATTGTCTTCTGGCTGTCCGGATTGTCCGGCAAAAAGCCGTGGGAGCCGAAAGCGGTTGATGCAGTAAGATCTGCAGAATCAGTTGGTACCGAACGAGCAGTGGAGGCACCCGAATGAAATCTTCATTGAAAATATTCGGATTCGTGATCGTCGTGCTGGCTTTTTACAGCTATGTAGGCAATACCGTACCTCAGAAAATTACGTATCCACCTGAGTCCGCAGACCTCTCTGCGGACATGACGCCTGATGAACTCGCGATTGCCGGAGCGGACATTGTCGCGGGGAAAGGTACTTGCCTCGGATGCCATACGGTAGGATCACGAGATTCGGGCCTTCGCTTCCCAGACCTGGGAGGAATCGCTACCAAAGCCTCGACCCGAATTGCCGGGATGTCAGCGTTGGAATACCTGGCTCACTCTCTTTATGAGCCCAATGAGTTCATTGTGGATGGCTTTCTTGCGGGAATGCCGGCCATAAACCGGCCTCCTATTGGATTGACTGACGACGAGATCAAAGCAGTCATCGCCTACCTCCAAAGCCTGGGAGGGACGCCTTCCGTGACGCTCGCCACCGATGTGGGATACGTAACTGAAGTCTCAGCGATTGCTCCGGCTCCTTCCGGAGGAGCTACCCTCGGCGCCGGTCTAGACGGGCCGGGCGTTTTTACGACGTACTTGTGTAACACGTGCCACTCCATAGATTCACCCGACCCATTGGTGGGTCCCAGTTTATTTGACGTTGGATCCAGGCTTTCCAAGGCGGAAATCTATGAGGCGGTGATGGAGCCCGATGCTACACTGGCAGAAGGATTTCCGGGCGGTGTCATGCTGACCACGTTAAATGCCCTCGGATTCTATCAAAAGGTGTCTCCTGAGGAGCTTCGGGCGCTCGTCAACTATCTCGCAGATCAACAGGGTAACTAGGTGAATATCGTCGTACTTCTGGCGATCGCCGCAGGACTGATCGCCCTCCGATTTCTGAAACCCAACTCGCTGGCCTGGTCGTCTGCGACGTGGGTAGCCGTCTACGTTTTCTTGAGATACGGTGTCGTTCCGCCCGTTCCCGCCTCGGTCCTGACGATGTTTATGTTCATTATTACGTTGTCGTTGGCGGTCTATCTGACAACGACCGAAGATCGTCTGAAGGAAGTATCCAACGCTTTCGTCAGCTTTTTTACGGACAAAAAGTATACGATTCCGCTCGTAGTCGCCCTGATTGGCCTGCCGTTTATCGTGGCATTTCGCGTGTATCAGAACCTGACTCAGCTGCCGGATCCGCCGGTCGTCGGACGCACGATCCACCCGCCGCCACCGGCTACGATCACATTTAAGGGCCGGCAGGTCGACCTGGTTGATGAGGACAACCCGTATCGAGAGTTGGAAACGAGTGATCCGACTGCGTTTGCCGAACATGTGAGCAACGGTCGACTCGTGTACTACCAGAACTGTGTAAAATGTCACGGCGACAATATGGTAGGCGACGGCCTGTTTGCACGCGGCTTTAACCCCATTCCGGCCAATTTCCAGGATCCGACCACCATTGCGATGCTCCAGGAGTCGTACCTGTTTTGGCGAATTGCGAAGGGAGCCCCCGGGCTTCCTGTAGAGTCCACTCCGTGGTCGTCGGCCATGCCGGCCTGGGAGACATTTCTCTCTGAGGAAGATATCTGGGATGTCATTTTGTTTATGTACGACTTCACGGATCAGAGGCCAAGGGCGAAGGAGGTACACGAATGAGAATTCTGGCTTGCATGATGGCCTTGGTTATTCCGGTTTTCAGCGTCGCTGCGCAGAATGTCGATCTGGGAACCGACGAGCAACGTGAAGCGGGACGGGTCGTTTACGAAGCAAAATGTGCCCATTGCCATGGGTCAGACGGTGTGCCTCGCCCGACAGTTGCCTCTGTCTTTCGTCCTGCCCCACGAAACTTCACGACCGGTACGTTTAAGTTTCGGACGACCGCCAGTGGGGAACTGCCAACCGATGAGGATATCAGGAACAGCATTCGGAACGGCATGCCATATACGGCCATGCCGCCGTGGCCGTCGCTCTCGAATGCGGATGTGACCAATCTGATGTACCACATCAAAACGTTTTCATCTGATTTTTCGGGCCCGTTTGGAGAGGTCACCGCGCTCGAAATGCCTAGTCCGCCTTCAATGACGGATGAATCCATAGCCCGTGGACGCGAGGTGTACGAAACGAATCAATGTTCTGACTGCCACGGAAACCGGGGGCTGGGAGACGGGCCATCTGCGCCCACGCTGGAAGATCGGTGGGGGTATCCAATCCGGGCAGCTGACATGACGAAGCGCTGGACATTCCGGGGGGGAGGAACCCGTGAGGATATTTACCAGACCTTTACGACTGGACTCGACGGCTCACCCATGCCGTCATTCGAAATCTCACCGACGGAAGATCAGTGGGCGCTGGTCGATTACGTCTATTCTCTCTCTCGGGACGAGCCAAATTATGCAACGATGGTAACGGCGCATGCGACCACCAGGACGATGGATCTCTCCCAAGAATCTTTCGCAGATATCGAGCCGGCCTATTTCCCGGTGGTAGGACAGATTATCGAGCCGGGACGAGCATTCTTCCCAGGAGTCAATGGAGTCGACGTACGGGCGGTTTACAACGATGAACATATCTCCATCATGCTTCAGTGGCACGACATGGCCGCCGAAACGAGCGGATCAAATGCACCCGATCTCATTGCACCAGGGGCCTTGGATGCTGATTCGGACTCAACGCTGGTGTTTTCAGATGCCGTCGCCATTCAGTTTCCGACCGTTCTTTCGGCGGGTACCGAGATGCCCTATTTCATCTTCGGGGATCGAAAACTGAGTACAGACATCTGGTTTGCGGATCTTGCTGGATCAGGGGCCAGGCACTACGTCGGCAAGGGCGCTTCGAATATGAGCGAAGAGGGTCCTGAACTGGATGTCTCGGCGTCATTCCAGGAAGGCGAGTGGACGGTCATCTTCCGACGCGCCCGAAATGAGGAGGCCCACATTGCTTTTGAAGAAGGAACGTTCGTACCGATCGCCTTTTCGATATGGGACGGATTCAGCAGAGAAAGAGGTAACAAACGAGGTCTTACCAGTTGGGCTTACCTGTATATGGATGTTGCCGTAAAAGAGTCTCCTGTCCTACCCATGATGGCATACGGATTTGCCACACTGCTTCTGGGGCTCGTCGTCACGTTTGTTACCCGGAAAAAAGTTCATGGCGCAAGAGCATCTTCTGACGACAAGCGTGGAGAAGAAGCGTAATCGAAACGCTGCAGACATACCGCCCCTCGCTCGTTTCGTGGAATCTCACCAAGAAATGTAATCTGGCGTGTCCGCACTGCTATCTGGATGCCGGAGACAGCGCTGAGGATGAACTAACCACCGACGAGTGTCTTCGCCTGGTAGATGAGATGCATTCGCTGGGCACGGAGATGCTGATCCTGACCGGCGGCGAACCGCTTCTCCGCCGAGATATTTACGATATCGCATCATGTGCCTCGTCGAAAGGCATCTGGGTCGTGATGGGAACCAACGGCGTACTCGTGAACGAACACGTAGCCGCCAAAATGGTGGAGTGCGGAGTCAAGGGAGTGGGGATCAGTATCGATTCGGTCGACCCGGAGACCCACAACGCATTCCGTGGAGGCCCGGATGCGTGGAAGTATTCCGTTCGCGCCCTCGAGATCTGCAGGGAGCACGGAATGGAAGTGCTGGTCCAGTCGACCGTTACCCGCGAGAATATGGACGAAATCGGCGACCTCATCCAATTTGCGAAGGACCGTGATGCCTGGTCGTTTAACCTGTACTTCCTGGTGCGCACGGGAAGGGGGCTTGAAATGAACGATCTCACACCCCAGGAGACCGAGGATTGCCTGAGGCAACTGGTCGAATCCCAGGAAGACTATGCGCCCATGCTCGTCCGCGCCAAATGCGCCCCGCAGTTTAAGCAGATCTCTTACGAAATGGGCAAAGGAGGCCTGGAAAGTGGTGGGTGCATGGCAGCCACAGAATATTGCCGAATTACACCGGAAGGGAACGTAACGCCGTGCCCGTATATGGATGTGGTAGCCGGGAATGTGCGCGACGAAGGGTTTACGCAGATCTGGAATTCGTCACACGTATTCACAGAGCTTAGGGATTTGTCTCTCTTGAAAGGACGCTGTGGCGCCTGTGAGTTCAAGGAGCTTTGTGGCGGATGTCGTTGTAGAGCCTTTTCAGCCGAAGGCGATTACCTGGCCGAAGATCCGGCGTGTACGTATCAGCCCGGAAAAATTACGCTTCCCGAATCATCCGAGATTATATTCTCGGATCCCGTTCTCCATCGAATGGAGAGGATCCCCATTGAGTTCATCCGCAGTAAGGTCAAGAAAGGATTGAGGGCCTATGGTGCGAGACATGGCCTCCGAGTAATCACGTCAGACGATATGGATCGGGCTATGGCTGGCAGTAAAAGAAGTGGATTTGGGCAGATGGTAGGCGCGAGTCTATTCAAAACACCACCGAGCAAATCATAATTTCGCAGAATCATTCAGTTTCCGAAGCAGAAAAACAACCATGGCAGAATCAATCGACGTAGTCGCAGCAGACGTTTCAACCACCAACGGTCAAGAATTATTGGATCGCGTGACCATTGATGGAAACACGGTAAGCGTCCATACGGATGGTGTATCGCAGGATTTTCAGATCCAGGAGCTCCCCGATGAATTCGTTCGCTGGCAACTGGATATGAAGCACAGTATATACGATTCCATCGAAAAAAATGAGTATATCGCATTTAACGTCGGCCACCTGCCGGTTGTCGGAACATGGTCCGCTGACGGACACTTCCTCAATCTCGCCAACAAGGGAATTGGATTTACGCCTCGCAATGAATACCTGGAACACTACCTGAACCTGGTTGAGAGCGCGGTCTCGGAAATAGAAAAACTGCCTCCCCACGCCGTTCACGAAACTCGGTCGTTACGCGTCAATACGGCGAGAGAAATCTATTCGAACCCGGATCACCTTGACTGGCGACGCCTGGCGCTCCTGGAAATTTTTGAGGGTACGACCTTCAATAACCTGAAGGAAAATCCGATGGCATCGGTTCTCTGGACAGGCAACTCGCCCGTGTTTTTTAGTTACCAAGTGGATTGTATCGTGGAGATCATAACTCCAGAAGATCTCAGATATCGATTTGCGTGGGCCATGCGTAGACTATTTGAGTACGAACCGTTTCATGTCGTCCAGACCATGTACCCGTATGCGTATTGCTTCTGGGTAAACGGTTTCAAGAATAAAACACCGATAAGACGGTATCCGGGAAAGCGGAGTGACAACACCGTTAACGAGGGGAAGGGGCAGATCGACCACAAAGCCTAGCTGACGTCGCACTTTCTGCACTTTTTGTGCGTTTCGAACTATGGCCTACGTCATCCTCGATACCTGTAATACGTGCGGACTCTGTCTGGACGAATGTCCGATCGAAGCCATCAGCGTGGGAGATCCCATCTATGTCATCGATGATACCTGTTGCGAGTTTCAGGAATGCGTCGCCGTGTGTCCCGAAGACGCGATCGTGCATGAGGACGATGTACCGAACGACGATGTACCGAGCGACGATGTACTGAACGACCATGTATTGAACGACCATGTACCGGAAGACGCTGCACCGGAAGACATCGAGAACGAACTAGTGAACAAGTCACTCGAATAAAGCCATGGCGATTCAACTGATCAATCAAGCGATGATCGTTCGTTTCTTTCGCGAGATTGGTGCCGTCTTTTCAGGATCTGGAACGATCTATCTGGTGGGGGAGACCTCGCTCGTCGTGGAGGGTTTGCGCAGGTTTACGGATCGACTTGAATTCTGCTCATCCGTGGATTTAGTGGATCGAAATCCCTTCAATCGGGCGGTGGTCCAGGTGGCGGGTCAAATGGGTATTAAAGTTTCGGATGAATTTCCAGGAGAAGTGATTCCTTTGCCCGATGGTTATGCGGCGAGACATCGAGCCGTGGCCGATGCCCATTGGCCATTCGATCTCCCACTCGTCGTGCTTCACTTCGACCCGTATTCGGTTAGCTATCGTTGCGTGGCACGCGGCGGGGAACTCGACTATAAGGTTGTACTGGACTATTTAGAGCATGGGTGGATTCTAGAAGACGAAATGATCGAACGGTTGGAGCTCTTGCTTCCTGAGTTCTCGTTCGACACCATCCAGCAGGATCCAGCCGAGTTCAGACGCCGTATGGGCAGCCTCTGGCAGATGTGGGAGAATCGACAGTCACACGTCGCAGTCGGTATAGCGGTGAGTTGACATGACATCACCCGTGCAGCATACCAGGTCCAGGCGATACGAAAGACTGAACGAGATTCACTTTATCGAGCGCGACGAATTTGTTCAAATGGGACCGGCCATCGTACAGCTTGAAATCTCACGTTTGGGCGACATGCTTCATGACATCGAACCCGGATCCGATATCCATACAACGCTCGTGACCGTGCGTCACCACCTGTCGTTATTTCATGACGAGCTGAATCGAGACGTGGATGCGCGGAGCTTCGAGCACCTGGATGCGGCCATTGTTTGTCTGTCATTTCCCGATTCAGAGACTACGGAAACAACCCGGGACACCATGGTATATGTTGCCGACCGCCTCGGTTATATTCTTGCCCAGATGAAGCGGCTACGGTGACAGCCGAACAGAGACATTCCACCTTAAAATTCCACTATGTACGAGAAAATATTTGTCCCCGTTGACAATTCTGACCACTCCAGAGCCTCCATTGAACTTGCCGTTCATCTAGCGGGCCAGTTTGGCGCGACCCTCGTGGGGAGCCACGCCTATGCTGCCCGGCTTCACGACTACCGATTCAAGCAGATGGAATTCACTCTCCCCGAGGAATACCTGGTCGAAGCGGAGATGGAGAAGCAGCGCAAGATCCATGATTCACTCATTACGATGGGTCTAGAGCTGATTTCTGATTCTTACTTGACGGTCATGCATAAGCAGGCGGTCGAAGCCAATCTCCAGTTTGAACCGAAGTTGTACGACGGAAAGAATTTTGAGGTCATCGCAGACGACATAAACAGTAACGATTACGACCTGGTCATCATGGGCGCTCTGGGTCTCGGGGCTGTACGCGATAGCCAGATCGGGAGCGTGTGCGAGCGGGTGGTCCGACGAACGCGCACCGACACGATCGTTATCAAAAATACGGCGCCGATTGAAGATCAGTTGTCGACCGGTTCAAACGGTGTTCAGCATAAGGACGGCGGTGGGATTGTCGTTGCTATCGACGGAAGCCCGGAAGCCTACGCAGGACTGAAATCCGCCATCAAGCTCGGTAAGGCGCTCGATAAACCGGTAGAGGCAATTTCGGTTTACGATCCGTACCTCCATTACGCGATGTTCAACAGCCTGGTGGGTGTTCTCACGGAAAAGGCGTCCAAGGTATTCAAGTTCGAAGAGCAAGAGCAGCTCCACGAGGACGTCATCGATACGGGCCTCGCCAAAATCTACCAGTCGCACCTGGAAGTATCCCGGCGTATCGCTGCAGACGAGGATGTCGATCTCAAGATCACACTCTTGGACGGCAAGGCGTTTGAGAAAATTCTGGAATACGTCCGGCGCGAGCGGCCCTGGATGCTCGTGATGGGCCGGATCGGTGTTCATAGCGATGAATCGATGGACGTCGGAAGTAACACAGAAAATTTGCTTCGCCTGGTCCCCTGCAATGTCCTTCTATCGAGCAAGAGATTTTCACCGGACGTGGACGTCAAGGCTGAGGAATCTATGATCTGGGTAGAAGAGGCGCAGCGGATACTCGACAAGGCCCCTGATTTCGCGAAAGGAATTGCCCGCACCATTGTGCATCGATGGGCGATGGAGCGTGGACACTCCGTCATCACCACATCTGTTTTGGAAGGCGCTCTTTCGACCATTCTTCCCAAGTCGTCGATGAAGGCTATGGGTATCATTTCGGAAGACCTTGCCACCAAAAAAATCGGAGAGGAGAACACGTCGGTCTATGTCTGTCAGAAGTGCGGCTGGGTTGGGCGCGGCTTCGAGCCCACTAAATGCACGGTTTGTAATGCCCCGCCGGATCAGATCCAGAAGTTGGACCGGGACGCGATTGAGAAACTCGCGCCGCTGGAAGGCGCCATTCACGAAGAAAAGGCCTTCGACAACGTCAAGATCAAATGGACGGACGATGCTCGGATGCTGGTAAAAACTCTTTCGGACGGATATAAGCGGCGTCGAGCAAAGGCACAGATTGAAAAGCGCGCTCGCGTCCGGAAAATATTCCTGATTACGAAAGACATGGTTGAAGATGTGGTTGGAAAAACGGAAGCCGCTACAGAAAACCTCGAAGATCGAGGGAAACTGGGTCAGCGCGCCGTCGATGGACCACAGCCCGACGTAAAGAGCCGAGCGCAGAACATTCGAGACGGTAAGTATTCCTGGACGCCGGCCGCAGTCGAGCGGCTCAATCGAGTCCCGGAGGGATTTATGCGAACCGCTACCAAAAAGAGAATTGAAACGGGTGCCGCATCCAGGAAGTCAGATTTGATCGATCTCGAAATCGTAGAGGAAGGCATCAAGGTGGGCATGAAAGTGATGGAGGACATGATCAAAAAGCAGAACGGCAAGAAGAACGGGAAACAAGAGTAGTACGGTACCAGCAAATCGTTGAAGACCTATCACGACATTCTTACTGACGGTGGCTCCAACGTCGCGGGGCAGGTCCAGGAACAGGAACGGAAACTGCGCCACCGTCTGGATCAGATTGACTATGTGGTCGCGGTGATGAGTGGAAAAGGTGGCGTTGGGAAAAGTTTGTTGACGGTGAACCTGGCGACCGCACTTACCGAGACCGGTTGGCGAGTAGGCATCGTTGATGCGGATATCAATGGAGCGTCAGTCGTAAAAATGACCGGCGTTGCCCGAAACCCTGAGCGGACCGACGATGGAATTGCTCCTTCCGTATCGCATGGTGGAGTCCAGGTCATGTCGATCGACTTGTTTCTGAAGGAGGGTATTCCGGTAGAATGGGAAGCGGAAACGCAGCGCAGCGCATTCACGTGGCGCGGTATGGTTGAAGTAGCTGCCATAAGAGAAATGCTAGCGGATACCGTCTGGGATGGTCTGGACATTCTCCTCGTAGACTTGCCCCCCGGAACAGACCGACTTCCCAATCTGCTGGACCTGGTTCCTACACTGTCATGTGCAGTCGTCGTCAGTGTGCCTTCGAGAGCTTCAACCTATGTGGTCCGAAAATCGATTTTGCTTGCGCGGCGTCACGTGGACGACCGACCCATCGGGCTGGTGGAGAACATGACGGAATTTGTCTGTGACGCGTGTGACACCGTTCATCACCTGTTTCAGGATCCCGGTTCAAACGAATTGCTGAGCGAGGACGGTGTGCAGCTACTTGGAAGAATACCATTCGACCCCAGACTCGGCGAGGAAACCGACAGTGGAAATCCGTATTTGACCATGTACCCGGATCGACCTGCTGCAGGTGCTCTTCGAGCCACCGCTCTAGAATTATGCAATCTTCTGGGAAAATCTAAACGAACAGCGACCGTTGTGGGGGTCGCGAACGTAGAGAAGGCGACTATAGAGACTGCAACTGTGGAGAACGGACCTGTGAAGGAAGTAACAGTAAAGGAAGCAACATGAAATTTCTTTGTGTGGACTGCGACGAGCCGATGGCTTTAAAGAGTACCTCTGGACCCGACAATGGATCGTTAACGGTCGTGTTTGGATGTGGAACTTGTGGCCGCGAGATCGCGATGCTCACAAATTCCATGGAAACCCAGATGGTGCACTCGCTGGGCGTGAAAATTGGCGGTGCGACGGAAGAGGCCCCGCCGATGGAAACGATAAGCTCTTCGCTGATCGGTCATCAGGGAGCCCATGCTGACATCGAATCATCCACCAAGTCATCCACCGCCTTATCCGCAAAGGAAAATTCATCGGGCGGCTGTCCGTTCTCGGCCATGGTTGCCGGCCCCGAAGATGCCACAGATTTCGCAGATTCCACAGACCCTGAGGGGTCGACCGAATCCAACGGGAGCCTTCAAGGCCTGCATTGGACGCCAGAAGCTGAAGAGCGAATGGACCGCATTCCTTCTTTCATTCGGCCGATGGTTGAACGAGGCATCGAAGACTATGCAAAAGCGAACGATGCTACGATAGTCGACGAAGACATGTTGAAAATCGTTCGAGAAAAGTTCGGTTTCTAGAACGACTGGGGGTGATCGGAGCCTGACGTCTATTCACCAGGCGGCACAAGAGCGCGCATGACGGTCTCCAACCGGTCGGTTTTTCGACTTCCGTCCTGATCCAAGAGATCCAGCAGATTCCCCGCATCGCGTGTTATGCCCTTCCAAGTGTCGTTGATGGGGAAAACACCCTCCTTCATCTGCGTTTTGGACAGTCGGTCGATACGCAGTTCCAGAAATCGATGAAAACGTTCGAGCCATCCATATTCCTCTTCCGTGAACGCAGCTATAAATTCGGCCGTGGCCACCGGGTCGGAGTCACCCTTCCAACCATCCAGATATCGCATACTCGGCGTAAATATGTGGTCAAACCATAGCCTGCACAACGCAAAGGCGATATTTTGCGGCGGCATATCCGGTCGAATAGAGACCAAATGCTCGGAGCGGTGTATGAGTACGAGCGTATCGAGCACCCTCGATCGAACCGATGAATCTTCTGGGAACGGAGTTTCAGACATAGGAAATCGACGAAAAAACCTCTCACCAAGATCGAACAGAATCTCAATATCTGCCACTCTGTGACAATGAGGGAGAAATTAGCCCAAACGGTGTTATTTTCTTCATTTCTGGTCGTGTCGTGTGTCGGTTTAATATCAGGATGCACTCCGGGTTCAGATCCAGCTGCGACGACATCTGCAACTGAAGAACCCCGTTCGCCATACCGAAATCTAGTAGACGGCGTTTCATTTGTAGGGGATGATGCCTGTTTCGATTGTCACGAGTCCGAGTACCGTGGCTATAAGGAGCACGGAATGGCCAACTCTCTTTATCTCCTGAACGCCGACACCCGAATCGAAAAGCTGGACGGTTCCGTCGTCCACGATACAACCCTTGGCTATTCCTATACCATCTCTGAAGAGGACGGCAAATTCTATCAGGAAGAGTTTCGGATCGATGAGAACGGGCAGAAAACGCACAGCCAGGTCCGCGAGATGCAATATGTGATAGGAAGCGGCATTTCAGCCCGCTCCTATTTCATCTTGAACAATGGTTGGTTCAACGAGCTTCCGATTTCCTGGTATACCCAGGAGGGGAAGTGGGATTTCAGTCCCGGATACCGGGTGGCAAACAAGCGATTTGATCGAAAAATTGTCCCTCGATGCATGAACTGCCACAATGCCTACCCGACCGAGGTTCCGTTCACGGAAGGTAAATACGAGCACCTTCCGCTTGGTATAAGCTGCGAGCGTTGCCACGGACCCGGTGAGCTTCACGTGGAAGAGCGTCTTGCGCTTCCCGAAGCAGACTCGGTCGATTATTCCATCGTTAACCCGGCGCACTTGACCCTCGAGCGGAGGCTGGATGTATGCCAGCAGTGCCATTTGAATGCGACGGTCTCAATTCTCAGGGAGGGAAGAACACCGTATGATTTCCGCCCGTCCCAGGACCTCTCCAAGTACTTGTCGCTCTACGCCATGGAGAAGCCGGCGTCCAACGAAATGATCGGCCTTACATCTCATGTAGGGAGAATGAAAGCCAGCGAGTGTTTTCGGTCTTCACTGGCTTTAGGCAACCCAATGGACTGTGTGACCTGTCACGATCCCCATTCTGGATTCCGACAGGCCGGGCCGGAATACTTCAACGGCACCTGTCGCACCTGTCATGAATCAGCAAACTTGATTGAACGCCTGGCCGGTTCGACGTCTCTCCCGGACCATCAGGAATCATCCAACTGCATTTCGTGCCACATGCCAAAGGCAGGCATCTCTAAAGTGGCACATTCCGATTTCACGGATCACTGGATACGGGTGGTTGATCCAGACGAACCCGTCCAATTAAATTCCATTGGTGATCCGCCGAAACTGTTGCCCGTATTCGCTCAAGATTTGGACGATCAGATTTACGAAGGACTGGCATACCTCGTTTACGGCACCCGCAACCTAAACGATGTCTACATGAGAATGGGCATCGGTATGCTCGAAGAAACGCTGACCCTCGAGTCTGATTACGACGAGGCCGTATTTCAACTGGGCCTGGGATATCATCGAGTCGGAGACGTGGAAAGCGCAATTCCATGGCTTGAACAAGCCGTAATCGTAGAATCCGATATCCCTGAACGCCTGAATGCGTTAGCGCAGGCATACGAAACGGGCGCCAGAGATCCGGTTCGTATTGAACGTCTGTACCAGCGGGCCCTGGCCGTTCAACCGGCGCGAGCTGATTATCGGATCAACTACGGTCGATTCCTGGAGTCGAGAGGACGTCTCGTCGAAGCTGTTGGAGAGTATCGAATGGCTCTGGTCGAACAGCCCTGGTTTGCGACAGCCCATTATAATCTGGGGACGGCGCTGGTTCAGCTTGGCGATTCGGACGCGGCCGAGAAGGTGCTGGGAGATGCGCTCGATCTCGACCCCTTGAATCCAGACGCGTGGGTAAATCTGGGTATTCTATTCGCCACCAATGAACGACTGGGAGATGCGCTCGAGGCATTTAAAACAGCGGTCGGCGTATCACCTGGCCACCCGCTTGCTCTCGCAAATCTCGGCGCTCACTACCTTCAGGCCGACAGTCTTGCTTTGGCCATCCCGCTCCTCAGCCAAGCCACTGAGATTGCTCCAGAATATGTGGAGGCACGGGTAAATCTAGCGCTGGCCTATTTCAGAAATGACCAGTTCATTCGCGCCCGAGAAGAAGCGGAGGCGGTACTCGAATTCGCCCCTTCCAACAAACTGGCACTCCAGATCCTGAACGCGCTCTAGACGAGCTAGGGAACGATTCCAAAAATGCGTACGGGTCCCCCTGATCCGCGCTCGATCTTTATCGGCGCCACGATCAGATAGGCACCCGCTGCGGGGAGCAAGTGAACGTTGGCTACGTTTTCAAGATGAATTCGCCCTGAGCCGTTGACTACACGGTGCGCCGGGAAGCCGTTTCCGGCCGCCGGATCGATGCTCATGTTGTCAATTCCAACACCTTTTATGGATCGTTCGTCGATCAGGTACTGCGCGGCCTCACTCGAAAATCCCGGAAAGTGAAGTCGGCCATCGGTATCGCGGTTTGGGTAGGCCTCGGGATCGTCCCATTTTTCACTCCAGCCGGTGTAGAGCAGAACGATCGACCCCGTCGGCATCCGACCGTATTCGGCCTCCCAGTTCTGAATATCTTCTACGGTAAGCGCGTAGTCGGCGTCTAGAGCGCTCTGCGCCGAAATGTCGATGACAACAGCAGGGGCAAACAAATTATCCAGATCAATTTCGTCGACCGTTGGAAGATGATCGCCTCCATGAATGGGCGCGTCGATGTGGGTACCGTAGTGCTCGGCTGTTCTAAATGCACCCATAATGGGCAGTCCACTTTCGTGGGCCGCCAGCACTTCATATTGAAAAGGGCTTTCCGCTCCTTCACGCCAAACCGGATTGGTTGAACTCAGGGCGTGTGAAAGATCAAGGACGGTAACTTCCCCGGTGAAAAGTTGCTCAAGAGTGACAGGCCCTGAGTGGTCCGGCCCTGAATCGGGCGGCCTTGAATCACCAGGCGCTGCGCATCGTGCACAGAGAAGGGCAACGGCAAGTATCATCGGAACGAGGGAAACCAGGGGATAACGGCCAATTACACGGCTATTCATGGGTCATCCAGGTCGATTTAGAGAGAGATAATAGTATGAAATAGGAATCGTATTCAGAACAGGCGGCTCTGGAAACCCGATATTACGTGCTGTGCGAAGTCCATCACGCTCGAAGAGAACGACCCAGATGAGGATAAGAAGAGATGAACGAAGCTGAACTGGCTGCTCGCGTCAGAAACGTGACGAAGACATACCGCGTAGGCAATTTATCTGTCCCGGCCGTTCGTGGCGTTGATCTCGATATTGAGAAAGGCGCCTTTCTTTCTCTGGCCGGTCCGTCGGGCTCAGGAAAAACAACACTACTCAACTTATTGGGAGCGCTCGATACGGCGACTTCAGGGGATATCTGGATTGGTGGACACTCGATTAACGGGCTCTCCAATAAAGAATTGGCAGACTTCCGAAATACAAATCTTGGGTTCGTGTTTCAGACCTTTAATCTGGTTCCCGTCCTGACGGTGATTGAGAATGCAGAATTGCCTCTCCAGCTCAGAGGCATGACCGATCGGGACGAGAGGAGGGATAAAGTGGAAAAGATCCTGGTGGAAGTGGGGCTCGGTGATTTACTGGATCGCCGGCCCAATGAACTGAGCGGTGGCCAGCAGCAACGGGTCGCGATAGCCAGAGCCCTTGTCAAGAATCCTACCATCGTGCTTGCCGATGAACCAACGGCCAACCTGGACAGCGAGACGGCAAGGGAGATTATGGTCCTGATGCAGGCGATGAACGAAAAATTCGGGACCACATTCGTGTTCTCCACACATGATCCGCTCGTTATGGAGTATGCGACCCGCCTGGTTCTGCTCAGAGACGGGAAAATCGAGTCAGACGAAAGAACGGAGCCCGTACAGAATGCCATCTGAAGATCTCATTGCCGGTAAGATAGGAATCGGGACGACCGTGCGAATAGCGTGGCGGAATCTAGCCCGATCTCGCCGTCGAACACTACTCACGGCGAGCACCGTCGGGTTTGCAGTTTTTCTTCTGGAAGTGCTAACGGCCTTGCTCATCGGAATCGAGCGCCAATCATTCGACAACTTGATCAATTATCAGACGGCGCACGCAAAAGTGTATGCCGCTGGGTACTTCGAGAATCGAGATGAATTGCCTCTCAACTTTACGTTAACGTCTCTGGATGAAACGGAAGCACTGATTCGTGCGGTTGAAGGGGTCGCGGCGACCACATCACGCCTCGCCTTTTCGGCGCAGTTGTCCGATGGAGTCGATCAAATCACGAGTATCGGGACCGGAATTCGAATCAGAGGGAGCGACTCAGAAGTGTTCCGGATCAAGGACGCGGTTGTAGACGGTTTTTATCTGGAAGAGGGAGTCGAAGGGATGCTATTAGGCGTTAGTCTGGCAGAATTTTTCGAGGTGAAAAGTGGTGATTACCTGACGGTTCTTTTGAAAACACGTGATGGGGCCTATGAAGCGCTTGACCTCGAAATTATTGGCCTTTTGGGAACGGGATTTCCGGCGATAGATCGGAACGGATTCCTTTTGCCATTGGAGATCGCTCAGGAAATGCTGGATACGAGAGGTGAGGCCACGGAAATTGCAATACGTTTTCAACCGTCTGCGGCAGAAACCTCCGTTGTTCGGCGCCTCTCGGCTGTGCTCGGCGATCAGTCCAATCTAGAAATCAAGACCTGGAAGGAAGTCGAAGAGGACTTCATGGCTCTGGTTGAGATGAAGCGCACAGCGCAGGGGGTTTTCCTTTCCATCTTTGTGATTATGGCGATCGTGGGCATCACAAATACGATTGTGATGGCAACGTATGAACGCACACGAGAAATCGGGACTATGATGGCCATGGGATTCAGGCCGAGCGGCATTCGAGGTTTATTTCTGGTCGAAGGCGCCCTGACCGGATTCGTTGGCGGTGCGATCGGAACGATCGTAGCCATGCTGGTCGTCGGATATTTTGCCAGTACAGGGATCGATCTCAACGCGCTTTATGGAGAAATTGACATAGGCTATCCCATCAAAGACATGATGTACCCGGCCATGAGCATGACCTTATTTCTCGTGAGCTGGGTTCTAACGGGAATTCTGTCTGCCATTGCATCTCTATATCCTGCGACGCGAGCCAGCAGACTTCGTCCAGCTACCGCCCTACGCTATGTATAAACTCATTGTCTGAGGTCGAAAGAAATATTCCTTTCTGGCGAATCTCGTGGCGAAATACGCGTCGTAATACGAGACGAACGCTGTTAACGGCCACCGCCGTTGCAGTGGCCGTTGCCTCAATGACGTATGCGATTTCCCACATCGACGGCGTCATGAATAGCATGCTCGAGACCTATGCAAAGACGGAGTCCGGGCACGTGCGAATTCGGAAAGAAGGGTATTCAGAACGTGATCGCTCGTTGCCGGCACATCTCAGTATTCGCAATCTGTCGGAAATTATGCCCATTATTGAGATGCACGAACAGGTTGTCGCTGTTCTACCCAGAATACGGGCGGCTGTACTCGTTGATGGGGTTGATTCCAATAGGCCCGGCCTGCTTCTGGGCGTAGATCTGGATGCCGAGGAAGGCTATTTGAATCCGTCCGCCATGGTCACGTCTGGTCGTTTACCACATCCGGGATCGCGGGCCGGTTTTTCACCTGGTCTCCCAGAAATGATGATAGGAGAAGGAATGGCAGAGCGTCTTGACGCGAGCATCGGCGACACACTGACGCTCCTTACTCAGACATCCTATCGATCACTGGGCGCGTTGCGGTTCATCATCAGCGGAATTGGAACGACGGGTCTGTCTGCGCTTGACAGTCGTTTGATGCTTAGTTCGATCGAATCAGCACAGTTACTCATCGATCTCGAGAACGGCGCTACCGAAATTGTCGCCTTCACCGCCGAGCCGAATTTCGCGGATGCACTCGCCGCTGATCTTATCTCTCGATTTAAGCAGGCCGCCCTGGAGGATATCGAGGTATTATCGTGGACAGAGCAGGGACCGCTCGTTAAGATCATGAATACAACGCGCCCGATGATGGGCATCATCTTGTTCATTTTATTGTTGATGGCCAGCCTGATTATCGTAAATACGATGATGATGACCGTCATGGAACGTACGCGGGAATTCGGGATGCTCGCAGCCCTTGGATTACGGCGATCGGATATCGTGCGACTGATCATTTTGGAGGGTCTGGCCATCGGCTTCGTCGGTGCCCTCGTGGGAGGAGCGTTAGGTACTACCGTCGCCATCTGGATCTCGAAAATTGGAATTGACGTAAGCGCTGCAACCACGAACATCGACGTGCCCTTCAAGAGTATCATGTATCCGAATTGGACTCCCGCCTACAGTCTGGCAAGCGCTTTGCTTGGTATGTTGACGGCGGTACTCGCCTCCTGCTATCCAGCCTGGCGGGCCGTTCGGAAAACCCCTGCTGAAGCCATGCATGACTAAAATGCATGATTAATGTGCAAGGTTAAAGTGCACGATTAAATGGACAACCTATTCGTGAAAATGACCCGTTTGAGCCTCTTCGTTGTGGTTGCCCTCTTTTTTGGACCATGGACGATGAATGAATGCGTCGCCCAGCCGACGCCGGAGGAAATACTTCGACGCGTGGACGAAAACATGACCATACGTACCGCACAAACGAAGGCTGTCATGACCATCACGTATCGAGGGGGGGACGTTCGTGAGCTGGAGTTTAATTCATGGGGTGTCGGTACAGAAAAGTCTTTCCTGGAATTTGTTTCGCCTGCAAGAGACGCGGGTAGTCGGTTTCTCAGGCTGGACGACAACATGTGGATCTATCTCCCACGCGCCGGAAAGAGCATTAGAATTCAAGGACACATGCTCCGGCAGGGTCTCATGGGGAGTGATTTTTCGTATGGCGATGCAAGTGAGAATCCCAGCATGAGTGAGGATTACGATGCCGTCATCGAACGATCGGATACGCTCTCGGGAAGGCCCAGCCTCGTACTTTATTTGACAGCAAAGAGAAAAGACGTCTCCTATCCATCCCGGCGCATCTGGGTGGATGCCGAAAGATGGGTACCTCTCAAGGAGGAACGCTACGCCCGGAGTGGGAAACTCTTGAAGACGGCTCACATGAGTGATGTAAGGGAGTTAGGCGATCGCTGGTATCCGTTTCGGATCGATTTGAATAACGCCCTTCAATCCGAGACACAGACGACCCTCCAGTTTATAGAGCTCGATTTCAACGCAGACGTACCTGACTACATATTTACGATTCGTCACCTGGAGTCCGGTACGTAGCATGAGTCGAATCGGATGGATCCGAGCAGTTTCGTTCTCGCTCGTCATGGTGGCCAGTATCGATGTCAGACCGGCCCAAGCTCAGCTGGATACTCGACTTTCAGGGTATCTGGAACACCAATACAGTTTGACCCGTGTTCAGGATCGATGGCGCCAGATTGATTACGATCGTTTTCGAGCCGATTTAAATGTTCGTGCTGGAAAGGGAAGTCGTGCTTCGGTCAGTGTCATTTACCAGCTTTACCGCGGCGATACACGGCTGGAATCGTCAGACTTTCTCCCGGACGGGATTCAATTCGGTCAGGATTCAGTTCTCGCCGTGCTCACCAATCGTAATTATTTGAATCATGCATACGTCGTTTTGGGTTCGCGGTTAATCGAAGTCACGGCCGGTAAGCAATACCTGAATTGGGGGGCTGCATGGGTTTTCAATCCAACCGAATTGTTTCGTCCGAAGAATGCGCTGGAGCCGGGATACGATCGGGAAGGCATCGCTGCCCTGTCCGTTCGATTCGCTCTGGGTCCGATGAGTGAACTGCTGGTGGGTTTCGTCCCGAACGGTAGTATCGATCAGAGCGGCAGAGTCGTACGGTTAAGGCATCACGTAGCCGGGTTCGATGTGACGGGTCTTGTTGCGTCGATCTCCGATGAATCTTTACTGCTGAAAACGGTTTCAAGCGAGCGCCGATTGGTCGTCGGCGGTGATATCACCGGAGAGCTGTTGGGTCTGGGAGTATGGTCAGAAGGCACCTGGTCAAGAAGAGGCGATCAGACTTGGGGTGAACTCACTGTTGGCGGAAATTACTCGCTCGCCGACGGCACCCTGATTCTCGTTGAGGCCTTCTTCAATGGCAGAGGAAAGTCGGAGGGGCCGTATTCGGCTCAAGCCTGGCTTGAAAAACTATCCGGGACGCGGAGAACACTTGGTAACACTACCGTCGTCGGCATGGTGCGACGATCGGTGGGTCAGTTGTGGACGCTCGGGATGGTTTCGTTGATCAATCCCGGAGATGGAAGTGCGGTCGTCATCCCGTCAATCGCTTATTCATTTGCCGAAAACGTGGATCTGCTATTCAACGGATTACTCAACCTGGGTGGGCCGGGTGATGAGTATGGCTTGGATCAAATCGGTGGGTTTCTTCGCGGCCGCATCTACTTCTGACGGAATCGTCAATTCACAAATAGACGCGGAGATTCGTCATCGATAACTTCCACGTCCTGGATCGCAAACCACGATTCATTTTCTTCTCCCATACTGTTCCTGTACGGGACATCAGGGTCGCCGGTCTCAAGGTCGACCACATAGACTAAATCCTTATTCATCCCTTCGGACACCTCGACGTCAACCGCTACATCGGCGACGCGCCCAAGAACAGTGCCCAGGACGATACCCGTCTTATCGTAAAGGTGGATTCGTACCCGTTTGCCGATTAGATCATACATTCGGTATCGTCGCGACCACCCGTTTAAATCTTCGAAGTCGAACAGAATATTCCAGCCAATAACACGTAATCACGCAGGCAGTTTCGTCTTGGCAGTGGTTGTAATCGACTGTTCGACCGCACCAGATTCGTCAACGGACTAGCACCGTAACACCACGTGTGGCTCCAAAGTACCGGAGATATGGGCAGATTTATCGTTGTTGCTATCGTGTTATTCGATCTGTCCGCACTTCAGTCAACAGCGCAAATACAGATTCGTGGCCTCGTGACGGATGCCGTTACCGGGCAGGTTCTGAACTCAGCCACCGTGCAGATTGAAGGAACGTATAGGGGTTCGGTCACGAACGAAAACGGTCGTTTTCTGATCACCCTGGATCGAATTCCCGCCGTGCTCATTGTTCGGCATATCGGATATCGAACTGAATTTCGTGAAATCGTTGGCGGCGCGGACGATCAGATTTCGTTCGCTTTACATCCCGTACCTGTTGAACTCAGTGAGGTGATCGTGTCGGGAGAAAACCCTGCCGTGAACATCATGCGACAGGTCCTTCAAAGGAAATCCGTCTGGCGAGCTCAGTACGTATCAAGCTATTCGGAAGTCTACACGCGATTCTGGCTGTTTCGCGATTTTGATCCGATTCAGGTCAACGAATCGGTCCGATCTGCCTTTTGGAAGAATGAATACGGCAGCCGGGAGATCGTTCGCGCCAGACGAATACGTCCCAGAGGAGGCGGAACGTTCCGTTTTGCCGGTCCCGTAACCGTTCCGAATTTTTACGACGACGAGGTACGGCTTCGTGGAACGCTGTACGCCACGCCAACGCATCCGGATGCCCTCGATATTTATCGATTTCGTCTCGGTGGAAGGCGGATGATCGATGATACCACGGTTTGGGATATATACTTCACCCCAAGAACCACGACTCGACCGTCGTTTACGGGGCACATTGCGGTAATCGATTCGCTGTTTGCCATCTTGGAATTGGAGGCTCATCCGGAACCACCGACGGTTGTTACCCCTCCGGTTCAATTATACAACGTCCGTTATCAACAGCACTTCCTCGCACTGGATGGTGGGATCATCGTACCCTTGGATCTGACGGCCCGCGGAGAGGTCGTGTTTGGACGACTGGGAGCCACGTATCCTCCGGCTCGCTTCGAACAGATCTCAAGCATATCGAACTACGCAATTGACGCACCCGTCCCGGATTCCATGTTCAGTGATGACCGCACACAGAGGTATCACCCGTTGGTTGACCATTCTGATTTTTTGTTTGTCCGAAACCCGACGATCGTTCCGTTGACGCCGCGAGAGACGGAATCCCTCTCGAAACTGGATCCGAAAATGACGATTGATCGAGCTTTTCGGCCGGATGGGTTGCTGAGGCAATACACGGCGATTGATGTGACGGAGAACACCGCTGAAGATGAATCAAGGTCGGCCAACTGGGTGGAATATTTGATTCGAAATTCCTGGGTGTGGTACAACCGTGTGGACGGATGGCATCCTGGACTAAAGATGTCATCGACGACGCGAAGCGGTCTGAAGATTGGAGGCCGAATTGGATATGCAAGCGATCGAGAGAAGTTCTCCTACGGCGCGAGCGTGGGGGTTCCGTTTTCATTTGCGGAGAATTCAGGCTCATTTTTTCTTTCTGGTCTGGACGCTACTCAACCGGTGGCGACGTCCTCGAGGTACGGCCTGTTCGTACCCGGCTTGATGACTTATTTGGGGTATGATGACTACTTCGATTACTACAGGATGAAGCAGTTACGGGTTGGGTTACAACTTGATAGCCATTCAAAGCACAATCACTTCCGAGTATTTGCCCGCATTGAAGAACATTCGTCAGTGAAAAAAAACGCTGAGTTCAATGGGTCCGTGTTTCGAAATGTTCAGAGGCCAAACCCGAAAATCTCAGACGGAAAACTGACTTCTCTATCTGCAAAAGTTGATCTGGGCACCGAGAAGGCGAGGCTCTCGATCGAGTTCGAGCGAGCGATACCGACGCTTCTACAATCCGATTTCGATTTTGCCAAGATCTACGGCACACTGACGCTGAAAACTCGTACGTTTTTTCGAAATCGTGGTCGCCCGAACAGACTCCTCGTAACGATGATTGGAGCCACGTATTCCGGAGACGTTCCGGTTCAGCGTTCGACTCTGCTCGACGGCTCAGCCGGATTTTATGCTCTCTCGGGGTCGTTTCGGACGGTTTCAGAACGACCGATCGTCGGGCGGCGGCTGGTGGCGGTTTTCTGGGAGCATGACTTTACGACAGCGCTTATGGAGAGTCTGGGCTTGTGGCGCCTGGCCCAGCAGGGCTCCGGAATCGTTTTGTTCGGGGCACACGGAAAAGTATGGGAGACCGAAGAAACCCTCTGGCCGGGCGGCGAAGTTCACGAGATTGGTCTGGGATTGACGTACCCGTTTCGTCTGCCTTTTCGTATTGACGTGGCTGCCCGCCTAAACGGGCGTGAGTTCTCCGCAACCATAGGTCGCGCGACGCTCTGACTGAGTCGCGATCAACGTGCACCGCTGAAGGAAAAAATCATTTCTGGATTCGAATCTGATTCCTTAATCTTCACGGCCGCGAACGCAGCGTGCGCCATTCACCTTCTTACCCGATCATTCCGGTACCATGAGAATTCGATCCCTTCTATCGCTCCTCTTCGCGTGTTTTATTCTAAACGTAGGCATTCCCGACACGAAGGCGCAGGATGAAGACAAAACGGAGGCCGTCGACGATTCCACCAAATCGAAGATCGATGAGGAGGCCGACCTGCCTCTTCCCGCTGAGCGGAAACTGATCTATTCCGCGACCGAAGGGTCCTGGATTTCTCTTGACGTCAGTCCGGACGGTCAGCGGCTCGTGTTTGATTTTCTGGGGGACCTCTTTACGATTCCGATTTCCGGCGGAAAAGCCGATACGCTGACAACAGGAATGGCCTTTGATTCTCAGCCCCGGTACAGTCCGGATGGAAAAAAGGTACTCTTCGTCTCCGACCGTGATGGCGGAGAGAATGTCTGGACCATTGGCCTTGACTCCCTGGATACCAAGCAGCTAACGGAGGGGAAGGACAATAAATACGAATCGCCGGAGTGGGCTCCTGACGGTAATTATTTCGTGGTGGCGAAAGGGATCGGTTTCAGCCCCGTGAAGCTGCAGATGGCTCATGTGGATGGCGGCTCCGGATCGCAGCTGATCAAGGAACCCGAGAACGCTCGCACAACCGGTCCTGCATTCAGTACTGACGGTCGATACATTTGGTATGCGCAACGGACGCGAACGTGGCAGTACAATGCCGTTTTCCCGCAGTATTGGATCGTCAAGTACGATCGCGAGACGGGAAAGAAGGTTACGCGCGCGTTCAGATATGGATCAGCGATTCGGCCAACACTATCTCCAGATGGCAAATGGTTGGTTTACGGAACGCGTTATGAAGCCGAAACGGGTCTGATCCTGCGAAACCTGGAAACCGGTGATGAAAGCTGGTTGGCCTACCCGATTCAGCACGATGATCAGGAATCGGTTGCCTCGCGCGATGCCCTGCCCGGGATGTCATTCACTCCTGATTCTGAGGCACTGATTGCTTCGTATGGGGGGAAGATCTGGCGGATCCCGATTGACGGCAGCGGAGAGACTGAAATCCCATTTGAAATCGACGTAGATATCGATCTGGGGCCGGAGGTTGATTTCGATTATCCGATCGAGGACACGCCAACGTTTACGGTGCGCCAGATTCGCGACGCGGTTCCGTCGCCCGATGGATCGCAGCTTGCCTTCACGGCGCTGGACGACCTCTACGTAATGGACTATCCCGATGGGGACCCCGAGCGTATCACGCAAAGCGACGCGGTCGATGCGCATCCGGCCTGGTCACCGGATGGTCAGTGGATTGCCTACGTGATGTGGGATGGGTCCGAAGGCCAAATCATGAAAGCCAGAGCCAACGGTAGGGGGAATCCCGAGCAACTGACGTCACTTTCGGGGATTTACACCCAACTGGCCTGGTCACCGGGAGGTCAGAGGATTGTTGCCATCCGAGGATCGGCTCGCGCCTACAGAGATATGACGGGTCCAGGAGGATTCGGGACGGCAGACGACATCGTTTGGGTGTCCGCAGACGGTGGAGAGACTCACTTTATTGCACCGACCGAAGGACGAGGCACACCTCATTTCACGGCCGACAGAAATCGTATTTACCTCTTCGGGGGTTCGAAAGGTTTGGTGTCGATTCGTTGGGACGGAACCGATGAAAAGGCCCATCTGAAAGTGACGGGTCAAACCCGGCCTGGGCAGAAGCAACCAAATCGTCCAGGCTTGATACGCATGGCTCCGGTTGGAGACCAGGCCCTGGTTGAGATGAATAATGAGATCTATGTGGTCACAGTACCTGTGTTGGGAGGCGACACACCAACAATCAGCGTTGCCGATCCAGAGAAGGCGTCCTTCCCGGCTCGAAAACTCACCAAAATAGGGGGGCAGTTTCCGACCTGGAGTTCAAACGCCGAATTAGTCCATTGGTCGATCGGTAATGCGCACTTCCGCTACGATCTGGCTGAAGGCAAACGGATAGACGATATCATCGCCGCCGAAAAGAAGGCGAAGGAAGAGGCTGAAGAGGCGAAGAAGAAGGAGGAAGAAGAGAAGAAAAAGAAAGACGAGGAAGAACAGGACGGGGATGAAGGCGACGAGGATGAGGACGACGGAGAAGACGAGGACGGAGACGAAAACGGCGAAAGCGAAGAAGATGACGACGAAGATGAAGGCACGAAACCATACGAGCCAGACGAACATCGAGTCCTTATAGAGGCGTCCCGCGATATTCCTCAAGGCACGGTCGTTCTCCGCGGGGCCAGGCTCATAACCATGAATGGCGATGAAGTGATCGAAGACGGCGCGATCGTCATCACGAACAATCGAATTACGGAGGTGGGCACTTCCAGTAGCGTCATGACACCTTCCGGTGCCGACGAGATTGACGTGTCGGGAACGACGATTACTCCGGGCTTCGTTGACACGCACAGTCATATGTGGCCGGCTTGGGGAATTCATAAGCCTTCGTCTTGGATCTATCAGGCCAACATGGCCTATGGAGTCACGGCAACTCGTGATCCTCAGACGGCGACGACAGACGTGCTCACCTACGGAGACGAAGTCACGGCCGGGATGATGATTGGGCCACGGGTTTACTCAACCGGCCCTGGCGTTTTCGGTGGGTATGTAACGGATCCGATCAAGGACCTCGACGCAGCTCGGGATCTTCTGAAACGATACAGCGAGTATTACGACACGAAGACCATAAAAATGTACATGGCGGGTAACCGACAACAACGTCAGTGGATCATCATTGCTGCTCGGGAACAGCGTTTGATGCCGACGACGGAAGGGGGTTTGGACCTGAAATACAATCTGACGATGATGATCGACGGGTATCCAGGCCAGGAACATGCCTTACCGATTTTCCCGCTCTATTCCGATGTCGTCAAACTGATGGCAACAAGCGGAATCACCTACACGCCGACTTTACTTGTTTCCTACGGGGGTCCATTCGCCGAAGAGTACTACTACGCAACCGAAAATCCCCATGACGATCCGAAACTCAGACGTTTTACACCGCACGAGGAGATCGATCAGAAAACCCGCCGAAGAGGTGGGGCGGGATCCGGATGGTTCATGTATGACGAGCATGTCTTCCAGAAACATGCGAAGATGGCCAAGGAGATTATCGAGGAAGGGGGTCGAATCGGTGTTGGAAGCCACGGGCAATTGCAAGGTCTCGGCTATCATTGGGAGCTCTGGTCTCTCGCATCTGGCGGAATGAAACCCCACGATGCGCTTCGTGCAGCAACCATATTTGGCGCTGATGCCATCGGTCTTGGTGAGGATTTGGGTTCGATCGAGTCTGGGAAGCTTGCTGACCTGGTTATCATGAACGAAAATCCGCTGGATGACATTCGAAATACGAATACGATCCGGTACGTGATGAAGAACGGTCGGCTCTACAGTGGTGATGATCTTTCTGAAGTCTGGCCAGAAGTGCGTCCGGCACCGTTGACCAAACAAAACGATCCTCCCGCAAATTTGGGAGCCGGCTTGAGGTAGTGACCTGGACTTGCCCGACATGCGAGAGGGAGTTTGCCAAGGAAAACCAGTGGCATTCCTGTGGCAAGTACGAGCTCACGGATCACTTCGTTGGCAGATCTCCCGAATTTGTTGCCCTGTATCACGAAATCGAACAGGTGCTGACCTCCTGTGGGGAGTGTCGTGTGGAACCGGCGAAGACGGCGATTCTCGTTAAACGACGTGTCACGTTTGTTGCCGTCAAGATGAGGAAATCCTACGTCGGACTTGGCATTCGTCTCCTGCGTGAACTGTCCGCCGATCGGGTGGAGAGGGTCTTCCAGATGAGTCCTTCGGTTTTCGAAAACCGATTCAAACTGCATTCGATTTCGGATCTCGACCAGGAAATGAAAGAATGGTTGTGCGAAGCATGGGATGCGGCAGAATAAGGTTCAGAGTACGAATTACCCTATGACATTTAGATGTCACACCCCATTTTTAGATTGCTGGCAAAGAAAATCATGAATTCAAAAATCCAGTTATCATGGTTCGCACTTCAGCATATCCGACCGTAGAATGGCTCATTCGAACGACTCGTGCACCCGTTACCCAGAGATTAGAATCTGAAGATGGTCCCGTCAAAGGCCTGAAATCATGCAACACCTCCAACTCCGTAGCCGACCAACTTAAGTCCTGGTGTAAAGGGAATACGATCGTTGCTCAAGGTGTCTGGATTCCGACACCTAACGGGGAAGACCCTGTAGATATCGTCATCGAGCGAAAAAATCGACGCATCGGAATCCGTTTCTCGAGTCGTTACGAAACCGAAAGCGATAACGCTGATGCGCTCGTGTTGGTGTACGGTCGATTCGATGCACTTTATCGAATCACGCATTTGACGCGAGGATCGGTCGTCGTTGAAGCGGGAGACATTTCTTATTCCATTGTCTCGATGTATCCGAGCTGGTTTACGTCTGAAGGAAGAGTGGCGGCCGGTCGATCGGCAGGATCTGAAGCGCTCTTACACGCTGATCGCCTGGCGTGGAAAGGTGTTCTGCAGCTACCCGGGGCTCTGCTCAAACGGATCAGACTCTCACGGGCATCGGACTGGGTCACGGCCTTTGAGCGCGCTCTGTCTCCACCAAAGTTGGTTTCATACGCGGATGTACGAATGGCGCGTCCGCGATAAAGATCATCATAAAACGTCCATTGGGGCTATCCACGATCGGGATGGGCCCTGGACGGTAATTATTCAGATGAATCGGTGTCGCCCGCTTCACCGTCTCCACTTGGAGGGGTCATCTCGGGCGTGGATTCGATGGCCGCAAGAGGTTGAGTGGTTGTCGCCTGAGGAGCCGCCAAAGAAGATTCGGAAGCTCGACTCAAAAGTCCGGCTATATCGATTCCTGTCGAGGTTTTCAGGCTCTCCAGTAGCGCGGGAGTCGCCCCTGCTATCTGATTGAATACAGCCGGGATGCCTTGGCCGCTACCGCCCGAGTCCACGACGGTAATTTTGTCAATTTCAAGATGATCGACCGTCTTGACGATCTCTTTCAGAATATCCGGCAACATCTGAATCAAGAAAAGACGTTCGGCGTCCGATCCGGCTTTTTTCCAGATTTCCAGTTTTTTGGCCAGTATGTTAACCTCCGCCTGACCATCTTCTAGAATTCGGGCAGCGTCTCCTTTGGCTTCCTCTTCCTTGGCCGCCCGACTCGCCTCCGCTTTTACAACGACTTCGGCACGCTGCCTCTTTTCGGCGAGAAGGATTTCCTGCTCGGCCAATTCCTGCTCAGCTTTGGCCTGGGCGACCTGTGCTGCAACATCAATCTTAGCCTCTTCGGCAGAGGCCTTGGCAGAAAGTTGAGCCCTGAGGATACGCACCTCGTTTTGGGCTTTCACGATTGCCTGATCGGCCTCCGCTTCCGCCAGTTTGGAGCGCTCACGATTCTCGGCTTCTACGACCTCGGCAGTCGAAATGATGTGAGCTGTACTTTGACGCCCGATAGCATCCAAGTAGCCGCGATCATCTTCCACGCTTTGAATTTTAAGCGTGTCGAGCTGCAGCCCAAGTGCCCCGAGGTCGTTGTCGGCTTCTTCGACCAGCTCCTTTGCGAATTTCAGTCTGTCCTCATTGACCTCTTCTGGAGTTAAGGAAGCCACGACTCCTCGAAGATTTCCCTCGAGCGTTTCTTTGGCCAGCATCGCGAGGTCGTCAAGATGCTTTCCAAGAAGTCGCTCAACCGCGTTATTCAGCGCTGGCTCGTAAGAGGCAATTTTTACGTTGGCGATCGCTCGAACGGTCAGCGGAATTCCGCCCTTTGAATAGGCGTTCGAAACCGTCAGGTCAATAGGGATCGTATTCAAGATCAGCCGATCAACTTTCTCGATGATCGGGATACGAAATCCGCGCCCGCCCTGAATAATCCGATATCCAACCCGTGAGCCATCACTCAGCTTCCTTTTTCGGCCACTGAATATCAAGATTTCATTCGGTTGACAGATTTTCAGATTCGCGCGAACGATTCCGAGAATGGCTAGAATGCCAAGAATCAGAACAACAGGAATAATAAACATTTCCATCTTTCACCTCCTACCGGTCGGGGATTAACCCGGTTTGGCGGTTTTATTAGTAGGGCACCTTCTCAAGCGTTGAAAATCAATTCGACTGCTCTATTCCAGCCCTGCTCATGAGGGCATCACTTTTCGGTTCGTTAATTCGGTTTGATCACCTCAGCAACCCCATCGTTAATTCGAACAACGACAATTTCTTCTCCAGGCTCAAAGGATTGGTCGGCCTCGTCCGACAATGATCTGGCGGTCAATTGAAGTCGCTGACCCTTGGCTACGACCAATATTTTCCCTTTGTCCTCTGGTCCAAATGGGAGCAAAACACTTCCGGTTTTGCCTCGAAGATGCTCTATTGTCACGTTACTTGAAACGTGCTCATAGGCAAACTTTTTGATTACGTAATTCCCGCCGAGGCCCACCATCATTCCAGTCACGGTCGAAAGGATCGCCGTCATGGGCTCAACGCCACCGAACCACGTGAAGAGCGATCCTGTGAGGCCAAAAAAAGCCGCAAATAGGAAGAGCGCCCTGAGCGAAAAAAGATCGACAAAGCCAACATCCGTGGAGGCATCAAGGTCTGATCCACCGATGTGAAAGTCGTGATTCACATCTGCGTCGACATCGAAATCCGCATCAAAATCAGCCTCGAAGTCGACGTCTGTATCTGCGTCAAAGTCCGTATCGAAATCCGCATCCACGTCGGAGTCGGCCTCGTGCTCCGATCCGCCGAAAATCGAGAGCACTACGAAAAAACCACCGACTATCAGGCTAATCAAATAAACCGAATCCATGGCATCGTCCTCCGATATAGACAGACTGATACGCAGACAGGATAATCGCTGTTGCGTGAATCGTCAACCGATTCAGAAGATAGCCGAACTGGGCCATCTGACGTCTCTGTTAAACGTCTAGGCCCCGAATCATGAACGATTATTCACATCTTACGTTGCCGCCGGCTCGCGGGACTTTCCTCTACCTCGACCGTATATGAGGCCGGAAAACCAAAGCGGATCAAATCTCTGAGAAATGCTCACGAGCGCTGAAATTTCCCGATACAGTCGCCATCTCCTGTTGCCGGAAATAGGAATGGAAGGGCAGGAGCGCCTTAAAGCTGCGTCTGTCCTCGTCGTGGGTGCCGGAGGCCTGGGTTCGCCGCTCATGATGTATCTGGCGGCCGCAGGGGTGGGACGCATCGGAGTGGTCGATTTTGACACGGTCGACGAATCGAATCTACAGCGACAGGTCCTGTACGGAAAAGGCGATGTTGGTGAGAAGAAATTGGACGCTGTGGTACGTCGACTTCATGACCTCAACGACTACATATCGGTAGAGCGATACGACACGCATCTTTCCAGCGAAAACGCGCTCGACATTGTCCCTCAATACGATCTCGTAGCCGACGGTACCGATAATTTCCCGACGCGATATCTGGTCAATGATGCCTGCGTACTGGCGAAGAAGGTCAACATCTACGCTTCGATTTTTCGATTCGATGGTCAAGTATCCGTCTTTGGTACGCCGGATGGACCCTGTTATCGCTGCGTTTATCCGGAGCCACCGCCACCAGGCATGGTTCCGTCGTGCGCAGAAGGGGGCGTTTTGGGCGTACTACCAGGTATTTTAGGTTCGATCCAGGCGACCGAGGTCATCAAGATGATCTGCAGGATAGGCGATCCACTGGTCGGTCGACTGCTGCTTTTCAATGCTCTCGATATGCATTTCAGAACACTGAAGATTCATCGGGACCCTGAATGCCCGGTTTGCGGTACATCGCCAACCATTTCAAATCTCATCGACTATGAGGAATTCTGCAATGGATCTCATCATTCGACGGAAGATGCAACCGAAACTTTGACAGCTGGCCAGATGAACTCACCCGGAATTCCAGAGCTCAGCGCGCTGGAGTTGAAAGCAAAACTCGATGCCGCAGACGATCTGCTCTTGCTTGACGTCCGTACACCGGTTGAATATCAAATGACCAACATCGGCGGGACACTGATTCCATTGCCGGAGCTGCAAGAGCGCCTCCATGAATTGGATGACTTTCGTGAACAGGAAATCGTTGTCGTCTGTCGTTCTGGCGCACGCTCTGGATCTGCCGTTGCCTTCATGAAGAAGAGTGGGTTCTCAAAGGTCAGAAATCTGAAGGGTGGTCTGCTCGCCTGGTCGGATACCGTCGACGCATCCATTACGAAATACTGATTCGCTTGGGCATTCTATTGATACGATCCCGCCTCGGTAGCGTCCTCTTTCTTCTACTCCCTCTTGGTCTCCTTGCGCCTTCATTGGCGTCAGGTCAGGATCCGTATTATCTGCATCGGCTCAACGGACCGATCGTTCTGGACGGGCTCAGCAACGAGGCGGCATGGGCTGAAGTAGAACCGCTTCCTCTGATCCAGTACGGGCCGATTCCCAACGGACCCATGACGGAGAAATCTGATATTCGAATAGGATACGACGACCAGTTTCTGTACGTATCCGGTCAATTTTTTGACAGTGAACCCGAAGAAATAAGGACCAATTCACTTTACCGCGATCGGTATAGTGGCGACGATGTGTTTGGCATCGTGCTGGATACGTTCAATGACAACGAGAACGCACTCTGGTTTTCGACCACACCGGCTGGTATCCGTATCGACAGATCGGTTGCGAACGATGCCGAGTTTACAGGCGGTGGTTTTGAATCGGTGATGAACGATAGTTGGAACACGTATTGGGAGGTCGCGGCCATCCAAAACGGGAAGGGCTGGTTTACAGAAATGCGCATCCCTTACTCCAGCCTCGGATTTCAAGTGGTCGACGGACGCGTCGAAATGGGACTCATTGCGTACCGATTTATAGTCCGCAACAGCGAGAGACATATTTTTCCGGCGATTCCACCAGACTGGGGACTCGGATTCGCGAAGCCCTCACAGGCTCGGACGGTGATTTTGGAGAACGTCGAAAGTTCAAAACCCATGTATTTTACGCCGTACTTAACGGGCGGGGTCGGACAGGTATCGGAGCTAAATGATCAGGAGAGTTCTTACGAACGAGTCGACAATTATCAACGGAATGTCGGGCTCGATTTCAAATTCCCAATGGCGAACAATCTTACATTCGACGCCACGATAAACACAGATTTTGCTCAGGTCGAAGCCGACAATCAGCAGGTAAATCTGACACGATTCTCTTTGTTCTTTCCTGAAAAAAGACAATTCTTTCAGGAGCGGTCAGGCATATTCAGCTTCTCGACGGATCTGTTCGATCGTGTATTCTACAGCCGTCGGATTGGCCTGAGTGACGATGGAGTCGTCCGAATTCTCGGAGGCGCGCGGCTTGTTGGAAGAATAGGAGGATGGGATATCGGTCTTTTGAATATGCAGACCGAATCAAGTCCAAGTTCTCCTGCCGAAAACTTCGGCGTATTGCGACTCCGCAAACAGGTTTTTAACGAACAGTCCTATGCCGGGACCATCGTTACGAGTCGGGTTGGAGATGACGGATCGTACAACCTCGTTTATGGTCTGGATGGAGCGTTCAAGGTATCAGAGAGGGAGTATCTCTCGACGAAGTGGATTCAGACGTTTGAGGACAATCCGTTCGCCTCTTCGAAATTTGATTTTGCCGAGTCGGCCTTTGCACAAGTGAGATTGGAGCGTCGAGGCAACCTGGGCTTTGGTTTCATATCCATGCTCAGCTATTCGGGACAGGATTACAATCCGGGGATCGGTTTCGTCCAGCGTCGAGGTTATACGAGCGGAGTCGGTGAGCTCCGTTACGGTTGGTTTGCCAGCGAGTCCTCAACGCTCCGAGAAATCCGCCCCGTTGTTGATGTCCGATCCTTTTTCCGGAATATGGATGGAAGCCTTGAATCGTTGTCAGCCAGTCATTCCTGGAAACTAAATACGAAGTCAGGTGGGGAGATCACTCCTCGAGTGCGATTCAGAGTCGAGGATCTGAACGAGGAATTGTCATTTCCAGGAAACGTGGATGTCCCCGTGGGTCGATATTCGTTTGTGACCGCGGCCGTGTCATTTTCGCTTCCTGAAGGGGGGATTGGACCCATTCGGACGGAGCGGCAGGGTAATGAAATCAGTTATGGATCGTTCTATGATGGATCGCAATTTAATGTCATGATCAGCCCCGTCTGGTCACCGTCGAAACACCTCGAGTTTACGGTTCCATATCGATACAGCCGGCTGCGGTTTACGGACCGCAATCAATCGGTGGACGTCCATCTCGTGGGGCTCAAGACGCAGATCGGATTCACAACACGAGTCTCGATCAACTCGTTCGTACAATACAATACGGCTGAGAAACTCGTGAACGGAATCGTTCGATTTCGCTACAACATCAGAGAAGGAAACGACTTCTGGCTGGTATTCAACCAGAATATGAACACGGATCGCATGCGAGAAGAATTGGCGCTTCCGGTCATCGAAAGTCGAACGGTTCTACTCAAATACACGCACACCTTTATCCAGTGAAATTCAGTCAATGAAATCGTTTCGATTTGCACCGGTATTTATTGTACTCACCCTGATATCGTGTGGCGGAGAGGAGAGCGCTCCTATCGAGTATACAACTCCGGCTGAAGTGCTTGTGGCGATGAAAGCCCAGTATGAGGGCTCCTGGTATGAATCGATGACCTTCATCCAGACGACCATCCAGCACAGCGCAGATGGTTCTACCGATACGACGACGTGGTTTGAGGCCATGGAGCTTCCCGGTAAACTCCGGATCGATATCGGTGAGCCAACCTCGGGTAATACCTGGATTTTCCGAAACGATTCGATCTATGTATTCAATCAGGGCACACTCACCGACGGACGCCCCACGTTTCATCCTCTACTCCTGTTGGGGTTTGATGCCTACTTCCTGGATTCGGCTTCGCTCATCAATAAGCTGGATTCACTCGGATTCGATCTGGGTCTCCTCAGCGACACGACCTGGCAGGGAAGGGAGGTATATATCGTTGGAGCGGAGGCCGGTGACATGGAGACGCAACAATTTTGGATCGACAAGGAGCGCCTTTATTTCGTGCGTCTTCTTCAGGATGTTGGACCGGACGGATCCTCGCAGCAAGACATCCAATTCAACCAGTACGAACCGTTGGGTGACGGTTGGGTTGCGCCGGAAGTTCTTTTCTACGTAGATGGCAATCTACAGATGGAAGAATTCTACCACAGTATGAGCGACGGCATCGAGTTCGATTCGAGGCTATTCAGCCCGACCCAGTGGTCATCAGCAGATCACTGGTTTTCTCCGTGATCACCGGAATCGATCGGAATATTGATGGGGAGAATGGCTCCTTCCAATATTGCATTTCGAATCCGACTGCCAGACATGTCGGCGCCTGTAAGATCGGCTCCAGTTAAAATAGTTCTTTTCAAATAGGCATCGCGAAGGCTTACTCCCCTCATCGTGGCGTTGAAGAGAATGGTTTCCACGAGACGCGTCTCAGACAGGACCGCGTCGCACAAATCCGCGTTCGTCAGTGTGGCATAACTCAAATCCACGCCGGACAGCGTGGCTCGCTTGAGTGAAGCGCCACTCAAATCTGCTCCGGTCAAGTTGGCACCACTCAGATTCGCGTCATCCAGGTTCGCTTCCTCCATTTCGGTAACCGTAAGAAACGTGCCCTGGAGATTTGCACGGGCGAGATTGATTCCGTCAAGATTCCGCCCGGTGAGATCTATCCCGGACAGATCTGGATGAATACTGGGTTGCTCCACGCGCCAGGCGTTCCAGGCCGGAATTCCCTGATCCAATATTTTGACGTGTTCGGAGTTGGCCATATTATGGTTGGTAATAAAGGAGCGATACAAATGCGAAAATATACACTTCAGGTTCCCAAATGTATTCGTGCATCCTATACGTGCATCCTGGAACCGTTCGTGGCGTAACAATATATTATAGTCTCGATATGACCCCTTTTTCCCATGCTCCTTTTGGCACTCGCAGCGTTTTTCGTTCTTCTGTACCGACTGGGACAGTTTCAGGAGTACCTGGAATTTAAAGAGATTCAGCGACTCGACGAGCACGTCATGCAGGCCTATGATGATGCTACGTGGGAAGATAATATGGCTGATTTCCGTGTAAACCACCCTCAATATCTCAGCCAGCCGTATATGTCTTTTGGAGCTCGGCGGTAAGAAGCGTCATTCACAAAAATCAGATAGCGTATTAACGCAAGATTCCTTATTTAGATTAAATCTAAATAAGGTTAGATTGTATGCGCTATCTCGTTCTACTCGCCATTTTATGTTTTCATTTCTACGATTCGGCCTCAGCGCAAATCCAAGAGGAGGAAAGAGTCGGACTGCTTGTAATGGCCCACGGGGGAAGTTCTGAGTGGAATAAAGCAGTCTTGGATGCCGTCGTGCCGCTTACTGAAGCTCAACCGACTGCGGTCGCGTTTGGAATGGCCGACCCGAAAACGCTCCAGACGGCGGTCAACGAGCTTCTAAACCGGCGAGTCACTCGCATCGGTATCGTGCGTCTTTTTATGTCCGCTGAATCGTTCCTTCATTCGACGGAATATGCCTTTGGATTACGGGACGATCCTCCTAAACCATCTTATGATGGTGCAACGGCAAAGCGCCTTGATCTGGCAGTTCCCGCATCGATTAGCCGATCAGGACTCTTGGATGCGTATACCGTGGGCGGCATACTTGCCGACCGGGCACTGGGTCTGAGTTCAGAACCAACCGAAGAGACGGTTCTCATTGTTGGACACGGAACTGGCGATGATGTTGAAAACGACATCTGGATTCAGCGCATGGACGACCTTGCAGACCAGGTAAGAACGGCTGCTCCCTTCCACAAGGTTGTCGTGAATACACTTCGCGAGGACTGGACCGACAAAAGAGGGGTCGTTGAAGAAGAGCTGAGGTCATTCTTGCGCGCAGAAGAAGCTGAAGGCCGAATCGTCCTGATCATACCCTTCCGGCTCTTCGGCTTTGGGCCGTATTCGGATGTATTTGAGGGTCTCAACTACCGCGCGGATAGCCTCGGATTTCTTCCGGATCCCAGGATTACGACCTGGATTCGCGAACAGCTACAGAATGTTATAGCGAGGTTGCCCGTCTTGGACGCCATTTGTACCGATTCGCTTTCCCAATAAGACGACCGTATCGGGGCTATCGCCCGTGTGCTGTTTGGTTGAGCCGCGACAGGGACTGAAGAGACATTTTCCACAGACATACGAGACACTTCGTTTTTTTCCCTATCAGCGTCGGATTTGACCAGTAGGGTTCTAGAGATCTTGGCATCGACAGCAAACGAAACCAGCTGTCACGACCCAAACACTCAACTATAGGGGAGGATGTCATGTATCGAATTAGTTTGTTTCTCGTGTTGGCAGCCGTTTTGGCTCCAGGAAATGCAGCCGGACAACGGCTTTCCGCTCGGCCATCAAAAGGTGACTACTTATTCCCGGCGCGCGGCAAGGCGATGATCACGGCCACGACGGGGATTCCGTATCTGGGAATTACAGAGCTCAGTTACGGTGTTTCGGATCGATTTACTGTCGGTGCCATTATAGGTAGAACTCCGAGTGTTTTCGGCTACGGATTTCGAGTTCGTGGCATCGTCTCTCAAAAAGGCGAAAAGTTTAGAGTCTTCGCCAAAATGCCTGCCTTTTACTATCCCGCAACCGATGGATTAGGCGGAGAGCCCTGGATACTTGCCTGGCCATCGGTCCATGCAGAATGGAAGTATCCGTCCGGAATGCAGATCTCGCTGGGTGTAGGGATGGTGGGTAGTGCTTGCGTTAACGGCCTTTTTGGCAAATCGTTAGTCGCGGATACACATACGATTTCTGGTCATGAAAATATTGATGCGCGCTCCGATATGGGATTCAATTCTATGTTCGATCAAACAGACGAGCATGGATTTATGGGTGACCTCTCGAATACCGTCTCTGTCGGCATTTCTGTTCCGACCCGTTTCGGCGTCTCGTTTCGGGCGGATTTATCGGCCGTGATGAAAGGCTACCGACTGGCTGGATCAGAATGGATTGGTGGCCCGCCGGTCATCCTGAATCTTGGAGTCTCCCGGAGTTTCTAACGTGGTAGCTTGCCAGCCATCGACCGACCAGTCTCAGAATAGGCCGAGGAGAATCATAAAATTACGATCCTATAAGAACTATAAATGGTTGGCAAGGTGGGTAGCTTGCGCAATCACAGCCTGACCTGACCCCCAAAAAACGAGACTCAGGAAGGGGTCAGTTCAGGTTACAGGCCGGAACTCCGTGTCGCCGCTAGCCGCCGCTCTCGGGGAGCAGGTTGTTCCAAACATAATCCACGTGCTCCGAGCAGATGGAGCTAAACTCTTTATGGGCATCCGCGTGTCCGCTCTGAAGAGCGTTGATCACCACGTCGCGCCCGTTCATCACGCTGGCAACCCGTCATAGACCGGCATCCTCGCGGTCGCCATGCGTACTTGATCCTCATGCAGAATTGTCGTAAGTCAACTCTCCCACTAGAATCAGAGGTCCTCCCATGCGCGTCGTATTTCCTTTTCTTCTTCTTGTGTTGTCCGTTTTCCCGTCGTCGGCACAGACCGTTGTCATTCGTGCTGGGCACCTGATTGATGTGGCGACCGGCCGCGTCATCACCAATCAATCGATCCTTGTGGAAGATGGTATGATAACCGCCGTTGGAGACCGAGTTGCAGCGCCTGATGGCGCTGAGGTGATTGATCTTATGGACGATTATGTCATGCCCGGATTGATCGACGCGCATACCCATCTGGCGCTTATGGAAATGGACGGCTCTGACATCAACGATCACGGATCGTACTACTACGCTTCGCTGATTGAAGACACCTCCATGCGGGTGGCTCAGGGGACCATGATGGCACGTTCCATGTTGGAATCTGGATTTGTCTGGGTCCGCGATACCGGTAATAATGGGTTGTATGGCGATGTGACACTCCGTCGTGCCATTGAAGGAGGTTGGATACCAGGCCCTAATATGGTTACCGCAGGCAGGATGATCGCACCGTTCGGGGGCCAGTTTCAGATGCAGCCCGAAAAGCCTGGTCTGGGTAACCCTGAATACCTGTATGCCGATTCACACGCCGAAATTATTAGGGGCGTTCGTGAAAATGTACACTACGGAGCAACCTTCATTAAGCTCATCATCGACAACCAGCCGTACATTTATTCCGAAGAGGATGTTCGTGTCGCAGTGGAGGAGGCACACGACATGGGCGTCAAGGTCATGTCGCATGCTACCAGCGATGAAGGAATTCGAAATGCTGTACTCGGCGGTGTGGATTCCATTGAACATGGCTTCAATCCGTCCGACGAAACGCTTGAGCTCATGAAGGAACGGGGTACCTACCTGGTAGGAACAGATTTCCCGGCATCTCGAGTTGGTGAGCGCCGTCACCAGGCCAATGTTGAACGAAACAAGAGAGCGTACGCCATTGGAGTTCCAATGGCATTTGGATCGGACGTGGTTTACTATGAAGAGGGAAAAACCCGCGGTCAGCAGACGCTCGAATTTCTCGACAGCTACGTGCACGCCGGATTCCCGAACGAATTCATTCTTCGTATGGCAACGATGAACGCTGCGGATCTACTCGGGGCGAACAGCGGTGAGGTAAAAGCCGGAAAAAATGCTGATCTGATTGCCATGCCAGCCAATCCTCTGAATGACATTCATGCGCTACGCGATGTCGTATTCGTTATGAAAGACGGGAAGGTGTACAAAAGAGGCGGACAGTTCATCTGGGAGACTCCTGTAGTGCTGAACAATCCACGCCGTAAGCAGCCACGAGGGAACATGCTGCGACAAAACTAACGGCGTCTGGCGCAGCAGGTGTCGTATTCACCAGCACGCTGTCCAGGGCTGCCCTCGATACGATGCTCGGCTTTGCCGAAGGCGTGATGCTCGCGGCCAGTATTTGGTCGCTCCTCGCGCCTGCAATCAGCATGCGAGATTCCACCAACGGCCCTGTCCAATATTAGCGGGCCCCTTTTTGAATCGTATGTGTTCCGATTACGTAGCTAACGGTACCGGTTTGAAAAGCCGTATTCTGTTCGTTTCCAACCTAGCCAATCCCTGAGAATGAGTCCCGTTTGTCGCCGATTCTCCGTAGTCGTACTCGTAACCTTGATCAGTGCGAGCGATGCTGCTTATATGTCGCCGATAGCAGCACAGTCCACAGAAAAAATGGATCGATTTGAGTCGTTCTATCACGAAGTATTCGATTTAAAAACAAGACTCGACATCCCCGGTCTTGCTTACGTGATCATCAAAGACGGAGAGGTGTTGGCAAATCGCGAAATGGGCTTCGAAGATGCTGAATCAGAAATACCGTATAGCTCGACAACCCTTCAGGACATTGCCTCCATCGCTAAGATATTCGTCGCTTCCCTGTTATTGAAGTTGGAGGAAGATGGGCAGATTAATCTTTCTGATCCCGTCATCCAATACGACCGGTCGCTGGATGTCCCTCCTGAAGTAACGATCAGACACATATTGACGCATACTTCCGAAGGATTGATCGGCCAAGAATTTGTGTACGGTTCGACGCGGTTCGGGATGCTCGTAAACGTCGTTGAAGGCGCTACGGACAGACCGTTCGAGGACGTTCTCTACGAACTCATACTGAGACCCGCAGGCATGAAATTGTATCCTTCACCGGCAGGGTCGTCTAGCATGTGGATGTTTAGTACGCTTCAGGATATGACGAAGTATGTTCAAGCTCTTGACTCCGGCGTATTGCTGACTTCAAGTACCCTTGCCCGTTTAACTACGCCATCTCGAAACAGGGATGGCCATGTTCTTCCCGTGAGCCTCGGGTGGTTTACGCAGCAATTCAAAGGCGAGCGTGTAATGTGGAGTTACGGGCAAGATGATACGGCAGGCGGATTGCTCCTTCGGGTTCCTGGGCGTGGAATCAGTCTTTATTTGCAGGCGAATAGCGGAGTATTAAGCGATCCTTTCCGCCTTCTGATGGGAAATGTTGAAAGATCTCCGCTGGCACACAGTTTTATGAGGTTGTTCGTTTTTTCAGGCGAGGAGCTGATTCCGCAACCGGATTTTCAGTCGGCTTCTTTGATTGATGAATTGGAAGAGATTGAAAAGACGCACTCGTACACGTTTGAAAGTGAATTGCTTGCGCAGGCACCGTTATTCAGTTTTACGGGCAATCAGGATCAGGCCGCGCTGATGTATCAAGTGGTCCGCGATCGGTACGGAATTAACGAATCCAGTGATATTGTTTCACATTTTTATTTCGCTGAATTTATGGACGATGTGTTTCTTGATGCAGGAATCGAGATGGGAAATTCGCTTTTGATCCGTCACCCCAACAACCGGTGGATTCTTGATTCCCAGGCTATGCTATTCGCGAGAGCGGGAAAAAAAGATCAGGCAATCATGCTGTATGAACATATCCTCGAGTTACCGAATCAACAGAAAGATCGACTCCACCACCGCTTCGGTTGTTGGACCAAATTGCCGTTGGCGAAGCTGTTGGTTGAATCAAACCTGGACCGGGCGAAAAAATATCTTTCAGAAATTATGGAGGATCCGCTGGGCTGCTATAACAGTGAAGATGCGGCGGCGTTACTTGGGCGATGGTAGTTCGTGCTCTTTGATTCGTCCTTGTTCAAGAGGGTCCATGAGTTTACACGTTATTTCATAGATCCTCGAAGCCTCGTGGTGGCATAGTCGCGTGGACCCTTTAATTGGATGGCGCTGATCCATCTCGTAAAAAACGTAGATGGAGCCGCTCGGTGGGTTGATGAAAGAGAACGGAGATTATGCTCCTGCGCCAGTTGAAGAGTATGACCACTGGACGATGTGGCTTCCGAAAGAATATTGAATTCAGCTCTTTGACCATCAAACTCCGGGTCTATCTCGCGCTCGGAGTTTTTCAATTTCTCTCTCACGCTGAAAATCTCTACGGAGCCGGGGACGGGGGGAGGACAATTTTTCTTGCGAGAGATGATCTACTAGACGATAAAATCGGCCTCCCAGAGGGGGAGACCGGTCTCTTGGATTAACTCGCCACTTTAGCGGGTTTCTTTGCGGTTATTAAGGCCTTCAGACACGAGATTCCGTACCTAAGATCGGATGCTGCTCACGCAAATAACGGGGCTATCGTCTTCGACATGAGTGCCGATACACTGAGCAGTAGAGTTTGAGTAATAACCAGGCGGCTGCGGGTGAATCAATGAACGTGCTGCGACAAGGAAAGGTAAAGAAGCGAGAAGACGCACCAAGGACGTGGTCCAACATGAAGAAGGAAGATCGGCTTCGAACGATATGGCGCCGGAGGTTGGACTTGAAATGGCCAGATTCCCACTCAAAAGCCAGCAGTGGTTTCCCTGAAAAACGGGGCGCATCTTGAGAAAGATTAATCCCCGTCCCTGACCGGTCGTTTACGGCGCCACCCCCCAGGAAAAGGGGGTACCATGTAATGTATATCACCCGTACGAACTCTCGAACAGTTTCGAATTCACTTTTACGAATTACGTTTCAACGGGATTGAGCCGATTCACCAGGCTCTCTATCTCGGCCACGCAATGGGTTCTGAAATATTTTTTTGAAAAATTTTCTGACGGGTTTCTGCCAGCCGTCTCGAGAACGTGTCGACGTGGTGGTGACAACTGCTGAGCTATTCGTCGTGAATGTCGATGCATTCGTAACCAGGTGCTTATCTCAACACCACCATCTTCTTCGTCAGGCTGAAGTCGCCGGTTCGGAGGGTGTAGAAGTAGACGCCAGTAGCGAGGCCAGTGGCATCGAATCTGACTGTGAGTTTACCGCCAGACTTGAATCCCCGGTCCAACACTCGAATTCGCTTTCCGAGAAGGCCGAAGACCTCTAGTCTCACATCAGCAGGACGAGCCACACTTCTGAAAAACATATCGAGCGGACTCAGCTACAGCATTTCCTTAATTCTCTAACGCACACACCAAACGGTGAGATAAAGGAGGAAGCTCGAATGTTCTGGAAGGAATCATCCGGAAAACACGCCCCGTCTCTATCATCCTCCTTCTACCAGGTCACCGGACAGGCGTATACCCCCCAATGATGCTGCTTTTTGAGAATACGATCTGCCATAGCTGCATCTTTCGCACCCGGAAGGAGCCCGCACCGGACAGTAGGAAATAGCGCCACATGCGGTAAAACGTGTCGCCGTAGTGCGGGCGCAGTTCCTCCCAACCAGCCTCGAAGTTCTCGTTCCAGGCCATCAGGGTGGGGTCGTAATCCTGCCCGAAATTGTGCCAGTCCTCCATCACAAACAGGTGCTCCGTCGCATCTCCGATCTGACGGATGGACGGAATGACGCTGTTCGGAAAAATGTACTTCTCCGTGAACGGATCAGTGGAGCGAACGGAGAACCTGTTGCCGATGGTGTGCAAGAGCAGCACCCCGTCTTCTTTCAGGCACTGGTCGACCTTCTCGAAAAAGGTGCGGTAGTTTTTGGGCCCGACGTGCTCGAACATGCCGAGGGAGACCACGTGATTGAATTGGTCGGTGACGTCACGGTAGTCCTGCAGCCGAATCTCTACAGGCAATCCCTTGCAAAGCTCGCGTCCGAGCGCGGCCTGCTCTTCTGAGACGGTGACGCCCACTGCTGAGACGCCGTAGTTTTCGGCCGCGTACTTCATAAAACTGCCCCACCCACAACCGATATCGAGCACCTTCTGCCCCGGTTGTAGTCCAATCTTGCGACATACGAGATCAAGCTTCGCCTCCTGCGCCTCGTCCAGCGAAGTGGCATCCTTCCAGTATCCGCACGTGTACGTCAACCGCCGATCGAGCATCACCCGGAAGAGATCGTTGCCGCGGTCGTAGTGGTGCTCGCCGATTAGAAAGGCGCGTGCCGTGTTCTGCCGGTTCAAGAAGCGGTCCTTGAGCAGCGTCCATTTCTGCTTCCTGGATACCCGGACTTTGCGGAGGTCGATTCCGAGCAAATGAAAGAAGAAAGCGTCCAACTCCTCCGCTTCCCACCACCCTTCCATGTAGGACTCGCCCAGTCCGAGTGCATCCTCGGCCAGGACGTGTTTGTAGAATCGTTCATCATGAATCTGAATGTCCCAGGGACGCGACCCGTTGATTTGAATATCACCCATCGCCAGCACATCCTCGAAGATGGACCGACGAGCAGCATCCGCGGTCTTGGGCACCGTGGTCGTTTCCGTGTCACTCATGGAGATTCGCTATAGGTAGACGTATCTAAAAGGCTCATTCACATTTTGCCCAGAGCGGCATAACGAATCTTTGGTTCTGCTGCGCAATCAAGATGCCCAGAGCGGACGTAGAACGCTAATACTCCGTTCACGCCACGCGTTTACGCCTAACAGGTATTCTACGGACTGCCCTGTCTCAAATTTTGAAGCGAGTACAATCCCGAGTTTGCATAAGTGTAATAGCCACAATGGCATAATGCAAGAAGGGGCGACAATTCGGGCTCGGTTTAGGTATCGCCAATCGACAGATTAATAATTATCATATCATGGTTGTTTAAACACTTAAAGACCATATGTATACATGGTTTAACTCCAGTGATACTTTAATAATAAATAGGAGTACCCCACCAAAACTAGCGTTCGTTAGACAGCCAATGAGGGCGTCTGGGAGGATGTTCTAAGGGTTGAAATACCGTGGATATTCTGAGGCGCACCCACCCCCACCTCTGGTCACTCGTTTACTCAGACTCTCGTAATTGCACTTCCGACTTGAACCGCGTTTCTTTGCGATTCGCCTATACACAACGATGAGCCTACAAGTCGGGAATGATCCTTCTGCTGATAATTCTGAATAGCCTACAGGGGTCTCATGCTGGACTGAGTGATGTGAGCTGGAGCTTCGACGGCCACCGCATCGTTTGCGAGATTGCCTGGCAAAATTTGACACCTGCAGTAAAGAACTCTGTCCGCGCCTTGCTCTCAGGCGACTCCGCGTATGATCGCTTCTCGGAGTCTTGCATCTGGGCAGATGTGATTCGGCGTGAATCCCAGTATGAAAGATTTGTAACGGCTCACTATGTAAACCTGCCTCATGGAGTAGAAGGAATTGATCTAACCCGAGACTGCGCAGATAATCTATGTGTAGTGAAAGCCATCACTGAGCAGACGTCGATCCTTGAAAACAGAGCATCAACTGAGACAGCTCGCCTCGAAGCCCTCAAATTCATTGGTCACTTTGTCGGAGATCTACATCAGCCCCTCCACGTAGGCTACGCGGAGGACCGAGGTGGCAACTCTACTGACGTTACGATTTGGGGCGAGGAACGAAACCTGCATCAGGTTTGGGACCGAAGTCTAATCGAATACAAAATGCTCTCGTGGGAAGCGTACGCGGCGCAATTGCTAGGGGGAATATCAGCAGTAGACCGTACGCTCTGGGCCTCTAAGAACGTCGAGGATTGGGCCAATGAATCCTTTCAGATCACGGAGAATTACATCTACGACGTTGGACCCGATGCAGAGATTGGAGACGACTACTACCTAACAAATCTGCACACTCTAGAGGAGCAATTGAAGAAAGCAGGTATCCGTCTAGCGGCGCTTCTTAACGATGCCCTCCGTTGATGAGTTCGACTACACGTTCGATAGGCTATCGGAGATTGTTGAGATCCTTACCGAGAGGATGAATCTCGAGTCGTACAGCATTTACCTAATGGACTACGGCGCAACTGTGGGCTACAGAATTGCAGCTAATCACCCCGAGAAAATCCAATCACAGATCGTTCAGAATGGGAATGCCTATGATGAGGGTCTACTTGGATTCTGGGATCCGATCAAAATATACTGGGCGGATAAGACACCGGGAAACGCCGAGCCGCTACGGGGACTCCTGACGCTTGGCGCCACCAAGTGGCAGTACTTCACCGGGGTGCGAGATTCCACGGCGATCAGCCCTGATACATGGAACCATGTACAGCAGCTAATGGATCGGCCGGGTAACAATGAGATTCAACTGGCTCTGTTCTATGACTACGGAAGCAATCCGCCGCTCTACCCAGCATGGCAGGAATACTTCCGCACGTACCAGCCGCCAACGCTCGTCGTCTGGGGAAAGCACGATCCTATATTTCCGGAGGAGGGCGCCCATCCCTCGAGCGCGACCTCGAGGACCTTGAAGTCCATATTCTGGATACCGGGCACTTCGCACTCGAGGAGGATGGCCATAAGATCGCGGAGCTCATGCGGTCGTTCGTAGACCGGAAAGTCAAGAAATTAGACTCATAAGTCGTAACGGAAGACCCTTACGCTGTGCCCGGCACAGGAGCTGGGCGCAAGCCGCAACGATGGGAGCGTCCACTGGAGTGCCACGTTATGCCAAATGTATCAAAGGCCAAGCTCGGATAGCCCTTGGTGTTTGTCCGGGCGACGACCCAGAGGCCAGCGGTACTTGCGGTCCGATTCCTCAATAGGGAGGTCATTAATACTCGCAATGCGACGACGCATAAGACCGTTCTCGTCGAACTCCCAGTTTTCGTTGCCATAAGAGCGAAACCAATTGAGAGAATCGTCATGCCACTCGTAGGCAAAGCGTACCGCAATTCGTGAGTCATTAAAGGTCCATAGCTCTTTGATCAGTCGGTAGTCTAATTCCATCGCCCATTTACGATGGAGGAACTGCACAATTGCCTCTCGCCCCGAAAGAAACTCAGCACGGTTTCTCCAAGTGCTGTCAACGGTATATGCGAGGGTAATTCGTTCAGGATCACGTGTGTTCCAGGCGTCTTCAGCACCTCGCACCTTCTGGGACGCGGTTTCTCTTGTAAAGGGGGGAAATGGGGGGCGAGTATTTTGGTCTATCGACATGTCATTCATCTTGGTTCGTGGTGAATTTGCGTTTTAATCCATTTCATGATCGATGGAGCATGGCCTAACGGTCTGGCGATAAGCTTCCACCTCGCCGGTCGGGGTAGTTCCCTTCAACACGCCCTAGTACGTAAAACCTAATTATTTATTGGTCACTTCAACCGGACGATGTCGCTCTCAGCGAAAATGTAACCCACTTCAAGTCCAAGGCGTGGTCCGGTATAAAGTGCTGGTGGTACACTAAGATCGGCCAAATAAAGCTCGCCCACTCTTTCCTCGGCACCAGTGGCCCGCAAGCACCTTTTTGGCATAGCAAGCGTCATAGTCGCAACAGCCTTGATGGTGGGATAAATAGCGGTTCCGGTCGTCGCATCAACTCCAGAAGGTACATCCAAGGCTAGGATAGGGGCGTCTTTCTGATTAGCCCAACGGATCAAATCACCGGCGATTCCGCGCGACGCACCGCGAAGACTGTAACCAATGATGCCATCTATAATTAAATCAGGATCTAGTAGGACGCCGATTTTGTCGCCTTCAGCCATATCGAGACCCATACGGAGAAGAATATTGAGTTGATGAGCGGGAACGCCTGTGAAGCTATCTTCTGCCTTGGTAAGGCAAACGGTCACCCTCGCCCCATAGGTAAATAACCGTCGTGCACAGACCATCGCACCGCCACCTTTTCCACCATAACAGTTACTTTCTTACCGCTGAGGTTGCCTCCAAAGAACCACGTTCGAGCCAAATGAGCCAGACTACGCCCGGCATTCTCCATCATTTGAAGCAGTTCGATCTTATAGTCTTCTAACATTGACCGATCCACTTCAATCATCTGGTCGACCGTCAGATATGGAATATCGCTTGTGACGTCGGGTATGTACATGCTTTAGCAGTCTAACGGTCTTCGTATCACGTGCATACCATGCGATCTGCTATGCCACAGGATAATGGAAATAGTTATGCGGGGCGGACGATAGTACTTTGATCGCAACCGTCCTGTCTAGTTTCGTGTCCTCGGCTTTGTAGACGATACCCATTCCGCCAGGGCCGAGTTCGTCGAGGATGCGATAATGCGAAAGTGATTTACCGATCATGACGATTCCGGGTGGATTCGGCTGAAAGAAACGCTGTTCGGACAACAATCACAATTAGCAAAGCTCACGTACTAACCAGCAATTCAATGCAGCACCGGTATTTCCGATCACGAAAGGAAGTGCCAAGCTCAATTAGTATACAATCTGCTCAACAGACGTCCATCGAATAACCCGATCGCGCTTGTCTTAGATGCGGGCTGTTCTCATGTCTGCATGATTCGCAAGGATGGCCGCTTCTTCCAGCGTGTCACCGGCCTCGAGGAACCTCGTTATGCCGGTTGCTCTGCAGACATGATTTCCAATCCAGTCCGGTAGACCGGCTTTCTTTGCACGGCGCTTAATCATGTCGAGCGCATTTCGTTCCAATAGCCGAACGGCGGACATCTGTTTGTGAGGCATGGACCGGAATAGAGGAGAGGTCTTAGTATGGGGATTTATATTTTCTAGACTTAGTAGTATTTCCTCCTATAAGGGAAAGGAATTCATAACGCCTCCTCCCCAGAAGCAAATCTCAATTTCTTATAATACAGAGAGAGCAACATCACTTGGAGGTTCGCTATGATTCAAGCAACGATTTGTCCCACGTGTAGCTGTTCACTGGTGAGGCTGGGAATCAGTGAGGATAGGGCTCCGACCCAGAGTCACGATGGAATAGAATACCATTTCTGCTGCCAGGGTTGCGCCGATATTTTTGCCACCGATCCCGAGGAACACATCCGACGAACGAAGGAAGTGATCGTATGCCCGACGTGCCTGGCGGAAAAACCACCAGAACTGACCTTCACATTTGAGTATGCGGGGGAGGAGATCCACTATTGCGGTTGTCCGTATTGCGAAGAAGTGTTTCTCAAAGCCCCCAAGTACTACCGAGGACGCCTGGAAGGCGACGGGTCCATCGAAACAGCCGATGCAGAGGCGCACACCCGCGAATCCTCAGCCCGGGGAGCCGTAACGGCCATTTCGCGGGGCGACGGCGACTTTGACCTATTCATCGTTGGTGGTGGATCGGCCGCTTTCGGCGCTGCGATTAGGGCTGCAGAACTTGGGGCGCGGGTTGCAATGGCCGAGTCAAGCACACTGGGTGGGACGTGTGTAAACGTTGGGTGCATTCCCTCGAAAACACTAATCCGGGCAGCCGAAGCGCACTTCCGGCGATCGCAACATCCGTTCAAGGGCATCTCGATAGCGAATGAACGGCCGGACTGGACGGTCGTGCGCGAGGAAAAAGATGCGTTGGTCGCTGGAATGCGAGAGACGAAATACCGAGACGTCCTGAGTTCATATGAAGCCGTGACTCTCTTCGAGCAGCGGGCGATTGTGACGTCGGGCAATTCTATCACATTAGCCGACGGGCGCGACATTACGGCCGGGAAACTCTTGATCGCTACCGGGGCATCGGCATGGTTTGCACCGATACCGGGACTCGCAGAGGCCGGATGTCTGGACAGTACGTCGGCAATGGCCCTCGAAACGCTGCCCTCATCCATGATTGTGATCGGTGCCAGTTCTGTCGGACTCGAACTCGCACAGATGTTTTTGCGACTTGGCGTGCGCGTGACCGTACTCGAGGCATTATCAAGGATCGTGCCCACTGAAGATCCGGCGATCGGAGAAGCGTTGGCCGAGTATCTCGCGGCCGAGGAAATGGTAATCCATACCGGGATAACGATCGAGCGTGTAGAGCGAAATGGAAGTTACATGGTACGATTCGGCGAAGACGGAAGAGTGGAAACCGTATCGGCCGAACAGCTCCTGGTGGCGACTGGCAGACGCGCCAACACCGAGGGATTCGGACTCGAGGAAGCTGGCGTAAGTCTCGGCAAGAAGGACGAAATCGTTGTGAACGAGTATCTACAGAGCGAGAATTCTAGCATCTACGCTTCTGGTGATGTGACCGGCGAGCCTATGTTCGTTTACGTCGCAGCCTATGGCGGGACCATTGCTGCGGAAAACGCACTTACCGGCAACACGCGTCCTTTTGACCTTGCTGCGCTGCCCAAGGTGACCTTTACCGATCCGCAGGTAGCATCGGTAGGAGTAAGCGAGGAAGAGGCGCGGGTGCAGGGGATGCTGCCCATTACATCGGAATTGCCTTTGGAACATGTGCCACGCGCCCTTGCGGCGCGCGACACGCGCGGCTTCGTAAAGCTCGTGGCTGATGCAAATACGCGGAAGATTATTGGCGCCCACATCCTGGCCTCCGAAGGGAGCGAGATGATCACCGAGTTGGCGCTTGCCATTAAGCTCGGTCTCACGATTGAGGACATCACGTCGACGTTCCATCCATACCTGACCCTGGCTGAGGGAGTCAAACTGGCCGCGCAGGCATTCGACAAAAACGTGGCGCAGTTATCCTGCTGCGCGGGGTAGCTCTCCCCGATCCGGTGTAAAAGATGAATTTCGCTTTGCGTTCAACGAACAATTATTCAAGGTTTCTGACGGCACACCGTGTCGGTAGCGAGTACAGCAAAGATTACGACCAGAAGCGCGGGGGACTTAATGTCACCTTGAGGCTCAGGACGGGGAGCCCCGAAGAAAACGGAAGAGCCCGCCCTTGTCTTCTGATTTGAGGAAGTACTGTGAGAGGAGTCCCAGTGTAATACCGTAAGCGATGTGTGCGGCCAGTGTCAGGAGAAACAGTTGAGGCCAGGCGAATCGGGTGCCGAATGCACCTACCATCGGAGCCATGGGAGGGAGGGTCATCATACCAAGCTCCATGACGAGTGCCCAGGATGTGGCCCATAGAAGCGCCGATCTAAACGTGCTTCGCCTCCCCCAGACGAAGGTATAGAAGAGGCCGAAGCTGGCCCCATTCATGAAGTGAACAAAAACTCCTACTGGGTAGAAGTATGAAAAATTGTTGCTGCCCGTCGTCATCTTGCCGAACATGTTTGGCGTATCTCCTGGGAGCCAACTGTTAATAACTCCCATCTCGCGGAAGAAGTCGAGCGATACTGTCGCCAGGACACCCACACCCAGACCGACCATAATTCGCCGAAAAACATCTGGGTATTGTTTACGTGAATACCAAGCAATACCTGCGAGAAGAAGAAGCGCGGGCACATAGATAAATGGCACATAGTACGCCGCGAAATCGTGTGCCGTGATAATGACCTTCGGGCCGAGAGAAACCGCTTTTACGTACTGTGCATAGCCGAAGGAAAGCGTAACTAGCTGAATCGGCACAACGCCTCCCGCGATAAACGCGAGGAGGATTACAATCGCTCGTTTCCGGTCTTTCATCGCAACTCTACTCGTTATCTCAGCATCAAGGATTAGTCTTTAATCTCGTCGAGTATTTGCTGAATAACACCTTCTAGCTCGGCGGCCAATTCCGAAAGCCCGTCATACGCTTCGAATAGATGTGTCGGACGGTCATAGCGAACCATGACTCGGCCATCCGGCATTTCCATCACGGCAATTTTCAGCGGAGGAACGATTGCACCGTGTCGGTTCGATTCGATGATGCGCTTCATATACCGGGGGTGAAAAAACAGGATTTGTTTCATCCCACCGGTCTGGACCTCTACCATTCGTAGCATTCGCTGCGCATCGATTTCGTGGACGACCATCAAGTTTTCTTGTTCAATAGCACCTTTTAGAATGTCGACCGTGTCATCGAAGTCGAAGCTGGATGGCAGCGTCACAAGAAAATCAGGCGGTGCAGGACCATTCTGTTGAGCGATCGAGATACCGGTTGAAAACGGAAGCAGAAAGAGAGAGGCGAGCACAACTCGCACAGCTATTCGAAGGGTTTTCATGGACTTATCGATAAATCTGTGGTAGAACTAAGTGAGCGAAATTTTAGGCCACACAGGAACTCAGTTTCTCAGTGTTCTTTTCGAACGAGATGGCAGCGAGCTTTATACCTTTGCTCAGCGTGAGGCATGGGTGAAAGGTAGTCTCCTCGGTAATCTGAGTATGAAGTGATTCGGCGTCTCTTTACTTGTGATCTGCTCTGAGCCCGCACAAGCCCAGGAAGAGGCATTCAAAGGACGCTGGGAGAGCATCAAGGTGTCGTCAGGTGGTCTCGGCGTTATGCTAAAAATTCTTCAGAGATAGAAAATGCTGAAAAATAAATTTGGATGGATTGGTTTTGGGTTAACAAGTTTAATTCTTATGAGCTTTTATATTGCTGTAAACATTAGAGATAATAATAAACATGGGGAGACAATGGTTGTCACAGGGGCTTTTGAACTTCAACTTTCGCCGCAAACAGAAGATGAGATCAATGTAGGTAGAATGTTAATTAGCAAAACCTATCGTGGGGGTCTTGATGGCTCCGGTCAAGGGCAGATGTTAAGTAAACGTACTGAGATCGAAGGTTCAGCGGGTTACGTTGCGATTGAGGTATTTAATGGGAGCATTCAAGAAAAACATGGTTCGTTTACACTCCTGCATACGGGAATTATGAATCGTGGAACATCGTCTTTAGAGGTAAATGTTGTGCCTGACTCCGGAACCGGAGAATTAGAAGGCATATCTGGAACAATGCAAATTAATCAATCTGAAGGCAAGCACTCGTACGAATTTGAATACACTTTAAATGAAGAAAAGTAGCATAACTAAGCAATGTAGGAGAAAACCTACGCGTTAATTCGGTTTCCGCTAATTGCCGCGCTGTGAGTCGGGAGACTATCTCGGTACGCACTCGCGATCGGTGAGGTCACTCGTCCAACCACGATTTTCGTCGTTCCGAAAATGTAGGTTTATCGAAGCGTCGAAAGAGAAACGGGGACGAAGCCCCGCGTCTCTCGCCTGGAAGTCCGCAGACCGGACGTTATTTCGCAGTAGGGCAGGAACTTCGAAACTCGTTTAATAGACGATCCGCTCAACTGACGTCCGTCGTATAATCCGATCACGTCTGTCGTAAATGCGGGTTGTTCTCATGTCCGCAGGGTTTGCTAGGTCGACAGCCCGGTGTGAGGGAGTAGACTGGCTGGGTAGGCTCCTGAACCACTACGAAAAAGGGGGCGCAGTTTCGTCCCAAAAATACTTGAAGATTTACGAAAATATAAAATGGTCTGCACCGATCAATCAGGCGAACCAAGTTCTAATTCTCCATATGGCTCTGTTTCATGCCGGGCATCAAAACCAACGATTAGCGGCCTACCAAGTGTAATGGCCTCCTGAACGGAGGGTAATGAAAGCGAGGCTTCATGACTAGCCTTGCTATCCCAAACCTCTGTGGTCCATATTGCATCTTCTTCGGTTGTGTCTGCTGCTACAACGTAGCTGAGACAGCCTGGCATTCCAGAAATACCGCCAAGGAGAATTGAAGCTAATTTTTCGCGCTTGCCAGTAGCAACCTTAATCTTGCTAATTAAACCATACATGTTTGACGTGTTTTTTTGTGATCGGTTGTGCGGGATAAAGGAAGCAATAGAAAGAGTGGAGAAAATGGCGAGAAATTTTCTGCGTTCGTTGTCCATGTTAATCTCTTAAATTTATATCTGACTGCGGCTTTGAACTATCACATGGAGTCGCCGATCCGTTATGTATAAATGAGGAACAGGGGAATGAATGAACACGAGAAAACAAACTACCGAGGAGCCCAGACTATTATTGGCAAATTGTCCCGAAAAAAGATCACCATTCCCAATGTGAATGTCCCACCCATGCCCTCTCTAGCGCCTCCCGGCGTCATTCACAATGGGAAAAAAGCCGAAGACTTCGGCGAAATTGATTCTTCTTGGGGATATCCTGATGTAAGGAGCTTTAAGAGGAAGTTCGGGCTGTTTATTCCTGCAACGAATACCAGTATGGAGCACGAACTTTGGAGCATTATTTTCAGGAACCAAGGACCGGACGGATTAAAAGGAGTCGGCCTTCACACTGCCAACGTCTTGACCCGGAAGCCGCAGTTGAAAACTGAAGAGGATTTAATGGAGTATAAAAAACAGTTTTTAGGCGGGTTGAGGGAAGCGGTGGATGGAGCTTTGTTGGCGGAACCGCAATATTTGATTATGGGCATGAGCTTGGAGCAC
>JADFHF010000089.1 GCA_022567305.1 Bacteroidota bacterium | reverse complement strand
GGTCAAAAATGTGATTTTTCGTCCGTCTGAGTGGAAATGGCTCACAATAGTTAACGTGGGACCTGAAGCGAAGGTCGAGTCGATCAGCGAATCGATTCATGCCGGAGAAACATTGGAGTTGGATTTGTCCGAATACTTCTACGACGACGAGCCGAGTACTTATTCGGTTACCGTGCCATTCGTGGTCAGCAACGGAAAACTATTTTTTACTGGCGCGGTGCACGGAATAGTTGATGGCCTTGTACACGCAACGGACACGGTCGATCCGACCTTTTTCAGCAGTATTCCAATTGAGGTGATCGTTGGCAATCGTGCTCCTAGAGTCATTGGTAACATAAGTAATCCTGTAACTCCCGAAGACATCTCCTTTGAACAGGATCTATGTGCGTTAATCGAAGATGACACGCCGCTGGAGTTTTCTATTGACACTGGAGCCGAACAAAATTCTACTGCGATTATCAATGGCTGTCTACTCTCAATAACGCCCGGGCAAAACTATTACGGCGTTATCGGTCCTTATGTCGTATCAGCAACCGATGGAGAATATGTCGTCGAATTACCTTCCTTTTCCATTTCAGTAATTCCCGTAAATGACAGACCTGAAGTTTGCACGTTTGGTCCACACATTTATTTCGAGGTCGGTTCATCATTTCGAGTCCCCAATTTGGACGACTGCTTCTATGATGTTGAAAGTGAAGATTATCGTGCCGTCTGGTCCGCGCGGTTATTGACATTTTTTCAGATCGACTTTGACCCCGCAACTCGTGAACTAGTCATTACTCCAACCAACAATCCGCATCGTGGTCACAGCGAAAGTGCAGAGTTGACTGGAAAAGACGAAGAAGGGTTGATAGGAAATATTTCTCCTTTCTCAATCAGATCGTATCTCGATGGTCGTCATCCACCGATAGTTACCGATATCCCAAACGTCACTTTTGAAAGCGGCCAAGTTTATGTCGGCGAAACACTAGATAATTATGTGTCGGACGATGAACTCCCATCGAATCGAATGATCTGGAAAGTTGAGAAGTCAAGCCACTGGGATGACGGTATTGGCAGAATTCCGCATGAGAACGTGATAGTCAAGATCGATCCCATTACAAAGGTACCTACTTATTCGGCTGTGGCGGGATGGAGTGGTGTAGAGTTTGTGACCTTCATTGCCGAAGACAATGACGGGCGAACAGGATTTGACTTCGTCGAGGTTGTCGTAACACCTGTTGGATCGGGAAAGTCGAGTCGCTTTCATTGATCTGTTACGAGAAAGTCTAGATCAACCCGGCCTTGTACTATATCCTGAGGCGTATGCGACCAAACGCGAGATGGTAGGGGTCGGTCGAAGGAGGATCGGAAAATGTGAGCGATTTGGCGATTCGGATTATCAGCGCACCCAAACTAGGGCTATGTACAACTACGTATGCACTCGTTTTGGTCTAATAAATTCCAGTATTGAGCAGTATCGTTACAGATTAGACGCACCCTATCGCCTATTCAGGCACTGAGAGGCTGACTTATTCGGAGGTCGGCTATGGAATTATCAGTAATTCGATTTCTCACACGAATTATCTCCGGGATCGCTTGTTGTTTCGCGATCGCCCCCGGTGTGTTAAATGCGCAGATTGTAGGCTCTTGCCCTCGATCTCAGGGTGAAGCATTTCTGGACGCGAACAACGTCCGCGCAAGGATTTTGAATACAGGGGGATTGTTCTATCGCGGCGAACCGCACGTTTATAACATTCCAATCTACTCTGAATCCCATTCAATTTTTGCGGCCGGAATTTGGATTGGAGGTTTCATCAATGAAAAGCTTCACTTTGCCGGGGCTCGTTATGGAAACAACGAATACTGGGCAGGTCCGCTTGATGATGAAGGCAATCCTCCTGACGATTGCAACAGCTACGATCGTGTATTCAAGGTGACTAGGGACGACATTGAGCATTATACGAACACGTTCTTCACAAGCCGGGACTTGGTCGATTGGCCAACAGGGCTCGGTGCTCCTACGATGGACGCGAATGGTAATCGCATTGATGTCCTGCATCTCCCTTTCGAACAGAGAGCAAGTCGGACGATCAACCTCAGAGCACATGAACGCCCAATCATTACCGGCGACCAGACCATTTGGTGGGTGATGAACGACCGCGGGAATGTGCACAATACATCGGACAGGCCTCCCTTAGGCGTGGAAGTTCATGGCGAAGCGTTTGCTGCCAGAACATCAGCTCCTTCGGTGAACAACGCGACAGTGTATCGTTATCGCATATTTAACAGAAATACGGCGCCAATACAGCAAGCTTATATCGGAATTTGGGTTGATCCTGAACTTGGATTTTTTAGGGACGATTATATCGGCTCAGATTCCCTTCTTGATATCGGATTCGTTTATAACGCTGACAACAAAGACGAAGAATTCGGAGGATATGGGACTCCGCCGCCGGCATTGGGTATCCAGATTATTCAAGGCCCGGAGGGAAAAGATGATGGCATCGACAACAATCGAGACGGGGCGATAGATGAACCCGGTGAGCGCTCTGGGATGAGCCATTTCATGTGGTACAACATCGCGCCGTGTATCACGTGCCATGGTACTTTCTGGGGTCCACACATGTACAACCTCATGCGAGGACGGCTTCCCTTAGGCGATCGTGTGACGCTTGGTGGAGATGGTCGAGACTCGGCCAATCCCCCTATAAATTATATGTTTCCCGGCGACCCTACAATTGGAGAATTCTGGTCAGAAATGAATCTCGATGGATTAGGCACACGAGCCACTCCCGGCGACCGACGAATGGTAATCTCGATGGGACCATTCAATCTTGATCCGGGAGAGGACACCGAAATTGTTTTCTCCATTGTCTGGGCAGTGGGTGATGACCACCTCGACTCGGTCACGGAGATGAAACTCGCTGCTGAGGAGGTGAAAGAGGCGTTTTTCGGCGGGTTTCAGAATCTTCCTTCCGGATTTCCGCCAACGGAGTATGTCGATCGCAAAGGTCCTACGGATGGCGAGGCGATTCAGGCCTCGGAACCGGAACTGCTCTGGAATCCATCTCCAAATGCAGCGGCGTATGAGGTTGAACTCACTGGACCAGATACTACCGTTACTCGCATCACAAATCAGACATCGTGGCGCGCCAAATATTTGGTCGCAGGGGAGCTCTACGGCTGGCGTGTGCGCGCTGTTAACTCATTCGGATATGGACCGTGGGAAGACAGATGGTGGTTCGAGGCAGGAGATGTGTTGTTCGGTACGGCTCCATTTACCGAGTTCATTACGGTTGCCAATCGCGATGGGCCGCTAATTCCGCCTGACATGGCTGCTTTTGCGTTCAATAGCTCCGGATTTCCCAGAGTTCCTTGTCAGGCTGAAACGGCGACATTATGTGATCGGCCGACGAGAGGCTATCAACAAGCCACGAATGACACGGCTTGGGGTATCCATGCGGGAGGTGACCGTCTTGAGTACGGTCCCCTCACCGATAGCCTAAGTTTTATTGCTCGTATCACAAGATCGGGCGCAAACTATCCTATCATTGGAGCCGACGATTATGAGATCCGTTTTGGCCAGTTCCCGGGAAAGGCAATTCGGTTATTCGACGATCAAATCGTTGTAAGTGTACCGTTTGAGCTCTGGAATATTGGACGAAAAACACCAGACGATCCTTCCGACGATGTACGACTGATTCCCGCAATCTGTGAAGAATCGTGTGGAGCAGGGGCTGTGTCCGGTGTATTTGACTTCGGCGGCGATCATGCGTTTTCCGGGCGTAACGACGATCCACTTTCTGATTGGATTTTCTGGTACGAACCAGCGGATAAGTCACCGGGGATACAGGGTTATCTCGACTTTTTCGACGGAGCTGAAGGTCTAGGCCCGGAGATATTCGCGAATATGGTATTAGTCCAATGGAATGGCGGAGCGGAGCCTCCGTATGACCCGGCGCTACCAGAAGCGGGCACTGTCTTTCGAATCGTCACAGGTGAATCTGTCGCCCCTCTTCTCTCATTTCCTCCGCAAAACGCACAAGTCGAACCGGGTGAGATCTTGTTCCACTGGGACGGCCCCGATAATGACTTCTATCGTCTACAATTATCCTCGAATGCAGACTTTGTCGCTCCAATTTGGGATTCAACAGGGGTTGTTTCAGGCCAGCCAATAGTAATTCAGCCCGAGGGCGAGTTTCACTGGAGGGTAGAGAGTAAGCTTTATGGATGGGCAGAATCGCGTTCGATTTTGGTCACATCAAGTCCCTCACCTTCCCGTGACATCAGCCCTCTGGTCGACGAAGAGCTACTAGAGATTTATCCAAATCCTGTCACGATTGGAACCACGGTCAAGTTTTTTCAGCGAGAAGCACGAGAAACGAAACTCGAGATATTTGACATTTTGGGGCGCCGAATTGGGACACTTATTGATGGCGAGCGGGGACCGGGACGCACGCTTCTTAAATACGACGCTACCGGGCTAGCCAGCGGCGTATACCTATTTAGGTACGTAGCAGGTGATATCATTGAGACGCGGAAGATGGTGGTGGTCAACTGAGTGCACCCCCTTTTCACTACCGCCGATTCCAGCTAGTCCCTACACTTATCTACTAGACGCACCCTATCGCCTATTCAGGCGCTGAGAGGCTGACTTATCAGGAGGTCAGCAATGATTTGGCGAAGTCGTTCTGTTCGGTTCTTCGCGGTTGTATTTATCGTATCCGGAGTTGCTAAAGCGCAGACTCCGGTACCGGGTACTTGCTCTCGGCCTCTCGCCGAAGCGGTTCTGGATGTTAACAACGTAAGGGCCGAAATACATCCTGATGGAATTCTCAGATATGAAATTCCCGCAGGCAGCAATAGGCACGCCCTTCAAACAAGCGACGTTTGGTTTGGCGGATATGTAGCAGGCGACCTTCGCGTAGCTGGAGGTCGTTGGGGCAGCGTGGACTTCTGGTCGGCCCCGTTGAATCCAGGAGCCACTCTCCCTAACCCAAATGATTGCAGTTCATACGACCGAATATTTGGAGTGACGCTAGAAGATCTTCGGGAGTATAGTTTTCAAGGTGTTGTCACTCCGGACTTGGGCGAATGGCCGTGGCATCTCGGTGCGCCTGTCGTCGATAGTGACGGTGTCGAAGGGAAT